>JANYGZ010000016.1 GCA_025362235.1 Ferruginibacter sp. | reverse complement strand
GTTCTAAAAATGCCCATACCAATTACAAGCCCTACAACAATCATGGTAAAGGAAAAAAGGTTCAGTTTATTTTTTACTTGCATACTGAAAAGATAATGAAAGCCTTTTACAAATTAAAAAAGCGTTTAGAAAAGTTAGATGATTTATAAGTTCCGACAAATGTAAGTATTGATAAGTTTGATGTAATAACAGGAGCCAACTACAAAATAAATACAACAAACAACGATCAGTATTATTATGGAATAAGTTTTCAGTAAGTAATATTGTTTCTAATGCATTAGCAAAACATTGGTTTAACATAATAACTGTAGGTTGAAATGTTCAATTACCATTATTACAAAACTTTGCCAACGCACAAACAACTACTTAAATAAAAGAAATGTTTATGCGTACCTTTTTCTTGTAAAAGCTTGCGTGTAATATCAGCAATATTAATCTTTACATAAAAGTGTTGCTTCGAATCAACATTTTTATTTTATCTATTAAAAAACAATATCCTTACATTTGCAGCGAGTTTGGTTTTTCTGCTTCAATGCAGAAAATTAAAAGGGAAGCCGGTGTAATTCCGGCGCTATCCCCGTAGCTGTAAGAAGCTCCTCGTAAACCTCTCTGCCATTTGGCGGAAGGCTAAAAGGAAGATAAAAATTACTGAAGATTCACCACTGTTCCAACCAATGCGGAATGGGAAGGTTTCAATAATGCTTCAAGCCAGAAGACCTGCCAGGCATCACATTTATTCATTCACGGCTTTCGGGTGAAAGGCATGGAGTGTAAGCGCTGAAAGGCATTTATATTTCTAACAGGTATTGTATAAAATTATCTTTACCTGAATTTTCCGAAAGCAGTCACAAAAAATTTTTCAAAAAATGAAAAAGAAAATTTTATTGGTGACTGCTGTAATAATCAGTAGTCATTTGTATGCGCAGGACAGTAGCAAAGTAAATTTAGATGAAGTGGTAATTACCGCTACCAAAACACCCATCAAACAATCGCAAACTGGTAAAGTAGTTATTGTAATTGACCAGGCAACCTTGTTAAGAAACACAGGTAAATCAATTGCAGAAATACTCAACTACCAGGCAGGCATGTACGTAAATGGCGCCAATAATACGCTTGGCACTAACCCGGATAATTACCTTCGTGGTGCTTCATCGGGCAACACCCTAATTTTAATGGATGGCATTCCGGTGGGAGACCCTTCCCGTATCGACAATTCTTTCGACCTTAATTCTATTAACCCTTCCCAAATTGAAAGAATAGAAATTTTAAAGGGCGCACAAAGTACCTTGTGGGGCAGCGATGCTGTTGCAGGTGTAATCAATATTATCACTAAAAAGGGAGGCGCCAATAAGATAAGCCCAACTGCAACTATATCTTACGGCAGTTACAATACCTTCAGGGGCAATGCGGGTATCAACGGTAAACTCGATAAGTTTACCTACAACCTTACTTACAATCATATTAACAGTAAGGGTTTTTCTTCTGCAAAAGATACAACCGGTAATGGCGGGTTTGATAAAGATGGCTTTAATCAAAATAATTTCCAGGCAAATATCGGTTATACTTTTACAACAAAATTTTCAGCTTCGTTTATGACGAATTATGGAAAATATAATAGTGACCTTGATGCCGGTGCCTTTAAAGATGATAAAGATTATACAGGAAAAAATGCCAATGCGGTTAATTCACTGGTACTTCTTTACCAGTTAAAAAAAGGGACATTACATTTTACAAATACGTTGGTAAATGCGAATAGGTCGTTATTAAATGACACTACAAGTTTAGCTGAAAACCGCGATTATAATAAGAGTAGTTATAAAGGCAATTCTTATGTTTCTGAAATATATGGCAACTTTAATTTAGGCACTAAAATTTCCCTGGTAGGCGGCATGCAACGGGTTGCACAAAATACTGATCAAAATGTTGTTGGTTCTGGCAGATATTATAGTGAGGGAAGGTATCAATGGTATCAGTATGAATCGGCACTTGGAAAAGACAGTGCAAAAACAACCAATTATTCTGTGTATGCATCTTTATTATTATTAAACCTGCAAGGGTTTTATGCAGAAGCTGGTATAAGGTATAATAACAATAGTATTTATGGCAGCAATGCAACTTACTCATTCAACCCATCGTATAATATTGATGACAATAACAGGGTATTTGTAAATATTTCTTCAGCCTACAAAGTGCCTTCTTTATACCAATTGTACAGCGAGTATGGCAATACTGGCCTTCAACCCGAAGAAAGTAATAATTACGAAGTGGGCGTACAAAGTTTTAGCAATAACAAAATGAATTCCTTAAGGATTGTGGGGTTTAAAAGAGATATCAGGCACCTGATAGTTTTTTATCAAGACCCGGTAACTTACAGCAATCAATACATTAATGGTGGTAATCAAAATGATTACGGATTTGAAGTAGAAAGTACCATCGCAGTTGGTAAAATAGGTAACTGGGCAAATAATTTTACGTATGTGGATGGAGAGGGGAAAAATGATGAGGTTAAATTAAAGAACCTGTATCGCCGGCCTAATTTTACTTTTTACAGTACCTTAACTTTAACGCCAATAAAACAGTTAACCATTGTACCTTCCTTTCGTTTTGTTGGTACCAGGTTAAAAGGAGAATATGATGCAGGGCCTACTGTAATGCCACAGTATTACACCGTTGATTTTTATACCGGTTATAATTTTATCAAACAATTTACTGCTTTTGTTAACCTTAGAAATATCACCAATCAAAAATATACTGATATTGTAGGGTATAATAGCCGTGAGTTTAATTTTGCTGTTGGAGTTACTGCAAGCTTTTAAATTAAATATTTTTATTGGAAACAGTCATTGCACAAAATAAAAAATGTCCCCGCTGCGGCATTGCATTTAAATGCAATGCCGCAGTTATTAATAAATGCCAATGTTATGGTATTGCTGTAAATGCAAAAGAGCAGGAATATATCAGTAAGCAGTTTGCCGGGTGTATGTGCAGCAACTGTATAAAAGATTTACTGGAAAAATACAATACTTCAATTTAGGGTTGCCGCTGTTGACAGTAAATTACTGCATCAATAAAATTTTTTGCCCCTGTTTACTTACATGATAATACTTTCCATCTTCTATCAATAATGCTTCAGAATGCCCTTCTGCATGATGAACATCTAAATCAATTAATTTACCATTGTGAAAAGCAGCGATGGTATCAGCGATAATGCAGTGGCCAGTAACTATATGTTTTACATCGAATTTATCCAGTGTACTATCAATTTGATTGGTAGTAGCTCTTGGGCTTCCCATGTAATAACCACGATACCAAAAAGGCCCCGCATCGCCAAAAATTAATTCAAGCCTGGGGTCATTATAATTATAGGTACTATCCGCATAAAAGGGGCGGGCCATATCATTGATCCGGCTTAAAGATGAAATATCCATATTATTCATTTGAGCAGATATTCCACCATGCATAAATAGGAAGTCTCCTACTTTTTCGATGATATTTTTTGTTCTTAACCACCTGCCTAATTCAGAATTTTTGCCGTATAGGCCGCTGGTATAATTTTCGTTTAATAATTCTGCATCCTGAATATATTTTGGCGGTAAATAGCGGAGATCTCCGCTAAGGTTCATTATTTCATGATTGCCAAGTATAAAGTGAACATAACCACCTGCAGCTTTTGCTTTTTCTTCCAATGAATAAATAAGCCATAACACTTCCGTAACATGGTCACCCCTATCAAAAAAATCACCCACCAATACAAGGTTGCCATCTCCAAAAGTCCAGTTATAACTTGTGTCAATTACACCGCAATTCTGTAATAATATTCTAAAGGCATCAAAGTTGCCTTCAATATCTGAAATAGCAACCAGCTTATTTGGCTTTTTATATTCACTTTTCTCTGCTTGTAATTTATTCTTTAATTGTACAGAAAATGTTTTACCAGGTTCATCAGTTGATACTTTAAGAGATAGAGTGGTTTTGTCAGAAATAGCAAAACTATCTGTATGCCCGGTTCTGCTTCCACTATCTTCAAATATATATTTTACATACATATCATTGTTGTTGTACAAAACATAAGGACCATCATATTGTTTTACTGCCATATCGTTAATGCCCTGCAAAGGGGTAATGTTATTGACAAAAAAATAGCCACCAAAAACCAAAGGGAAAAAAGAGATAGCAATTTTTTTCATTAAATCTGTTTTAAAATATTGCTGGTAAATAGCAGGCCACCTGTAGTTTAGATTGCCTGCTGAATAATAAATATACTTAAAATTGATGAAAAATCAGCACATGCGGTCTTCGGCGAATCAAGCCGCTATTATTCTATCAATGGAATTTTTTCTCCATTCTTGGTAATACGAAATTGCTTTTCACCTTCAATAAATAATGCTTCTGAATATCCGCCTGCATGATGAACATCCAAATTAATCAATTTGCCATCGTGTAAAACACTTATCGTATCTGCTATAACGCAATGGCCGGTAATAATATGTTTTACATTAAATACTTCAAGTGTATTGTCAATTTGATCAATGGAAGCTAATGGGTTTCCTTTGTAATAACCACGGTACCAGAATGGCCCTGTTTCACCAAAAATCAACCCTATTCTTTGATCATTATAAATATATTGATGGTCTGCATAATAAGGTCTTGCCAGTTCATTGATCCGGTTAAGAGAAACATTCATTCTATTGATTTCAACAGAGATACCTCCATGTACAAATAACATATCTCCTATTTTCTCAATAATATTTTTGGTGTTAAGCCATCTGCCTAATTCTGAATTTTTACCAAGCAAACCAAAGGAATAATTTTCATTAAGTAATTCCGCATCCTGAACATACTTCGACGGTAAATAACGAAGGTCGCCGCTAAGGTTCATTATTTCATGATTGCCCAAAATAAAATGAACATAACCACCGGCCGCTTTTGCCTTATCTTCCAACGAATAAATAAGCCACAGTACCTCAGTAACCTCAATGCCCCGGTCAAAAAAATCACCTGCCAGCACAAGGTCACCATCACCAAAAGTCCAGTTAAAACTTGTATCAATTACGCCACAATTCTGCAATAATTTTCTAAAAGCCTCAAAGTTTCCTTCGATATCTGAAATGGCCACCAGTTTGACTGGTTTTTTATATTCACTTTTTTCAACTTGTAAATTATTTTTTAACCGTACAGAAAATGTTTTATCAGCCTTATCAGTTAATACAGTTAGCAGTAAATTGGTTTTATCGGTAAGCGTAGCAGTATCTATACGTGTAGACATAACCCCGTCATCTTCATAAATATATTTTACAAATACTTTGCCGCTTTTGTACAATACAAAAGGGCCATCAAACTGTATTGCTGTTTCACTTTTACCGGGTGGTAAAGGAGTATGATTATTGATAAATGCGCATGTTGCAAAAAACAATGGGAAAAATATAAGTACAATTTTTTTCATTAAATCATTTTTAATTTCTAAGGTAAAAAGCTAATGCAAAATAATTGTAATTGCTTACTGATAAATAAATATACTTAAAATTGATAAACTCCCGGCAAATAGCGGCGTACTTTACATTTTATTTACCAGGTTAAAAAACTGATGGTTATTTGTAAAAGCGTTTGTAAAAAATATTGAAAATAATATGTGTATACTTTTAACCAATGGTACAATTAAAAAGTAAACAATTAGTAATAGTTATTTATTTGTTGTTGCTAAAAGCATTTAAATTGCATTACTTGCACATGAATATTTTATAAATCAACATGTATTATAAAAAACTCTTTACTGTTTTTTGGGTGATCTTTTTTTGCAGTGTTGCAATGGCACAAAATAACTTTAAGGGTATTGTGTCAGCTGCTGAAAATGATATGCCATTAACCGGCGTTACCATCAGTGTAGCCAACAAACCGGTAGCTATTTCAGATTCTGCCGGTGTATTTCAATTTAATGACAACAACGATAAAGTAAATATTAGCTTTTCTTATATTGGTTATATAACTTATTCAGGATATTATACAACAGCGCAAAAAATTGAAGTAAGCCTGAACCCTTATACCAGTTTTTTATCAACAGCCACCGTGAAGGCATTTGAAAGAAATACTACCATAAAAAATATTCCTGTTACAGTAACAGTGTTGGGTAAAGCCGACCTTGAACGTTATGGAAATGTGTCATTAGTTCAGGCTGTAAATACTGTGCCGGGAGTTAAAATGGACGAACGAAGCCCGGGTAGTTACCGGTTGTCGATACGGGGTAATTTATTGCGCTCTCCCTTTGGCGTACGCAATGTAAAAGTTTACTGGAACGGCATTCCTTTTACAGATGCCAGCGGTAACACTTACCTGAATTTATTGGCCTTTAATAATATTGGCAAAATAGAAGTTATTAAGGGCCCAGGTGGTAGTTTGTACGGCTCCGGTACCGGAGGCGTACTGTTGTTAAGTGGCCGCACTGCTGATAAAAACGAAAACAGCATCAGTGTAAATTCATTAGGGGGCAGCTGGGGATTATTTGAAACAGATGTGGCTTATAGAAAAGGCAGTGAGAATGCTAACTATTCATTGAGTTACGGACATCTTCAAAGCGATGGCTGGCGCACGCATACCAATATGCGCAGGGATGTTGTTAACTATAGCGGTTCTTTTAAAATCAATAACAGGGAAATTATAAATACCAATATTTTTTATGGTGACTTGTACTATCAAACACCAGGCGGCTTAACAGCCAAACAAATGAATACTAACCCAAGGCAGGCAAGGCCGGCAGGCGGGCCCTTTAAAAGTGCCGAGGCACAACAGGCTGCCATTTATAATAAAACTTTTTATATAGGCTTTTCTCATAGTTATCAATTTACCGATGAATGGAGTAATACCACCAGTATTTATACATCGGGTACCCGTTTTAGTAACCCTTCTATCTTAAATTATCAAATAAAAGCAGAGCAGGGTATTGGTGGCCGCAGTATTACACAATACCATAAAAATAACCTGGCCATTCTTTTTGGGGGCGAGTATCAATATGGGTTTATCAGTTCCAGAACATTTGGCAATAATTCGGGTGTGCCGGATACCTTACAATTTGATGACCAGATAGGAGCAACCCAGTACAATATTTTTTTGCAGGCAGATATCAGCCTGCCCGCAAATTTTATTATTAATGCCGGCCTTAGTTATAATAATTACGGGTATGATTTTACCCGGTTTAACAGCTATCCCGTAAAAGAAATAAATAAAACCTACGACCCGGTACTGATACCCCGCATTTCTTTGCTGAAAAAAATTGGAAAAAATTACAGGGTATACGCTACCGTTAGCGAAGGATATTCTCCGCCTACAATTGATGAGATAGTACCTTCTACCGGCGTATTTAATCCCTTTTTAAAAGCAGAGCAGGGTATCAATTACGAAATTGGTTTCAGGGGTGAACCGATACCCCATATTTTATTTGTCAATGCGGCGATTTATTATTTTAATTTAAACAATACTATTGTTGTTCGCCGAAATGCAGCAGGGTCAGATTATTTTGTAAATACAGGTAAAACAGATCAGCGGGGTATTGAGTTATCGGCAAATTATTACCCGGTAAAAAATAGTATTTATTTTTTGCAGGAGCTGAAACTGTGGGCCAACTACACATATATTAATGCCAATTTTGTGACCTATCAGCAGGGGATTAATAATTATGCCGGCAATAAATTAACAGGTACTTCACCCAATGTATTTGTTGGCGGTGCAGACGCCATTACTAAAATTGGCCTGTATGCAAATTTAACCTACAGCTATACCGACCAGATTCCTTTAAACGATGCAAATACTTTTTTTGCCACCCAATACAATTTATTTTTTGCAAGGCTGGGGTATAAAAAAGATTTCAGTAAAAAGCTGCAGGGAGAAATTTATTTTTCTTACGATAAATCGTTCAACACACCCTATGGTTTAGGAAATGATTTAAACGCCGCAGGAAACCGGTTCTTTAACCCATCGGCGCCTGAAAATTTTATTGTAGGTATACAATTTAAATTCAATCTGTAAAGCGGACTGTTTTTAAAAATAAATTTTTCACATCCTCCTAAAATTTTTGTACTGGTTATAACCTCGTATCTATTAAATATATATTCCCGTTGTTGAAAATGTATATTTGCAAAAAAATTACCATTAATGGATTTTAGCCGCATAGCGATAAAAGAAATATTGACCATAACATTTACCCTTTTTGCGGTAATTGATATGATAGGTAATATTCCTGTTTTAGCTTCGCTGAGGATGAAGATGGGTGGTGAAATCCGCTCTACCCAGGCAACACTGGCATCAGGGGCATTAATGATTTTGTTTTTATTTATCGGGCAGCAGTTTTTAGACCTGCTTGGGCTTGATGTACATTCCTTTGCTGTGGCAGGTAGTATTGTTATATTCATCATTGGGTTAGAAATGGTATTGGGTATAGAATTTTTTAAACCTGATGGCAATGCCAAAAGCGGTAGTGTAGTACCCATTGCTTTTCCATTAATAGCCGGTTCGGGAACGCTTACCACTATCATGAGTTTAAAAGCAAATTACAGTGATGCCAATATTTTTTTTGGTATACTTATCAACTGTGTTATAATTTATGTGGTGCTTAAATCTTTAAAATGGATTGAAAAGGCCTTGGGGCCCAGCGGCATGATGGTAACAAGAAAATTTTTCGGTGTAATATTGCTGGCGATTGCTGTAAAGATATTCGGCAGTAATATCAGTCATTTTGGAAAATGATACATCAACAGGCCTCGTAGTACAATGGATAGTATAAGGGCCTCCGAAGCCCTGGATTCAGGTTCGATTCCTGACGAGGCCACATCAATAAAAGCGACATAATTTAAAAGAAATAAAAAAGTATGAAATTGATTATTGCATTTGTATTTTTTACTATTTCTTTCAACACCTTTTGTCAAACTGGACAAATTAATGCACAAATAAAAAGGCAGGATAGCTTATTAGAATTTAAGTATTTAGTTATTGTATTAAAGCAAAGCGGCTCAATAATTAAAGGAACAGTACCTGATACTTATGGTCACTTTTCATTAAATAATATTGCTGAAGGATTTTATAGTTTAGTTATACAACAGATTGGTTATAGAGATTATGTTACCGATAGCTTAAAAATATCAAACGACACAACTATTGACCTTAATTTTATTTATCCTCCCCCGTGTAAGTTTGTTTATATCAAAGGACAGAAACCAAAATGCATTGGATCATCATCATTTTAAAAGCTTGCAATGAAAATTAAATTTATTCTGCCAATATTTTTTTTACTAATTGCACTCAACAGCATGGGGCAGACAAAAATAAAAACTGCTGCGGTTGAAAACTATACCGGCAACCGTGCGCCCCTTCAACAAAACCCCTATATCGAATTACCATTGGGCGCCATTAAACCACAGGGCTGGTTAAAGCAAATGCTGCTTACACAAAAAAATGGCTCAACAGGAAATCTTGATAAACTATATCCATTGGTAATGAACCAGCGCAATGGATGGCTGGGCGGCGATGGCGACCAGTGGGAGCGTGGCCCTTACTGGATAGACGGGCTTTTACCACTGGCGTATATTTTAGATGATAAAGAACTGATAGCAAAAACAAAACCATGGATTGAATGGGCAATCAAAAGTCAGCAACCGGATGGGTATTTTGGCCCCATAAAAGATTACCCTGCTGAAGAAGGTTTGCAAAGAGACAATAGCCACGACTGGTGGCCAAAAATGGTGATGCTTAAAATTTTACAGCAATATTATTCTGCAACAGGCGATAAACGGGTTATTGCAGTGCTGACAAATTATTTTAAATATCAATTAAAGGAACTTCCCAAAAATCCTTTGGATCATTGGACTTTTTGGGCCCGCTATCGTGGCGGCGATAATATGATGGTGGTGTATTGGCTGTATAATATCACAGGCGACAAATTTTTATTACAGCTGGCAGATCTTTTGTACAAACAAACATTTGATTATACCAATGCAATTTTACATACTGATATGCTTTCTGTATTGGCCAACATACATTGTGTAAACCTGGCACAGGGAATGAAAGAACCTTTAATTTATTACCAGCATCATCATGATAAAAAATATGCTGAAGCCACAAAAAAAGGATTTGAGGATATTAACAAATACAATGGAACAGCAAATGGCATGTATGGAGGCGATGAGTTCCTGCATGGTAATAAACCTACACAAGGCTCTGAATTTTGCAGTGCTGTTGAAATGATGTTTACACTGGAAAATGCCATTGCGATAACAGGTGATGTAAGCTATGCAGACCACCTGGAAAAAATTGCTTTTAATGCTTTGCCCACCCAGGCTACAGATGATTATTTAGGTCGCCAATATTACCAACAGGCCAACCAGGTAATGATTACCCGTAAAACCCGCAATTTTGATCAGAACCATGCCGGAACAGATATTTGCTACGGCTTGTTTACTGGGTATACCTGCTGTACTTCCAACATGCACCAGGGTTGGCCAAAGTTTACACAAAATTTATTTTATGCCACACCCGATAAGGGCCTGGCGGCGCTGGTTTATTCGCCCTGCGAAGTAAAGGCATTTGTTGCCAACAGAACAGCAATATCGGTTAAAGAAGAAACAAATTATCCTTTTGACGAAACAATAAAATTTATTGTAAACATCGATGAAAAGGCCGGTTCCGTTTCTTTCCCTTTTCATCTTCGCATACCTGCGTGGTGTAAAAAAGGAACTATAAAAATTAATGGTACAATTAATGAAGTATCGGCTGGTGACCGAATTGTTATAATAAACAGGCAATGGAAAAATGGCGATGTGGTTGAACTGGAATTGCCTATGCATATTTATAAAAATACCTGGTACGAAAATTCAATGTCTGTTGAAAGAGGCCCCATTACTTATGCTTTAAAAATAGGTGAAGATGTTAGAAAGGTAACCAACGAAAAAGACTCTATAACTTATGGTAATTCCTATTACGAGGTTTATCCAACAACCCCATGGAATTATGGACTAAAAAATATTGCAAAAAATAAACTAACGGAGCAATATGTATTTGAAAAAAAACCATCAATGGCTGCTTATCCATGGAATCTTGAAAATGCACCCAACTTTATTAAAACAAAAGGCAGGCTCATCCCATCCTGGCAATTGTATAACGATATGACCGGGCCAATACCGTATAGTTTCATTGACGGATTAGAAACCGGCCCGGAAGAAGAAATTATTTTGGTGCCGTATGGCTGTACCCAATTACGCATTGCACAGTTTCCTGTTGTGGAAGGAAGATAGATGTCCAGTGCTTTGTCCAAGAATAAATTCAGAGATCAAGAATCGTTTTTAGTTACACTATTTTAAGATGAGAGAATATTCACTGAAACAGAAAAGAAGAAAAGACGATGGGGAAAGATGGTACAACGCTACCCTTCTATTTCTACATAAAAAATAATCGGCAGTAATGATTAATAAAATTTTATTCAGGGGGTTGGTTGCGGTACTTGTTTTTGTTGCCGGAAATACATTTGCACAAAGCGTAAATTATTATTTTGCTGCCGCCAATGGAAACGATAACAATACTGGTACAAATGCAGCAAAGCCTTTTAAAACCTTTAAAAAACTAAGTTATTTGCAGGTTAATGGCGGCGATAGTATTTTATTAAAGTCTGGTGTAATTTTTACCGATTCACTTTTTTTTTCGGGAAAGGGATTACCGGGCAAACCAATTGTAATTGGCAAATATGGCGGTAATGCCAAACCTCATTTAAAAGGCAATGCTTCCAGTTTGCAAATGGTGCATATTTATAATGCTGAAAATATTGTAATCCGTGACCTGGAAATTTCTAATAAGGGAAAGAACATCCGGCCTCACCTTAGTGGCTTACTGGTGGAATTGAAACGATATGGTATTGCCAGGAATATCACCATTGAAAATCTTTTTGTGCATGATGTGTACGGCTCTTTGATTAAGGGCGAAGGCAAAAATGATAAAGATGCAGGAGGCGGTCAGGCCATTATGATTAGAAACGTAAGCGAAGGTGAGACCGATTCAATTCTTTCCTGTTTTGATGGATTGCTGGTACAGAATTGTTATATAAAAAATTCGCAGCGTAACGGAATAATGATGTGGGGAAACTGGGTACGCAAGTTCTGGTTTCCTAATAAAAACGTAGTGATCAGAAAAAATATTATTGATGGTGTCCCGGGTGATGGCATTGTGCCTGTAGGGTGTGAAAGCCCGCTGGTAGAAAATAATGTGATGAAAAATTCTCCCCTTACATTACCACCTTCAGAAGCCTGTGATGGTATCTGGCCCTGGTCTTGCGACAATGCCATTATTCAATACAATATTGTCAGTGGTCATAAATCACAGGTAGATGGGTACCCCCTGGATCAGATTATAATTGTACCAATTCATTGTTTCAATACAATCTTACGTATAATAACGATGGCGGATTTTTATTGTTATGTAATTCAGGCGGCTGGCCCGCTGAGTACAGTGTAGGTAATACGGGTACGGTAGTAAAATACAATATCAGCATTAATGATGGCATCCGAAAATATATTGTAAAAGGAAAGCATGGGTATTTCTCACCCCTTATACATATAGCAGGGCCAACACAAAACAGTAAAATTGAAAACAATCTTTTTTATGTAAAAAAGAAACCGCTGGTCGGTATGGATAAAAGAATAATTTGCTCAGATGACTGGAACGGCTACGCCGACAGTACTTTTTTTGCGCATAATTTTTTGTATACAGAAGAACCAACCCTGGCATTTGACCCTGCAAAATCAACCAATAATTTTTTTGAAGCAAATTATTACATTGGCTCTTTAATCACTCCTGAAAATGGCTTTGATGCATACAAAGGGAAATTCAATAAAAAAATGTGGTTTAATGCTAAAGACGAAAACTGGCAAAAGCTGATTTCGTTTGTAAAAGATAAAACAGTATTGCTTGATGGAAAAGAATTGCCGGTGTTAAAACTGATCGGCTGGCAATGATGTAAACATGTATGATAGTTATTGTAAAAAATAAAATCGAAAACTTATGGATAAAAAATATCCAACAATTTTATTTTGTTTTGTCCTTTTGCAAATCAATTTACCTGCACAAACCAAACAACTTCCTGCTGCATCTGCAAAGGGGCTAACAACAGATATGGATGGAAACAGCATCAATGCACATGGTGCAGGTATCTTGAAATATAACAATACCTATTATTTATTTGGAGAAATTAAAAAAGGAAAAACATGGTTGGTTGCCAATCAGTCGTGGGAAGATTACCGGGTGCCCGCCGGAGGTATATCCTGTTATTCTTCTAAAGATCTAATAACCTGGAAAAATGAGGGCATTGCAATGAAATCACTAACAGGAAACGCTTCCAATGAAATTGATACGGGCAGGGTAATTGAGCGTCCCAAAGTAATTTATAACGGGCGCACTAAAAAATTTGTGATGTGGATGCATATTAATAAAAATGATTACAGCCTTTCACATGCAGGTGTGGCCATCAGCGATAAACCAGCCGGGCCCTATACTTATTTGGAAAGTGTGGCCCCGAATGAGCAAATGAGCAGGGATATGACTTTGTTTAAAGATGAGGATGGTAAAGCCTATTTAATTTATGCATCAGAAAACAACATGACCATGCAAATATGTTTGCTGAACGACGATTATCTTTCGCCAACAAAAAACTATATACGCATTTTAGAAAACCAGCATCGTGAGGCCCCTGCCTTGTTTAAACAAAACGGAAAATATTTTTTAATAACCTCCTTGTGCAGCGGATGGGATCCCAACCCTGCAACCTATGCAGTGGCTAATTCAATGATGGGCACATGGACGCAAAAAGAAAACCCCTGTGTTGGAAGCGGCGCTGAGACTACCTTTAATTCGCAAAGTACTTTTGTATTGCCCATTGATGAAAAAAAAGGGCAATACATTTTTATGGCAGATAAATGGAATAAGTTTGATCTGCAAAAATCTGATTATTTATGGTTGCCCCTGAATATTACAAATGGGCAAATTGAAATAAAAGAAAACTAATTACCCGGGGAAGTAATTAGTTTATCCTAATATTTTTGAAATAAAATCCGAATGCAGGCTTATTTTCATAAAGGCCGCAAGCCCGAGAATAATACCAATTAAACTAACCGAGCCAGAAAAATATAAAAGCCATTTCTTTTGTGTTAACGAAGAAATCCCAAGCATTGCAATTGATATGGTCAATAATGCGTCGGTCATATCAAACTGATCGTCAAATAAATTGATATCATCGTATTGTTTTTGAAAACCTTCTGCCTGTGCCTTTATTTCATTTTTTTCTTTTTCGTAACGGGCAACCTGCGCTGTATAGGTTTTAATCAAATCCTGGCTGCCAGCTTTATTATCAACTTTTAATAGTTCAAGAGATTTTTCTGTAATGGACTGTTTTGTGCTCTTTGCTTCAAAATACGACCAGGCGTTTATTGCATTTGCCTGTGCCTGCGACATCGCCTGAACAATGTTTCCATCTTTTACATTACACAGCGCCATAAAAGTTGCCGTGATGGCTACAAATAATGCCACCATGGAATTGATTTTACTTTTACTTGCCTGTTCTATCGATTCCTGTATGGTATCTGCAATGTCTTCCATGCTATATAGATTGTTTTAGTGCCTGTTAAAATTTTTGCTAACCAAAGAGCTGTGATGCAATTTGAAGAATATTACGGACAATCAATGCTTAATTTATAAACATAAAGATGATGATACGCTGTACTGAAAATGGTTAACAAGTTGTTAAGGAGAGGTATATTTTTAACACAGTATCAGCGTTTGCCTATTAAAGTTGAATAGCAGAAAAATATGTGCATAAAGTAGAAAGGACTGTTTATCATACAACAAACCTAAGATTCATTACACCTTTAATTTTTTGTACAAACAACGCAACATTCAGCGGCTTTTTAATATAGCCGTCTGCATTGCAAAGTGCCGCTATTTTATCAATATTATCGTTGCCCGATAAAAGCAGTACGGGTATACCGCTGGTGGGCTGCTGCGATTTAAGCCTTTGGCAAATATCAGCCCCGTTTACGCCATCCATATGAATATCTAATAAAATACAATCCGGGCTTTTCGCTTCAATAATTTCATTTATTTTTTCCCCATTTTGGGAAATTGTAGCCTCACACCCCTCCGTTACCAATTTTCGGCGCATTAATTCAAGTAAGTCCTTATCGTCATCAACAAGTAGTATGGTTGGTTTTTTTCTTAAAGACTGTTCCATAAAAATTAAATTTATTAAAATAATTCAATTTTCAAGCCAGTGCCACCAAAGTAAATATTTCTGTATGTTAAAGATTTTCTTTTGCAGGGCAAAAGACTGATACGGCCCTTTACTGCCTGGACAGGAAGGCTGTAATATTGTACCAAAATTTCAGGAAATATCAGGGTTTTACCTGTTCAAAAAAGAACACACCTTTTTTGTTGGAGATAATAATATCGGGTAACTGATCTTTATTAATATCGGTTACAATAAAACTGTTGCCAATACCCGAATTGTTATCAATTTGATGCGGAACCCACTGGGGATTTTTTCCGGGCTTAAATTGAAACCAGTATAAAACTGAAGCCTCATAAGCGCCGGGATCGCCGCCATTGTGGGCGAAGTAACGCTTGCCTGTAATAAGGTCAGGGTACCCGTCGCCATTGATATCTGCAAGTGCAAGCGAATGTGATTCAGAAAATAATTTACTGATAATATGTTTTACCCACGTGGTATTTCCTTTGTCATCTTTTTGCTGTTCGTACCACCATATTCCATAATCATGTGCAGAAGAACTGATGATGTCCTGATCGCCATCTTCATCAACATCCAGCACAAACATATTGGCACAATCTTCTCCAAAATCGGCGGCATGAAATTGCCAGTTGTTTGTTTTTGGATCAACAGGTTGTTGCCACCAGCCGCTTTTTATGATAACATCGTTTCTTCCATCTTTATTAACATCGCCCCAGCCGAGGCCATGCGTATACCTGTTGGTGGCTCTTTGTTTGTCGCTGCTGATAATAAAGCGGTGCCAGGTTGTATCATTTTTTTCTACAGGTGATTTTAGCCAGATAACTTCTTTGGTTAAAGTATCGTTGCATATAAGATCCATCCTTCCGTCGTTGTCAACATCTGCAAAGGCGGGGCTTTCAATGCCTGCAGACTTTAAAATAATATGCGTTTTCCATAACGTATTTTTATTTGTTGGGTTTTCGTACCAGGCGCAAATACCTCCGGGCTGGTCAAACCGTATGAGGTCTAATCTGCCGTCGTTATTTACATCCATGCAAAAATTTAAAAATGTGGTACTGTATCCAGGCACCGGGTTTAAAGTATCAGCATGAATAAGATGCTGTTTCCATGATGGCGCTTCGAACCAGTAATTACCCGCCAATATATCGATATTGCCATCTTTATTTACATCGCCCACTGCGGCGCCTTCTGATATAAATGTATTGCTGATAATATGTTTTTTAAATACTACTGATCGCGGCTCCTGCGCTTTGCAAAAAGGCGAAAGGCCTGCTGAAATAATAAACAGCATGATCATTCTGTTACAGTGAAGTGTGGATGATAAATGCATGATATTTTTTATTGATGAATGATATATGTGTAACACGGCCGTTTCAACTCCTTTATGCTCCAATTATTTTGTGCAGCTTCAATTTCATAAAAAGACCGTTCGTCTTTATCCTTTACTCTGACAAGAATTGTATAATGCGTCCAAGATAGTGGAAATATTTCTGTAAAAAATTTCTATGCCACAGGTTCGGATATTGCTATAATAGAGGATTTCGCAGACATTGTCTGCGAAATTTCTTCAAACGGAGATTTTAATTTCCGCGACAGTGTCTCGGAAATTAAAATTGAACCCATGCCAAGTTACCAGACACACGAACCTGTTTTTCTGATTAATCCTAAAGTGTTTTGTGTGTCACAGAATACGGCTGCGGTTCAGGAGACCTGTGCCTATATGTTTTTTTAATTTTTATTAGTCTTTATGAGAAAGCCAATTTAGAATACCCTCAAGAAGTATTAGATTATCACCAGCAAATTCTTGGGTCAGATCCAGCAAATCCCAAGTGCCAATCATAATAACCCCTCCTTTTTCGCACAAGCCTTTTGGGGCTTCTACAGCCACTGGTAGCCATCCAGCTGATTTATTAGTAACAAAGTAATTTATTCCTGGGGTGGCCATTATTCCATCATTATATTGTACACTATCAGCTCTAGGCGTACAAACATAATTTTGACCAACATACAACCATTCTTTACCACCAGGATCTACCCGAACTGTTTGTGAGTTTCGTAAACAGATATTGGCTAATCCATTGGTTAAAGAATACAAATTACTAATAATATCAAAAAATACAGGTTCACCATAAGGCTTAGGAATGCCAAATCCAGCATCTTCATTATTTGTATTACCCCGGGGGCCTACTATATCTCCCGATGTAGGGTCTATACCGAAATGATGGCTGAGTTCTGAAAGATTACTATTGTGGTGCCGGTCACCAAGTTCAAAACCAAGAAGCAACATCCGCCCTCCCGATCTTACCCATTCAACCAAAGTATGAATGGTTTCGGGACTCATTTTTGAATGCCATGGTATTGCAAGGATAATCCCTGAAAGTTCATTTAAATCTTTCGATAGAAAGGTGCGTTCGTCTTCAAGCAATCGAAAGCTCCATTTGTCTTTATGAGTTTCTGGTAAAGAGTCAGGTAATGTAAAGACCGATTTTCTGTTTTTTTCCCATTGATCTTGTCGGTGCGTCAGGACAATGCCGACTTCAGTTGTATTGGAAGCAGTCTCTTTTTGTGAAGCCTTGTTGAGCGCATTCATTACGTCCAATGGATTAAAGTTTTCTGCAACTTTAACTCCAACGTAAGTTGATAACCAATCTACCATATTACGAAAGGAAGTCGCCTTTTTAAGTTCAAATGTTTGAAAAATTGCCAGGGGATCGGGAAGTTGATCCGTATTTAGGCCTTTATAACATACTGGTACTACACGTGCACCTTTAGCATAAGCACTTCCTATTTCAAAGTTTATCCAAGGGTTGCGGACTGAAGCAGGACTGCACAATGCCAATATTACTTTTACCTCTTCCAATTCTTTTAAAATCTTTGTCAACCACGGGTCGCCCAATTCTATATCTACCGAACTGACAAATACTTCTACATCAGGTAATGCACTTTTGATGCCTTTTTTTAATGCTGTTGCTTCAAGTGCTTCTTCTGATATGTGGCTGATGAAGATGCGCATGTGATAAATTTGTAATTAAGACAATGTTGCTGCTTCCTTTGTGTATCTAAAACTGGTTCAACTATAGTTGTTACATTACCAAAGTAACAGAAGTATAATCTTAAAGTTATTAATTTTTTCATTAGCAGCAAGCCTAAGAAAAATAGGTTCGGGATACAGGAACATCAATAGCTTAAGATTGAGGCGAATGTTTATTGCAATTCATCTTAAGCCTAATATATACTGGCAGTATTCCGGTTATAATTTCGGTCGTTGGTGAGAACACACAACCGGTGTAGGTAGATAGCTTAGGTTTTAATGAAGACCAACATAGGCAAAAAGGACGTTCCGATGATGAAACGAAATATTACTCCATACTACGAAACGCCATGCTATTGCACAAGGCTTGGGAGGAGACGTTTCTGAGAACAAGAGCCCTTTTCAACAGATCATCAACAACCGGATTTGTCCATTTTTTTCGGTTGGTGCACGATGAACACAGGGAAGGACTTGGCTTTCGGGATGATCAACCGCCAACCTCCATAAGTTACCAAGGCCTAAACTGACGGGGCGTGCGGCAGGTTTAGCCCGATAATGTAAATCAAAGAAATGTTCACTTAAAAATGATTCAAAACCTTCACCTGATCCGGGATATAGTTTTTTGAGTTCATCACGTATTTCGGGGATAAGCACTTTTTGTATGGCTTGCGCATTGGGCAATATTTCACTCGGCTCGCCATAGTACGTGCATAAAAAAGTATCTACTGGTACAGGAGAACGATCTACATGAAAAGAATAAACATCGGTTGCAAAAAATGGGTAGTCATCATCTCTCTCATAGCATTTGATCAGGTTAAGGATTGGAGATGCGCCATGAGCTTTCAACAGATCCAGGTCATTTAAAAGAATTTCACGGGCAAGCTGACCCTGTTCACTCAATTGAAGTTCACGAAGCTCCTCTTCATCAAGTACCGCTATATTTTCGTTAAGTGTTATCTTTTCTACAATCTCGCCAAAATCACCTGGTAGTTTACGGGTCCAGCAAATCGCATTCATTACTCCATGCAAAGGCATGGAAACAAGGTCTTGAAAATTCGTGACACAGTGAATTTGATTCTCAGCAGCAGATAAATTGATCATAATAGTTTATATAAGTATAAAATCATTTCACCTGATAATAATGGGACATACAATACTTCCAGATGATCACAGTCGATCAGCCGCTTGCACCAGATGGGGTATCTCCGGGAGACACAGGTTTTAAAGATATGAGGCACAGTATTGATTTTTACAAAAGAATGGCGGCCCGGTTTAATAAATATGTTTTGTAAAATGTGGGCCTGTTATTTGCCGTAACAAAAATTCAATCACCTTATCATTAATGTTAACTTGATGACATTGCCCAATACATATTACTACTAAAGATACCATAATACTTACGCCGCTATTCTTTGCAAAATAACTTTACATGGTATGGAGGAAGTAACTTTCACCAGGTGGTTTTTGTGAAGTGGTATGGCAAAATAATCTCCCGGCACAAGTGCATGCACTTCGTCACCTACAACAATATCGCAGGTACCTTCCACGATGAGAAATTTTTCAAATTCATGATCATGAACTTCGTGCGGTGCGTATTCTTTTATCCACACAATTGCAGTAACGGCTTCCGGAGTGTAGCCAATAATCTTTGCAAAAATGTCATCATCATCAGGCACTAACAAATCACTCCGGTTCAGCCAGGGGGCGTAATCTTCAATAACAGAATTTTTATTTAGAACAGGCGGCATAGTGGCGGGTTCACCGCCTTTTAGTCTTTCAGTATAATCAATCGTGGCCAGTAAAAATGGCTTTATCACCGGATTGGGTTCAACAGCATGCTCCATGGCATACGCTTCCAGCGCTTCTCCAATCGCTTTTATTTCCAACCTTATTGCCGGGTCAGTGGCTGCCATCAGATGTACTTCCGTTGATTCGGCCTGGCTCGTACATCCTAAAACGTACTGTTCCAGTATACCTGATTCGATATATTCCTTACTTCTTTTCATAATACCTTTACGCTGATCATGTTTTTAATGGCCAGTCTTATATGCTTTTTAATTTCTTCTACCGGCATACCCAATGCCTCAGCAGCTTTCACACAGCTTTCCCCCTTGTAATACACCATGTCAAATATAATTTTTTGAACAGGCTCCGGAATGATTTGTTCAGTATTATTGCTGGTGGCGTGTTCATATACGGGATTGTGTTGAGGAGGGTTCTGTACCTGCCCTGACCGGACCTTATCTATAGCCAACTGCCTTGCAGTATTCATCAGCCAGGTAAAAAGGGAACTCCCGGACGCATTAAAGGAACCGATCTGATGCCAGGTATGCAGAAAGGTAGTTTGTAAGATCTCTTCTGCACTACTATCAACGGGTATTATCCTGCTGATAAGCCCCATCAGTGCCGGTGCATACTTGTCGTATACCCTGCCCAGCGCCTGTTTATCACCCTCCTTGATAGCAACTGACAAGCGGAGATCTTCTTCTGTCCCGGTGATTTTTTTTGTCATGATTAAAAAAGTTATCCTTATTGCTAAAAAACTTGTCCGACTCCAAATATGCGCCCAATTATTTTATAAAGACAATATCTGTTTAAAATTACCTGTATCAAATAAACACAGATCATTTGTACTGCATAAAAAAGATCATACACTTAACAGCAGTGCTTTTACAATTGTTTAAATCATTTCACCTGGTAATAGGGAGACTTATAGTACCTCCGGATAATTCCAGGGTGCCTATGTGTTAAACCAGGGTTACGCAAATTAAGTGCAATAAAATGTATAATTCTTTTGTACCGGTGTGGGGTTGAAAAAATGTAAATATTTCTTAGTTTTATGGAATATTGATTTACCAAAACTTAAAATACTTTTCAATGAAACTAATAAGAAGGCTTTTGTTTATTATGATAATGCTGCTTGTTTTTCAAACAGCCAATGTATTTGCTCAGGTGGTGGCGGGTGCGAATCTTGTGGCCCATGGAGTGTTGGCACTTGTAGGCGGCAATAGTGAAAAAAAACAGGAAAAAATAATTGAGAAATACTCAACGCAGGAAAAAATAAGCGGATTAAATGTAATAGTGCTACGCGTAAAAGAATCAGACATAAAAAGTAAAGCAAAAAACCATATTATAGCACTGCAAAACCGGTTAACGGATTATAACACTCAATATAAAAACAATCAACCGCTTATTGCGCCAAAGAATGACAGTGATTTAATAGCCATCCAGGATATGGATGAAAAATGGTCAACCGATGAATATGCAAGCGAATTGAGGGCTTATAAGCGATATGCTTCTCAGCAGAAACAAAAACTACCCGCTGCACCCGTAGACAGTTTACACACAACACCTGCCGGCCCGGTAAAAAAAGATAGCACGGGCGTGAAATTATAAGCGGATTATTCTTCCCGCTATTATCTTTAGTAATAGTAAAGTAATGAAGTGCGCTATCCTTTATCCGTGGTTGGTGTATTTTCTATCATCTAAAACTACTCCCCCGTGGTTCGGTCCTCACCTGCCACGTCTCCATACTAATCCTGGAAGTATAAATTTTTGTACCTAACATTTGTTTATTAATTATGCATCGTTGCTTCGCACTCTTTTACTGTAAACCATCGGGGAACTTTATTGAAGCGAAGTTGGGTCGTAACACGAACCAAGGCTGAGAATTTTTAAAAACTTCTTATCATCCTATTTGTCAAACTCATTATCGCCGTAAATTCAATATTCCAATTTTTTCTTTCTTGCTTTACCATACTCCGGCTCTGGCTCTGCCGCTACTGATAGCGCAGGCTCATCTATTGCATAAACCTTTGGCATTACCAACTCACCTTTAAATGCTTTCTGGCTATGGCTGCCAAAGAGATTTTCCAACTCCTGCAAACTGGCTTTGTATTGGGTTTTGAGTGCTTCTGTTTTTTCTACTACTTGGGCAAATTGGGTTTGAAGTTCGAGTGGAGGAAGGGGGCAAATTAACAGTCGTAAAGTACTCATCGAAATATTCAACATTGAACCATGTGAGCCTGTTGCATCATTAGTTAGTGTAGTTTTAAAACTTTTATCTTGTAATAAATAATGCAAATAATATTGGATAATTTTTTCTTTTACCAATTGAATTTTCCAAATTTTATCTGGAAGAAATAAATTTGGAAAATCATCCAACACTATGCAAGTAGCCCCAACCAATTCTCTGGTATTCGCTCTGCTGAAAAGCAAGTCTCCTTTTTTTGGATGAATAAGTTTTTTTGTAATTAATTTTTTTTGAACAGCCTTGTATTCATTTGGATTAAAAGTACCCCACGTAACTGCACTAGTTTTTAAAACACCTAATTCATTTTCTTCTAAAAAGCCTTTCATTTCTCCACCATAACTTGAACCTGCAATAATATCATCAATAACATTTTCTAATATAACTTTCTCCCATCCCTTCTCATTCCTAACCGGGTCTCCAAACATCTCCAAAAAAGTACTTTTCAAAAATTCATCCAGCAGGGCAATGCTTTGTTTGCGCTGGGCTATTAGCTTTTCGGCCTGGCCGAGTATGGTAGCTATTTGTATTTGTTTGGCGAGGGTTTCGGGGATTGGTATTTTAAGTTCGTTTAACGACTTCGTATTTAATGTAGCTCCCATTACAGCAACATTAGAACCCAGTAAGTTTGTATTCTTTAAAGCGTAAAATAAAAAATCTGGATAGACTTTATGTTTATTAAGAATCGTTAAACCACAAATTGCTTCATTAGTAAATAAATCCATTCCTGCAAATGCCAACTTGCCAATACTTAATTTAAAACTCATTAACAGCGTTCCTTTTGGTATTAATTTACAACCACATTCGTTTACAGCTAATTTGGTAATTTGCTCTTTAGTTTTTAAGATTGTTCTTGTTTTTAAATCTGCAATACTCACCCATGGATAACCCTCACCCCAATATTCTTTAGTATCTCTTTGTGGCGTTTTCCCAATTTGAATTTTGATTATGTCTTCTAATTTCACTAACCTCATACCACCAACTTTTTAAGTTCATTCAATCCAATTTGTATTTCATTCTCCAGCGCTTTTAGTTTTTCAAAAATCGCAGTTGGCTCTTTGTACAGCACTTCTTCATACACTTCTTCTTTGTATTTACTCAGGCTAAGATCGTAGCCGTTTTCTTCTATTTCTTTTTTAGGCACAAAGAAGTATTGCAGTTTGCGGTCGTTTGCTTTTGGGGTATGTTTTGCCTTAAAGACGGTTACTATTTTATGCAAGTCGCCAAAGTCCCGTTTGCCATCCGATAAAAACAGCTCGTTGCGTTTATCATCCAGGCTTTTGCCATCGCTTTGCATTTCGTAAAACCAAACTTGTTCTGTGCTGCCACCTTTGGTAAATATCAATATAGCGGTGGCCACGCCTGCATAAGGTTTAAAAACCCCGCTGGGCATACTTATTACAGCCTGCAGTTCGCAATTGTCTATAATCAGTTTTCGCAAATCTTTAAAGGCATTGCCGCTGCCAAACAATACACCTTGCGGCACTACCACTGCGGCGGTGCCACCCATGCGCAGCATTTTATAAATACGTTCTACAAAAAGTAATTCGCTTTTGGTGGTGCTAATGCTAAAGCTGGTATTCAGTTCGCCTTTGTCTATACTGCCGGTAAAGGGTGGGTTGGCTAATACTTTGTGGTACAGGTTTTCCTCGTTATAAAATTTACTGAGTGTATCGGTGTACTCAATTTTTGGGTTTTTAATGCCATGCATCATTAGGTTCATCAGCCCAAGGCGTATCATGGTAGGGTCTATATCAAACCCATAAAAAGTATCGGTTTGCAAAATTTCTTTGGCAGTATCTTTTACCAGTTTATCAGCCATGGTGCCTCTCATAAAACCATTCTCATCCTGCTGCTGGTATTTTTTGCTGGTAAACTGGGTATTAATGTACAGCAGGCTCGCCAATAAAAAACCCGATGTGCCACAGGCCGGGTCGGCAATGCGTTCGCCAAGTTTGGGTTCTACCAGCTCTACCATCATTTCTATAATATGCCCCGGTGTTCTAAACTGGCCGTTTTTGCCGGCCTGGTTCAACTGGCTCAGCAGGTATTCGTACACATCGCCCTGCGTATTGGTAAAGCGGTCTTCCTTACTTATTTCATCGTACAACTGGTCAATAGTATCCATGGCTTCCTTTAACAAAGAAGGCTTGGGAATTAAGAATACGGCATTTTGCATGTGCCGGGCAAATGAAGAGCCTGCTTCGCCCAGTTCTTTTATAAAAGGAAAAACCTGGCTTTGCATTCTTTGAAAAATTACATCGGTAGGCCCGTGGTTAACGGCACTCCAGCGCAGGTCTTCTTTTTTAACGCCATTTGTTTTAATGGTTTTATCTACACCCGGCGGAAAATAAATCCCTTTAAATATAGATTTGTAAGTATCTCCTGTAAATTCGGCATTGCGAATTTCGGCTGCATCGTTTTCGTCTAACTGTTTTATAAAAAGCAGGTAAGTAATTTGCTCAATGGCGTTGAGAGGGTTGCTGATACCGCCACTCCAAAACTTATCCCACAGGGCATCTACTTTTGATTTTATTGTTGGGTTGAGCATGTTGTCTGAACTATGATTTTTTTGATTGTTGTGATTGATATGATTTTTTAGGGCTTGTTGGTTGGTGGTGGTTTAAATTTTTTGTTGGTTAGTCTTTTAAAAATAAGGCTGTTTTCGCCAAAGTTTATTAGCAGGCCTATTTCTACATTATAGGCTTCTAAATAATTAATGGCCTGGGCAAAATGAACATCTTCTAATTTTGAGATTGCTTTTAATTCAACAGAGATAATCCCTTCTACTAAAAAATCTACTCTTCTTGTTCCAATGTGTTCATCCCTGTAAAATATGGGCATTTCAAATTCTTTTTGAAAAGCGATAGCGGCTAATTGTAATTCTATTGCTAAAGCTCTTTGATAAATTACTTCCTGAAAACCATTACCAAGCCTCTTATGCACTTCTATAGCACAGCCAATTATTTTAGATGTTAATTCAGAATATTTGTATCGTTCGTTAATCATATCTTAACTATGATTTGCTTGATTTTTTTGATTGGTGTGATTTGAATGTTATAATTTGATAGTGAACTAAAATTAATTTGTAATCATGGTAATCATTTAATCACAAAAATCATAGTTCAGACTTTATTTTAATTTTTTTAGCTGGCTGTTGTTTACCAATGATTTCATTTGTGTGATGGCAATTTTATTGAGTTGCAAAAGCCTTTCGCCCTGCTGCAACCCCTGGTGTATTAAAACGGCATTGATGCTTTCGAGATTGGAGAGTACGACTAATTGTTCAATTGTAGCTTCATCCCTGATATTACCTGTCGCTTTAGGGTTAGCATCACGCCATTGTTTTGCTGTAATTCCAAACAAGGCAACATTTAATAAGTCTGCTTCGTTTGCATATACATAGTTTACCTGTTGCTTATTTAATTCTTTAGGAATTAAGTTTTCTTTGATAGCATCTGTATGAATATGGTAATTAACTTTGGCCAAAGTGCGTTGCAGGTTCCAGTTCAATTTTAGGCGGTCATTTTCATCCGATTTAAGGCGTTGGATTTCTCTAATTAAGTAAATCTGAAACTCAGGACTTAGCCACATAGCAAAATGAAACACAATATCTTTATGAGCATAAGTGCCTCCAAATCTACCCGCTTTAACAATTAATCCATTTGCACTTGTTCTGCTTATCCATTGCCCTACAGACATAATGAATCTGTTTACACCCGCTTCTTTTTCAATTACCCCGAATTCGGGGTAATTGAAGTTTGGATTGTTTATAGATTCCCAAATAGCAAGATACTCAAGAGTGTTTTTAGTTGTAATCCATTTACCAATTAATCCACTACCTTCAATGAAACTGGCAGTCATATCTGTTAAACTGATAAAATCATTTTCACCTTCAGCAATGATGGTAACTTTTGTTCCTTTTACATTAACTATTTTGCTCTTACTCATTTCTTTTTTTTAAAGGTGTCGAATCCGTTACCTTTAAACACATCGAATTCGATGTGTTTAATTATTATTACGCTGCCGTCAACTTTTCTGTAAACACCAATATCTCCTCAATTTCCGCAGTACTAAAAACGCCCCTGATACCTTGCGGATGAATTAAAGTAAAAGGAGATTCAATTAAATTCCGTTTTTGCAATTCGCCTTTTTCTACAATAAAATTGCGCAATAAATCCATAAACTGCAACTGGCGGCTGCTTAAGTAACTGTGTTTTGAAATAAATTCATCAAATGCCTTTGAAACGGTTTCATTGAATGATTCTAATATTTCAATACCCAGGATATGTTTTATAAACTGTACCAATTGGGCTTTGCGATGGTTGTACACTCTCCGCAATAAATCAATGGTGATATGTGGATGTTCATTGTGTAACTCTTCTGCCAGTTGTTCCGCTTCGGAGGGGGTAATTTCTTTTCCTTCTTTTATTTTTTGCAGCAGCGCATTACCTGTTAGTAGTTCATTTACTTTCAGCTCCACTAACTCCCGGTATTTGGCAATGCTCAATGCTTCGTGTTGTGGGCCAAATTCCACATATTCTTTTTCAACTATCAAATCTTTAAAATTAAATTTAGCAGGGCCAAGCGGTACAATGGCTTCTCTAAATCGCATTAAAGGAGCAATTTTTTCAATCAGTTCATCCAGTTTTTCTTCTGTAATTGTTGACCAATAATGATTTGCTTGTGATTGCCTGATAAGTTCACCTTCTTTAGCAATGATGTTTACAGACAAAGGCAACTCAGCAATTTCTTCAACGATGCTGTCTTTAAGTGTTTCAAATTTTACTTTTTCAGCTGATAGTTTAGCAAGCGAAACTTCCACGATATCTTTTTCAAACCGCATTGCTTTGAAATCAGTATCAGAAACAGTTCTGAATAATGGTTTTACAACTGCCTTTAAAAATTCGATTTTGTCAGCCGATAAATGATTCCAGAAGTTTTCATCTTCTACTCTCTGTAATTCGTGTTTAGCATCTAAAATTACAATTGAGTTTTGTGGAAGCGTAGTAATTTGTTGTCGCAGTTTTTTAATTTCTTTGGTAGTAATTCCTGTTTCATTTAACTCAATTGCTTTTTCAATTTTTTCTAAACGAACACCAAATAAACGGACTGGCAAAGGGATTTGGCTTTTTAGTTCTTTACCCCTGGGATTTAATTTGAAGTATTCAAAATTATCCCAACAATCTAAAATCAGAAAGCCATCTTTTTCAGTACACCAGGGCTTTATTTTTTCAGGCTCCAGCAATCTGGTTCCTCTACCTATCATCTGCCAAAACTTAGTGTAACTGTAAACAGGTTTTGCAAAAACAAGATTTACCAATTCTCTTACATCAATACCAGTATCTAACATATCTACACTTAAAGCAATTCGTGGCATGTTGTTATTTGTGAATTGGTCAAGCAACCCACCTTTACCATAAACTCTTGGGTCTTCGCTTACCAATACTTTTGCTAATTCGCCTTTATACTCGGGATACAAAGAATCGAATATTTCTTCCATGCGTCTTGCATGTGCTTTGGTGGCACAAAAGAAAATTGTTTTGCCTGGCAAAACACCATTGGCATCTTTTATGCTTTCTTCCATGAACTCACGAACTATCAAAGCATTAGTACCTTTGTTGATGACTTTCTTCTCTAATTCTGTGCCTTCATAATTTATTTCTTCAATTTCTTTTCCTTCAAGTATTAGTTTCTTTTGGTCTTCAAGAGCAATTGTTCTTTTACTAATTCCTTCTGTTTGAAACTTGGTTTTAATTTTCATTACCTGAAAATTGCACAAGTATGGTGGAATATGATTTACTGCTTCGTCATACGAGTAAGCGTAAGTAGGAACGCCATTTTCTGTTTCAAATAGTTGAAATGTATTGTGGTCAATTACATCTGTTGGCGTTGCGGTTAAGCCAAGTGTAATCGTGTTGAAATAATCTAAAACTTCCTGATAGGTGTTATAAATACTCCTATGACTTTCGTCCACTACTACCAAATCAAAGAAATGTGGGCTTAATGTTTTTTCTTCATTGCGAATTACATTCAACATTGTTGGATAAGTGGAAACATAAATTCTTCTATCCTTCGCAATTTCCTTTTCCGCTTGCTTAGGCCATCGTGGCTCATTTGGTAAATGTTCTTTGAATGCATCAAGAGTTTGGTCACGCAATGCAATCCTGTCTACTAAAAACAAAACTCTTTCTGCCCAGCCAGTCCGCATTAAGGCATCAACTAAAGCGATACAAGTACGGGTCTTACCAGTTCCGGTAGCATAACCAACAAAAATCTTCTTTTTCTTTTTTCAACTGCCTCTAAAACTGCACGTATAGCACCAATCTGATAATCTCTTCCTGCAATCTTTGTGTTTATGAATTCGCCTGAAAGTGATTTTCGTTTTTGTCGTATGTATGTATATCGTTCAAGGTCGTCCCGTGTTGGAAAACCATAAACTTTTTTAGGTGGGTAGTTATCTAAGTCCCAAAAGAAAATGTCGTGTCCGTTTGTATAAAAGCAAAAAGGAAGTTCGCCTCCAAATTGTTTTTGAATATTGAAACAGTATTGCTTTGCTTGTTCTTTTCCAATATTAGCATCGACTGTAGATTTTTTTGCTTCAACAACCGCTAGAGGTTTTCCGTCTTTGGCTAATAAAACATAATCGCTGAATTGCCTACCACCGTAGGGTGTCGCAGCTTCTTGAACTAGATTTATGTCAACAATTATATCAAACTCCTCAACAATCTGAGTCCGGTCATTAACATCCCAACCGGCTTGTTTAAGTCGGGTGTCGATGATTTCTTTCCGTGTCAGTTTTTCGTTTTTCAATAATTCGTTTCCGTCCGGGTTTTGGGCTGTAAAACTTTAAAGATAAAGGTTTTTTCAACGAAACCTCGGTGTACGAAAGACAGTAAAGTAAAAGCGTCCACTGTATACACGGAGCTTGTCTGCGGTTGTTCACAAATTATTTTCTAATTCGTTCTGCTATTATTTATTTTCTTCTGTCCATTAAAACAACGTGGTGGCTCCAGCTTATTCTGGCAATGATGGAGCCGAGAAATACTTCTTCCTGCAATTGTGCAGCAACCTGCTGCACAATTGACTTTTTTGCTTTTTCTGATTGCGCAACAGGTTGTTGCGTTAATATAAAATGAGGGTTTTCAATACCTAACAACTCCTTTATTAATGCCTGGGAAATGGGGTTGGCGGCTTTGATTTGAAATTCAATTAAAGTGTAGGTAAATATTTTATTTGCTTACTCATAGAGCTTTTCAAACGTCCTTTATATTGCTTTAATCGTTCTGCTAACTTTTTAGGAAAGTCAAGGTAGTTCAAATTTTGCTGGCACATTTCTTTGCAAATTCATTCATGTGAAAGGCTGCATCCATTCCATGCTTTTGTTAATCTAAATAAGTTATTCTTTATAGTCTAATTGTCAGGATAAACCTGGCTATTATGATACGAAACATAGTTATTTGGTGTCAATGCCTGGAATTAATTGGATATAAGCTCAATCGTATTGTTCTGCTGAGTAATGGTAGTAACCCTTTATCACAGTGAGCCGTTAATAATTTCGTGTCCATACACACCAATTCAAATAAAACAATCTATCACTACGCTAATATTTCAACTCATTCCGCTTTTTCTGCAACTCACTCTTTTTATATATAAAAAATTCAACAACCTTATTATTCTTGTACCATAAAACAAATACACACCATTCACCAACCAATTAAATTAAAGTCATGAAAAGTAAATCAATTGTAATGGCATTGCTGGTAAGTTTTTTCGCAATTACTGTTACGGCGCAAACTGCCATCCCTGCCAAATATGTTAAAGCCACTATTTACCTGGCAAACGGCAATGCAATCAACGGTTTTATAAAAGACAATATCAGGCAAACCTCTTCCGTAATTTTTATAGACGAATCGGGCAAGAATAAAAAGCAGTACGAGGGCAGCGATATCAATGCTCTTAAAACAGATGCCGCCAATTTTATTTGTATCAGGGGAGATTTTTTTAAAAACCTCAGTGCAGGCAAACTGAATTTTTTACAAAAAGAAAGCAACTCATCTGATAAGCCTTTATACAATGGTATAGAACCAATATTTGTAAACGGCACGCCGGGTAAAATTGGCGACTACTATGTATTTACTGAAGAAAAATTGACGCTGTTAAATAAAAAGACGCTGGATGGTTTTATAAATACTCATTTAACTACTTGTACAGAAGCTGTGGAGAAAGCAAAGGCTATTAATGGGGATATGGCGAAGATGCAGCAGGTGGTGGAGATTTATAATGCATATACTTTAAAATAATTTTTTTAAAATAATGCATATTGATTCCAAAGTTTTGCCCAGCATTGTAGACTCTGTTTACTTTTTTGCCTTGATGCAAAAAAGTAACAAAAAAGATCAAGGCTGCATAAAAAAGCCTAAAAATTTAAATGTTTGCCTAAAATGAAATTAGCTCAAGCAATTGAATATAACCAAACATTTGTGCGACTTACGTGCATATTTCAATTCCAAACATTTGTAACATCAATTTCATTTCTTAACGCCAAACATTTAAATTTTCTTCACGGCTTTTTTATGAGGCCGTTCGAAGAGTTTGCGTTGCGGCCATGTTTTATTAACTCATAATTATTTATTAAAAGCATGAAAACTTTTTCAATATTGCTGCTGTTATTTTTTGGGTGTGCGATTACCAATGCGCAAAATGCTGCGCTTACGCAAACGGTTAAAGGGATTGTGACAGATGAACAGTCGGGAAATATATTATATAATGTAACTGTTGCTGTTGATAATCTTCAACAGCCAATTGTGGCGGTTAGTGATTCTGAAGGGGCCTTTAAATTGTTGAACGTTCCCATTGGCAGGCGGCAGATAAAAGTAAGCATCAGCGGTTACGAAGATGCCTGGCTTTCGAATATAGAAGTAACTTCTTCAAAAGAAGTGGTGCTGGAAATACGCATGAAGGAAAAGGTACAGAAACTGGGAGAGATTGTTATTAAATCGGGCAAAGTAAAAAACAGGGCAATCAATGAAGCTGCTCTTGTAAGTGCCCGCCAATTGAGTACCGATGAGGCTTTCCGCTACGCCGGTACAAGAAGCGACCCGAGCCGCATGGCACAAAACTTTGCGGGCGTAAGCGGCACCAATGATGGCAGAAATGATATCATTATACGGGGCAATTCGCCGGCAGGCGTACTCTGGCGCATGGATGGTATCGACATACCCAACCCCAACCATTTTAGTACGCTTGGTTCAACAGGTGGCCCGGTTAGTATGCTAAATATAAACACACTAAAAAATTCAGACTTCTTAACCAGCGCATTTCCTTCGCAATATGGCAATGCCATAGCAGGTGTGTTTGATTTAAAAATGCGCAATGGCAATAATGAAAAAAATGAATTTTTAGGGCAGATGGGTTTCAATGGTTTTGAATTTGCTGCAGAGGGCCCGTTGAATAAAAATACCAAAGCATCTTACCTTGTAGATTACCGTTATTCAATGGTGGCGGCCCTTCAAAACATCGGCCTTAAATTTGGCACAGGTTCGGCTACACCCTATTACCAGGATGGCACCTTTAAAATAAATATGCCCACAAAAAAGGCAGGCATATTCAGCGTGTTTGGATTGGGTGGCGAAAGCCATATTCATTTTCCGCCCGAAAGCCAGGGAAAAGACAACCTCTATTCATCCAGCGACGGAAGTGTGAGGGACCGGTATTTTAAATCAATTACCGCTGTACTTGGTTTATCGCATACTTATTTTTTTAATGAAAAAACTTCCGGTAAAATAGTGCTGGCAGTATCCGGCTTTTCTTCAAAATACAATGAAGATATTGTTGATACAACAAAGCGATCTACCCCGGCATACTATAAAAAGCAACAACAAATAAAATATACTGCCGGGTATAATTTCAATAAAAAGTTTAATGCGCAAAACCTGCTCACAGCGGGTATTACAGCAGATATTAATCAGCTAACCCTTCGGCAGGATTATATAAAAGATGGCGATACTGTTTTAACTAATTTTGTAAACAGCCATGAAACAGCTACGCTTATAAAATCATTCGTAAATATTGGGCACCGCTTTTCGGATAAGCTTTCATCAAACCTTGGTTTATTTTACCAATTTTTTACTTTAAACAATACTCAAAGCCTTGAACCAAGATGGAATATCAAATACCAGTTTAAACAAAACCAGGCCCTGTCGTTTGGTGCCGGATTGCATAGCCAGACACAGCCACTGGAAGTATATTTTTATGAAACAAAAAATAACCTGGGCCAAATTGTATTGACCAATAAAAACCTTGATCTTGTAAAAAGCCTGCATGGTGTTATTGGTTATGATATCAGCTTATCAAAACAGTTTCGGATAAAATCGGAAGTATATGCACAATATATTTACAATGCTGCGGTAGAAAATACCCCCAGCAGTTTCAGCATGCTAAATGCCGGTGCCGACTTTGGTTTTCCTGACAAAACAAACCTGGTCAACAATGGTAAAGGGTACAATTATGGAATTGAATTAACGCTGGAACATTTTTTACAAAAAGGTTTTTACTGCCTGCTTACCGGTTCTATGTTTCAATCTAAATACAAAGCTAGTGATGATGTATGGCGTAATACAGCCTTCAACACCAATTTTGTTATCAACGCCCTGGGTGGAAAAGAATTTATTATAAACAATAAAACCAGTTTTGGAATAGACACCAAACTAACAGTTGCCGGTGGCCAGCGATACACACCCTTTGATATTGCTGCTTCTGCAAATGCAGGTTACGTAATTTATAAAGAAGATGAGGCATACAGCAAACAGCATGATACTTATTTTAGACTGGACATAAAATTTTCTTATATCCGCAACCTTAAAAAAATTACCCAAAAATGGTATGTTGATTTACAGAATATAACGGGCAGGGAAAATATTTATATTACTACGCTGAATCCAAAAACGGGTAGCATCAGTCAAATTAACCAAATGGGATTTTTTCCAAACATAAATTATCAAATCACCTTTTGACGTAGTAACTTTAAATTATGAAAGCGGATAATAACAGGATAACACCTAAAAACTGGCTGGTAACATTGATTATGATACCAGTGGTTTCCTTTTTAGTTCCGATTGTTTTTTTTGGAAGAAGATTTGGCAGGCCACCTTATTTTACAGTGCAGGTTTATATAACTACATTTATTACCACCAGTGTAATATGGGTGGGCAACCAAATAATTATGCAATGGGCCAGGCGGGCATTTCCGCAGTTTGAAGCCACCGGCAAAAGGCTGCTGGTACAATCGCTGGTGATGCTGTTATTTACGCTTATTGCTACCAATTCGTTGGGCTATTTACTAAAAGATTATTGTGATTTTTTAAATGGGGAGTACCCTCTCAAACTTTCAGATGTAATCATTGATTCCAATGCCGCAGCTTTATTTTGTACACTTACGGTTGTAGCTATTTATGAAGGAGGGTACTTTATGCAGGAGCTAAGGCGGTCGGTTGAAGAAAAAGAAATGTTTAAAAGAGAAAGTCTGCATGCCCAGTTAAATGCCTTAAAAACCCAGGTGAACCCTCATTTTCTTTTTAATAACCTGAATACCCTCTGCTCTTTAATTCCGGAAAACCCAAAACATGCAGTTGATTTTGTACAGCAATTATCAAAAGTGTACCGCCATATACTGGAAGTAAAAGATGCAAAAAGTATTTGTTTACAGGATGAACTGGAAGTATTGAATGCTTATACTTTTTTACTAAAAACAAGGTTTGATAAAAACCTTGAAGTGAATATCAATATCCCCCATGAAAAAATGCAGCAAAAAATTGTGCCGCTTTCTTTACAACTGCTGATGGAGAATGCCATCAAGCACAATATAGTTTCGGCTGAAAAACCATTACACATCAACATCTTTACACAAAACGGAAGCCTTGTGGTTAGCAATAACCTGCAAATAAAACACCAGTTACACGAATCAACCGGCATTGGTTTAAATAATATCCGTAACCGCTATAAACTGTTAAGCAATGTACCGGTAGATGTGAGTGAAAGCGAAACAAATTTTACCGTATCCATTCCATTGATAGATAACTGATATAATGAGAGTAATAATTATTGAAGATGAATTACCTGCGGCTAACCGGCTTGCAAAACTATTGCACAATTACAATGATGATATTGAAATAGTAAATAAATCTGATAGCATCGAATCGAGTGTACGATACCTGGCTACTGCAAAAAATATCGACCTTATTTTTATGGATATACAGTTGGCCGACGGGTTAAGTTTTGATATTTTTGAACAGGTAAGCATAACCACCCCTGTAATATTCACCACGGCATTTGACCAGTACACCCTTAAAGCATTTAAAGTAAACAGTATCGATTACTTATTAAAACCCATTGATGAAAATGAGCTGGAAAAATCATTGAATAAATACCAACAGCTTTACCCAAAAAATCAAACAAATTTTTCAGATAAAATTCTGCAAATGATGCAGGACATCAATGCAGTTAAGTATAAGGAACGTTTACTGATAAAAAGAGGGGAGCAGCTGAGTTATTTAAAAACCGGAAATACGGCTTATTGTTTTGCTGATGGAAAGCTTTGTTTCGCTGTAGATTTTAATGGCACCAAATATATGTTGGAAAACAACCTGTCGCAATTGGAAGAACAGTTGCAACCTAATAATTTTTTTAGGGTAAACCGCCACCTGCTGGTAAATATTGAAGCAGTAAAAAAAGTCCATACCTGGCTGGGTGGACGACTAAAATTGGATATTTCTCCTTCCACCTCTGCAGAAACTGTTGTAAGCAGGGAAAGGGTGAATGGATTTAAAGAATGGCTTGGGCGTTAAAATCTACAGCGCTGCTCTTTGTTTACGTTTTTTTGAACTTTATTGTTCCCCAAAGAAAGTTAACCGATTCTGGAAAATAAAATACCTTAATATAAAAGCTATTCAACGTCGTGGTTTTACTGTTAGTATTTTATTATTGAAAGTGCATTTGTGCAAACCCTTCTATGTTGAAATCCACGCCAGAAGCAGTAACAAAAAGACGCAGGCGAGACTCCTTCACTTGGCTAATTTATGAGAAAACGAACAATGTTTTTAGGAAAATAATAATCAAAAAAAATTTTTGTATCATACTTTTTAACTAAAATTGCTGTTATTATAAAAAGTAATCTTTTAAAAAAACGTACTATGAAAAAACTGTTCTTTGCAACAGCGATCCTGTTGGCAGCATTCAAAGGTAATGCACAATCCATGCTTAGATTTTCCGGCGGCCTCAATATTGGTATTCCTGTCTCTAATTTGGACGGAAATTCCTTAGGGTTAGGAATTGACCTAATGGCATTATACCCGCTTTCGGAACAAGTATCCGTTACGGGCGATTTTGGCTACACAGCATTATTTGCAAACTCAAAGTATGGCGATGCAGGTACCACCAACTTATTACCGTTAAGGGTGGGTCTTAGGTATTATCCTTCTAAGAGTTTCTTTGTTGCCGGTAAAATCGGTGCTGGATTTATTTCAAACAGTGGCAATAGTGCAACCACCACCGCTTACTCATTTGGCCTGGGATATGCCATTAATCCTAAAGTGGAATTAGGCGGATCTTATGATGGGTATAATAAAAATGGATCAATAGGGTTATTGAATTTTCGGTTAGCGTACTTCTTTAATTAAAGGATCAGTAATCAAATAAAAAAATCCCGTGATCAATCGCGGGATTTTTTTAAATTGATTACTGTTTATTTCAAACTTTTAGTCATCATGATTTTTTCCCTCTTTTTTATCATGATGATTTTGCTTGTCATCGTCTTGTTCCTGTTCGTTATCATTTTCATGTCCTTCTTTCTTTTTCCCCTGGCCTGGAGCATAGTCAGTGGCAGAACCGCCATATATTTTTTTAGCCTGGCCGGGCGGTACGTGTTTTCCTTTTTTGCTGTGATGAGCTTGGTCATGATCTCTTCCTTCGGTGCCGTGTGGATGGTTAGCGCTTGTTTTTTTGGGACCTGAGCCCGGAACTACATCATAGACACTTTTGCCAGAACCCGAAGGCCGGGTTGTTTTTTTGGGACCCGACCCTGGAATAACATCGTAGACACTTTTTCCTGAACCTTCACTGGTTGTTTTTTTTGGTTTGCTGGAACTGGATCCTGGAATTTGTGCTACAGCACTAAATGAAGCCAATAATAAAAATGAGGATAATACGATAAAACTTGTTTTTTTGAGGTGTAAACTGTTAGTTTTCATATTGTTAAGTTTGATTGCTGTTATATAAAGAATTACTCTGCCAAAAAGGTGTCGGGCAAATTATAGTAACGAAATGGTTTGTTAAATATTTTCCTATTTAATAACCAATATATAATTCAGAACATAATACTAAGTAACAACTATCTACTATTTCAGGCATTGACAATCGGTTCCTTATACCCTGTTGTGTCCGTGCCATAAATTTAAGACTTCGCAGTATTGTGCCTGAACTGCTAAGTGTGATGGCTTGCAAAACCTTCGTTTCACAGCTAGAACTTTTTTATTTTCTCTTCCGCCAGGATTTTCGCCGGTAACAATTTACCGATAAATGTTTTTTCAACGAACCCTTCGGCATGAGAGAAAATAAAATTTAAGCAACATGCCCACAGTCAATTCATAAGAACGCAAACTCATCCGCTTTTTCTGCAAACTGGCAATGCTGATGACAAAATTTGTTTGCATTTTTTTGAACTTTGTTTCTTCCCGAAAAAACTTTGCCCGTTATTAGGAAGAAGGACTTTATTTTATATCTTTATTTATATAATTCTTTCGTGCCATTATCAAATCTTGCAAATAGAAGGATTTTATATACCAAACATAACTAATTATGATAAATGTAAATGCTATTCAGGATCATGTATCTGGCATTCTGAAAGAGCGGCTTTCACCGTTGCTTACTTATCATAATTTAGATCATACAATGGATGTTACTGCTCAATGCATGGATATAGCAAAGGCCGAAGGAATAACAGATAAGGATAGTTTACTGGAGCTGCATATTGCCTGCATTTATCATGATGCAGGATTTATAGAAGTGTATAAAGGCCACGAAGAAATTGGGTGTAAAATGGCAAGGGAGCAATTGCCGGGCTTTGGGGTAAATAATACGATGATAGAAAATATTTGTGCCATTATTATGGCAACAAAAATGCCCCAGAAGCCCCAAAATATTTTACAGCAAATTATTTGCGATGCAGATCTTGATTACCTGGGAAGAGATGACTTTTTTACCATCAGCGACAGTTTGTGTAAAGAAGTATTGGCATATAAAATAGTAGGCAGTAAAGAAGAATGGGAAGAGCGGCAGGTATATTTTTTACAATCACACACTTATTTTACACAATCATCACAAAAAAAACGTGCCCCGGCAATATTATTGCATATTCAAAAACTATTGGAAAATAGGAAAAGGGATGCCGCTGTACATTAATAGATAAATTGATAGCTTAGCCGTAGAATAATAGTTAACAGAGCAACAGGTTTTTATGCAGCTGATAAAGACATACATTTGTGTTGCTTTTTTCTATTCTACTTTTATACAAATAGTAAATAAAGAAAAATGCCTTTTTCGCTATTGGCCTGTTCTTTACAATATTTAAAAATACAGGCAACCCGATGCGGTATTGATTGATAGTATATTGATGAGAATATAGATTAGTTTATCAAACTGTTTTGTACATTAAACTAAGTATGTAATTTTATTATTGAGGAATTATAATTGAAACAATTAAATTTTATTTTATGTCAACACCGGATAATCAAGAGTTATCAATTACAGAAAAAGTGTCGCTGTTAAAATCACTAAGTATTTTTAATGAAACCCCTGAAACTATTCTTTTAGAACTGGCTCCATTGATGCAGCATGAGGTATTAAAACAAGGCGATGTGGTTTTTAAAGAAGGCGAGCCGGGTGATTGTATGTATATTATTCATACCGGCGAAATAGAAATTCATAAAGGAAATACTACATTGGCTATTTTACAGGCAAAAGAAGTATTTGGTGAACTTTCATTACTGGATGCAGAAACAAGGAGTGCTACTGCTACAGTAAAAACAGATTGCCTGGTTTTTAAAATAGGCCAGCAACCTTTTTATGCATTGATTGAATCGAGGCCCGAAGTAGCGATGGGCTTTATAAAAATTCTAAGCAAACGTCTGAGACAGATAAATGAAAAAGCTGCCCAGCAGGCGCTGCGTAATCTTTTTTAAAAAAGATTATCAAATACTGCAACCGTATTGGGGTTTTTCTTTTTAGTATAGAAGAACTGCAGTTTTGGTATAAGCCTGTATTTGCACCATTTTAATTTTAGCAAATACAATATAAATTTTAAACCTATCTTGTATTTCATCTATGTATTTATAATCATACAATTGCCACACATGAAAAAACTGTTTTTTGCTTCGCTATTAGTACTAACTTGTTTGCTGGGGCTGCTTAACAGCAGTTTTACAACCACTGAAAAAAGACCGGCTGGCGAATTTTATCAGCTTACTATTTATCACATTAAAAATGCCGACCAGTTATCTGTTACAAATGCGTATTTAAAAAATACTTATTTGCCTGCTTTGCATAAAAGCGGATTAAAAAATATCGGCGTATTCAGCTCTATAGACAATGATACTGCTGCCGATAAAAGAATATATGTGCTGATACCATTTGCCAATTTGCAGCAATATGAAACACTGATGAATTCATTAAGCTCGGGAACCTTACTAAAAAGCGATAATTCGGCTTATACCAATGCAGCATTTAATAATGCTCCTTTTGAAAGAGTAGAGGGCGTACTTTTAAAAGCATTTAGAGATATGCCTGTTTTAAAAACACCAACGCTAACTGCCCCACGTGCTGAAAGAGTATATGAGCTTCGCAGTTATGAAGCAGCAACAGAAAAATTATACCTGCAAAAAGTAAATATGTTTAATGAAGGTGGTGAGGTTGACCTGTTTAACCGGTTGCAGTTTAATGCTGTTTTTTATGCTGAAGTTTTAAGTGGCAGCCATATGCCCAACCTTATGTATATGACCACTTTTGAAAATAAAGCATCCCGTGATGAACACTGGAAAATTTTTGGAGCTGACAGTACATGGAAAAGGCTATCTGCTTTACCGCAATACCAAAACACTGTTTCAAAGGCAGACATTTATTTTTTAAGGCCCACTGATTATTCTGATTATTGAAACAGCAATTTTTAAAACAACATGTTCATTTCTTTTTTCTGTAAAAACAGCCGGATGGCAGTAAAAAATAATTAATTTGTACTTCTTTAAAAAATCATAAATCATCATAAAAAATAGCCACATGAATGTAAAAAAAATTTCGCTTATTGTAGTAATAGGCATCATTGCTACAACCACATTCGCACAGCAGGGGGACCCAAAATTAACTGAAGTGTATACGCCAGTTCCAAAAGTAGTAACACCCGGAAAGGTTAATTCAGATGCACCTTCTGACGCTATCATTTTATTTGGCGGTAAAAACCTGGATGAATGGGTAACAACCAGTGATACCTTAAAACCTGCGACATGGAAAGTAGAGAAGGATGAAATTACTGTAAATAAAGCTGTCGGTAATATTCAAACAAAAAAGTCATTTACAGATTATCAACTGCATATTGAATGGCGCATACCATTTAATATCACAGGAGAAGGACAAGCCCGTGGCAACAGCGGGGTTTTTTTAGCAAGCACAGGCCCCGGGGATTCAGGTTATGAACTTCAGGTATTGGATAATTACAATAATTCAACTTATGTAAATGGGCAGGCCGGCAGTATTTACAAACAATCGATACCATTGGCAAATGCCTGTAAAAAGCCAGGAGAGTGGCAGGCTTACGATATAGTATGGACGGCTCCACGTTTTAACGAAGATGGCACCTTAAAAACACCGGCCCGGGTAACAACTTTTCAAAATGGCGTGTTGGTGCAAAATAATTATGAATTAAAAGGGCAAACCGCTTATATCGGAGCACCCGTGTATAAAAAACATGGTGCAGCCCCTATTAAATTACAGGCACATGGCGATAAAAGTGAGCCTATCAGCTATCGCAATATCTGGATAAGAGAATTGTAAAAATTAAAAGTCATTTCACACAAAGTGCACAACGAAAACAAAGACTGCAAAGCAAAACCTGTCCATCAATAGCGAACTTTGTATCTTTAGTTTCTTTGTGTGAAATTTATTCGCATTATTTTACGCCCATTGTATATTGGATGCCACCCAGCACATGTTGTAAAAAAAGCGGGTCGCTGTAAGATTCATTTGTATGTCCCAGTTCTGTATAAAATATCTTTCCGCCTTCGAAGCTATGGTACCATGCCATCGGGTGATTATTGCCATTTGCACCACCAGTATATGATGTTTCATCTATCTTTATTAAAACAGTTAAATCTGGGTTCAGGTTCTTAAAATTATACCATTCATCTTTTCTTTGCCAGGTAGCAGGCAGGTGTTTTGTTGATGGATGTGTATTGTCAACTATTATTAATTTAGCTTCCTGTTGCTGTGGGTGAGATAAAAAATTGCCCCCTATCATTTTTACATACCAGTCCCATTGATACTCACAATCTGTTGCAGCATGTATACCTACAAGGCCACCGCCATTGTGTATAAAATTCTGCAGCGCCAATTCCTGGTCTTTACCCAAAATTGTTCCGGTGGTACTTAAAAAAATAATGGTCTTGTAGTTTTTAAAATTGGCATCTGTTAAATAAAGAGAGTCTTCTGTTGCTTCAACATCAAAATTATTTTCGGCTCCTAATTTTTTTATTGCAGCAATACCTACTTCAATACTTTGATGCCGGTAGCCATTTGTTTTTGAAAAAATAAGTACTTTATTTTTTTTAAACTGAGTTGATTCTTTTTGGCTGCCTGTAAAAGAAACACCCGCAATAAAAACTACTGCTAACAATATATTTTTTGTAAATGAAAAAGCTGGCATCGTATTTATTTTATAATTTTTTAATTTTGATATTACGATACCAAACAGCATTTCCATGATCCTGTAATGCTATTTTCCCCTTTTTAAAAGTTCCAAAACCAGGCATATCTTTAAATTTACTTCCGGCTATCAGTTGTTTCCAGTTATTGTCCCACATGGTGGTTGTAACCACGTTGGTGCCGTTCATAAATATTTTTAAACTACCCTTGTCACTTATAATTTCTACGGCATTCCATTCGCCAACAGCCTTAACAGGTTCTGAAGAACTTTTTATAAGGTCGTATAAATCACCTGCACGGTGTTTTAAAATTTTTCCGTCAGGATGGCCATCATTATCCAGTACCTGTATTTCAGGGCCGGATCTATAGGTTTCTTTATATTTTACAGTGTCTTCATTGATGTTTATGATGATGCCGCTATTGCCATTTTTAGAAATCTTCCATTCCAGTTTCAAATCATAATTTTCAAATTCTTCATCCGTCACTATATCCCCGCCTTCCTTAACAGTGTTGTCAATATACAAAGCACCATCTGAAATTTTCCATCTTTCATTCACGGCAGTTTTGCCATAAGTATGCCAGCCTTTGGTTGTTTTTCCATCAAACAATATTTGCCATCCATCATGGTCAGTAGCAATAGTGTTCACTTTTACATTCTTTGGTTGAATTAAACTGGCAGCGCTGCAAAAAAAATACAGTGAAACAATCGAGATAATTTTCATGTAGATAATTTTAATTGTTTTTTAGTAATAAAACATATTTGGCAATGGCTTTGGCGTCATCAACAGAGAGGTCTTTATGTGCAGCCATTGCAATTGAGCCCCAGTGTCCACTTCCGCCATTAATGATCTTATGAGCTAAACTGTCTATAGTAGCATCATTGTTGGGGTATTTATTGGCAACGTCACGAAAGGGAGGGCCGATAACTTTTTCATCAACCTTGTGACAGGTATTACAATCAGAATTTTTCACCAACTCCAGACCTTTTTGAAATTCAGGACTGTCAGTTGGATCAGCTTTAGTGGTTTCTTTTACTTCTGGTTTAGCTTCTGTTTTCTCTTCAGCTTTTGGTTCTGTTTTTGCATCTGTTGAACCGTTGTTACAAGCGTACATTCCGGCAGTTAATAAAAAGAGGGTGATAATTTTTTTCATGTCAGTTATGTTTTTTAATTAAAATTATGGTTAATAAAATTACTAATCTAATCCTAAAATAGTGCGGTTAAATTTTTCGTCGCTTCCCGTACCCGCAAAATCATCGAAAGCTTTTTCCGTTACACGGATGATATGGTCTTTAATAAATACAGATCCTTCTTTGGCGCCATCTTCCGGATGTTTGATGGCACATTCCCATTCCATTACTGCCCAGCCTTTATAATTATAGGCAGCAAGCTTACTAAAGATACCCTTAAAATCAACCTGTCCGTCACCCAGCGAACGAAAACGCCCTGCACGGTCTATCCAGTTTTGATAACCGCCATACACACCCTGTTTACCTGTTGGGTTAAATTCAGCATCTTTAACATGAAACATTTTAATACGTTCATGGTAATAGTCTATGTATGTAAGGTAGTTGAGACATTGCAATACAAAATGCGAAGGATCGTACAGTAAACAGGCCCTTGAATGGTTATTTACTTTTTCAAGAAACATTTCGTAACTAACTCCATCATGAAGGTCTTCGCCGGGATGAATTTCATAACAAAGATCAACCCCCTGCTCGTCGAAATGATTCAATATTGGCAGCCACCTTTTTGCCAATTCAGTAAAACCTGTTTCTACCAAACCTGCGGGTCTTTGGGGCCATGGGTAAACAGTATGCCATAATAAAGCGCCACTAAAAGTGGCATGTGCATTCAATCCTAAGTTTTTTGATGCTATAGCGGCATACTTTAATTGCTGTACAGCCCATTCAGTTCGTGCCTTAGGGTTATTACGAAAAGCTTCAGGAGCAAAGCCATCAAACAAAGCATCGTATGCTGGGTTTACTGCTACAAGTTGTCCCTGCAAATGGGTAGACAGTTCAGTTATTTCCAATCCGCAACTGTTTACTATTCCTTTTAATTCATCGCAATAAGTTTTGCTTTCGGCAGCTTTTTGCAGGTCTATCAGGCGGCTATCCCAGCTGGGAATTTGTACTCCTTCAAACCCGATACTTTTGGCCCATTTACAAATACTTTCTAACGTATTGAAAGGAGCTGTATCTCCCATAAATTGCGCAAGAAAAATTCCGGGCCCTTTTACTGTTGTCATAATTGATATGTAATTGGTTTATATTTTTTTAACTGGATTAAGACCTTTTAATTATTACACCGTATGATCAAACCATTTTTTATCACTCTGGCTGCTGGCTACCACATTATCAATAAATGCCATGCCCCTTATTCCATCTTCTACCGAAGGAAAATCAAGTGCTTCTTTTGAAGGAACAGTACCATCAATCCTGGCTGATAATGTTTGCGCAAAATTTCTATAGATATTTGCAAAGGCTTCCAGGTAACCTTCCGGATGTCCGCCTGGTGTACGGCAACTGTTTTTTGCAAAACTTGATAAACCCGGATAGTTAGCTCCTGCTCTTAAAATTTGCGCCGGCTGATCAAGCCATTTTACCAACAGGGTATTGGGTTCATGCTGTGCCCATTCAATACCACCCTTTTCACCATAAACCCTTATTCTTAATGCATTCTCCTCACCTGCTGCTACCTGCGAAGCCATTAAAACACCTGCTGCACCGTTATTAAATTTCAACAATACGTTTCCATCATCATCCAATGCCCTGCCATCAACCAAAATATTTAAAGCAGCACACATTTGAGTTATCTGTAAGCCAGTAACATATTCTGCAAGGTGGGCGGCATGCGTACCAATATCACCCATGGCACCGCTTTTGCCACTTTTTGTAGGGTCCGTTCTCCACGCTGCCTGGGCATTGCCTTCCCGTTCACTTAATTTACTCAGCCAACCCTGCGGGTATTCCACCCATATTTTTCTTATTTTACCCAATACTCCTTCTGCACACATGGCCCTTGCCTGTTTTACCATTGGGTAACCAGAGTAGGTATGTGTTAAACAAAGTATCAGCCCGGTTTCTTCTACCTTGGCTTTTAATTGTTTTGCTTCAGTTAAAGTAAAGCCGATTGGCTTTTCTACCACCACATGAAAACCATTATCCATCGCCATCATTGCCGGTGCAAAGTGAGCAAAGTTTGGTGTAACAATGGTTACAAAATCAATTCTTTTATCAGCGGGCAACTGGCTTTCTTTTGTTATCAGTTCGTCGTACGTAAGATAAGTGCGTTCCTTTGGCAAAAAAAGCATTTCGCCCGATTTTCGGGCAATGTCGGGGTTAATACTTAAGGCACCGGCAGCCAGTTCTATCAATCCATCCATATTTGACGCAAGGCGGTGAATAGCACCAATAAAGGCATCTGTGCCGCCGCCGATCATACCCATCCGTAACTTTCTGTTCATATAATTATTATTAAAAGTGGTTGAATTTTAAACAGCAATTTTTGATGAAACAGGTTCGACAAGCTATAAAGATGTTGATGTTTTTCCATACAGCATTTCGCATCCCGTTTATTCAGGATGCTAAAATTATCATTTTTATTTTAACAGATGCCTAAACCGGCAAATTAAAAATAATATTCTTCCAACCGAAAAAAATAAGTAATTTTTTTATAAACCACTAATAATTTTAGAAAAAAACGATAATCCGTGTTGTTGATATATTTTTATTATAGATTCGATGTTTTATTTGCATAAATACTTACCTTGTTACTTCATTGCTTAAAAAAACTTCAACGATTATGTCTGCCAATATTCAACGGAATAAACTTTTTGTAGCCAGTTGTATGGCTTTATTAGTAACCTCACTTTCTTTTGGTATTCGTGCTGGTTTACTGGATACCTGGAAACATAATTTCGGCCTCTCCCAGGAGCAGGCGGGTATCATTACGAGTACGGCTTTCTGGGGCTTTCCGATTGCAATTATTATTGGCGGTATGGTAGTAGATGTTATTGGGATGAAAAAATTATTGGTGGCTGCTGCTGTATTTCATCTGTTTGGCATCGTGTTGACTATTTTCGCTACCGGTTTCTGGTCTCTTTTTATTTCCACTCTATTGATAGGCTTAGGTAACGGAACGGTGGAAGCCGCCTGTAACCCGCTAGTAGCAAGCCTTTATCCTGAAAATAAAACAGTCCGTCTTAATTACTTTCATCTATGGTTTCCCGGCGGAATTGTAATTGGTACCCTTATAGTACATTTTTTTGGTGTACATATTCCAGATACCTTATACACAGAAAACTGGAAAATACTGGTAGCAGTAATGCTTATCCCCACCTTTATTTATGGATACCTGTTTAGTAAACTAGAATTCCCTGTTACAGAAAGGGTTTCAAGTGGCGTATCTACTGCAGAAATGTACACGGCTTTGTTTACTCCGATGTTTTTTATCATTTTCATCCTGATGTGGGGTACTGCCATTACGGAATTATTTACTGGTCAGTGGATTGATGTACTGTTAAAAAATGTAAATGACAATGCCTTATTATTGTTAACGCTTGAAACAGGCGTAATGGTTGTTGGCCGCGCTTTTGCAGGTCCTGTGGTGCATAAATTTTCTCCTACCGGCGTGTTGTTATTTTCAGCCATTTTTGCTACGTTGGGTTTATATATGCTGGGACATACAACGGGTAATATGTTGTTTGTAGGCGCATTTGTATTTGGAATAGGCGTTTGTTATTTTTGGCCAACAATGCTGGGATTTGTTTCTGAAAACCTGCCAAAAACCGGCGCCGTGGGGATGAACCTGGTTGGTGGCGGAGGTATGTTAGCAGTAGCGTTTTATGGTATATTTATGGGCGGATATTATGACAAGATACTTGGAGCTAAGTTACCGGCAGGTGCAACGGTTTCGGCTTATTCTGACCCAGCTGCAACACCGGCAATGGTGAGTGTGCTCAATGAAGCAAAAAAATTAGCCGGTCCGGAAATTATCAATGCTACTCTTCTGATACCTATCTTTTTAATTGCCGCTTTTGCTGGTTTATTTTTTTATATGAGGTCAAAAAAGCAGGCACAGGCACTGTCATTTTCTAATTCAATCAATTAAAATTTTATATTATGCCCGATAATCAAAACAGGCGAAATGCTATAAAGAATATGCTGATTGGTGGTTCCGCTGCACTTGGATCTACCTCTATCCTATCATCTTTTGATACACCTGAAAATTCAAAAAAAACTAAATTGGAATTAAAAAACAATATCAATCACTCGGTTTGCCAATGGTGTTACGGTTCTGTACCACTGGAGGAGTTATGTATTGCAGTTAAGGAAATAGGATTCAGTGCTATTGATTTAATTGCTCCAAAAGACTGGTCTATGTTACAGAAATATAATCTGTACAGTTCTATGTGTTATCACGGGGGTAATGTTAGTTTAACCGATGGGTTTAATACTAAAACCTTTCATGAACAATTGATTAAAGACTATACAGCTGTTATTCCCCTGATGGTGAAAGCGGGGTATAAAGATGTAATTTGTTTTAGCGGAAGCCGCAGAGGTATGGATGACGAAACAGGGCTTAAAAACTGTGTAGAAGGCCTTAAGCCAATAGTATCGCTGGCAGAAAAAAATGGTATTACTGTACACATGGAATTACTAAACAGTAAAGTAGATCATAAAGATTATATGTGCGATAAAACTACCTGGGGTGTTGAATTATGCAAAAGGTTAGGTTCCCAAAATTTTAAATTGCTGTATGATATTTACCATATGCAGATTGATGAGGGAGATGTAATACGTACCATACAGGATAACCACCAATATTTTGGCCATTACCATACAGGCGGGGTTCCGGGGCGCCACGAAATTGATGAAACACAGGAATTATATTATCCTGCAATTATGAAGGCAATTATAGCCACTGGTTATAAAGGATACGTAGCACAGGAATTTATACCAACAGGTAAAGACAATAAAAGCAAACTGGCGGCCTTAAAAAATGCAGTTATTATTTGTGATGTATAAACATAATTATTAAATATAATTTTTAAAATACCTCTTGCAGCAACGAGCTTATAATTGTAAACAATTCAATAACATTAAAATATTTTTATGCCAGACAATACATACGATGCAATTGTGGTGGGCTCAGGAATAAGTGGCGGGTGGGCTGCGAAGGAGCTTACTGAAAAAGGGTTAAAAGTGCTTATGCTTGAACGTGGGCGTGATATTGTGCATGTAAAAGATTATGTAAATGCCACTAAGGAAGCATGGGATTATCCGCATCGCGGCGAGCGTACACAACAAATGATAAAAGATTACCCGGTTTTAAAAAGGGATTATCCTTTAAATGAAACCAATCTTGATTATTGGGCAAGTGATATAGACAGCCCATATACTGAGGTAAAACGTTTTGACTGGTTCAGGGGATATCATGTGGGCGGAAGATCACTAATGTGGGGCAGGCAAAGTTATCGTTTGAGCGATTTTGATTTTGAAGCAAATCTAAAAGAGGGGATTGCAATAGATTGGCCCGTTAGATATAAAGATATTGCACCATGGTATGATTATGTTGAAAAATTTGCAGGCATCAGCGGATCAAGAGACGGCTTGCCTCAATTGCCCGACGGACAATATATGCCGGCCATGGATATGAATATTGTTGAAAAAGATGTAGCTGCAAGAATGAACACCCATTACAACAGTTACAGAAGAATGATCATTGGTCGTACTGCTAATATAACCGAGGCATTACCTGGAAGAACCAACTGCCAGTACAGGAATAAATGCTGGCTGGGTTGCCCGTTTGGTGCATATTTTAGCACACAATCTTCTACCTTACCAGCAGCCACGGCAACTGGTAATCTTACTGTGCGCCCATGGAGCATTGTTACAAAAATTTTATACGATAAAGAAAAAAAAAGAGCCACAGGAGTTGAGATACTGGATGCAGAGGATAATAAGACGTATGTATACAATGCGAAAATAATTTTTCTTAATGCATCTACCTTAAACAGTGCATGGGTGTTGATGAATTCGGCTACTGATGTTTGGGAAGGTGGTTTGGGAAGCAGCAGTGGTGAATTAGGACATAATATTATGGACCATCATTTGGGTGTTGGAGCAAGTGGAATTGTAGAAGGGTTTGAAGATAAATATACTTATGGCCGCCGTGCCAATGGTGTTTATATTGCCCGCTACCGTAATTTATTTGGCGATAAACGTGATTACCTGCGTGGCTTTGGTTACCAGGGTGGGGCAGACAGGGAAAGCTGGAGCAGGAATATTCCTGAATTAACTATTGGCGGAACTTTTAAAGAGGCGTTGTCCGAACCTGGTTCATGGTCCATGGGTATGGGTGGCTTTGGAGAAACATTGCCTTATCATGAAAATAAAGTAACCCTTGACAAGACAAAAAAAGATAAATGGGGATTGAATGTTTTATCAATGGATATTGAATACAAAGAGAATGAGAAAAAAATGAGAATAGATATGCAGAAAGATGCCGAAGAAATGCTTACTATCGCAGGGGTTAAAAATGTACAAGGATATATGGGCGACGGCACATTAGGAAGGGGCATACACGAAATGGGTTCTGCACGTATGGGCCGGGATCCTAAAACATCCGTATTAAATTCTTTCAATCAAATATGGGATGCTCCCAATGTTTTTGTTACTGATGGTTCTTTTATGGTATCGGCAGCTTGCCACAATCCTTCATTGGGTTATATGGCTTTTACAGCAAGAGCAGCCGATCATGCAGTAAGTGAATTAAAGAAAATGAACCTGTAATGATTTATAAATCATGAGTGATAAGTTTAACGTCATAAGTGTTACGGGGTAAGAAGTAATTAGTTAAATCAGTAAAAATCAGTGTAATAAAAAAATTAAACAAATGCCGCAGGATTCAACAAAAGTAAACAACAAAGCAGTTACTCAAAATACCTATGATGCCATTGTAGTTGGTTCGGGCATCAGCGGTGGCTGGGCTGCAAAAGAATTAACTGAAAAAGGATTAAAAGTTTTAATGCTTGAACGGGGCCGTGATATTGAGCATATAAAAGATTATGTAAATGCCAATAAGGAAGCATGGGATTATCCGCACAGGGGAAGACGTACGCAGGAAATGATAAAAGAATATCCTGTATTGAAAAGGGACTATCCTTTAAATGAAACCAATCTTGATTATTGGGCAAGTGATAAAGATTCTCCCTACACCGAAGTAAAGCGTTTTGACTGGTTCCGTGGTTACCATATGGGTGGCCGTTCATTAATGTGGGGCAGGCAAAGTTATAGATGGAGTGATTTTGATTTTGAGGCAAATCTTAAAGATGGTGTTGCTATAGATTGGCCGGTAAGATATAAAGACATTGCTCCGTGGTACGATTATGTTGAAAAATTTGCCGGCATCAGCGGATCAAGAGATGGCCTTGCACAATTACCCGATGGACAGTTTATGCCGGCAATGGAAATGACTATTGTAGAAAAAGATGTAGCTGCAAGAATTAAAGAACATTATAAAGGCAGCAGATCAATAATTATTGGCCGTACTGCTAATATAACCGAACCTATACAGGAAAGAACCAATTGCCAGTATAGAAATAAATGCTGGCTGGGTTGCCCTTTTGGGGCTTATTTCAGCACCCAGTCTTCTACACTTCCCGCAGCCAAAAAAACAGGAAACCTTACTGTGCGCCCATGGAGCATTGTTACAAAAATTTTATACGATAAAGATAAAAAGAGAGCAACGGGCGTTGAAGTGCTGGATGGTGAGAATAATAAAACATACACATACAACGCCAAAATAATTTTTTTAAATGCATCTACTTTAAACAGTGCATGGATACTTATGAATTCTGCCACAGATGTTTGGCAGGGAGGACTGGGAAGCAGCAGCGGAGAATTAGGACATAACATAATGGATCATCACCTTGGTGTTGGTGCCGGCGGGGAGGTAGAAGGTTATGAAGATAAATATATATTTGGCCGCAGGGCAAATGGTATTTATATTCCAAGATACCAGAATTTATTTGGCGACAAACGCGATTACCTGCGTGGCTATGGTTACCAGGGGGGTGGTACCAGGCAAGGGTATAGCCGTTCAGCAGAAGAAATATCTATTGGTGTTGGTTTAAAAGAAGCTTTGTCAGAGCCAGGTTCATGGACAATGAATATTGGTGGTTTTGGAGAAACGCTCCCTTACCATGAAAACTTTGTTACCCTTGATAAAACAAAAAAAGATAAATGGGGATTGAATGTTTTATCGATGGATATTGAATATAAAGAGAACGAAAAAAAGATGCGTAAAGACATGCTTGCTGATGCCATTGAAATGCTGGAAGCCGCAGGTGTAAAAAATGTAAAAGGACGGGATGGCGACGGAACTTTAGGAAGAGGTATTCATGAAATGGGTTCGGCACGTATGGGTAAAGATTCAAAAACATCTGTACTCAACAGTTTTAATCAAATGTGGGATGCTCCCAATATTTTTATAACAGATGGTTCATTTATGACTTCAGCCGCTTGTGTAAATCCATCCCTAACTTATATGGCATTTACTGCAAGGGCAGCAGACCATGCAGTAAGCGAATTGAAAAAAGGAAATATATAATAATCATATAAAAACTATCAATATGGAAAGAAGAGAACTCTTAAAAATGATTGCGGCATTAACCGGCGGCGTATTTATTGGCAGCGAATTACTTAATAGCTGTAAAAGCGGACCAGAAGTTGGCGGCCTAAAATTCAGCCAGGCAGACACCGCATTTTTGGATGAAGTAGCAGAAACAATTTTACCAGCTACAAAAACGCCGGGTGCCAAAGCCGCCAAGGTTGGCGAGTTTATGGTAGTAATGGTAAACGATTGTTATGAAGATAAGGACCAGGTAATATTTCATGCCGGGATCGGTAAATTAGATGAAGCCTGCAAAAAAGCAAATGGTAAATCTTTTTTAGAAGCTACTCCGGAACAAAGAACCGCCTTGCTTACAACACTTGATAAGGAAGCCAAGGACTATCAGAAAAGTAAAAAGCCAGAAGACCCGGCTCACTACTTTACTATGATGAAACAGTTAACTTTATTCGGATTCTTTACATCTAAACCAGGTGCTACTGAGGCTTTGCGTTATATTGCGGTACCAGGCAGATATGATGGGGCATATCCATATAAAAAAGGCGACAAGGCCTGGGCAACATAGTATTGATGCTTTTAAGCACAGCAACGCTTATTTATTAAAGGCAAAGCGATAGCTTCTGCTTGATGAATTATGTTTTTGAAATTGGTTATCATTATTATGAAAAAAATTGCGGCATTAATATCTCTTCTTTATTTTACACCATTATTAATAATGTCGCAAACAATTATACCATTATATAAAGAGAGTATACCCAATAGCAAACCTTCAAAAGATGAAGAAAAATCTGAGACGTCGGATGGGATATTAATTATTAGTAAAGTATCAATACCCACTCTTAGTATCTATCTTCCTTCAAAAGAAAAGGCAACCGGTACTGCAGTAGTCATCTGCCCTGGTGGCGGATACGGAATTGTTGCAGCCGGTCACGAAGGTGCAGACATTGCAAAAAAGTTTGTGGAAATGGGCGTGGCGGCCTTTGTAGTAAAATACCGTATTCCAAATATTGCAACGATGGTTAATCCTGAAATTGGCCCGCTGCAAGATGCGCAACAGGCCATGAAAATAGTAAGGGAAGGAGCCAAACAATGGAATATTAACCCGGCAAGAATCGGTATAATGGGTTTTTCTGCCGGAGGGCATTTGGCATCAACAGAAGGAACACATTTTGAAAAGGCTGTTATTGAAAACTTTAATAATACCAGTTTGCGCCCCGATTTTATGCTGTTGATTTATCCTGTTATTAGTTTTACTGACAGTATTGGACACATCGGTTCAAGAGATAATCTATTAGGTAAAAATCCATCCCCACAAAAAATTACTGAATATTCAAATGAGTTGCAGGTAACCAGCAATACACCACCCACTTTTTTAGTGCATGCAAGTGATGATAATGTTGTTAAACCTCAGAATAGTGTTGCATTTTACATAGCGTTAATAAAGAACCATGTTCCGGCCGAAATGCATTTATACGAAAGCGGTGGCCATGGGTTTGGAATGAATTTGAAAAATGTAAATGAACAATGGATGGCCCGGTGTAAAAACTGGATGCAAAACCATGGCTGGCTTACCAGGTAACTATTGTTTATATAATTTGGTAATAATCTTTTAAAATATAAAAATATCAGTCATGGTTACACGAAGAAAATTTATTCAGCAAAGTTCTGTTCTTGCTACAGCAATGATGGTAGATAAAACATCGCTATTTAAATTGCACAAAGAACTTGGTTTACAGTTATATACTGTGAGAAATGAAATAAAAGACCTTAACAATACATTGCATAAGGTTTCTGAAGCTGGCTACACTATAGTGGAAATGTATGGCTATAGTAACCGGATGTTTTTTGGTAATACTGTACCGAAAATGGCTGAATTGCTAAAACAAAATAACCTTAAAACAGTAAGCGGTCACTATGGCCTGGCAGATATGATGTACCAGAAAGAATATAACTGGGACAGCTGGAAATACTTACTGGAAGATGCCGCCATTTTAGGTCAAAAATATGTAGTTATTCCATGGGTTGAACCAAAGTACAGAACAGCGGATAATTTTAAACTGATTGCCGAGCGATTAAATAAGGGAGGGGAGTTAAGCAAGGCAGTCGGCATCACTACTGCCTATCACAACCACGATTTTGAGTTTACAAAAATGGATGACGGCATTACTTATTATGAAATGCTTTTAAAGAGTACAGACCCAAAACTGGCGAAATTTGAAATGGATATGTATTGGGTGTATTATGCAGGCCAGGATCCAGTTGAATGGTTTAAAAAATATCCCGGACGTTTTCCAATGTGGCATATAAAAGATATGGAAGCGGCTAAAACAGCAGCGCCTAAAGGGCAAACCTGCGAAGTGGGTAAAGGTGTTATTGACTGGAAAACGCTTTTTAAGTCAAAAGAACTGGCAGGGCTTGATTATGCTTTTGTAGAACAGGAACAATACAGAAATCCGGTATTTGAGGGTATTAAAGTTAGTGCAGACTATATGAAAACAAACCTTCTTAAATAAAAGAAGACAAAGAATATTTTCGAAGGATGGTTGTATAGGATCGTATACAACCATCCCTTTTAATGGCAGTTTTATGAATGATTAAAATGCCGCAATAGGAATAGTACAATTTCAACTCATAAATTAATAGTCATTACAATGAATTATACACCATCCTTAACAAGATATGATAATATGCTCTACAACCGTTGTGGCAAAAGCGGTTTACAGTTGCCTGCCATTTCATTGGGTTTGTGGCATAATTTCGGCGGGGTGGATGTTTTTGAAAATGGCAGGCAAATTATACGCTCAGCTTTCGACAATGGGATAACACATATTGATCTTGCCAATAATTATGGCCCACCTCCCGGATCTGCAGAGGAAAATTTTGGAGCTATTTTAAAGAAAGACTTTACAGGATTTTTACGGGATGAACTTATTATATCCAGCAAGGCAGGGTATAATATGTGGCCCGGCCCTTATGGCGAATGGGGGTCAAGAAAATATTTAATCAGCAGCCTTAACCAAAGCCTGCAACGGTTACAATTAGATTATGTTGATATTTTTTATAGCCACCGGCCAGATCCCAATACCCCGTTGGAAGAAACGATGCAGGCCTTACACGATATTGTAAAAAGCGGTAAAGCTTTATACATAGGCTTATCCAACTATCACGAGGCCGAAGCAAAAAAGGCTATTGAAATATTAAAAAACCTGGGCACAACATGCCTGATACACCAACCAAAATATTCTATGTTCGAAAGATGGGTAGAAGATGGTTTATTGGATATATTGGAAGAGTATGGTGTTGGTTGTATTCCATTTTCGCCATTGGCACAGGGCTTATTAACAGACAAATATTTGCATGGTAACATTCCTCAACAGTCAAGAGCTGCCAAGGTTCACGGCGCTTTGCAATCAAGCGCAATTACTCCGCAGGTTTTAGCCCAAATAACTGCATTAAATGAAATAGCAAAAAAACGAGGGCAATCGCTGGCACAGATGGCTTTGTCATGGATATTAAGAGACAATCGGATTACAACTGTTTTGATAGGCGTGAGTAGTGTTGAACAATTACACAATAACCTAAGTACATTAAACAATCTCAAATTTGATAAAGAAGAACTGGACGCAATTGAAAAAATTTTAGCGATGAATCAATAATACCAAAATAATAGGAAGCTTTTTCTAATAGTTAGTAATGCCATTATCAGTTCAAATACTACTACAGTAATTTTGCATTTTAGTTTTTACACAACAGACGGTTGAACAGTCTCTGCTTTTTACAGTACCCAAAATTGTTTTAACGTGTTTCAAAAATTAACAATTTCTGAAATAGTTCTTTGCAATTGCATTAACTTGTTAATAAAAAAAGGATATTTTTCTTTGAATAATTTTCTTTCTTTGAAGGAATCAAGTATAAACTAAAGTTTGTAATTATTTTTTTTGTTAAATAAAATGCTTGTTTTTATTAATAATCAATAGATAATTAGTTAAAAAAATAACAAATATTATATTTTTTGAAATGTATTATTTTTTTATTACCGAAATATATTTTTAGTTTTGCAACCGTTTAATACGCAACTATTGATATATGTACAGTAAAGAGATGCCAGATACGCTTGGTTTTATGATTGTTCACACAGGAAAACTACTGTTGAAGACAATCAATGGTACATTTTCGGGCATTACCAGGGATATAACTTTTGAGCAATTAGGGGTTCTGTATTATATTTCCCGTAATAAAACCAAGGAAATGATACAGCAGGATATTGCAGCTGTTATGGATAAAACAAAATCGGCTATTTTAAGATCAATTGATATTTTAGAAGAAAAAGGTTTTGTAAAAAGATTGCCGGTAAAAGGCGACAGAAGGAAAAATGTAATAGAGTTAACCGGAACTGGTAAATCCATTATTGATACGATGCATAGTAAATTTTTAGGGCATGACGGAATTTTAAAGGAAGGCATTAACGAACAGGATATCGAAACCTGTATCAATGTATTAAACAGGATACAGAAAAAATGCAAATAAAATGATGTGAGTTTTTAATTTATAATATCACTTTTTGAATTAATAGTTTATTTTTTGTAACAATATTCTTGAGGAAACATTTTAAAACATTGCGATGACAAACAAAACCTTAATAGACAAAGTATCTGCATTTAAAACTGCTGAGAATTTAAAATCAGCCGACATCTATCCTTTTTTCAGGCCATTGGAAAGTGACCAGGATACAGAAGTGATAATTGCCGGTAAACGGGTTTTGATGTTTGGTTCAAACAGTTATCTAGGTTTAACCAATCATCCGGAAGTAAAGGAAGCCGGTAAAAGAGCCATTGATAAGTATGGCAGTGGTTGTGCTGGTTCCAGGTTTTTAAATGGTACGCTTGATCTTCATCTTGAACTGGAAGAAGCATTGGCGCAATTTGTTGGTAAAGAAGCTTCTTTGGTTTTTAGCACGGGTTACCAGGTAAATGTAGGCGTATTATCTGCATTGGGCGGAAGAACGGACTTTATATTTTCAGATGAACTAAACCATGCATGTATTATTGATGGTGCCCGTTTATCTTTTTCTAAATTATATAAGTATGGCCATTCAGATATGGCGCATCTGGAAAAATTGCTGAGCAATGTGCCATACGAGGCATTTAAAATAATTGCTACAGATGGTATTTTTAGTATGGAAGGCGATATTTCCAAACTGGATGAAATAACAGTATTGGCCAAAAAATACAACGCTGCAGTTTTTGTAGATGATGCACATTCTCTTGGAGTGCTTGGGCCTGCAGGTCAGGGTACTGCTTCTTATTTTAATAATACCCATAAAATAGATTTAATAATGGGTACTTTCAGTAAATCACTTGCATCAATTGGTGGTTTTATTGCGGCTGATAAAGTAATTATTGAATATTTAAAACACAATGCCCGTTCATTAATGTTTAGTGCAAGTATTTCTCCTGCTGCAACTGCAAGTGCTTTGGCTGCACTGAATGTATTAAAAAATGAGCCGCAAAGAGTAGAAAAATTATGGACTAATACCAATTATGCATTAGAAGCTTTCAAGAGAGCTGGTTTTGATATTGGTTTGTCTGAATCTCCCATTATTCCCATTTTTGTAAGAGACAATGAAAAAACATTTTTAATGGCAAAAATGCTGATGGACGAAGGGATCTTCGTAAACCCGGTAGTTTCTCCTGCGGTAAGCAGTGATTCATCTATGATCCGGTTCTCTTTAATGGCTACTCATTCGTTTAAACAAATAGATTATGCAATAGAAAAAATAAAAAAAGTTTCCTACAAGTTAAAAGTGCCTTTGTTAAAAGTTAAAAGAGCATGATTGAAATAAAAAAGGTAGAAAACAAAAAGCAACTGGCTGCTTTTATAGATTTTCCACACACGCTATATGAGGGCGATATTAATTATGTTCCTGAATTACATATAGCTCAACGGGATATTCTTACACCCGGCAAACATCCTTTTCACGATCATTCATCCATGCAGCTTTTTCTGGCTTATGAAGATGGAACGATAAAAGGAAGGATTGCCGCTATTTTAAATAATAATCACAATAAATTTAAAAACGTATCTGAAGGGTTTTTTGGCTTTTACGATTTATACAATGATCGGGAAGTATCAAAAAAATTATTGAACGAAGCAGAAAAATGGCTGGTTAGTAATGGCGCCACTAAAATGATTGGGCCGGTAAACCCTTCCACCAACGAAACTGCCGGTTTATTGGTAGAGGGTTTTGATTCTCCTCCTGTTACCATGATGACGTACAATAAGCCTTATTACATAGATTTATTAACTGCAGAAGGGTTTATAAAAAATGTCGACCTCTTAGCATATGATCTGCCCACAAACGTAGTAGATAAAAAATCAGTTAAGCTAAAAGAACTTTTAGGCAAAAGATTAGCTGATAGAAATATTATTATCCGGAATGTAAATCTTAAAGATTTTGCCAATGAGACAAAAAAAATACTAAAGGTTTACAATGCAGCATGGCAAGAAAATACCGGTTTTGTACCCATGACCGATAATGAATTTAAGCATACCGCTAAGGACCTTAAAATGATACTGGATAAGGACTTTGCCTTTGTAGCTGAGCACGAAGGGAAAATAGTTGGTTTCGCATTGGTGATTCCGGATATTAACCAAACCCTTATAAAAATAAAAAAAGGGCGGTTACTACCCACTGGAATTTTTAAATTATTACTGGGTAAAAAGAAAATTAATTATGTACGTGTACTGGCTTTGGGGGTAAATAAAGAATACAGACAAGCAGGCATTGAAGCTTTTTTTTATGCTGAAATAATACAAAAGGCAATTGATAAAAAAATGACAGGAGGGGAAGCCTCCTGGATTTTGGAAGATAACGAAATGATGAATAAAGGGTTGATAAAGATGAATGCTAAAGTGTATAAGCGTTATAGGATTTTTGAAAAAGCAATATGAGCGAAAGCGTATTAATAACAGGGGCAAGTGGATTTTTAGGGTACCACCTAGTAATAGCAGCTTTAGAGAAAAAACTGGAAGTATTTGCGGCAGTTAGAGGAAGTAGCAGGATAGAACATTTAAAGGAGCTGCCCATTAAGTTTGTTTCACTTAATTATGAAGATATTAGTGCATTACGCAAAGTACTTGCAGATAACAAAATTAATTATATCATTCATGCTGCTGGTGTTACTAAAGCGGTAAGGCAGCAGGAGTATGATTACGTAAATGCCACTTATTCTGTAAATCTTGCAAAGGCAGTTGAGGCACATAACAGCTGTTTTAAAAAAATGGTTTTTATCAGCAGTTTAGCTGCAGTAGGCCCTTTAACTGATGATCAAGGTGTCATCACTGAGCAAACAAATCCCAGGCCTGTAACAGCCTACGGCAGAAGTAAGCTGCTTGCTGAAACGGAGTTAAGCACTGTTAAAATACCGCTTACTATTCTGCGCCCAACAGCCATTTATGGCCCAAGAGATAAAGATATTTTTATTATGATCAAAACAATTAACAGAGGTTTTGATCCCTATATGGGCAAATTCTTACAGCAATTAAGTTTTGTGCATGCAGGAGATGTTGCGGATGTGGCAGTACAGGCTTTGTTTTTAAATGAAACTGGTATTTATACCATTTCGGATGGTAACAATTATAGCAGGTATCAGTTTGCCGATATAGCAAAAAAATTACTGAAAAAAAATTCAATTAGAATTCACTTACCAATGCCTTTAATAAAAGCAGTGGCTTACTTTTTGGAAACAACCAATGGTTGGGTAAATAAACCAGCAGTAATTAATAGAGAAAAATTACACGAGCTGGCGGCCAAAAACTGGTCATGCGATATCAGTAAAGCAAAAAATGAATTAAATTTTATACCAAAATTTAAATTAGAGAATGGGTTAAAGGATAGTATACAGTGGTATAAGGATAATAAATTATTATAGGGGCAAATACATAATAATAAGTTATTGTTTGATAGGGTATCAGAGTGAAATATAAGGCATACTAATTTCGGGTATGATAGTTATTAGGTTTTATGCATTGCATCATATGGTTATTATTGCCTGCCGGCTGTTTAAATATTTTGTGGCAGGTGATAGTAACTTTTTTTATAATTGATATGGGCATTTTGGGCGTAATAAGTAAATGCAATAGTGGAAAGAGAAGAATTAATAATAAGTAGTTGATAATGAAAATCAGGTTGATAATATTGAGGGGCTTATTTTTATTTACTATAACATTTTATGCAGTTAAAGCAAATGGGCAAACAGTTGTTAAAGGAGTAGTAAGAGATGCTGCAACAGAATTGCCATTGGGCCTTGTAAGTATTTTTTTCCTGGGAGGAAAAGGTACTGTCACTAATAACGATGGCAGTTACTCCATTGAAACAAATAATCCTAAATATACAACAGTTGTATTTTCTTATTCGGGCTATAAAAAAGTAGTAAAAAAAATTGTTGCCCAAACAACCCAAACACTCAATGTAGATTTAGAAGTTAACGATTCATTAAAGTCTGTAATAATAAAAGCAAAACGGGGCAAATACAAAAATAAAGGCAACCCTGCCGTAGAATTAATTGAAAAGGTTATTGCCAACAAAAGCAAAAACAAGATTAGCAGCTACGATTTTGTACAATATGAAGAATATGAAAAGCTGGAACTTTCAATAGCCAACAAACCTGAAAAATTTACCAATACCCGTTTATTTAAAAATTATAAATTTATCCTGGATAATATGGATACCACTTCCATAAAGGGACAAGCACTGGTGCCTATTTACCTGGAAGAAAAGCTTTCTCAAAATTATTATAGAAAAAAGCCAATTAAGAATCAATCATACAGTATTGCTGAAAAGAAAGCAAACTATGGAGATTTTATTGATGATAAAGGAATAACCTTTTATTTGAAAAGGCTCTATGCAGATATAAATATTTACGATAATAATATCATAGTGCTTACTACGCAATTTTTAAGCCCTATTGCTGATTTGGCACCTACTTTTTATAGGTTTTTTATTACTGATACGATCGAGAATGATGGTATAAAACTGGTCAAATTAAATTTTATGCCCCGCAATACCAGCGACCTTTTGTTCAGTGGCGTAATGTATGTAACACTAGATGAAAATTATAGTGTACAGAAAATTAATTTATCAGTTGGTAAAAGAGCCAATTTAAACTGGGCAAGAGAATTGAAAATAAGCCAGGATTTTGAAAAGTCATCACTTGACGGTAGATACCATGTAATAAAAAGCAGCATGAGGGCAGAATTTGCGCTCCAGCAAACCTCTGCTGGTGGTGTACTTGGCGAAAGAACGGTATCGTATAAAAATTTAATTACTAATGTACCTGCTGAAGATAGCCTGTATAATGGTACTGCCAGAATTGCGCAAATACCACCCGGAGGTAATACTGATAGTTTTTGGATAGCAAACCGGCACCAGCAGTTATCCTCGGTAGAATCAAAAGTGTATTCCAATATTGATAGTTTACGAAACATGAAATCGTTTAACACTACAATGAAAATTGGTACGCTGCTTTTTGCAGGCTATATAAAACTTGGCGGTTTTGATCTAGGCAACACAAATACATTTTATAGCTTTAGTAACCTGGAAGGTTTTAGGCTAAAACTTGGCGGACGAACTAATAACCAATTTAGTAAACGTCTCTATTTACAAGGTTATGGCGCCTACGGTTTTAAAGATCAAAAATTTAAATACCAGGTTGCAGGGGCTTATTCGTTTAATGGCAAATCCATTTATGCCTACCCGCTTAATTATATAAAATTTACCCGGCAATACGATGTTAGTTTACCAGGTACAGAATTGGTTTTTGAATCGGAAAATAATTTTTTTCTATCTTTTAAAAGAGGTGTTAACGACCAATATTTATACAACGATACTTATAAGTTGCAATACTTAAAGGAGTTTAGTAAAAATTTGGCATATAGAATGAGCTTTACACATTTAAAGCAAACACCTGCGGATTCACTCGTATACGAAAAAACTGTTCCTGGCGGTAAAGCCATTGTTCCCAATATTATTACATCTGAAATATTAGGCGAACTTAGGTGGGCACCTCACGAGGAATTTTACCAGGGGGCAAATTATCGCACCCCCATTAAAAATAGATTTCCTATCTACCTGCTTAGGGTACAGGATGGAATAAAAGGATTATTAAAAGGCCAGTATAATTATCTGGATATAACACTTGCCATTGCTAAAAGGTGTTACTTATCTCAATTAGGATATGTTGATGTAACTGTTGAAGGCGGACATATTTTTGGACAGGTTCCTTTTCCATTACTAAATATTCTTAGAGCTAACCAAAGCTATGCCTTTCAGTTAAATGCGTATAACTTGATGAATTACCTTGAGTTTGTTACCGATAACTATGTAGCCGTTAATTCAGATTTCTATTTCAATGGGTTTATTTTTAACAAAATACCGTTGCTCAAAAAATTAAAACTAAGAGAAGTGGCTGATTTTAAAATTGTAAAAGGAAGTTTAAGGAATGAAAATAATCCATATTATAACCGGGATGCATTTCTTTTCCCTACAAGGTATGTTAATGGGGAAAACCTTCCATCAACCTTTGCAATTACCAAAACACCCTATGTAGAAGCAAGTATCGGCGTTGCCAATATCTTTAAAATAGTAAGGCTTGATTTGGTTAAAAGATTTACATATTTAAATCACCCTAATATTTCTACCTTGGGTGTGAGAGTTAGAATAAGGGTCGATTATTAAAGTTTAAAGAATGGGATCAACAATTATTAAAAAGAATGTTATTATTTATTACATTAATGAACATTAATTCTGTTGTATTTACCTTTGCAGAGTCACAGGCTATTTTTTTCCTGTACCGGTGGGCATGCAAACAAATATGACTGAATTTTGTATCATATAAAAAATATAAAATGTACCTTAAGCTGGTCAGGAATTTCATGTATATATGTTGAATTTACAGAAGTTTCAGGTATTGACCGTTTAAGCTGTTCGTTGGTAAGGAAGAGTTTAAAATTTAAACACAACACTATTTAAATTTATAATAATGAAAAAAAATTATATCTCAAATTCGGAAGAGTCTATTCGGATGTTTAAGAGTGGCTTTATGGAAAACCTTTCCAAAGTTCACTTTGCGGTTCCTTTATTTATTTTTGTACCTGCTATTTTTATTTTTATTTATAAAGCTTTTGCAGAAGGCATAAGTATTTTAAATTTTGGGTTATATTTTTTGATAGGTCTTGCGGTATGGACAATTACTGAATATATAATGCACCGTTTTATCTTTCACTATCATCCTAATTCGGGATTTGGAAAAAAAATGCATTTTATTTTTCATGGTGTACATCATGATTATCCACGGGATAAAAAGCGTTTGGTATTACCTCCTTCTGTTAGCATACCTCTTGCAACAGGGTTTTACTTTTTGTTTAATAGCTTTTTACCCCTTCAATCATTATTCGCATTTTTTCCGGGATTTTTATTGGGGTATTTAATTTATGATATGTTACATTATGCAATGCATCACTATAACTTTAAAAGCGGTATCATGAAAAGGGTTAAACAACACCATATGTTACACCATTACAATGAACCTACAAAGGGCTTTGGTGTAAGCAGTTCATTATGGGATATCATTTTAAGATCAGGATTTGAAAAGCAACCAAAAAAAATTATTGAAAAACAAGCGGCTCTATAAAGCAATTTGATGGAATAAATGATAAAACTAATTAAATAGCAACCAAAGCTAAATGTAGATTGTTATTAATGCATTATGGTTTGGCGAAAAATTTGTTTATATTTTCAAAAGTATCTATTTACAATTCAGTTGGCTTAGTAATTGTTTAAACTAAAAAGTATTATTAAAACAAGTTGCAGGTAGCTGGTAAACTGCTACGGTTATAGTATAATAATAAGGAGGATTTTTAACTGAATAAGTGACAATGTTTTATAATTTAATAAGGATACTGCTATAATAAACTGCCTTACTTATCGTGCTTCAATGGGTGTTAATAAACTGCTTTTGTAAAGTAAATGTTTGAAAAATTATAACATGCAAATGTCTAAAACATTACAAAATGAATTGATCCTTAATGAAGGTATCGTTAAGCCCAAAGATATATTTCAGGATAGGGAGCGAACAAATATTTTAAGAAGTGCTGAAAGAGTTGCGGTCTATTTTCTCGTTAAAAGAATTCCTGCATTTGTAACACCCAATATGCTTACTGTTGTTGGCTTAGCAGGTTCTGTACTTGCATTACTGGCTTTTGTATTAGCTAATTATTTTAATAATAGCAATTACCTTTTGTTAGGAATTGTTGGAATAGCAGTTAACTGGTTGGGTGATTCGCTCGACGGCAGGTTGGCTTATTACCGTAATATACCACGCAGGTGGTATGGGTTTTCTCTAGACATGGTAATGGATTGGATAAGCGTAGTTTTAATAGGCTTTGGATATATTGTGTATGCAAAAGAGATGAATGAAATACTTGCTTTTGCATTTGTTGTATTATATGGCTGGGCAATGATAGTTTCGCTGATAAGGTATAAAATAACGGATAAGTTTACGATAGATTCAGGAATTGTGGGTCCTGCGGAACTTAAGGTTATAATTTCAATTATTTTTTTATTGGAAGTATTAGTTCCTGGCTCAATTAAGTTTTGCATTATTGCAATATGTATAATCTTGTTTATTATTAATCTGATAGATACCAATAAATTATTGGATGCTGGTGATTTACGCGATAAAGCCGATAAAGCATCAAAGCAACAATCAATTGATGAAATATAAAGAACCAATTAAAATATTTGCCAAAGCGCAGGCTTCTGCTTTCATTGGCGGTATAGTTGACTACTTCGCAATGATTGTTTTTACAGAGTTATTTCATATACATTATACAATTTCAATTGCGATAAGTGGAGTTATAGGAGCAATTGTAAACTTTTCAATTAATAAATATTGGACTTACCTATCCAACCACGCTGTCGGAGGCCAAATAGTAAAATTTATTTTGGTTCTTACTGGAAGCATTCTTCTAAAATCCGGCGGCACCTATTTATTTACCAATTGGCTAAATATCGATTATAAAATCAGCCGTATTATTACAGATATATTTGTTTCATTTGGGTTTAATTTTCTATTGCAAAAATATTGGGTATTTAAAAAAGATAATGGCCCGTTATTGAATGATAATAATCTTGGTATGATTGAAACAAGGCAATAAGTTTCTACACCAATAGTTTTTTAATTTCTTCAACTAGTTCACCTTTGGTAATAGGGATGCCCATTATTTTATTGTACCCCTTTGCATCTATAAAATATACATCCCTGATAATTCTTATTAATTGGCCGTTATTAATTTCAGGTATCAATACATGGTCAAATTTTTTAAGTATATCACCTAAATTTTTAGGAAAAGGGCGAACATAACGTAAATGCGCATGCGAAACAGCATGGCCTTCATTTTGTAATTCTTTACAGGCACTTTTAATGGTGCCATAAGTACTTCCCCATCCTAACACCAACACTTTTCCTTTCTCTTTGCCACTGTCTAATTTTTGTTCCGGTATATAGTTAGCAATCATGTCAACCTTGGCCTGTCTTGTTTTTACCATATGCTGGTGGTTCTCCGGTTCATAACTTATATTGCCAGTTACATCCTGTTTTTCCAAACCGCCCACTCTATGCTCTAACCCGGCTGTGCCAGGTATTGCCCAGGGGCGTACTAATTTCTCATCTCTTTTATAAGGTTGAAACTTGCCGTTATCATCAAGATCAGTAGCAAAATTTTGAGAAGCAAATGATACTTTTATTTCCTGCAGGTCCGCAGCCTGGGGGTATTTCCATGGCTCGGCACCATTGGCGATATAACCATCGCTGAGAAATATTACCGGTGTCATGTGCTGTACACTTATCCTTACTGCTTCATACACCGCACTAAAACAATCGCTGGGGGTACTGGCAGAAACTATCGGCATCGGACACTCGCCGTTTCTTCCATAATATGCCTGCATCAGGTCGCTTTGTTCTGTTTTAGTTGGTAAGCCGGTGCTTGGCCCGCCCCGTTGAACATTTATAATAATCAAAGGTATTTCCAGCATTACTGCCAAACCCATTGCCTCTGCTTTTAAAGCCATGCCGGGGCCGCTGGTAGTAGTAACCGCTAAACTGCCGCCATAACTGGCACCAATGCTCGAAGTAATGGCCGCTATTTCATCTTCGGCCTGAAAAGTTTTTATCCCAAAATTTTTATACTTACTTAATTCATGTAAAATATCGCTGGCAGGTGTAATGGGGTAACTGCCTAAAAACAGGGGAAGCCCGCTTTTTTGTGAAGCAGCTATCAGGCCATAAGATAGGGCCTGGTTGCCCATGATGGAGCGATAGCTACCGGTTTCCATTTTTGCTTTTTCTACGGTAAACCTGGTAGTAAAAGTTTCTGTAGTATCGCCAAAATTATAACCCGCCTGTAATGCTTTTATATTGCTTTCAAATATCTCTTGTTTCTTTGCAAATTTTTCTTTTATAAATGCAATGGTATTATCCATATCACGATTGTACATCCAGTATAAAAAACCAAGCACAAACATATTTTTTGCCCGGTCTTTTTCTTTAATGCCCATGGTAAAATCTTTTAATGCTTCCCTGGTCATTTTGGTAACATCGATTTTTATAAGCTCATAGCTGTCTAGGCTATGGTCTTCCAGTGGACTGATGCCTTCTGCATAATTGGCCAGCCTAAGGTTTTTACTATCAAAACCTTCTATATTAGCAATTATGATACCGCCGGGTTTCAATGCTTTTAAATTTACTTTTAAAGCGGCTGCATTCATTGCTACCAGCACATCGCATATATCGCCAGGCGTAAATATCCTGTCGCTGCTAAACCTTAATTGGTAACCGCTAACGCCCGGAAGTGTACCGATCGGGGCTCTTATTTCAGCCGGAAAATCTGGAAATGTCGCCAGGTCTATACCCAGCAAAGCTGTATTATTAGTAAATTGACTACCGGTTAACTGCATGCCATCACCGCTATCGCCTGCAAATTTTATTACTACTTCGGGAAGTACCTGTTCTGATATGCTCATAATTTTTGAATTACTGCAAGGTACAATGATTTTTATTTTTTGTGACAGGCTTTAACAGCTTTTATTTTTCAGCAATAAAAGAAAAGATAAAACCAACATACTAACAGTTTTAAACGAACAATATAAAAACATTTTATCTGTTTTAGAATAGCAGTGATTTACAGGAGATTTTAAACATTCATGCTTGAAAATTCAACTTATAATTTATATGAAATTAACATTATACAATAAATAATTTTTAGTAGCTGTTACAAAATGATTTAAATTTACATTCGAAAAAAATATTAACTATGGCACTATTTAAATCAGGAAATCCCACACTATCAGAAAAAAATTTTCAATCAGTATTTGTTGGCAGCGGCAGCGAAACCATGACCTTACGGGGAACATTAAATAAGTTCGGGTTTATGCTTTTAATGTTAATGGGTACTGCTTATTATTCCTGGAAAGAGTTTGCTGGTGGTGGAAATGTGCAACCGCTTTTATGGACAGGCCTTATTGGCGGCTTCATAATAGCACTGGTAATAATGTTTAAAAAAGAGTGGGCTGGTTACCTGGCCCCATTATATGCCTTGATGGAAGGGCTTTTTTTAGGGGCTATTTCTGCAATGTATAATGATGCTTTTGCAACAAAGGCACCCAATATTGTTATGAATGCAGTAGGCCTGACTTTTGGTACCGCCATTGCCATGTATTTATTATACAGCTTTAAAATAATTAAGGCCACAGAAAAATTCAAGTCAGTTATTTTTACAGCTACTGTAGGCATTGCCATATTTTATTTGATTGCCATGGTAGTACGGATGTTTGGTGTGGATATGGCTTTTTTACACGAAGGCTCTTTAATGGGTATCGGCTTTTCTTTAGTTGTGGTAACTATAGCAGCATTAAACCTTATTTTAGATTTTGATATGATAGCACAGGGTACAGCAGCAGGAGCACCAAAATATATGGAATGGTATGGCGCTTTTGGATTGATGGTAACCATTGTATGGTTATATCTTGAAATAATCAGGTTACTGGCAAAATTAAGTGATAGAAAATAAATTTCCTTTTAATAAAAAGCCACACTCGAAAAAGTGCGGTTTTTTTATTGCGATTATTTATTGTTGAATCCAACTCTCATCTCCATTTACTTTCAATAAAATATTTTTACAAATGGAACTCCTTATTTATCATTCTCTTCCATCCAGTAAGTTACCAAGGCCACCTAAAATACTCCCCTCTTCTTTACGGCTGCCGGTTTGCGGTGCATAGCGGATTATCCTGCCGGCCAACCTACTGATGGGCAAAGATTGTATCCATATTTTCCCGGGCCCTGTTAGTGTGGCGAAATACAAACCCTCTCCCCCAAACATCCAGTTTTTAACACCTTTTATAAATTCAATATCAAAATCTACCCCGGCAGTATAGGCAACAATGCAACCGGTATCTACTTTAAAAACTTCACCCGCTTTTAATTCTTTTTCCATTACATAACCTCCGGCATGTGCAAAAGCCAAACCATCTCCTTCCAGCTTTTCCATTATAAAGCCTTCACCACCAAAAATGCCCGTACCTAATTTTTTTTGAAACTCAATGCCAATACTCACGCCTTTTGCTGCACATAAAAAAGCATCCTTTTGTGCAATGATTTTTCCACCTAGTTCTTTAAGATCAAAAACTATTATTTTGCCGGTGTATGGTGCAGCAAAACTTACTTTCTTTTTCTCCATGCCTGTATTGGTAAAGGCAGTCATAAATAAACTCTCCCCAACCAGTAAACGCTTTCCGGCGCTAAACAGTTTCCCCAACAGGCTGTTGTCCTGCTGCTGGCTTCCATCGCCAAAAATGGTTTGCATTTCAATACCATTATCCATCATCATAAATGCCCCGCTTTCTGCAACCGCTGTTTCGTAAGGGTCTAATTCAATTTCTACAAATTGAAGTTCTTCTCCATAAATTTTATAATCTATTTCGTGATTTTGTAACATGGTCTTTAATTTTTTGTGAAGGTAATTATCTATGAAAAAATAGTAACTAGAATAAGGATGAATGGAAACAAAAATGCCCTCACTTAATGAAGGCACTTTATATATTTTTTACAGCCAGCTTCCATACCAGATTTCATTTGCTGCCGGATCGTCTTTTAATTTTCTTTTTCTGCGTTTAACATCTATGTTGTGGCGTATTGCCGCAGCAATCATCAGCGGCATAAACAAGAAGATGAGTGGTGGTATGCCCATAAAGCTTATCCATTTACCGCCAAACATATTCCGCATCGGGCGCTTTAATCTTTCAGCAATCAGGTACATTGCCGGTACAAGAACAAGGGTCATAAAGAATGCAAATGCCAAACCAAAAATAATTGTCCAGCTTAATGGTTTCCAAAATGCTACACTATCACCGCCAAAGAAAATATGCGGATTTAATTCGGAGAATAACGTAACAAAGTTGATGTTAAAACCAACTGCAATCGGTATAAATGCCAGGATGGCGGCCAATGCAGTTAGCAATACTGGTATTATACGTGTTTTACCTGCCTGGATAATGGCTTCTCTTGTTTTCATCCCCCGTTCTCTTAATACATCTGCAAATTCAATTACCAGGATGCCATTTTTTACCACAATTCCCGCAAGCCCTACAATACCCAGCCCGGTCATCAGCCCTGAAACTTCCATACCGGTAATGGCGAAACCGAGTAGCACTCCGATAATACTAAATATAATTTCCGTTAAAATAATTACGGGTTTACTTACGCTGTTGAATTGTATTACCAGTACAAATAAAATAATCATTAAAGCAATCACCAACGCCATTCCCAAAAAGCTTACTGTTTCTGCCTGCTGTTCACCTTCACCGGTTTGTTTAATGGTAACTCCCTCTGACCTCTGTTTAAACTCATCAATGTATTTGCCAATTACCTGATTTACTCCGGTAGCATTATACCCCTGGGTAGTTAATACATTTGAGCGAAGCGTTATTAATCGTTTTTGATTTTTACGTTTTATACTGCCGAAAGTACTGGTAGGTTCAATATTTACCAGTGCGCTGATGGGGATATTTTTTACCGCACCACCAACAGCCATATCACGAAATGATACCCGCATATTTAAAAGATTGCTTAGATCATTACGTTGCATTTCATTGTTGCGTAACTGAATTTTATATTCGTCTTTTCCTTCTTTAATTTTTGATATTTCTTTTCCAAATAAACCAGTACGGATGGCCTGCCCGATTTGTGCGGAGGATACACCCTGAATTAATGCACGCTCACGGTCAACCGTTAAAGTAATTTCCGGATTGTTAAGGTCTACATCCATTTTTAATTCTTCAATTCCCGGCACCTGTATACTATCCAAATAATTTTTAAGGTTCACTGCAGTTTTTACAAGGCCATCAAAATCTTCACTGGCCACTTCAATATTTATCGGTGGATCAGTTGGAGGGCCACCAGATTCCTGGTCAACACTAATTTCGGCCCCGGGGATACCTTTTAATTCTGCCCGAACCTTGTCAAGATATGGGCTGGTGGATACCCCATGCCTTTTTTCAAACTCTACAAAAGAAACCTGTATTCTTCCCAACTCACTTCTTGTGCTTCTGTCGCCCGACGTAGGGTCGCTGGCACCAATTGCTACGTTGCTTATAACACTTTCAACTATGGGGTTTTGTTTGCCGGCAGCAATATCGATTCCTAATACCTTATCTACTCTTTTTTCTAAAACCTTTACTACAGAGTCAGTATATTCAACACTGGTTCCAACCGGTAATTTAATGTATGCATATAATTGATTAGGATCTGCTTTAGGGAAAAAAACAATACCCACCCGGTTACTTTTAATGGCCATAACAAAAACTGTCACTGAAATAAAAAGTAAGCCAATAATGCCCAGTAAAAGATGCACCGGTCGCCAGCCTTTTAATGCCCAGCGTAATAAATTTTCATAGTGTCCCATTATCCACGGCAAGGCACTATTTTGAAAATTGTGAATGGCATCAGTTAAAACATACTTATTTAATAAAACCAGCAACATAAAAAATATCAGCAGGTTACCAAGAAAAGGAGCACCTATAAAATCTAACACAATACCAGCTGCAATAACAATCCAAAAAATTGGTTTTTTAAAGATGGCCGACTTAGGTTCTTTAGTTTCGCCTTCCGGATGATTCATAAAATCAACGGCAAAAACGGGATTCATAATAAATGCTACCACCAGTGATGCTGCTAAAGTAAAAATGAGCATGGTGGGTAAATAAATCATGAATCTGCCGATAAGTCCCGGCCAAAAAAGTAATGGAAAAAATGGCGCCAATGTAGTAAGGGTTCCTGCTAATACAGGCACAAAAACTTCTCCTGCTGCCGTTTTAGCGGCCATGTTAACAGATATTTTTCCTTTGCCTTCTACAAATATGCGGTGCGTATTTTCTATCACCACAATAGCGTCATCTACAATAATACCGAGCCCAAATAATAAGGCAAATAATACAATAAAATTGAGGGTAACATGACCACCAACAATAAGGTCGGCACCAGGTAAAAATACAAAGGCTACAAACATACTTAATGGTACAGACAGCGCCACGAAGAAAGCGTTGGTAACCCCCATAAAAAACATCAATACAATCAAAACCAACACAAAACCAATGATGATAGAATTAACTAAATCATTAAAAGAAGTTTTAGTTCGGATGCTTTGATCGCCGGTGATAACAGCTTTAATATTTTGAGGATATAACACTCCTTTTGCTTCAGCAACTATTTTCTTAACTCCGTCGCTTGTTTCAATAAGGTTTTCGCCGCTACGTTTAATAATATTTAGTGTTATTACATTTTTACCATCTAACCGGGCAAAGCTCTCAGCATCTTTGGTAGTGTCTTTTATAACCGCAATATCTTTTAGGTAAATCGGGAAACCTCCTGTATTACGTACCAGCACTTTTTCGATATCGTATTTTGTTTTAAACTGACCTTTTAACTGAAGGTTACGTTTCATGTTTCCCACATCGAGCAAGCCTCCGGATATATCCATGTTTTCACGCTGCACTGCATTAGTGATATCATCGAAAGTTACTCCAGAAGTTTGCATACGGTAATTATCAACATTTATCTGAAACTCTCTTTCAGGAGCACCAACAATGTCAATACGGTTTATTTGAGAAAGATCTTCTAATCTGTCCTTGAGGTTATCTGCAAATTTTTTCAAATGCGCCATATCATAATCGCCACTGATGTTTACATACATAATTGGCTGATCACTTAGGTTTACATCCATTGCCGTTGGTACTTGTGTAAGGTCAGTTGGTAAATCCTGCTTGGCTTTATCTATAGCGTCTTTAACTTTTTGGAGGGCTACCTCTGTTTTTACTTTTGTATCAAATTCAACAGTGATCGCCGAGTAATCCTGTTGCGATGTGCTTGTGAACTTTGTAATCTTTGCACCAGTGATTCCCTTTATTTGTTTTTCAATTGGCCTTGTAACAAGGTTTTCAATGTCTTTTGGCGAGTTACCCACATAAATGGTTTGTACATAAATGGTGGGTATCACAATATCCGGAAACTGTTCTTTAGGAAGTGTTACAAATTGAAAAATACCGGCGAGTGAAACAAATAATATTACCAGGTAAATAGAGGTTTTGTTGGTAATACTCCAGGAAGTAGGTTTAAATTCTTTAAATTTTTCTTTTATATTTTTTATTGTACTCATACAATTAGTTTTATCTGCACGTTTCTCTGCCGTAACATCGTGTTGCAGAAATAATATTTTTATGTGTTGTCATTAATAAATTCTTTTAAAGAATAAAGGGCTATTTTGTCGTTAGTATTTGCCCGTCGTACAAACCGGTAAAGCCTTCTGTAATCAGTGCATCTCCCACTTTTAAGCCTGATTTTATTTCTAATAAATCTCCACTTAATAAGCCAATATTCACACTACGTTTGCGGGCAACCATTTTGTCATTTTCTGTACTAGCTACCAATACAAATTTTCCATTTTCATCATTCTGCAAAGTATTTAAAGGAATAGCGATAGCGCCGGGGGACGTATAGTCCTTTATTTTTAACAATGCAATTTGGTTAGGTTTTAATGAAGCGTCAGAAAGTAACTTCGCTTCTACTACAAAACCCCTGTTAATGATATCAATTGAAGCACCTACAAAACTTACTTTTGTATCGATTGTCTTTTTTAGGTCAGGCAAAAAAACAACTACATCAGTTCCTGTACTTACTTTACCTAAATAATTTTCGGGAATATTACTTACAACTTTTAATAAATTATTACTTACAATTTTTATTACACCAGATCCTGTCCCGCCAAAAATCTCACCTAGCTTAACAGTAACCATATCTGCAACGCCGTTTACGTCGCTGTATACCAACGCAGTGTTTGATTGTAACTGCACTGCTTTTACATTTTCTTCGCTGGCATGTAATTGATTTTGTAATGTAGCCACATTATTTTTTGCAGTAATCAATTGCACTTCGGTACCAATACTCTGGTCCCATAAATTTTTCTGGCGATTATATATATCTTTTGCGAAGCTGAGTTGAGTTTTAATACTTTCAAGTCCTTGTCTTGAAGCCACCAGGTTTTGTTGCATTACTGCATCATCCAGCTTTAATAATAACTGCCCCTTTTTTACCATTTGGCCTTGTCTTACATAAAGGGCTTTTACCTGTCCCGGCCCTCCACGGGGCGTAATAAAACTTACATTTTCTGCATCTACACGGCCTTGTAACTCAATATAATGAGTAAAGTCTGTAGCAGCTATACTTTGTACTGAAACCAGTTTTGTTTTTTGTGGACCAGCAGCACTTGTATCTAATTTTGCGATAACTGTTTCCAGGCTCGATATCTTTGTATCAATTTTATCTTTATCGCCTTTTAGTTTTTCCAATTCAGCTTTTTTGTCATTCAAATCTGCATTGCCTTCTTTGGTACTATTGCCACATGAAGTTAAAAACACCAAAGCCGTAGCACTTATTACTACATATTTTTTCATGATTGTATTATTAATTAATTTAAACAAGTTGTTAGTTTTTTATTGATGATTTATTTATGGTATTACAATTTTCCCCTTGCTCTTAAAAAGTCAATTTTTGCTATTACAGCATCGTACAATGAACCATAATAATTATTTTGAGCAGTTTTTAATTCTGTTTGTGCTGCATAAATTTCCTGGTTACTTCCAAGGCCCTGGGCATATTTTTTATTGGTAGTATTAAGTACTTCCTCTGCCAGTTTCATATTATTCCGTTGATTATCCATTGTAATAAGCGAAGCGCTTAATGCTATGCTTGCCTGCACTACACTATTATCAATAGAAGCTTTTAATTGTTCAATACTATTATTTGTTTGCTGAAGTTCAAGTTTGGCTTTAGAAATTTGCGCTGCTTTTGCGAAGCCGTCAAAAATGGGAACATTAATACTTAATCCTACCAACGAACTGGCAAACCATGGCTGCCCGGCAGGACTTACGCCAAAAAAACTAAATGAATTACGTTGTGCATTTCTATAATAATTTCCACGCAATGATACAGACGGCAGGTAGCTCAATTTGTAGCGCCTTATATTAAACTCGTTTATTTGCTTTCCTACTTCTAACACTTGAAAATCTTTTCGATCATCATAATTATAACTTGTATCTAATAAATTTGATTTTAAATCATCATCAGTTAGGGGATCTGTTAGTATTAACGAATCTTTTTGTGGCATATTCATCAAAAACTTAAGACTGGCATTGCCCGCAGCTAAAGTGCTTTGTACTCTTAATTTTTCTGTACGCAGATTGCTTAATTGTACATTTACTTTATCTACATCCAATTTTTCTGCAAAGCCATTCTTATATATTTCTTTGGTTTCATGCAGCAATTTTTCAAAGCGTTCTATATTGGCATCAAGCGTTGTTATTTGCTGATCACCTACTACTAACTGATAATAGATTTTTAAAACATTTACTTTTATAGCTTCTTCTGTAACAGCTGTTTTTTTGGCTGCAAAATCCATTAAGGCGCTTCTTGCCTGTAAGCCTACAAAAACCTGCCCATCAAATAATATCTGTGATATATCTACGCCATATTGCGCACTATACTTGGTTCCAAATTGCGCATTTATAAACCCATAATCGCTTGACGGTGGAGCAACAATTGGGTTGCCATTACCATCTTTTACACCCTCTTGCACCAGCACACCATAAGTAGCCGGGCTAATAAAATTGGGCAGGGCTGTTACACCTATATTCGGAAAATAATTTGCGCCAATTTTACCGTTTATCTGCGGATAGGCAGTTGCTGTAAATTCTCTATTGGTTTGTTGCTGTATTTGAATATCGAGTAATGAATTTTTTACATCTACAGAATTTTTTAATGCATAATCCACAGCCTGTTTTGCACTTAAGCTATTTACCTGTTGTGCTATTGTACCACTGCTCACTAAAAACAAGGCAGCGGCAACTAAGGTTATTTTGTTCATTTTAAATCTTTCCATCTTTACTTATATTTATTCTCTCTTGTTGATATTTTAAAATCATTTTATATCCTTTTGGAGAGGCTATTCCAAAAAGAAAATGAATGATAAATTCTTCTTCTATTTCTGCGAGGCTATATTTTAATTTTGTGAAAAACTCAGGGTTAAATGGTATCATAATGCTTTCTACCCTAAAGTTTGCCATAATATCGATCTTTATTTCAGCACGGTAAAATTCTTCGTTTATCCCTCTTATAATATTGTCCTTTATTACATTGTACAGGTACTCGTTTTTATATGTATGAAATTTTTGAAAAGCTTTAGGGTAATATTTGTGCATGTCAAAAACCAGTGAAGGGTTCATACTGGAAAACATTTCTACCACCTGGTCCATGGCTAAAAATATTTCGTGTATGGCATTTTTAGAATTTATTTTATCATGCTCACAAATACTTTCGTTCTTTTTGAATTCGCTTTCCACAACTGCATCCACCAGTTCATCTTTATCAGCAAAATACAGGTAAATTGTTTTTTTACTGATGCCCATGCTGGTGGCAATATCATCCATACTCACACTGCGTAACCCATATTGCCAGAAAAGCGAATGTGCTTTTTGCTTAATTCTTATACTTGTATCTACATCCGTCATAACTAAGGACAAAACTACGGAAACTTTTAATGTAACCAAAGTTTCCATCACTTTTTTTTACCATTCATAATAATTTGATAACATTTAAATATTGTGAAGCTGAAATAAAACTAAGGCAGATATCAGCAGTTGCTACTATTAGTTAAAGCCATTTATTTTATAATCTCTTTTATACAAAGTAAATTCGATGTGCTTATCAATAAAGTATCTTTGATAGTATAAATATTATTTTATGCAACAACCGTTCACTTATAAAAGACTACTACAATATTTTTTGCAGGGTATATTGATTTTAGCACCTATTACCATTACTTTTTGGGCCATTGCTGCGGCCTTTGGTTTTATTGATGGTATTTTGCCCAATCTGATTCATAGCATTTTCCCTGCATTGATGGAAGATGCGCATGGTAATATCAAAAGCATACCAGGGCTGGGTTTTGTGGTTGTTATTTCACTGGTATTATTGGTAGGATATGTTTCCTCTTCTTATATATTTACCAAAATTGTAGAAGGCTTTGATAAAGTGTTGGAAAAAACACCCGGCATAAAATTCATTTATTCTACTTTAAAAGATTTTTTTGAGGCCTTTGCAGGAGAGAAAAAAAAATTCACCAATAATGTGTTGGCAAATGTAGATGACAATGATGTTTGGCGTATTGGTTTTATAACAAAAGATGATATGGAAGAATTTGGGTTTAAGGGTTATGTGGCTGTGTATGTCCCCATGTCTTATTCTGTTGCAGGCAATGTTTATATTATTCCAAAAACAAGGGTAAAACCTATAACCAATATCAGTGCAGCACAAACCATGAAGTTTGCTGTAAGTGGAGGTGTTACAGATGTAATAGAGCCTTTACCTTAGCTAAAGGGGTAAAGCAATATCACTATTTGAATGACCTAATATAATTGCTATGTATTTTGTAGTACTTTTTTAACCTGCATAAATTGAAGAGAGCCTCGTTAATAGTAACCCTTTGCTTAATTACAATTGATTGTTTTTGCTGGGGATTTTATGCTCATCAAAAAATAAATTATTATGCTGTTTTTTTATTGCCACCTCAAATGCTGGTGCTGTACAAACCCAATATTAATTTTATTAGTGAACATGCAGTAGATCCGGACAAACGCCGTTACGCAGTGGTGGATGAAGGGCCAAGGCATTACATAGATATTGATCATTATGGTGTATACCCCTACACCAGCTTACCACATAAATGGAAAGATGCAGTAGAAAAATTTGGTGAAGATTCATTAAAGCAATACGGTATTGTTCCATGGCATATTCAAATAATGCTAAACAGGTTAACGGCAGCTTTTAAAGAAAAGGATTTTATTAAGATAATGAAGAACAGTGCCGAAATTGGCCATTATATTGCAGATGCCCATGTACCCCTTCACGCTAACACAAATCACAATGGACAGTACACCAATCAAAAAGGTATTCATGCCTTTTGGGAAAGCCGGGTTCCTGAATTATTAGCTGAAAAGGAGTTCGATTTTTTTATCGGTAAAGCAGCATATATTCAAAATCCTTTGAATTTTATTTGGTTAAGGGTATTGGAAAGTGCCAAAGCTGCCGACAGTGTTTTACAATTTGAAAAAGAACTTACCCAGCAATTTCCTCCAGATCAAAAATATGCTTTCGAGAATCGAAATGGTGTAGTGATACGGCAATATGCTGCTGCATTTACCATTGCCTATAATAAAAAATTAAACGGCATGATTGAAAGGCGTATGCGCCAGTCCATTTTTGCAGTAGCCTCTTTTTGGTATACAGCCTGGGTAAATGCCGGCCAGCCAGATCTTAAAAATTTATCAAATAAGCAGTTTTCAGAAGCGGATATAAAAGAGTTTGACAAATTAAATGACACCTGGAGAAAGCAGTCGAAAATTATTGGCCGGGAGGAAGAATAAGCAATAAGGGCTGGAGAATTTCCTCATAAAATATTTTCTTTATGCGTAAAAAAATAACTAATTTTATTTAACAAAATTTGTTCTTCCAATAAATAGTAATGGCATAATACTTGGTACTTTTTTATACGATTGTAAAATAAAAGCCTATGTATACTACTAATTTTATTTATAAGGCCCCCGTAGCAGTTGTAGAAAGTTTACGAAAATTATTTTCTGTTCTAAATGGTGAAAATATAAATTTTCAACGTGCCGTGAATATCACGAATGACCGCCAGTTAAAAAATACTTTGCTGCAGTTTGTTCAATGCAGTAAACAATATGCCAACGAATTAAAGTGCCAGATTGAAAGCCTCGGAGGAGGAGGAATAGAAATAAATGATGCAATATTACCAGATAATAGAGGCAATGATAATTTAACAATGAGTAATTCGAAAGAGATACTTGAATATTGTTGTAATTGTGAAATAAAGGTGCTTAGTGCCTATAGGGAAATTTTAAACCAATCATTTATTTTGAAAGACCTTAGAGGGATAATGCGGCATCAACTTAATGAGATGCTATGCTCGTTTCTTCAATTCAAAATGCTAAAGGGTTCTTTTTAGTAATAACAAAAGCTGATTTTAATTTAAAAGTATAAGTGATGCCGTTATTAACGGCACCACTTATTTTATTTGCGGTTAAACATCTTGCTCACAACAAGAATAACCAAAGCAATTATTGCAATAACCAATAACATACCTGACCACACACCGGCTTAAAAATATCGCCTATTGCCTCGCAACTGCTTAAGAACAGCATTAATAGTAATAATAGCCAACTTGCTGCAATATTGCTTTTCATGATTTATAGTTTTATTTCTTAGACGTTATTTATTTTGCTTATTCAAGGCTAAATATCAATTGCTCATCTCTATCCATTACCTGTATTTTTCTTATAAAGTCATCATATGCTGCATCATGGTTACTATATACACCATATGCATCAATGCTATATCCAACAAGGCCATCGTTGGCTTCTATCACATATAGTATAGAAGAATCGGATGGATCAGACTCACCTTCAAAACGAAATGTTTTAATGATATTTAAATTTTCAGGTATATATTTATTGCCATTTGCGGTAGTAAAAAATTCTCCATCCATGGTAAATTCATTATCCTGGCGCTTGACACGTAGCTTTTCCAAAACCTGGCTAAGTGTGGTCATTTGAGTTCTTGTCATAAATTATTTTTTAAGAATTAATAAAAAAAAATGCTTGCGATTTTAAAAGTTGTACTTATATAATTTCAACTCACATCAATGAAATTCATTTGAATGTATTGCCATTCTTTGCATATATTTTCATAGGTAGTATTGCAATTGAAATGCCAGTAGTTTTGAAGATGTTGAAATGTTTCCCTGGGCATTTTATTCTACATTTTGAGAAAGGTTAGGGCCGCCACATAAAAAAACTCCCGATAAGGAGAGCTTTTTTTATAACTATTAATTTGCTGATTGAAATAATGCAACTATTGGTGATTCATTTCTTCAAAGTTTTTTATTTTATTGTACAATGTCTTCCTGTCAATTTGCAAAATATCTGCAGCTTTTGTTTTATTAAATTTCACCTGCTTAAGTACAGTCATAATTGTTTCATATTCTGCAAAAGCAGCAGCATCTTTAAGCGCAGCAACCACAGGCGGGGTATTTTTTTCAGTATTTATAATTGCTGTTGGTACAGTTGGCGCAATAGGACCACTTACAATTTCCCAAGGCAATACATTTTTGCTTATTAAACCGGCCGCAGTCAACAGGCCTGCCCTTCTTATTACATTTCTAAATTCCCGTAAATTACCTGGCCAATTGTATTCCATAAATAATTGCATGGCTTCTTCTTCAAACCCATCTAATTTTTTATTAAGCTCTGCTGCCGTTTGTTCCAAAAAGAATTTAGCAAAGAGTGGAATATCTTCTGTACGGCTTCGCAATGGTGGTAAATGTATAGAAAACTCATTGAACCTGTGGTACAGGTCTTCCCTAAACCTCCCATTGCAATAAGCATCTTTTAAATTTTCATTTGAGGCAACAATCAATCGCACATCTGTTGTGGATTCTTTGGTGCCGCCCACCCGTTTAAATTTTCTTTCCTGTATCACTCTTAGCAAAGCCACCTGAACATCCAACGGCAGGTTAGCCACTTCATCTAAAAATAATGTACCGCCATTTGCAGTTTCAAACATGCCGTCTTTATCATTAAGGGCACCAGTGAAAGAGCCTTTTACATGCCCGAATAATTCACTTGCTGCCAATTCTTTTGAAAGTGTACCACAATCCAGTGCAATAAAAGGTTTATTCTTTCTATCACTGCTGGCGTGTATTTCTTTTGCCACCACTTCTTTACCGGTACCACTTTCGCCGTAAATTATAACACTGTAATTGGTGGGTGCTATTGTTTTTATTTGCTCATATACTTCCTCTATGGCTTTTGACTTCCCCACCAGGAATTGTGCATTATTGTCTTTACCATCAGCAGTATTTTTTGTTGTATTTTTATTTGATGCAACAGAAATATTGTTTTGTGCAGTATTGGTATCTAAAGCCCTGTTGATAAGGTTCAATACTTCATCGGGTATCAATGGCTTGGTAATATAGTCGTAGGCACCCTGTTTAATTACTTCAACTGCCACCTTAATATCTGAATAGCCAGTGATGATAATTACGGCTGTATCATGGTTAATCTGTTTTATTTCTTTCAGCACTTCTGCACCTTCCTTATCACCTAGCCTGAAATCGCAGAGTACCAAGTCAAAATGTTTTTCTTTAAAAGCCGCGATACCTTTATTACCGTTGGTAGCAAAATCTGTTTCAAAACCTTTTCTTTGTAAAAATCTGGACAATAACTGGCACATATCTATATCATCATCTATTATCAATATCTTTTTCATAATTTATTTAGAATGTACTTATTGGTTAACAAATTAAAATTTACACAGGTCTTGAATATACTATTTCTATTACTTATCTGTTTAACAAAAAATAATGCCAAATGATCAACAAAGTATTTAGTTCAACAAAGTAATTGCAAATTTGGTGTTTTAATAAGCCATATTTGCTAAAATGGCTAACTATTTGATGATTGTATATAGAATATATTTTTAAAAAATGGATTATCTGCCTGAAAATAAAGAGCCCCAGACGGCTTTAATTATTGATGATGAGAGTGATATTTGCTTTTTGCTAAGTAATATATTGCGCAATAATAAATTAAACGTAAAATTTGTAAACTCAATTGGCGAAGGAAAATTATACCTGGAGAGGGTGAAACCTGAACTGCTTTTTTTAGATAACCATTTGCCAGATGGCTATGGCATTGACTTTATAAGCTATGTAAAGAAAGAATATGCGGACACCAAAATTATAATGGTAACAGCACATGATTCGACTGAAGATAGAAAAAAGGCTTTACTGCAAGGCGCAGATTTTTTTATTGCAAAACCATTCTCTGCTGCCGAAATAAAAAATGCTATCCAAAAAGTATATGCGATAATATAAGAAAATTGTAGAAAAAATTCTACAATGGGGAAATTGTTGCGCTGTTTTTCACAGTTTCTTTTCGGATTAATATTTTTTCGTTTAATTTTTTATAAAGTGTCCAGTGCTATATTAAAAATAGTTCCTTTGCCTATTATGCTTGATACATGTACAGTTCCTTTGTGGTTAAAGATGATGTTTTGAGTATTGGCAAGTCCCAATCCGTTGCCATTTGGTTTATTGGTAAAATAGGGTTCAAACAATTTACTTAAGGCATTTTCATCCATGCCCGTGCCATTGTCGGTGATGGTTACAAAGCATTTCCCCTTTTCGGTTTTAGTATCGACATGTAAAATGCCCTTGCCCGGCTCCATGGCTTCTATAGCATTGATGATGATATTTAGAAAAGCAACTTTTATTTTTTCAGTATCCACAATAATATGACAGGTTGCTCCATAGCTTTTTTCAATGGTTACCTGGTGCAACGCAATTCTGTCCTGCGCCATTATAAGTGCTTCATCCAAAATATCATTTACAGAAACATCAGTAAAGTTCAATTCAGAAAATTTGGTTGTGTTTAACAAATCTGAAATAAGTTTATTGATCCGGTTACTGTTGCGCTCAATAATATCAAAAAGAGATAATGAGTTTTCATCCATATCGGTAATATCTGTTTTTAACTGACTGGCAGCAAGGTTGATATTGGTTAAGGGGTTTCTTACTTCATGGGCAATGGTTCTTGCAATACGGCCGGTGGCTGCAAATTTTTCCATGCTGCGCATTTGTACCAATTGAGTATTGGCAGTATTTAATTCATCAATACGTTTACTTAGCTGCTGTTGATATTCTGTTATATTTAGCATAGCCGTTTTTCGGCCTTTGTTTTCCCTTGTGTAAGTAACAAACCCAATTGCCACCAATAACAATGTTATTAGTAAAGAAATAATGGTGATATTTTTAATAGAAGAAAAACTTAATTTCAGTTCATTATCCCGCTTAACAAGCAAATGCCTTTCTTCATTTTGCATTATTGATACATTTCGTCTTATCCTGTCCATTAATTGCTTTGATTTGTACTGTGCTTCAGTTACCTTAAAAATGCTGTCGGGAGAACCATTTTTATAATAGTCAATAGCTTCTTTGAATATGTCAAATCTTTCTTTTGTTAATGCTTTTAATTGTGTAAGCCTGTCTTGTTGTACCAGGTTATCTTTCGTAATAACCACCAGGTATTTTTGGAGGGAGTCGACTTTTTCCTTACTGTTAACAAATGGGTCAAGAAAACTAATATCCCTTGTTAGCAAATATCCCCTTGCACCGGTTTCTGCATCTTTGATGGTTGAAAGCAACAGTTCCAGGTTAAAGATTACATTAAAAGTATGATCCACCATTGCTGTTCTTTCTTTTAAATTATTATTTGCTACCAGTGTTACAATATAAGTAATCAGTAATAAAATTATAGAGGCACTGTATCCAATGATAATGCGTTTGTCTGCTTTTACTTTTTCAAAAACTTTTTTCATTCATCCATAGTTTAAAATATTTGCAATTACCTTATACAAAGATCAATTCATAAATAATGTAAAAAACATGCCACAACTTTTACTTTTCTCTTGGTAGGTATAAATTACCATATAGTATGCTCTAAAAAAATAAATCAGCTATGTATATAACTTGCAATTTTAAAAATACTTTAAAGGCATTGTAAAAATTCTATCAGGATTTTTTATCTGGAGCTTTAAATATCATAAAAAATTGTAAATACCGGTGAGGTATTGCCTTCAGTAACGTAATCATTTTATTAGCTACTTATATTTCCTGGATTTGTTGTGTAAAATCCCTTTCAAAAAGTTACTTTTGCAACTCCTTTTCATTTTAATAATTATCGCAGTGGTTCATAATTTTAATGCAGGCCCGTCTATATTACCAAAAGAAGTTTTTGAACAGGCTTCTGAGGCAGTACTTAATTATAATAATAGTGGTTTATCTATTTTAGAAATTGGTCACCGTACTTCAATATTTCAGACAATAATGGATGAGGCAAGGTCATCGGTTAGAGAATTGATGCAATTAGATGCCGATAGGGAAGTGCTGTTTTTGCATGGAGGCGCATCTACCCAATTTATGCAGGTACCTATGAATTTATTGGATGATAAAGAGTTGGCGGCTTATGCAGATACAGGGGTATGGGGCATCAAAGCTATTAAAGAGGCAAAATTATTTGGCAGGGTAGAAGTGGTTTGCACTGGTAAAGAAAGTAATTATACCAGTATACCAAAAGATTTCGCCGTGCCAAATGATGCTAAATATTTTCACATTACTACTAATAATACAATTTATGGAAGCCAATGGCAGAAAATCCCAAAAACAAGTATTCCATTAGTAGGAGATATGAGCAGCGATATTTTTAGCAGGGTAATTGATTTTAATTCATTTGACCTGATTTATGCAGGGGCCCAAAAAAACATGGGGCCTGCAGGCGTAAATTTACTGGTAGTCAATAAAAATATTTTAGGGAAAGTGAAAAGGGCTATCCCTGCCATAATGGACTACCGCAACCATATTAAAGAAGGCAGTATGTTAAATACACCACCTGTATTTGCCGTATTTGTATGTATGCTAACGCTTCGCTGGTTAAAAGCATTGGGTGGTGTTGCCACAATAGAAAAATTAAATGATGCCAAAGCCGCATTGATATACCAGGAAATTGACAGGAACCCTTTATTTACAGGCACAGTTGCTAAAGAAGACAGGAGCAAAATGAATGTTTGTTTTGTAATGAAGGAACCTGTTTTAGAAGAAGCCTTTTTATCGTTTGCCAAACGGAAAGAAATTGTTGGTATTAAAGGACATAGGCTGGTGGGCGGTTTTAGGGCATCTTTGTATAATGCATTGCCCATTAGCAGCGTAGAAGTGCTGGTGCAGGCAATGAAAGAATTTGCATTGACCAATGCATAAAATTTTGCTTTACATTTACCAAGATAATAACTGAATATGATTACAATCAAGCCCTTTAAAGCTTTACGCCCAGAAGCCCAGCATGCAAAACAAGTTGCCAGCCGCCCATACGATGTTTTAAACAGCAAGGAAGCAAAAATAGAAGCACAGGGAAACCCTAGTAGTTTTTTACATATTACCAAAAGTGAAATTGATTTGCCCGAAAAAACGGATAGCCATTCGCAACAGGTGTATGACAGGGCTAAAGACAATCTTCACGCATTCATCAGTAGAAATATTTTATTTAAAGAAAGCAAGCCCTGTTATTATATTTACCAGTTAATAATGAATGGTAAAAGCCAAACAGGGTTAGTTTGTGGCAGCAGTGTGGATGATTACGAAAAGGGTCTTATAAAAAAACATGAATTTACGAGACCCGAAAAAGAGCAGGACAGGATTAATCATATTAAAACAACCGGCGCTCAAACCGGAAATGTTTTTTTAGCATATAAAAATGTAGATAGCCTTGATGAAATTATTAGCGACTGGAAAAATGATAAAAATCCAGTGTACGACTTAACAGCTGATGATCATATACAACATACCATCTGGATCATTAATGACGATAATATTATTAATAAAATATCAACGATTTTTGAAACAGAAGTACCTTGTACATACATTGCTGATGGACATCATCGAGCTGCATCAGCAGCTAAAGTACGTTCAGCTTTAGGCAAAAACGCACCACACGGAGCCAATATATTCTTAACCACATTATTTCCATCTAATCAATTACTGATAATGGATTATAACCGTGTTATAAAAGATTTAAATGGGTTAACTGTAGAAGAATTATTAGCAGCAGCGGCTAAATTTTTCATTATAAAAAAAGTATCAAAAGCTTTTTCACCTTCTGTATTGCACCAGTTTGGTTTGTATATCAATAAGCAGTGGTATCAATTAACTGCAAAAGAAAATGCTTATACAAAAGACCCAATAGGGATTTTAGACGTCAGCATTTTACAGAATAATTTTCTTGACCCTATTTTGAATATTAAAGACCAACGTACAGATCAGCGAATTGATTTTGTTGGCGGCATACGAGGCTTGGGCGAACTTGAGAAAAGAGTGGATAGTGGAGAGATGGCTATTGCTATCAGTCTGCACCCTGTAAGCATTCAACAATTATTTGATATTGCTGATAGTGGAAATGTAATGCCACCCAAAAGCACCTGGTTTGAGCCCAAACTTAGAGATGGCTTACTTACACACCTGATAAATGATTAAATAGAAATATAAGATACGATATTGTATTATTCTAATAACATTTCAATCATTAACTTAACATTGATCCATTTGTTGAAACAGTTTTAAACCTCTTATTTCCCTTTTGGCGATTAAGGTTTAATTCTAATTTTTTCATTGTATTTTTAAAAGATGAAATTAATTAAGGCAATCTTTTTATTAATAATATTTTTTCTTTCGTTGCAAAATGGTTTTGCTCAAACAGCTGCGGAACTACAGGCAACTGCCCGTTCATTTATGCAACAGAACGATTATGCCAATGCCATAGTTGTATTGAACAGGGCAACCCAAATGGAACCACAAAATATTGAAATCACTAAAGATCTTTCGTTGAGTTATTATATGCAACGGGATAATAACAAAGCACTTGAAATAATTAAGCCATTGATTGATAAAGATGAGGCAGATGATCAATGCTACCAGATTGCGGGAAATATTTATTTGCAATTAGGGTTGACGGCCGAATGTGACAAATTATATCGAAAAGGAATTCAAAAATTTCCTGAAAGTGGCGCCTTGTACAACGATCTGGGTGTATTGCTATGGGAGCAAAAGGATTACACGGCTATTAAACAATGGGAGAAGGGAATTGAAACTGATCCCAATTATTCTAAAAATTATTATAATGCCAGCAGGTATTATAATCTTACTAAAGATAAAATATGGAGCATCTTATACGGCGAAATATTTGTAAACCTTGACCCATTAAATACTCATACAACAGAAATAAAATCTATATTGCTGGAAAATTATAAAGCACTTTTTGCTGATGTGGATATTACCAAGAAAAACAAAGACAAAAATAAATTTGCGACTGCATTTATAGAAACAATGAATAAGCAAAGTTCGCTGGCAGCTACTGGTATTAATGCCGAAACGCTTACGATGATACGCACCCGTTTTATTTTGGATTGGTACAAGGATTATGCGTCTAAATTTCCCTCTAAGTTATTTGATTTGCAGAAACAATTATTACAGGAAGGGTTGTTTGATGCTTACAACCAGTGGATATTTGGGTCGGTCCAAAACCTGCCTGCTTATCAAAACTGGACAATTACCCATTCAACAGATTATAACGAGTTTACCCGTTTTCAAAAGGGGCGTATTTTTAAATTAGTCCCCGGAGAGTATTACAAGTACTAAGATTTAGTCTATATAGTTTCAGCAAACCTTGGGATAATGATTTAAAATCGCAGCACTTTTTTGGTATTTTAAATACAGCGGAAGTGAATGGATGATTTATTTTATTTATCTTAGGCTTATGTTAAAACTATAGTTATGGAAGAGCAAAGAAATGAAGAACTTTGGCAAAAAGCAAAGAAAAGAGCGGGCTTTCAACGCAGCCTTGTATCTTATTTTGTAGTAAATATATTTTTATGGCTTATATGGTGGTTTACTGCTGGCAGAAGGGGTATTAACCGGGAAATGCCCTGGCCGGTATGGAGTATGCTTGGATGGGGTATAGGATTATTTTTTCAATACCTGAATGCTTATGGAGGAGGTAAACAAGATCTTGTAGAAAAGGAATATGAGAAGCTGAAAAATAAGAACTAAATATTTTTGTATAGTTAACGATTGCTTGTATGAACCAACCTTTACGTGTATTTGATTTTCTTCAAGGTCAGCTGGATAAATTTCCTAAGGTTGATATGCTTGCAAGTAAAGAGGATAATAAATGGAAGTTATATAGTACTGCTGAGGTAAAAGCACTGGTTGACCAGTTAAGTGTAGGTTTACTTAATCTGGGAATTAGTGGAAATAATATGCAGGTAGAAAACCAGGATAAAGTTGCACTGGTTAGTAAAAACCGGCCCGAGTGGCTGATACTGGATATGGCCTGCCAGCAAATTGGGGTTTTACTCTGTCCCGTTTACCCAACTACTAATATTAATGAACTTGAATTTATTTTTAACGATGCAACTGTAAAACTAGCATTTATAAGTGGTGAAGATATATTAGCAAAGGTTAAAAACATTAGTAACAAGGGTTCAACTTTGCAAAATATTTACAGCTTTGATGATCTTCCGGATGTTGATTACTGGGCAAAAATATTAGCCTCGCCGGAGACAGTCAGGAATTCTGCGTTGGAGAAAATAAAGCAATCTGTTTTACCTGAACATTGTGCTACTATTATTTATACTTCCGGCACAACGGGCACACCTAAAGGTGTTATGTTAAGCCATGGTAATATTGTGAGTAATGTATTAAATTCAAAACAAACTTTTCCTTTTGATGATAATATTTCTGCAAAGGCATTAAGTTTTTTACCACTCAATCATATTTTTGAAAGAATGGTATCTTATATCTACATAGCCAGCGGTATTTCCATTTATTATGCTGAAAGCCTTGATACTATTGCTGATAACCTGAAAGAAGTAAAGCCAAATTTATTTTGTACTGTTCCGCGTTTGTTAGAAAAAGTGTACGAGAAAATAATGGCAAAGGGGGCCGAACTTAAAGGCATAAAAAGAAAATTATTTGATTGGGCTGTCGCACTTGGCAATGAATACGATAACAGGAAAAGCAAAGGAATTTGGTATATTATGCAATTAGCCATTGCTAATAAACTAGTATTTAGCAAATGGAGAGAGGGCCTTGGTAACAATGTCGATTTTATTGTTACTGGCGGTGCAGCCTGCCAGGTAAGATTAATAAGGATTTTTGCCGCTGCAAAAATTCCCATTTATGAAGGGTATGGGCCAACAGAAAACAGCCCGGTAATAAGTGTAAACTGTAAACATAATGGTGGGTGCAAATTTGGCACAGTGGGGCCTGTATTGGAAGGGCAGCATGTTAAGCTGGAGGCTGATGGAGAAATATGTGTAAAGGGGCCAAGCGTAATGATTGGATATTACAAACGGCCTGATTTAACGGCAGAAACCATCATAGATGGATGGCTTCATACCGGTGATATCGGCATATTTGAGGAGGGTATTTTTTTAAAAATTACAGACAGAAAAAAAGAGCTCTTTAAAACCAGTGGAGGAAAATATGTAGCACCACAGCCTATCGAAAATAAAATGAAGGAGTCCCCTTTTGTTGAACAGATGATGATTGTAGGAGCAGAACAAAAATTTGTAGGTGCATTGATTGTACCTTCGATGGCCAATTTAAAAGAATGGATGCGGCAACAGCATATCAGCTTTACCACAAATGAGGAGGCCATTCATCACCCCGAGGTACTGGAATTATTCCGAAGGCTGATTGATAGTTTTAATGAATTTTTTAATCATGTAGAACAGGTAAAAAGATTTGAACTGTTACCGGATGAGTGGACCATTGATAGTGGTGAACTTACGCCAACCCTAAAGCTTAAACGCAAGGTAATTATGGAAAAATACAAAACTGCTATTGAGCGGATATATAAATGATTTAAGTACTATTATTTGGAAGATAGCCGGTTCTCTATAAACTTGTCTACTAATTATTCATGACTTTTTGCCTTCCAAAACTAAAACCTATTTTGATGTTAAAGGTAAAATAGGCATCATTGTTTTTTGGATTGCCTCGTAATTGGCCACCATTTGGATTAATGGGATATTCAGGATTGTTTTTGCTTCTTCTATCATTTAAGGCTAATGCATCAGCTAATTGAGAACCACTTAAATATTTAGAGAATAAAGAGGGGTCTATATACTTTGTACTTAGATCATCTAAATAATCAGTATGTGTAATTCGGTATATAAATTCAGCACGTAGATTAAAATTAGAGGATAATTCATATTTTACACCAGCACCGATAGGGTAGTTTGTCTGTTTTAGTTTATAAGGTTTTCTGTCAGGGTATTCTGCAAAACCTTGTCCTTCTGTATGTAGGGGTTGCAAATCAACAGTTCTTCCATTTAATATGGTTTGAGGATTAAAGGAAAAAAAACCTATGCCAGCAAGCAGATAGGGAGAAAAATTTGGAGGGTAATCTTCTCTTTCTGCCCAGTTAACAAATATAAAGATGGGATAAAATTCCGCTACAACAGAAAATTCAGATATTTTACTTGTAAAGCTTAGATTACGATTATACCTTGGGGTTGTTGATTTAACAGATTCCAAAATACTGTCATAACCCTTTATATGGCCAAAAGTGCCTTGAAAAGTAAGTGCAACAGCCTCTTTATAAGTTGCACTGAAATATGCACCTCCATTAAATTGATTATTACCAATATTGAGGTCTTTAACGAAAGGCTTACCCAATCCTTTTGTACCCCCAATATCCGTAAGGCAATTCATAACTCCTGCGGAAGCACCGATTTCGAACATTAAAGGGGTATAATAAGTGTTATTATCATAAAAATAATACTGTGCAATTACCTTTTGTAAAGGAGTAATAAATATTATTAGAGTACTGATTAGAAGCTTTATTTTTTTCATTTAATTAGGGGATCCTTTATTATTAAAATTTATATATTAAAATAATACGTACTTTAAAGTATATACAAAATAAATCATAATTATCTTAAACGCTAATTATTCATTTATATTTTTTTGCTTTTTTTAAATTTTTTATAATACTTACATATCGTTTTTAAACCACAAATATTGCATTTAGGATTTCTTGCAACACAGATATATCTGCCATGAAGTATTAACCAATGGTGTGCTTTGTAAATAAATTGTTCCGGAATATTTTGAACGAGTTGTTTTTCTGTTGCCAGAGGCGTTTTGGCATTAGTAGTCAAACCAAGCCTGGCACTTACTCTAAAAACATGTGTGTCTACGGCCATGTTTGGCTGATCATCAATTACAGAAGTAATTACATTTGCAGTCTTTCTGCCGACACCCGGCAATAGCATCAATTCATCTACGGTCATTGGCACTTTACCTGAAAATTTTTCCACCAGCATCGTAGACATACCTATCAGGTGTTTTGTTTTATTATTTGGATAAGAGATGCTTTTTATAAGCGGAAAAAGATCATCAAATGTTGCCCGGGAAAGTGTTTCAACAGTAGGATAGCGGTTAAAAATAGCAGGCGTAGTAATATTTACCCGCTTATCGGTGCATTGAGCCGAAAGAATTACAGCCACTAATAAATGAAACGGATTATCATATACTAATTCGGTTTCTGCATTGGGTGCATGTGCAATAAAATAATCAATAAAAAACTGGTATCGTTGCTGTTTGGTCATAAAAAAGTCCCGTATTTAACGGGACAAAATTATGTTAAAAAAGCAGGGGTATATTTTAAACCTCTGTAATTTGGTGAATGACCGATTTTTCGGCATAGTCTAAAATTTTATCTACTACACTCTTGCGGGGAGAAAAACTTACTTTCTCCAGGCAATTTTGAGCAGATATTATTTCGTCGTATTTTTCACGAAGACTCCAGTCAGTCTGAAGTGCAGCTTTTATGGCTGCTGTTTTTTGCGATGAGGTCTCATTGTAAACATACTGAATGAGATCATCAGGTGTAAAGCTGTGCATAGGCAAAGTTAAAATGCTGTTTAAAAATTAAATATCAATATCCGCTATAATAAACGACCATTTTCGTTCATTATTGTATACCAGTACTGATTATTTAGTGGTAGTGGGTGAAGAAACAATAAAGATATCTTCATTATCTTTCTTCATAAGGTACTTTTCCCTTGCATACTTTTCGATAGTTTGAGCATTATTCTTCAATTGGCTCAACTCGTCCTTAGTTTCCTGAATAGTGTTACTAAGATGTAGTTCACTGTTTTGGAGTTCTTTTAATTTGGCATTTTTTTCAAATGCTACTCCCCAATCCTTGGGATCAAAAAAAAACATCCATACAATAAAGAAACTTCCTGCAAGCAGGTATTTGTTTTTTAACCGCGAAAACTTTCCAAAGCCCCCCGTTTTTTTGGGAGCTTTTGGAGAGCCAGTATTATTAAAATTATTTTCCATTTTAAACTGTCAAAATATTCCCTTTCAGGAAATTTAGATAGACTTGCCAAATTTAATCTTTCCGCTTGGATAAATGGCAGTATCTCCCAACATTTCTTCAATGCGGATCAATTGATTGTATTTAGCTATTCGGTCAGTTCTGGAAGCAGAACCGGTTTTGATCTGTCCACAGTTGAGGGCAACGGCCAAGTCTGCAATAGTAGTATCTTCTGTTTCTCCGCTTCTGTGGCTCATAATAGTGTTGTAACCATTTTGCTGTGCCATGCTTACCGCATTAATAGTTTCTGTAATGGAACCTATCTGATTCACCTTTACCAGTAATCCATTTGCTACGCCTTCTTTAATACCCCTTTCCAAACGGGTTACATTTGTTACAAATAAATCATCACCAACCAATTGAATTTTCTTACCTAATACATCTGTCATCAATTTCCAACCTTTCCAATCATCTTCAGCCATCCCATCTTCAATGGAAATGATGGGATATTGTTTTACCCAATTGGCCCAAAAATCAACCATTTTCTCGCTGCTTAATTTTTTGCCATCACTTTTATGAAAATCGTATACTTTTTTTGTTTTATCATACATTTCACTAACTGCGGGATCCAATGCAATGCCAATTTGGGAACCGGCCTTGTATCCTGCAGCAGTTATTGCTGTCATCACTGTTTCAATCGCTTCTTCATTACTTTGGATGTTGGGAGCAAAGCCGCCTTCATCGCCTACATTGGTACTATAACCCTTTTTCTTCAATACTGTTTTTAAAGCGTGGAAAATATCGACACCCCATTGCAGCCCTTCACTAAATGAAGAAGCGCCAACGGGCATTACCATAAATTCCTGGAAATCTATTTTATTATCGGCATGCGAACCACCATTTAGAATGTTCATCATCGGTATCGGTAAAACCTTTGCATTAGTACCGCCTATGTAACGGTATAAAGGAAGGTTTGCTTCCAAAGCGGCAGCCTTTGCAACAGCCATGCTTACTGCAAGAATTGCATTGGCACCTAATTTTCCTTTATTTGGTGTGCCATCCAAAGCTATCATTGCAGCATCAATGCCTGTTTGATCAGCTATATCCCAGCCCAATAAATTTTCGGCAATGGTAGTGTTTACATTGTTTACCGCTTTCAATACCCCTTTTCCTCCGTACAGCTTCTTATTATTATCTCTTAATTCAACAGCTTCATGAATACCAGTACTTGCTCCACTTGGCACTGCGGCCCTGCCTAATTTTTCATTTTCGGTTAATACATCTACTTCAATAGTAGGATTGCCACGGCTGTCTAAAATTTGGCGGGCATAAATACTTGCGATGTAGCTCATAATTTTTATTGATTTGGTTATTATTAATTATTTGATGATGTTAAACTTCTAAATACCTCTTCCAGGCTATTACTTTCACTTTGCAAAGAAACAATGTTAAGATTATTTTTCAAACTCAATTCTACCAATTGTTTTCTTACACTTTCAGGATTTGGTGTATGTAATTTATAATTACTTCCTTCTGCCTCTACAACTAAAGTAACATCAATAAGTTGCTGCAAGGTTTCTTTAGAAACACCTTCTTTAAATTGTATCAGTACAATATGTTCGCCATTCTTTCCTCTTTGAAGGTTACTTAAAGTATCGTCTGCTACAATATTTCCTTTATTGATGATAATTACCCTGTCGCAAATTGCATGAACTTCCTGCAAAATATGAGAAGAAAATAATACTGTTTTATTTTGCCCCAGGGTTTTAATTACTTCCCTAATTTCTACAATTTGGTTGGGATCAAGCCCTGATGTAGGTTCATCCAGTATCAATACTTCCGGATCGTGTATCAATGCTGCAGCAAGGCCTACTCTTTGTTTGTACCCTTTGCTAAGCTGCCCTATTTTTTTATTGGCTTCTATTGTAAGCCCAACTGTTGTAATAGCTTCTTCAATTTTATTTTTTGGATGCTGTATTTGATGAACACCTGCAACAAATTCTAGGTATTCTCTTACATACATATCAAAATACAAGGGATTGGCTTCAGGCAGGTAACCAATTTTCTTTTTTGTTGATAAAGAATTGGTATTTACTTTTTCATTACATACTTCCACTTCGCCGCCATCACCTGCCAGGTAACCGGTAATAATCTTCATAGTGGTACTTTTGCCAGCACCATTGGGACCTAAAAAACCAACAACTTCTCCTTTGCCAATGCTAAAAGAAATATTGTTGACTGCTTTTTGACTACCGTAATTTTTTGAAAGATTACTAATCTTAATGGACATGTAAAAATTTATTATACTAAGATAAAACCCTATTATTAAAACCGGTATTATTAATTAATTATTTTTTCTTCATTATTCCCTGGTGATTGGCCTGGCTTAGGTTGATTTTAATTATTTCTGTTTTGTTGCGGCCTTTGTTGCTGATTATTGCGATGTTGCGGCTGCCTGTTTCCTTCCTTGCCTTGTTGATTTTGGTTGCCCCTGTTTTGCTGTGGTCTTGATTGTCCCAGCCCTTCACCACCATCGCGGTTTTGTTGTTGCGGTCTTTGTTGCTGGTTACCACGTTGCTGTTGGTTAGGCCTGTTTCCTTCCTGCTGATTTTGATTGGGCCTGTTTTGTTGTGGCCTTTGTTGTTGCGGACCCCTTTCCATATCCCTTCTTTTGCGGCTTGTTTTTTCTAAACTTTTTAAACTGATTTGTCCTACTACATCCGCATATGTGGGTTCTACTTCTATTGGTTTTTTACTTACAACTTCTACTGTTTCCAGTTCTTCAGGCCTTATGCCCTGCTTATTTAATGCCTTTATTTTTTGTACTCTTTCAATAGTTAAGGGATACTGCTTGTTGCTATCGGGCATAGTGTACCACATCAGGTTTCTGAAAATATCTTTTTTTACTAAAAAAGCACGGCTTCTGGCTACTTCAATCATATCGCAGTCTTCCGGAAAATTCTGCAATGCATCCAGGTAAGTATCCAGTTCATAGTTTAAACAACACTTTAAGCGGCCACATTGCCCGCTTAATTTTGTTTGATTAATACTTAGATTTTGATAACGTGCCACATTGGTATTAACACTTTTAAAATCGGTTAGCCATGTACTGCAGCATAATTCCCGGCCGCAACTACCTATGCCACCCACTTTACCAGCTTCCTGCCTGGCGCCAATTTGCTTCATTTCTACCTTTACCTTAAACTCACCGGCATATATTTTTATCAATTCCCTAAAATCTACCCTGTCATCTGCTATATAAAAAAATGTTGCTTTTCGGCCATCAGCCTGTATTTCCACCTCGGCCACTTTCATTTCAAGGTTTAACTGCCTGGCTATGGCACGGCTGCGTATCATCACTTCTTTTTCTTTTGCCTTTGTTTCCCTGCATTTATTCAGGTCTGTTTCATTGGCCCGTCGCAAAATTTTCTTAATGTCAGTACTATCCTCTTTAATATTATTTTTCTTTAACTGTAACCTTACTAATTCGCCGGTAAGATTCACACTTCCAATATCAAAACCATTAATGCCCTCTAAGGCAACCATATCACCTTTTTCAAAAAAGTGATTAGTAGTGTTTTTAAAATAATCTTTACGGCTGCCATTATTGAAACTTATTTCAACAATTCTGCAACCACTTTCCGGATCGCTAAAGGGCAGATTGGCCAGCCAATCATGCACATTCATCCGATTGCAGCCGCCGCTGCTACAGCTACCATGGCTTTGACATCCGCCCGGAACCCCATCTTTACCTGTTCCACAACTTCCACATCCCATATAATGAGTAATTAAAAATGAATAATGTTACAAAGAAGATTTTTTATTACCCAGGCAGGAGAATATCTATACGCTTCATTGCGTCGCAAAAAGATAGCTATTGGTTCTTTTACAGCTGTTATATATTGAACAATTTCTGTAACCTTTAAAAGGATTAGTGCATCAGCACTTTTAGACTTCCTATAACTAAAAAAAATCCCAAAAATGATTGGGAACCGACAAACAATGTAAACTATAAAGGAGAAAGATTTTTATCATATAACAATCTGGCTCCAAACTCCCTCACCTCAGGGCTTTTCTTCAATTAACCAAAATTAACGAATTGTTACTAATTATGTGATACAACTTAATAGATAAGGCATGAAACAGCATTTTGCCATTGGCATTACGTTCAATATGGTAGTTGGCTTTGTCCAACTCATTAATGATAGCTTCCTGTTGAGGTATGCTACATAATTTATTAAGCCTAAGTGCAAAATCCTGTTCGTTATTGGTAGATTCTGTATTATTTACAAGCGAAGGGATACTGTTTAAACGAATGGCCTGTTCAAGCAAATGAGTAAAATATTTAAGAAATTGCTTTTGTTTTTCCCTGCCCTGTTTACTCATTTCATCAATCCATTTAACCTGTCCCGCAAGGTTCTTTTTAACAATAAGGTTAAGCCATTCTCTTAAAATAGCCTGCCAATCATCTTCAACATGCTGTAGTAATTGTAATGCTTCCCTGTAATTCCCTTCGCTTAAGGCAGCTATTTGTTGCGCTTTTTCAATGGTAACTCCATTTCTTAATTCTAAGGCTACTTCAATTTCTGTATTGGTTAACAAAGGAATCTTTACTAATTGTGTCCTTGATAAAATAGTGGGTAAAATAGCGCCTTCATTTTCAGCTACTAATATAAATAAAGTATCCGGCGGGGGTTCTTCAATGAGTTTTAATAGTTTGTTACCATTCTTAGTAAGGTATTCAGGCATCCATATTATCTGTATCTTATATTCGCTCTCAAAACTTTTTAAGTTTATTTTGCGGTTAATATCATTGCATTCTTCTGCTGTAATATTTCCCTGTTTATTTTCTGCATTAATAAACTGCAGCCAATCATACACATTGCCGTATGGGTGCAAAGAAAAGAATTCCCTCCATTCTGTAATAAAATCGGTACTGACAGGTTTTTCGCCGGCTTTTTTTGATATTACGGGATAACTGTAATGAATATCGGGGTGCATCAATTGTTTAGCCTTTATACAGCCAGAACAAATACAACAGGAATCGTTAAGTTCAGAAAGGGTGTTAATAGCCGGCATCTCTACAAAAAATAATGAGGCTGTTGCTTCAGTCGTTTTTTTTCCGTTTACTTTTTCACAAACAATGTATTGTGCAAATGCCATAGCGAGTGATAAAGCGCCGCTTCCTTCTTTGCCTAAAAATAACAATGCATGGCTCAAGCGGTTGTGTTGCACCATTTGCACCAGTTGTCCCTTCGTTTGTTTTTGGCCAATTATATTTTCGAATTGCATGCGGTGCAAATATAGTTTTAACTCAGCTATTGAAATTACTCAACAAAGAAAGCAATAAAAAAAGCGGCTCGATTGTGAGCCGCTTAAACCGGTTACTATTTTCTTATAATTTACTTGTCAGCTCATCGCTCATCGGAGTTACCTTGCTATCAAATTTTGCAATGATAATTCCGTTTTCGTCTAATAAAAATTTATTAAAATTCCAGGTAATGGTTGCATCCATAACCCCATTCTCACTTTTATTGCAAAGCCATTTGTAAATCGCCGCCGCATCATCACCCTTTACTGAAACCTTTCCCGCCATCGGAAATGTAACACCATAATTCTTTTTACAAAATTCTACTATCTCGCCGTTGGTGCCGGGTTCCTGCCCGCCAAAATTATTGGCAGGAAATCCGACTATCACCAATTTGTCTTGGTATTTTTTGTACAATTCTTCCAGGCCATCATATTGCGGAGTATACCCACATTTAGAAGCTGTATTTACAATTAATATTTTTTTGCCTTTAAATTTGGCAAAATCAATTGTGCCACCGCTTAAAGCTTCTACTTTGAAATCGTAAATGGTTTTTGCATTTGCTGAAACCGGAACTTCATTAGTCAATGAAGTATTTGTGATTGCTGTGTTGGATAACATTGCAATACCTAAAGCAAGTAATTTAATCATAAAAATTATTTTAGTTTATAACGTATAAAATGAAGGTTTGTTTAATTTTTATTGTTTTTCGTAACAGCCAATATCGGGTAGCCCAACAGCACGGTTATTATTATCTAAATCCCGGGCAAAACCAGTGCCATTTATTCCTTTATTGACTCCGGGAGCCTCATCCCTATTAATATGCAAATTATATATTTTTTTGTTTACATCAACGCTATCAAATAACGGGTCCTGATTTTTTATGCTCTCAATGATAGTGGTATTCAGGGGGTCATCCTTTGCTTTGTATAAACAGTGAGTAAATATAACAGTAAATACATTGCTGCCTTGGTTTTCAGTAATCACCTCATTCTCTACAGAGCTATTATCACCCCAAAAAATACAATTGGTAAAAACGGCGTTCAGGTCTTCGGTTAGTGTGCCACCACCAATTGATGCATAATTATTGGTCAGCAATACTGGATTTTTATGTGTAATATAACTATTGGAATAAGCAGCAACAGTGCAATTTGTAAGGTTATACTTTCCACCATACGTAAGGATTATGTTTGCCCCACAATTAGTAATCAAACTATTATCTGCATTAACACTAGAGTTAACGCAGAGCAACCCGGCATCAAATGCGTTATCAATGGTACATTGATGCAGGGTTAGTTTTGGATTAGTGTTTATAGATGGCTTTTCTACCACCACTGCCTGGTAAGCATTTTTTACAAGTGTATATTGCAAAACATTGTTTTTGCTGGTGGCCCTAAAATAAATACCTGGCCAGCTTGCCGGGTAATCTTTATAATCGGCATCCAGCCTGTCGCCATTAAAAACAACAGAATCTTCTTTAGTGCCTTTTATAGTAAGTGTGCCATCAACAATAAAAGGAGCATCTGCATGCGAATAAATTTTACAACCTGGTTCAATGGTAAGCGAAGCTGTTGTATCAATGCGCAGACTTCCTAATATTACATAGGGTAAATTATTTGCCCAGGTTACATTTCCTTTAATTACCCTGTTACGAAGGAAATTGGCATTTTGTCCATAAGCTTCCAATTTAACAAATTGTGTATTGCCATTGTATTCTATCATAACACTGTCTGTAATAATAAAGGGCAGGTTTGCTGTACTGGGATTAATATGTACAGAAACAAAAATATAAATGCTGTCATTGGCTGCTACTTCTATATTAGTTGCTTCGCTGGCAGCAATGCCATTAATATTTATTTTAAAAGCAGAAGTTGGTCCGTTTACAAGTTTAACAGTACTTAAAAGAAGTTTCTGATTATTTAAGTTGCTAATTTTAAAAGACTGAGTGATAGAACCTATACTAGTAAAAACCGTATCATATTTTATGCTATCTACACTGGTGGAAATTTTTGCATTGCCGCTTGTGATAAATGAATCTTTTTGGCACGAAAAGAATATGAGGCAAAATATTGTAAGTATGAAGCAATAACAGACAGGCAATCTGTAAAAATTTGATAGATTAGTCTTCATTGTTCAAAAATACATATTTATTCAATTGCATTTTAGAGATGTTATTTTGGTGAATGAGCCAATGTTGCAATACTCAATTTTACCGATTCAATTGCTGCAATTACGCTACCACATGCTTCCAGTGTTGCACCCGTAGTTACTACATCATCTACCAATAATAAATTTTTACCGCTTAACTTTCTTTCATCTTTTACAACAAAACTACCTTCTACATTTTGCCATCTTTCAGTGCGATGTTTTTTAGTTTGTGTATCAGTATATCTTTGACGGACTACATTGTTTTTAATAACTGGCACATTCATTATGGCAGACATTCCATCGCAGATAATTGCAGCCTGGTTATAACCCCGTTTGTGTTCTTTATCCGGGTATAATGGTAATGGAATGAGTGCGTCTATATTTTTAAAACGCTCGCTGGTTAATAAACTCTTTCCCATCAGCTCACCTAAATAAAGGCCGATAGCTATATTGCCTTTGTATTTTAGCTGGTGTATTAATTGTTGTATTAATGATTTTTTCGTGAAATAGAATTCGCTGTGTGCAGCTATCAAAGAGACTCGTCCCCAAAATATTTTTTCAATCGGGTTATTGGTTTGCTGTTCAAAATTTGTATGTGGTAAATTACTGATGCAATGTAAACAAAGCATGTTGTGCTCTTCCAGTAAATCGCTGCCGCAGCCGGTGCAAATATGCGGATAAAAAAGATGGAGCGTATCGTTAAATATATTTTTTAATGATTGCATACTGTAACAAGTTAAAGTATTAAATCGTTTATTTTTAAAATAAATACTGATATAGTTCTTCCACTTTTGCCAAGGGCACAACTTCAATACCAGATTGCCCTGATTTTATTTTGCCTAAAGATTTTGCATTGTACTTACTCACAATTATTTTTTCGAAACCAAGTTTTTCAGCTTCTGCAATCCGTTGTTCAATCCTATTAACAGCCCTTATTTCACCACTTAAGCCAACTTCGCCGGCAAAACAGTAATGCTGGTTAATAGGTACATCTTCATAACTGCTCAATAAGGCGCAAACTATTGCCAGGTCAATGGAAGGGTCCTCTACTTTTATACCTCCGGCAATATTTACAAATACATCCTTAACACCAAAATGGAAGCCGCCACGTTTTTCAAGTACGGCTAACAATAATTGTAAACGCCGTAAATCAAATCCGCTGACTGTTCGCTGTGGTGTACCATATACGCTTTGGGTTACAAGTGCCTGGCCTTCTATTAACAGTGGCCTTATTCCTTCAATGGTAGCAGCAATGGCAATACCACTTAACTGCTCTTCTTTTTGTGTAATTAAAATTTCAGAAGGGTTGTTTACAGCCCTCATTCCTTCACCCGTCATTTCATAAATACCCAGTTCTGCTGTAGAGCCGAAACGGTTTTTTAAAGTCCGTAAAATACGATAAGCATAATGGCGGTCTCCTTCAAACTGTAAAACAGTATCTACCATGTGCTCTAATATTTTTGGTCCTGCTATATTGCCATCTTTGGTGATATGACCAATTAAAAAAACAGGCGTGTTGGTTTCTTTTGCAAAACGCTGTAGCTCTGCGGCACATTCCCTTATCTGGCTTACGCTGCCCGGGCCGCTTTCTACAAAAGGGGATTGCAATGTTTGTATGCTGTCAACAATTACCAACTGCGGTTTTAATTTTTTTATTTCCTGGAAGATGGTTTGTGTATTCGTTTCAGTAAGCAAATAAAAATTATCGCTTTTAATACCCACACGGTCGGCACGCATTTTTATTTGCTGTTCACTTTCTTCTCCGCTTATATACAAGGTAACTACATCTTTTAGTTGTAAACCAATTTGTAAAAACAAAGTAGATTTACCAATACCCGGCTCGCCGGCAACCAGCACAATACTTCCCAAAACAATTCCACCACCCAACACACGGTTTACTTCTGCATCTGTTGTAATAATTCTTTTTTCTTCTGCACTGCTTACATCATTAATGGATATTGTTTTTAATTTTCCTGTACCATTGTATTCTTTCCATTCGTTATTTTCTTTTTTATCATTTCCTTTAATAATTACTTCTTCTACAAATGTATTCCAGTTATTGCACGATGGACACTTACCCACCCACTTAGTGCTTTCATATCCACAACTTTGACAAAAAAAAGCCGACTTGGTTTTACTCATGTTGTAAAAGTAAAAAGGAAAATTTTAGTACAATTTATTTTATTGTGTATCACAGCATTCGAGTTAGTCCTTTTTTTCAATTAAGATCAGCTACATATTTAGCGTAGTTTTTTTGTAGAAGTTGGACAAAATAATGATGCTGATAAAACAGGGAAAGAAAATTATGAATAGTTACTCAAAAGTAAAAGGGTTAGCATTTCTGCTAACCCTTTGTACTTACTAACCCATTAAATTCTATTGCTAAATTACAATTTGCCTACAGATAAAAAAATAAATCTTTTGAGATGTTAATAAGTTTTTAGTGCTTCAATAGCGTTTTTAGCTATTAAATAAATAATATTAATATATTGATAATCAAAATATTACGATTGTTTATTTTAAAATTACTAACCCTTATCCATAGCCGAAAAATATAATTAATTATAAAAATAAATTGATTTATAAAATAAATTACTTTACATTCGTGATGTAATTATAAGTAATGAGAAAATTATATTTAATTATCATGCTTCTGGGCTTTTTTAGAATCGTTTCGGCACAAATTTCTATTTCGGGGCATGTAACAACTGATAAAAATAAGCCATTATATGGGGTAAGTGTATCGTTATTAAATTCTTATGATGGAGCAACCACTGACTCTTTGGGTAATTATAGGTTTACAACAACTGAGAAGGGAGAAAGGCAGCTGGAAGTAACAATTTCAGGTTTTAATATAGTATATCAAAAATTACTTATAGGTTCTGACTCAATTGTTCAAAATATCTCTTTGAAGGAACTTATCACCGAATTAAAGGCGGTAGTAATTTCTGCGGGTTCTTTTGAAGCCAGCGATAAAAATAAAGGAGCTGTGTTAAGTTCTATTGATATTGTTACTACACCAAGTGCAAATGGCGATGTTACCAGTGCATTTAAATCACTCCCTGGTACGCAGCAGGTAGGCGAATCTGAAGGTTTGTTTGTTCGGGGAGGTACAGCTACTGAAAGTAAAATTTACATGGATGGGTTTTTGGTGAATAATTTTTTTTACAGCAGCACACCAGGTATTGCTACCAGGGGCCGCTTTAATCCCTTCTTATTTAAAGGAACCGTATTTAGTACTGGTGGGTATTCGGCGTTGTATGGCCAGGCACTTTCTGCGGCACTGGTATTAGAAAGCAATGATTTTCCTGAAAGAACGCAGGCAGATTTGAGTGTTTCAGTAGTTGGCCTTGGTGGGGGCATTCAGCATTTGTCGAAAGATAAAAAATCGTCGTGGGGCGTTTCTTATAACTTTACTAATTTATGGCTGGCATTTAATGTAATTAAACAAAAGCAGGATTATTTCCAAGTGCCGTTAGCTCACCAGGCAGATGCCAATTTTAGGATAAAAACTAAAAACGGCGGTTTATTAAAATATTACGGCTACCTCAGTACAAATAAAGTTGGTTTTAGAAACCCCGATATAGACTCAATAGTTTTGAAAAATGCCTTCGCCTTACAAAATGTAAACACCTACCAAAATATCAACTGGAAGAAATGGCTTGGAGATGGCTGGAAAATATATACAGGTATTAGTTTTAGTACCAATAAGGATGATATTACTAATGAATTACAGGATGCTGATAATAAGAAAGTAATTATTACTAACCCGGTATTTTATGCCTATAAAAATTATTCACTGATAAATACGGCGAGTTATGCGCAGGCAAGATTTGTGTTTGAGAAAAAATTAAAAGGCTTAACCGCCATTCGCTTCGGTGGTGATTATTTTTACAGCAACGAAAAAACCACCTATACTTTATTTAACGGAGCTAAGTTATCTGAAAAAGTTACTGATAACATTTATGCAGCATTTGCGGAAACAGATATTTATGTTACCAATAGCTTGGCTGCAAAAATTGGTGGCCGCCTGGAACATTCTGCACTCATTAATAAATGGAATGTAGCACCAAGACTTTCACTGGCATACAAAGTTTCAAATGCAAGCCAGGCATCTTTTGCATATGGTATTTTTTATCAAAACCCCGAAAGAAAAATATTACCCACGTTTGCCAGTATCGATTATTCAAAAGCAACACACTATATTTTTCAGTATACCGTACAAACACAAAACTATACCTTAAGAACAGAATTATTTTATAAAAAATATGATGACCTGTATAAAACAGCGCCCGGCATTAGTGGCAGGGAAATAGCTGTTAATAATAACGGGTACGGCAAAGCGCAGGGCATTGAATTTTTTTGGAGAGATAAAAAGACCATTAAAAATGTTGATTATTGGTTTTCCTATTCGTACCTGGATACAAAAAGAAATTACCTGAATTATCCCGCCGAAATTCAACCTTCCTTTGCAGCAAATCATACCGCAGCTTTTGTGCTTAAAAAGTTTATGCTGCCCTGGAAAACAGGATTTAATTTTAGCTACAATTTTGCAACAGGCAGGCCATATTACAATATCTCTTATGATATTACCCAGGCTAAATACCGTATAGCCGATCAGGGAAGAACAATCAATTATAATTTGATGAGTTTTAGTGTAAACTACCTGCCAAATTTGGGCAAAACAAATCCAAAGGCATTTGTTGTATGGGTTTTGGGCATTAATAATGTTTTGGGTCAAAAACAGGTTTACAGTTATAATTACAGTAATGATGGAAGCAGAAAAGAAGCAGTAACACCACCAGCCAGCCGGTTTGTTTTTATTGGATGCTTTTTAAGTTTTGGTATCGACAGGACACAGGATGCAATAAATAATAATCTTTAATGCAAACAAAGGTTATTCATCAATGATAAAGAATAGCGCAACAAATAAACTTTTAAAAACAATTTATTATGTCACATTATCAACAACCGTTTCCGGAAGGCAAAGACCCTGAGTTATGGGAGATTGCACAAAAAAGAGCAGGCTTTAAAAGGCATGCAATGGTTTACATAATTGTAAATGCTTTTTTATGGGCATTATGGTTCTTTACAGGAAATGCAGTTTATGGTAATTGGAATGAATACCCATGGCCCATATGGACAACGCTTGGCTGGGGCATTGGGTTAGCCTTTCATTTTGCAGGTGTCTATGTTTTTCAAACAATAAATTTAACCGAAAGAGAATATCAAAAATTAAAAAACAAAAAATAAACCAATTCATCATTCTTCAAACTTAAAAAAATGAAAAAATTATTTCTATCAACAATGGTGTTATTCATTGCTGTAATTGCATCCGCTCAAAGCGAAAAATATATTGCCGCCATGAAAAAAAATTTAAGCGTAATTGATTCCAGTTTTAAAAACCCTCCTGACCTGTTAACGTTATCCAATAGTTTTGAACGCATTGGCGCCGCGGAAAAAACACAATGGCTGCCCTATTATTATGCAGCTTTTTGCCAGGTAAATTATGGCTTTACAATACACGATAAAGATAAGATAGATGGTTTTGCAGATAGGGCCGCTGTACTGATTGCAAAAGCAGATTCCCTATCACCAAATAATTCAGAAATCTCCTGTATTAAAAGTATGATTGCCAGTTGCCATATGATGGTGAACCCCCAGCAAAGATGGCAGGAGTATGGTCCGGCGAGCAGCAGTAATATTGAAGCTGCAATGCAACAGGACCCTGCTAACCCACGGCCATATTATTTAAAAGGACAGGGTCTGGTATATACACCCGAACAATTTGGCGGCGGTTGCAAAACTGCAAAACCAGTATTGGAAACAGCCATGGACAAATATGGCAGCTTTAAACCTGCAAGTGATATAAACCCTAACTGGGGAAAGCCGCAGGTAGAAAATTTATTAAAGGGCTGTCAATAAATTATTAAAAAATATTTTTATGCAAACAGAAAATCTTTCACCGAAAGAGAGTATTGATTTGATTCAAGGAATGATAAACAAAACAAAAAACGCTGTTGCTGACAGCAGCGTTTTTTTCCTGTTATGGGGATGGGTAGTTTTTGCTGCTTGCATACTGCAATATATTTTAAAAAACGTAGTACATTATCAGTATCATTATTATGCCTGGGGGCTCATTATAATTGGTATTGCAGGTTCTGTTTATTTGGGTATTCAAAAAGGTAAAATAACAAAAGTAAAAACCTATATCGGGGAAAGTATTGAGCAATTATGGATAAGTATTGGCATAACTTATTTTGCATTGTATTTTATTTTTATAAAAATTGGGTATCAAAATGCGTTTACGTTTTATATATTATTATACGCTATTGGCTGTTTTGTAACAGGGCGGTTAATAAAATTTTCTCCACTTGTATTGGGCGGCATTGGCGCATGGATATTGGCTGTTTGCTCTGCATATTTAGATTATGATACCAACATTTTAATATCTGCATTCGCTATTTTAATAAGTTATATCATTCCCGGATATTTGCTACGTATGAAATATAAAAAAACTGCTCTTAATTAATTGTATGGAAAAAATCGTTAATAAATTTTACAACTTCCCGAAATTTATTTTATGGAATCTATACCAAAATATAAAAGCAAATGTTTAAAGAGCTGGATCCAATTTTACACTCACAGTTGCGGTTAGCGGTAATGAGCATGCTCATTAGTGTTAAGGAAGCGGAGTTTATCTTTTTAAAAGAAAAAACAAATGCCACTTCCGGTAATCTTAGCGTGCAAATTAATAAACTAAAAGAGGCAGGCTATATAGAAGTAAAAAAACAATTCAGCAATAACTACCCACAAACAATTTGTAAAATTACTAAGCAAGGTATTGAGGCTTTTGAAGTATACTTTAAGGCATTACAAACATACATGAACCCTACTGACAATTTAGAACAATAAAAAAGCCCTCCCAGTTACAGAAGAGCATTTTGTTTGTGCTTGGTTATCTATAATTTATTTCCAATATAAAAATTTGGAAGTATGTGTTTCGTTATTACTGGTTAATTGTATGGTGTAAGTTCCTTCATTTAAAGAATGGAAATTATCAACATTAATACTGTTAGTTCCGGCAGTTAATGCAGCAGATTGTCCTAAAATTTTCTTTCCCTTTTCATCAATTACCTCAATTTTTGCATCGGCTGTCTGAAATGTTGAAAATATAATTTTTATATCCCCTGTAGCAGCATTAGGCATTATAGAAAGCCCTTTTTTAGCAGTACCCTGCAACTTATTATCTGATACAAATGTTGCAGTTGGTTCGGTAACCAAACTGTTCGTTTTGAACTCAGAAGCTACTGTGCTTTGTTGAACAGCGATATCAGCATTTTTTTGTGCTTTAACAGAAATTATTGCAAGTGATGCAAATAAAAATGTAAGAATCTTTTTCATCTTGTGTGTATTTGAGATAAGTAGTAAACTAAGTGAATTAGATTAATACACAGCAAATTGGAATGAGTATGTGATTCTGTAGGATTGGAAGAAATAAAAAATTGTAGAGATGTTTGTGGTTATTGTAAGATAGTGCGGTAAGCGACTTTCTTAAAACAAAAGTAATACTTTATTTTAGAAAACCAACTTTTTTTAAATAATTTTTTCAATAGCATTTAATTTTAATGAACAATTAGTTCAGCTATCCGTTCTAACTTTGGTACTAATATTTACGTATGGCATTAATCATTGAGGTTAATCATCTCTCAAAAAAATTTAATGATATTTACGCAGTAAATGACCTTTCATTTACTGTTAATCAGGGCGACATATATGGTTTTCTTGGTCAAAATGGCGCAGGAAAATCAACTACAATAAGAATGTTACTTACCCTTATACAACCTACCAGTGGTGAGATTAATTTATTCGAAAAAAAACTTTCTACCCACAGATCTCAAATTCTGCAACAAATAGGTGCTGTAATTGAAAAACCAGATTTATATAAATATTTATCTGCTTATGATAACCTTTCCATCTTTGCCAAAATGAGCGGTATTAAAGTAAGTAAACAGTTGCTAATGGACCAATTGCAAATGGTAGGGCTAAAGGAACGGGCAAAAGATTATGTAAGAACTTTTAGCCAGGGCATGAAGCAACGCCTGGGAATAGCCGTAGCATTGGTACACAACCCTGCATTGATTATTTTAGATGAACCAACCAATGGCCTCGATCCTCAGGGTATTGCAGATATGCGCAATCTTATTTTAAGGCTTAGCAGGGAAATGGGTAAAACAGTATTGATATCTTCTCACATATTAAGTGAAATAGAATTAATTGCCAACCGAATGATAATTATTCATAAAGGCAAAAAAATAGTAGAAGGAAACGTTGCCGAACTATTAGACCCGGCTCATACATTTATAGAAATTGATACCCTTAACAATACTCATTCAAAACAATTATTGCTGCAGAGTAAATGGGCTGTTTTTTTACAACAGCATTCCGGGATGCAATTAATGATGAATAAAACAGAAGTGCCTTTACTTATAAACTACCTGGTAGCAATGGGAGTGCAAATACTCTCCGTAAACTCAAGCCATTCGCTTGAAAATTATTTTTTATCACTTACAATGCAATCCCGACATGTTGAAGCTTTTGCAAATTGAGTTGTTTAAAATATCCAAAAGACCAAGAACATATATTGCATTTATTGCGGTAGCTGCTATTGTATCTATTTTTCAATTTGCTTTTAAGGTAGATGGGCAAAGTTATATGGACCTTATGCTGCAAAACGTAAAAGATACTTTTACGTTTGACAGGGTACAGGCTATCAACGGCTATTTTATGTGTTACATTATTTTAAATACACTGTTGATACAAGTACCGATATTAATAGCATTGATTGCGGCAGATTCTATTTCAGGAGAAGCCAATATGGGAACACTGCGATTGCTTATTTCAAAACCTGTAAGCCGTACACAAATTATACTGGTAAAATTTGCGGCAGCAACAGTGTTTACCATTTTTTTGCTTTTATGGATGGCGATAACGGCACTGTTTGTAAGCTTATTTATTTTTGGAATCGGCGACATGCTTATATTCAGGACCAAAGGAGACGAGTCGCAGATATTATTGATTACCCGTGATGATATAATGTGGCGCTATTATGCAGCTTTTGCTTATGCAACTGTGGCACTTACTGTAATTGCCGCTTTATCTTTATTGCTTTCAATTTTTGCAGAAAATTCAATAGGCCCCATCATTGCTACAGTTTGTATAGTTATTGTATGTACCATTATCTCAAATATTAATGTACCCATCATCGATAAAAATATAAAGCCCTTTTTGTTTACTTCTTATCTTGTTGGATGGAAAGGTTTTTTTTATATCGGTACTGATATTGATGGAAAAACAATAAAGGGAAGCCTTGAAAACTGGCCGGCTATCAGAAATAGTTTATTCATATTGATAGCACATATTTTTTTATTAGTTACTGCAGCCGTTATGGTTTTTAAAAAGAAAGATATCCTCTCTTAAAAAAATAAAATGATTAAAACTCTCAGAATTATACAAGTACTATTTGCATTGCTAACAGGGTTTGTATGCAAAGCACAGGATGTAAACACATTGATAGCAAAAGTAAAATTCAATATTGATAAGGTAAATGATTACCAGGCAATAGCCCGTATGATTACCAATGTTTCGTTTCTTAAAGTACCCGATGCAGATGTAACGGTATATTTTAAAAAGCCGGATAAATTAAAAATAAAAAATGAAAAGGGAATATCATTTGTACCCAAAGGAGCTGTTAGCATAAATCTTAATAATATTTTAAGCGGTAACAAATACACTGCTATTGATGCCGGTACTGATAAAATTGGAAACACGGTGGTACGGGTAATTAAATTATTACCTGAAGATGATAATGCAGATGTAGTATTGTCGACTATTTATATTGATGAAACTGCTTTAGTGATAAGACGGGCCAAAACTACTACAAGGGCGAATGGCAGTTACCAGTTGGAAATGAATTACGGAAAATATGCAGCCTATGGCTTGCCGGATAAAATTATTTTTTCTTTTGATACTAAAGATTATAAGTTACCAAAGGGTATAACGTTCGACTTTGATGATGGCACCCAAAATAATAAAACCACCGAAGACAAAGCAAAAAATAAAACCGGTAAGGCTGAAATAACCTTTAGCTCGTACCTGATAAATAAAGGAGTATCAGAGGATGTTTTTAAATAAACGAAGTCTTCAATTTTTTATTCTTCCAGAATTTTTTCGTCTTTTGCATTGGCAACAAATGCTGCGCTTATTTTCTTTAAAGGATTTTTACGCTGGTTCTCAAATTCTTTCCGTGCATTTAAAATATCAACACATTTAAAAATCGCCTCACGGAAAGAAGCTTCATCTGCTTTATTTTTTCCGGCAATATCAAATGCTACCCCATGGTCAGGCGAGGTACGTATGCCATTAAGCCCGGCAGTATAATTAACACCCTCGCCAGTTGACAATGATTTAAAAGGTATCAGGCCCTGATCGTGATACATGGCCAGCACGGCATCAAATTTTTCATATTGTCCCCTTGCAAAAAAAGCATCTGCCGAATAGGGTCCAAAACAAAAAATATCTTTATGTTTTGCTTCCTTAATAGCAGGTTTAATTATTTCTTCTTCTTCCTTACCTATCAGGCCTTCATCACCTGCATGCGGATTTAAACCCAAAACTGCAATTTTAGGTTTATCAATACCAAAATCTTTTTTTAATGAGTTGTTTATAATTTGCAATTTACTCAGGATATTTTCCCGGGTAATAAAAGGCGCAATATCTTTTACTGCCACATGTTCGGTAACCAATGCCACCCTCATATTTTCGGCTATCATAAACATCCCCACATCCGCAACACCAAATAAATTTTTTAAATAAGGGGTATGCCCGGTAAAATTAAATTCCTGCGATTGTGTATTTTTTTTATGAATAGGAGCCGTAACCAACCCATCTATTTTACCTTGTTTTAAAGCTTCCGCGGCGATAACCAAACTTTGCACAGCATATCTTCCGCCAACGTCATTTAACAGCCCTGGTGTAACAGCTACTTCTTCTTCCCAGCAATTATACAGGTTTACCTGTTTGTGATTAATACGGCTGGCATCCTTGATGCTGGAGAAATTAAAATTTATTTCGGGTAAGCCCTTGCGATAAAAATTAAGCACTTTATTACTGGCAAATATAACAGGGGTACATATTTCAAGCAAACGGCTGTCGCCTACAGTTTTTATTATCAGCTCAAGGCCAATACCATTAATATCACCACAGGATATGCCTATAACAGGTTTGTTTTCCGAAATTGAATGCATGTTTATTAGTATTAAGTTGTAAAAATACAAATTCTAAATGGTAAGCATTCATTTTACCCAATGCGGAAATGAGAATATAGGTTTATGAATTACCATTTCGCATTTTCAATAAACTGGTCCTTTTTGATCATATCCATAAGTAACCATAAAAATGATGATGTACAATTAATTACTATTCTTTTCGTTTATGATTGTTGTATTCAAAGGATCAGATAAAAATTTACCCAATTCATGACAAAATATTATTCATTTTTAGCCTTACTATTATTCTTTTGCAAAATTTCTTTTGCTTATAATGACGGCGTACCCAATAGCCGGTTTTACAAAAGCAATGCTTTAAATTTAAGTATGTTTGAATTGACAGGTACCAGGGAAATAAGTAATGCCGTATTAAACTGGCGGATTATTACTTCAGAAAATGTAGATTATTTTGAAATTGAAAGAAGTATCAATAGCAGCTCTTATATAACAATTGCTGCAATACACCAGGCTGTTTATTTAAACGAAATGCAAAGTTTGAATTATACAGATAATATCTATGGCATTGCTGCGGAAAAAATTATGTATCGTGTAAAAATTATTTCCAAATCAAATAAAACTAAATACAGCAACGTATCTGTAATAACTCAGCGTAATTTAAAAAAGGTACTGGCAATAGTGCCAAACGAGGCAAAAAATTATGTAGATGTTGGTTTTTATTCGCAAAAAAATACAACAGTTGTAATGAAGGTATTGGATAATGAAGGCAAAAAAATTTACTCACAGAAAAAGCCTGTATGTAAAGGAAACAATACAGTTAAATTGATAAACCTAAATAATTACCCCGAAGGCCAATATGTAATTCAGATAATATCAAATGGCAAAATAACAAGCGGAAATTTGATGTTATTAACCAGGCAATAATATTTCAACTATTAGCAAAAAGCCCTTTCATAAATAATGAGAGGGCTTTTTGTTTACTTTTGCAGCGATGTTTACAATAAAAAAATCTTTAGGCCAGCATTTTTTAAAAGATGATGTTGTTATTCAAAAAATAATTGATGCTTTAAAGGAAGACCCATTTACAAATTTACTGGAAGTAGGGCCCGGCGGTGGTGCATTAACCAAACACCTGGTACAGTTGCTTGGTATTAATTTAAAAGCTGTAGAACTGGACGATGAAAAAACAGCTTACCTAAAAAAAACATATCCTGTTTTAAATGATCATATTATCAGCGGGAGTTTTTTAGATATTGATGAACCTTTTGATGGCCCCTTTACAGTTATCGGCAATTTTCCTTACAATATTTCAACACAGATTTTGTTTAAAGTATTGGATTGGAAAGATAAAGTGCCCGTGGTGATTGGGATGTTTCAAAAAGAAGTGGCGCAACGTGCGGCATCAAAAGAAGGAAGTAAAGTATATGGGGTGCTTAGTGTTTTGATACAGGCTCTTTATGATGTAGAATATTTGTTTGATGTAAGCAACCAGAGTTTTAATCCGCCGCCAAAAGTTCAGAGTGGTGTAATACGGCTAAAAAGAAAAACCACTATCCTTACAGTTAAAAGTGAAAGGGCTTTTAAGGTGTTGGTAAAAACTGCGTTTAACCAGCGCCGTAAAACATTGCGTAATGCAGTAAAAAGTTTATTTACTGCCGATGTATTGGCAGACGAAATTTTTAATAAACGTGCTGAAGCATTAAGTGTAGAAGATTTTGCTGCGCTTACATTTAAAATGAGTTAAATATTTACCATGCGTAGTGTTTACTGTTTTTTGACAGGGCTAATTTTTTTTACATCGTGCTATACGCCAAGATATATGTACAGCCCTCCTGCTCAAAATATCCCTGTGTTAGTAAATAAAGGAGATAGCAAACTGGGGGCATATCTTTCAACCAACTTATCAAATAACAATAACGGCGTAAATGAAAGCAGGAACCGGGGTTATGATTTGCAGGGTGCTTATGCCATCTCCAATCATCTTGCTGTGGCGGCTAATTATTTTAAGCGCACAGAAAGTAATAACGGGTATAATGATGGGGGTAGTTTAGACAGTTCTTTTATTGACTATAAAAGAAACCTTACAGAAATTAGCGTAGGTTATTTTATAGTATTGGATAAAAATAACCAAACAATGTTTCAAATATTTGGGGGAATTGGAAAAGGGCAATTTAGTTTTACAGACAATGGGAAACTGAATGGCATTGATTACATGAGGAGCCACCAGGCGACGATTACAAAATTTTATATTCAGCCAGCTCTTATGTTACATACCAAAACAAATATTACTTTTTCGTTTTCTTCAAAGTTTAATTTTATAAAGTTTGGTAATATAAAAACAAACTATGCACCAAACGAATTACATTATTATAAGTTAGATAGTTTAAATGATGGAACCCGTATATTTTGGGAACCTGCTTTTACAAATACTTTTGGTTTTAAAAACTTACCGGGTGTACAGTTGGAGTATCAGTTTGGCTTTGCAATATTTTTAGACGGTCGTTATATTAGCCACCGGGCCTTTAATTTTTCTATGGCACTGCTACTGGATGTGCCAAAATTATTGCATCCCAAATCCAGTCAGTCCAAAAACTAACAACTGTTAATTTTTTAAATTCCTTTCTTGTATTTTTACAGTACGGTTAGCTGATGTGCTTTAATAAAGATTTCAAATGAAAAGAGCAGAGCATATTGTGAAGGCTTTTAAAATAGCCCAATGCATTTGTGCATGGCTAAACATCACTTAAATTAAATCAATCATGAGTTTTTCTTCTACTAATAAAGTGCGTATTGTAACTGCCGCTGCCTTATTTGATGGGCATGATGCTGCTATCAATATCATGCGTCGCATACTTCAGTCAAAAGGTGCAGAAATTATACACCTGGGCCATAATAGAAGCGTACACGAAATTGTTGAATGTGCCATTGAAGAAGATGCACAGGGCATTGCCATCACCAGTTACCAGGGCGGGCATGTAGAATTTTTTAAATATATGAAAGACTTGCTCAATGAAAGTGGTTGCAGCCATATAAAAATATTTGGCGGCGGGGGTGGTACAATTTTACCTGCCGAAATAGAAGAGCTTCATAATTATGGCATAACAAGAATATATAGCCCGGATGATGGAAGAACGATGGGTTTAGAAGGAATGATTGAAGATTTATTAAGTCAAACGGCCTCCCCACTCCGCCAGCTGGCGGAGGGATTTGTGGAGGAGCCTTCAGACAATAGTTGTTTTCCTTTGGGGGAATTAAGAGATATAAAAAAAATTGCAAGGGCAATTACCCTTGCAGAAAATGGCGAAGATTTTATGTCTTATACTGTTCAACTAAAATCAGAGTCATCAAAATTGAAAAGCTCCAAGAACCCCCCTTTGGGGGGCAGGGGGGCTGTCCTCGGCATCACTGGTACAGGTGGTGCAGGTAAATCATCTGTTACCGATGAAATAGTGCGCCGCTTTTTAAATGCATATACCGATAAAACCATTGCGGTAATTTCAGTAGACCCTTCCAAGAAAAAAACCGGGGGCGCATTACTGGGCGATAGAATAAGGATGAACTCTATTTCGTCACCACGGGCTTATATGCGGAGCCTTGCTACAAGAGAAAGTGACAAAGCGCTTAGTAAATATGTGCAGGAAGCCATTGATATTTGTAAAGCTGGAGCATTTGATTTTATAATTTTAGAAAGTGCCGGCGTTGGACAAAGTGATGCGTCTATTTTAGACTATGTAGATATCACCATGTATGTAATGACACCAGAATATGGAGCACCATCGCAACTGGAAAAAATAAATATGCTTGATTATGCAGATGTAATCTGCATCAATAAATTTGATAAAGCTGGCGCTTTGGATGCACTGCATGATGTGCGCAAACAATACAAACGCAACCATGGCTTATGGAATGCAAAAGACGAAGAACTACCAATTGTAGGAACCATTGCTGCACAATTTAACGATGCCGGGATAAATGAATTGTTTGAAAGGCTGATGGAAAAAGTAGCAGAGAAAACGGGTATTAAATTTGATGGCGAAATAGAACATCATGTACATCTAAAAAATACGTCCAGTCAATCTACTATTATTCCTTCCAGAAGGGTACGCTATTTATCAGAAATAGCCGAAACAATTAAGGAATATGATAATTGGGGCGAAGAGCAAAGTAAAATTGCATCGCAATTATATCAAATTGACGGCACCATTAAAACATTGTCAGCAAATACAGACTCAACCGAAGTTGTACAGGAGTTAGAAAAAATAAGAAATATTACTGAAGAAAAACTTCAACCAGAAACAAAAAAGCTAATTGAAAATTGGGCGGCTACACGTGAACGTTACAACAAAGAATTTTACGAGTTTAAGGTAAGGGATAAAATTATTCGCCAGCCATTAACTTACAAAAGTTTATCAGGCACATTTATATCAAAAGTGATATTACCAAAATACAGTGATTGGGGTGATATTTTAAAATGGCAATTGCAGGAAAATGTTCCTGGAGAATTTCCATTTACTGCCGGTGTATTTCCATTAAAAAGAGAAGGCGAAGACCCAACACGAATGTTTGCAGGAGAGGGCGGGCCTGAAAGGACCAACCGCCGTTTTCATTATGTAAGCCTTGGTCAGCCTGCAAAGCGGCTTAGTACCGCATTTGATAGTGTAACCTTATATGGCGAAGACCCTGCTCCAAGGCCTGATATTTATGGTAAAGTAGGTAATAGTGGTGTAAGTATTGCAACAGTGGATGATGCAAAAAAATTGTATAGTGGTTTTGATTTGTGTGATGCTAAAACATCTGTAAGTATGACAATCAACGGACCTGCACCGATGCTGCTGGCATTTTTTATGAACGCCGCCATTGATCAGCAATGCGAAAAATATATCATTGAAAATAATTTAAGGGAAGCTGTAAACAAAAAAATTGAATTAAAATATAGTATTGACAGTTTGCCTAAATATGTGGGCGTTGATGGTGTTGCCATTGTTCCGTTAAAAGGGGATATGCATGGGGCATTGCCAGAAGGAAATGATGGCCTTGGTTTACGTTTATTGGGATTAAGCGGCTCTGATGTTTTACCTGCCGATGTCTATGAGCAAATAAAAGCAAAGGCACTGGCAGTCGTAAGAGGAACCGTACAGGCAGATATTTTAAAAGAAGACCAGGCACAGAATACCTGCATTTTTTCTACCGAGTTTGCCTTAAAATTAATGGGTGATGTGCAGGAGTATTTTATTGAAAATAAAGTACAGAATTTTTACAGTGTCAGCATTAGCGGATATCATATTGCAGAAGCAGGTGCTAACCCTATTACACAATTAGCTTTTACATTAGCCAATGGATTTACTTATATAGAATATTATTTAAGCAGGGGAATGCATATTGATGACTTTGCACCCAACCTTTCCTTCTTTTTTAGTAATGGTATGGATCCTGAATATAGTGTGATTGGAAGAGTGGCAAGAAAAATATGGGCCAAAGCAATGAAGCATAAATATAAAGCCAACAGCCGGTCGCAAAAATTAAAGTACCATATTCAAACATCTGGCCGTTCGCTGCATGCGCAGGAAATTGATTTTAATGATATACGCACCACCCTGCAGGCATTGTATGCAATTTATGATAACTGCAATTCACTGCATACTAACGCTTACGATGAAGCGATAACAACACCTACGGAAGAAAGTGTGCGCAGAGCAATGGCCATACAGCTGATAATTAACCGTGAGCTGGGAACCGCAAAAAATGAAAACCCAAACCAGGGTGCTTTTTTAATAGAAGAACTAACCGACCTGGTGGAAGCCGCTGTGATGGCTGAGTTTGAACGCCTAACTGAAAGAGGGGGAGTGCTGGGCGCAATGGAACGGATGTACCAGCGCAATAAAATTCAGGAAGAAAGTCTGTATTACGAAACGCTGAAGCATACTGGTGAATATCCCATTGTGGGCGTTAATACTTTTTTAAATAAAAATGGCAGCCCAACTATTTTACCGACAGAAGTAATACGCAGCACTAAAGAAGAAAAAGAATTTCAGATTGCATCAGTAGCTGAATTTCAACAAAGGCATAAAGATAAATCTGGGCTGATGCTAAAACGTTTACAACAGGTAGCCATTGATAATGGAAATTTATTTGCTGAATTAATGGAAACAGTAAAGTATTGTTCGCTTGGCCAAATTACAAATGCACTCTACGGAGTAGGGGGGCAATATAGAAGGAATATGTAGTGCAATTAAGAAAGTAATAAATAAAAAAGGAAAGCTAAAATCATCTGCCTCTTAAAAAAATTCGTGTAATTCGTGCTTCATAATTCGTGTAATCAGTGTTTAATTCTTTAATCCCTAAATTTGAATCATGGTCACCATCGAAAACGAAAAATTGCGGGCAGTTATTTCTACAAAAGGTGCAGAATTACAAAGCCTTTTTAACAAAGAAACAGGTCTTGAATATATGTGGAATGCAGATCCTGTATATTGGAGCAAATACAGTCCTGTATTATTTCCAATTATTGGCACTTTAAAAGACGATACTTATTTTTATAAAGATAAGGCCTACCAACTTCCCCGACACGGATTTGCAAGAGAACGTGTTTTTTTAAAAGACCAGGTGAGTACTTCAGAAGCGGTATTTACACTTACACAGGATGCGGATACCCTGGCTGTTTACCCTTTTGCATTTTCACTTAAGCTTCGCTATAAATTATTGAATAATTCAATTACCTGTACTTACGAAATAAGCAATACAGGTTACGATGAACTGCTGTTTTCTGTAGGTGCACATCCTGCTTTTGCAGTACCAATGGTAAAAGATACAGAGTATTCAGACTATTATTTGCAGTTTAATAAAACAGAAAAACTATCCCGCTGGAAAATACTTGATGGATTAATGGCCAATCATGCAGAAGAATTACCCACTCAAAATGGAAAGCTTTTGTTGTCGCATCAATTATTTTACGAAGATGCCATTGTATTAAAAAATATGCAAACCAATAGTATTACCATTGGCAGTACCAAACACCAGCATGGCCTGCATTTTAATTTTCATGATTTTCCATTCTTTGGCATTTGGGCATATCGGGATGCAAACTTTGTTTGCCTGGAGCCCTGGTGCGGTATTGCAGATAGTGTAAATCACAATCAGCAGTTAACCGAAAAAGAAGGGATTATTAAATTAGCTGCAAATGCCAACTGGCAAAGAAGCTGGCAGGTAGAATGTTTCTAGCTGCCAGTTTAAATGGGCAAATACCAACACCTTATTCTAATTCTTCACAGTGATATCCTGCGCCCACTAACATTTGCTCTACTTCTTTGGGTGCTATATTATTGGCTACAATCCTTAAAATATTATCACAATCCTTCAAGTCTACATTCCATTTATAAATTGCGGGATGTATATTTAAACTGCTTCCAATTGCATTAACATGGTTACCATCTTTAAGGTTGGTTTTAAATACAAGTATCTGCATAAAAGAAATTTTAAGTAAATGATACGGCAATAGATTTCTATAATAATTGCAGTAACAGGATTGTTTAACAAAGCATATTGCAATTTATTCAGGCACACGGGTTGCTGTATCTTGCTCACGCATTTTCCATCTGTGGCCACACCGGCTTTTCCACTCGGCTTTAAATTTTTCTTTTTCTTCCGGGGTCATATTGCTCATTTTTTCCTGGCTCATTTTCCATTGCTGCATTTTCATTCTCCAATTGTGATTGCTATTTCTACCACCTTTAAAACCTCCAAATAATATTTTACTTAATAATAAAATACCTAGGGCCTGTATAAACGTAATAGCTTTGATACCTAATACTGCAGGCAATATGGCGTTCCACAGTCCCATTACCACTAAGCCCACCACAAGGGTAATAACTATAAATAATGTAACAAACATCAGCCCTTTTTTTATCCAAAATTTTTTCATTGTATATATTTTTGTTTACCGCAAATGCACTTACTTATTTTTTTGTGCTTACGATAATGTTTAATAATTTAATAACTCATCTCTCAAAATTTGTAACCTTTCTCTTAAATGTAATACAGCATAGCGTTTCCGGCTAATAAGTGTGGCCACACCTACACCCGTTTTGGCTTCTATATCTTTAAAGGCAACACCATTCATTTCGTGTTCAATAAATACCTCCCGCTGTTCTGCCGGCAATTCATCCAGTGCCATTTGCAACTCTTCCCAAAAAATATTGCGCAGGTATTCAGTTTCGGGATTAGTATCCGATTGCAATAAAATTTCTTTCCAGTCAAAACTATCTTCATCTGTTGATGATGATGTGAAAATATCATCGGCCAGCGGCAACTTCTTTTTACGGTAGCTATCTGTTATTTTATTATTGGCTACTGTAAACAGCCAGCTTGTTGCCTGGTTAATAGTAGCTGCGTTGCCAGCATACTGGTAAAATACTTCCTGCAGTATATCTTCTGCATCTTCCGGACTGGCCACCCTTTTTTTAATAAAGCCGAGCAGGCGCCTGCTCATACTTTTAATAATATGGGTAATATTTTTATTATCCTCAGCGCTCATTGCAGTTGGTATAGTCAGCACATCTTCCATGTATATATGGTTGACGAACTACGATATACTATATTTTAAAGATGAGAAATTATTTTTTCCAAACTATGATTTTACAACGCATTTCCACAATTACCACCACTTAAAGCCATGTTTATTATTGCATAAAAATTGATAGTAAATCTATTATGGGCATGGCTACCCTTTTTTCTTCAGGTTGGGTAATAACCCTGTAATGATACCCAGTAATGGTAAAAATGCACAGATATGAAATACATACACAATACCGGAATAATCTGCCAGCCTGCCCAGCAAGGCCGATCCAATACCTGCTATTCCGAATGCAAAACCAAAAAACAAACCGCTTACCATACCTACTTTACCGGGTATCAATTCCTGTGCATATACCAATATGGCCGAAAAGGCAGAAGCTATTATTACTCCTATAATTACAGAAAGTACCCCGGCCCATAAAAGATTGGCATGTGGTAACAGTAATGTAAAAGGTGCAGCGCCCAATATAGAAAACCAGATAACATATTTACGTCCAAAACGGTCACCCAGCGGCCCGCCCATCAATGTGCCTGCTGCTACTGCGGCTAAAAATGCAAAAAGGTATAATTGAGATTGCTGTATAGAAACATGAAAACGTTCTATCAAATAAAAAGTAAAATAGTTGGTGATGGATACGAGGTAAAAATATTTTGAAAATATCAGCAGTAATAAAACAGCTACCGAACTGATTATTTTTTTCTTCGGCAAATAATTGTAATCTTCCACAAGATGGCTTGCTTTACCTGCCGCCCTCAACGCTATTTGAATTTTGTACCAGCCAGCCATTTTAAGCAAAATAGATATTCCTACTATGGCTACAAGTGTAAACCAGATGATATGTCCGAGGCCAAAAGGAATAACTATCAATGCCACCAGCAATGGTCCGGTAGCACTACCGGCATTGCCACCCAATTGAAAAATAGACTGTGCCAACCCACGCTTTCCGCCCGAAGCCAAAAAGGCCATACGGCTGCTCTCAGGATGAAAAACAGATGAACCAATACCTACACATCCAACAGCCAGCAGTATAGAATAATAGCCCGATGACTGAGACAATAAAATCAATCCTGCCAGCGTAAAGCCCATACCTATTGCCAGTGAATAAGGCTGTGGGCGCCTGTCGGTATAAATGCCAATAAAGGGTTGGAGTAAAGATGCCATTAACTGAAACGTAAATGTTATCATGCCTATTTGTGCAAAGCTTAAATGAAAGTTTGTTTTAAGCAGGGGATAAACAGAAGGTATTATGGCTTGTAACAAATCATTGATAAAATGCGTAAAAGCAATTGTAAATAATATGCGGTAAAGGGTGCGTTGTGGTAATGTTGCTGCGGCTGTGCTCATCTTTTAGTTACATTAAATGTGTATGGTTTTTAGCTTGGTGATATTATATCTTTGAACTTTCATTTTCAATGCTTTTTTTAAGGTCAAATAGTCTTTGCTTTACGTTTGTCTGCAAGCTGTTTTTTATATAATTTGTCAACAAAGTAAAAGGAAACCTAAGTGTAAAAGAATATAGAAAAATTACTTCTGTGTTGTAAGTTTGAGTTTGCTTAAATGTCCAAGAACCTAAAAAGGATTTGAACATAAATGGACCTTTAGTCATTATTATTGCTGCGACTTTTGGGCGATTGTAAGTAACGTACTCAGTTACCATTCCAAGTCCATTTTTAGCAACACAATAAGCTTTTACTCCTTTATCTACTATTGTCGAACCTTCGATTAGGTCTGCCCTTTTTAAAAATGTGTCCCAACTTAAACGTTTTTTATAGTCTTGTGTGAAGTCAAAAACCTTTTCGGATTTTTCGTTTATTATTATCGTTTCTGTAAATTTTATTGCTTCCATTTATTCAGAGTTTTTTTTGATTGAGTTCAACAAATACCTTTGAAAGGCCTTTAAAATAAGTCTTGCGGGTATATTAAATAAAAAATATAGTCGACTATCAATACTATAAGTTGTCGTTAACTTTAGTGTTGTCGTTTGTCCACTTGTTGTTAAATAATATGCACCAAATGGAATTTGGAAAACACCTTGAGAAAGTTCAAAAAGATAACATACTCTAAATCCTTTCTCAGGATTAAAGGAAAATGAATATTCTTTCAATGGTTTCCAAACTAAGATTTGTTGCATAAATCTTTTTCCATTATCAAAATATGCAATTCGTTTACCGCCGATACCTTCTGAAATTACTTCCGCTTTCAGTGGTTTTGGTATGTCAATAAGTTTGAAAAATTTTGGGTGAGAAAACTGCTCTATTTTTACATTGGTAATGTTGTCCCAAATAGCTTCAGGTCGACCGTTAATGTCAATTGTCGAACCGATTATTTTAATGATATGTTTGTTTTTACTTACCAATTTTATATTAGTTACGGTCGTCATAACATACTAATTCATTACAAAAATATATAAAGACTAACGGAACAGATGAATTATTTACCTTCTGCAGCATATCAGTATGTGCCTCGTTTTTTAATTTTATAATAACAAAAATATTTTTTATAAAAATTTATCTTTTCAGTTATCAGTCATATTTTATATTAATTTGTATGCTTACTGTTTTTATCTCAACATCAAACGTTTGATATTTAAATTTCTATAATCAAATTCCCGCTTCTTTAAAAGGCTTATTTTTACTATTGTTTAACCAGTATGTTTTTGTTTGTTTAATATACAATAGCATACCTAATATTAACAACTATGTCAGCAGAACACCAGCGGTTAGCCGTTAATTATAAAAAGCCAATCCCCCTTGAACAATGGGGGCCCTATCTCAGTGAAAGGCAATGGGGTACTGTAAGAGAAGATTACGGTGGCCATGGGGATGCATGGGGCTATTTACCATTCGAAGAGTCACACTTTAGAACCTACCGCTGGGGCGAGGATGGCATTGCGGGGATATCAGATTATTTTCAGAACCTGTGTTTTGCCATTGCCCTATGGAACGGGAAAGACAAAATTTTGAAAGAACGTTTATTTGGCCTTGGTAATTACGAAGGCAACCATGGAGAAGATGTAAAAGAATTATATTACTACCAGGATAATATTCCAACACATTATTACATGGAATATTTATACAAATATCCCCAGCAGCAATTTCCATACGAAGACCTTAAAACCACCAACAGCAGCCGGACAATGCTGGACCCTGAATATGAAATCCTGGATACAGGTGTATTTGATAAGGATGAGTATTTTGATGTGAATATTGTTTACGCCAAACAAAATCCCCAGGATATTTTTATAGAGATTGAAATTACCAACCGCAATAATATAGCTGCTCCAATAACGGTGTTGCCTACACTATGGTTTTATAACCGTTGGATATTTACTCCGGATGAACCCAAACCATCTATTAGTTTTTTGAATAAAACATCCGTTAAAGTAGATCATAAGCGATTAGGAAATTATTATTTTTATTTTCAACCTCCCGACGATTGCCTTTATACAGATAACGAAACCAACCTTAATAAAGCAACCGGCGCAATAAACGAAACACCTTTTGTAAAAGATGCTTTTCATGATGCTATTATTGATGGCAGCAACCGCAAAAAACTTCGCAGCCGAAAAGAAGGCACCAAGTTTAGCCCAGTGTATGAATTGAAACTGAAGGGTGGCGAAACCAAAACTATTTATTGCCGCCTTACCAACAGGGCAGATGATAAGCCTTTTAGTAAAGGGTTTGAGAAAATATTTGCCATGCGAAAAAATGAGGCAGATGATTTTTACAGAACGATATTACCTGTTAACATTTCAGACGATTTGAAAAATATACAGCGCAAAGCCCTGGCTGGTGTACTCTGGAGCAAACAATATTATCATTATGATGTAGAGCGCTGGCTTACCACCAGTGATGGCATAACCCCGGTAAATGATGGCAAGAAAAATGGCCGTAACAATGATTGGAAGCATTTAAAAAACCAGGATATTATTGCCATGCCGGATAAATGGGAATATCCCTGGTATGCCGCATGGGACCTTGCTTTTCATTGTATTTCACTGGTAATGGTAGATCCTGAATATGCAAAAAATCAGCTGCTGCTGATTATGCGGGAATGGTATATGAAACCCGATGGGCAATTGCCGGCTTATGAGTGGAATTTTAGTGATGTTAATCCGCCAGTGCAGGCATGGGCAGCCATGGAAGTCTACCGGATTGAAAAAGAAACCTACGGGGTAGGCGATATTATTTTCCTGAAAAAAGTATTCCAGAAACTGCTGATTAATTTTACCTGGTGGATAAACCGTAAAGACCGCAGCGGCAATAATATTTTTGAAGGTGGGTTTTTAGGGCTTGATAATATTGGTGTATTTAACCGTAGCCATAATTTATCGGACCAGATGCACCTGGAGCAGGCAGATGGCACCAGCTGGATGGGGATGTATGCACTCAATATGATGGATATGGCATTAGAAATTGCACAACAGGATATAGCTTTTGAAGATACTGCCACCAAATTTTTTGAACATTTTGTAATGATATCTGAGGCGCTCAACAGCCAGAGTCTTTGGAATGAAGAGGATAAATTTTATTACGACTCATTACGGTCTACCGCTGGTGCAACACCCATGCAGTTGCGGATACAAAGTGTAGTCGGGTTAACAGGTTTATTTGCAGTGAGTATAATGAATAAAGAAATTTTTGAGTGCTTGCCGGATTTTAAAAAACGGGTAGATTGGTTTGAAGATTACCGGGAGAAAAACAACCTCTTTTGGCCCAATGAAGAGCGGGGTGATGGAGAAGAGATATTGTTATCACTCGTTAAAAAGGATAGGCTTATCCATTTACTGAACCGCATGTTGAACGAGGATGAATTTTTATCTGATGGAGGTATCAGGGCATTATCAAAATATCATGAAGCCAATCCTTATTCTGTAACCATTGATGGTGTAAAGTATGAAATTCAATACGACCCAGGAGATTCTACCAGCAATCTTTTTGGCGGCAACAGCAACTGGCGTGGGCCGGTATGGATGCCCATCAATTATCTTATCATCCGCTCAATCCGAAAGTACGGCGAATTTTACGGCGATCATTTAAAAGTAGAATGTCCTGTCGGTTCAGGTAATATGATGAACCTGGTAGATGTTTCTAAAGTATTAACTGACAGAATTGTAAGCCTGCTGGCTATTGATAAAAATGGCGAACGAAAATTAAATGGAGATCAGAACTGGTTTTATAAAAAACCCGGCAATGAAAAACTGGTATTATTTTATGAATATTTTCATGGCGATACCGGAAGAGGTTTAGGTGCCAGCCACCAAACAGGGTGGACATCATTGGTAGCAGATTTAATTGGCGGCAGCGAAGTAAAGAAAGAAGAATGGAAGGAGGGAACCGGTCATGAAATTTTTATTGATGATGACGAAGAGGAGGATTAACAACTGCTGCAATTATCAAAATAGAATACTCGCCTATTGCTGCACTCACCAGAACTTTTGCGCTTTCAAAAACAGCTGGAAAACAGGCCGCCATAGCAGAAGCAGAAAAGCTGCAATTAACCCGTAACCATTAATATTACACTCTGCTTGGTGAGCTTTACAAAAACAATAAGGCAAAAGCAAACTTTGAAACTGCCCGGTCATTAGCAAAAACACAAACTGATAAACAAGTCATACAAAAGAAAACCCTTGAACTTTGATATGTCGGCTCCTTTTAATTCCTTAGTGCGAAATGTATTTAAGGCTCTTTAAGATCAATTACAATTTTTGCATTTTTTTGTTCTGATGAAGAGATGAAAATTTCATAGCGTTTATTGTTAGCTGTTATTACCATCAACGAAGTATTGGGAGGTATTGAACCCAGGTTATCTGCTACCATTATCAGCTCATGGTGTGGGTGCTCTTTATCTACCTTAATTTTTACAGTTATTGGTTTTTCGGAGATACCCGCATGTGCAATAAGCAACTCATTGTTATGATAAATGGTAACAGTATCTCCATCTATTTCTCCATTATCATACAATTCAATAAGCAACTCTGTTTCGGTCGTTTCAATTTGTTTTATTAAAGGATTGGCCCTTGTTGCTATAACCGTGGGTATTGACATGGGCGGTAATTTTTTTATATTTGCCATAGGTGCGTTTGCGGGCTTAGCAGTAAGAGGTGCATTTAAAATTTCTGCGTTGTTTTTTTTAAGAACCGCTGTTGGGGCAACAGGTTTCGCAGCTTCTTTTTCAACCGGTTTTGCCACAACACTTTTAACAGCTGCTGGTTTAGGTGCTGCTGTTATTATAGGTACCTGCATCATGCATTCTTTTATTAAAATGTCATCTACAACAAAATCAGTACCGCAACCACCATTGACAGTATTGTCCATTTTTATCACTACTACATTGGCACCAGGCGGCACGGTAAATGTGCCAAAATACTTTTTCCAGTTTGGTTGTGGCGAAGGCATTATTTCTCCGGTTGAAAATTGTGCAATTAAATTTACTCCTGATGAAATGGAGATATCAATTTGAGGAGGAATGGGCTCACAACCATTGTTACCGTAGCAAATATTTAAAAGCCAAACTGAAAATTCGTAAGTAGTTCCCTGTTTAAGCCCGGATATATAATTAATAAAAAAAGTGCCGGGTTCTGATGCAGCATTTATTACCATCATCCTGCCATCAACATCATTGGGCGTATGGTCTTCTGTAAGGATATTCCAGTTATTATTAAAACAACTACTCGTATGTGTAATAAAAGAGTAATTGCCATCTGCAGGGCATTCATCCCTTACCTCATTATAATTTAATAAGGATGAAAGGTCTACATCTTTTTCATGATGGCTGGTGCCAAAATCAATGGTAATCACAGGGGGCTTAAAATTACAGTCGTATTGTTGTGCGAGTGTATTTTCTTGTATAAGGGAGCCGACGATGAAAAAGTAGGGAAATATTTTAAAGCGTACAAGCTTTTGCTTCATGACAGGTGTTTATAAAATTTAGAAAGGTTGAACTAAAATGCAAACAAAAATATTTTACACAATAATTTGCAACAGTTTTAAAATTATTGCTAAACAACATCATATTGATGCCGTTTATCACAAACCAGCAAAGTACTACATGATAGGTATTTTGCAACTATATTTATAACACTTAAAGCGGATTGCCGGAAACTGTTTTTATTTTATTTTACGATAGACTTTATCTTTTAGCCCTTTCATATTGCACCGGCCATTGTATATCATCACCCAACTCTTTAGAAGCATGCAAAGGAAAATAAGGGTCACGTAAAAACTGGCGGGCTAAAATAACCAGATCAGCTTCTCCATCATTTAGTATCTGTTCTGCTTCAGCCACTGTAGTAATAAGTCCCACAGCCCCGGTTAATATGTCCGTTTCTTTTTTTATTTTTTTTGCAAAGGGAACCTGGTACATTGGCGCTAAAGGAATTTTTTGTTCAGGCGAATTACCCCCCGAAGAACAATCAATTAAATCAACACCTTGCTCTTTTAATATCTTTACCAGTTCCACCGAGTCATCTTCTGTCCATCCACGGTTTACCCAGTCAGTAGTGGATATACGAACAAAGAGCGTTAATTTTTCACCGATTATTTTTCTGGTGTTTACTGCAATTTCCAGCAATAGCCTTATCCTGTTTTCGAAGCTGCCACCATACTCATCTGTACGAACATTGCTTAGCGGCGACAAAAATTCATTCAGTAAATAACCATGTGCCGCATGTATTTCAAATACTTTAAAGCCTGCCTCAAGGCCACGTTTCGTTGCATTAATAAAATCATTTTTTACCTTTTCAATATCCTGTATGGTCATTGCTTTTGGTAATGGTTCCCCGGCAGTATGTGGGATGGCACTTGGCGCAACTGTTTGCCATGCGCCTTCTTTAGCAGTTAAGGATTTGTTTCCGTTCCATGGTCTATGATGGCTCGCTTTTCGGCCTGCGTGGGCAAGCTGTATACCCGGCACTGCGCCCTGCACTTCAATAAAGGAAGTGATGCGTTTTAAAAAGTCAATATGTTCATTTTTCCAGATGCCCAGATCATTGGGAGATATCCTTCCTTCTGGCGAAACTGCAGTAGCTTCTGAAATAATTAGTCCGGCACCACCAATTGCCCGGCTGCCTAAATGCACCAGGTGCCAGTCTGTTGCAAACCCATCGGTACTTGAGTACTGGCACATTGGTGAAACAACAATCCTGTTTTTTAAAGTAATATCTCTTATTGGTAAAGGGGTAAAAAGTAATGACATATTTTTTGTTTTAAATTGTATGTTGAGTGATTTATAATAATTGATTTAGCTTAAACACCTGCTTAAATTAAATGTTTATTTTTAATGTTGGTTTACAAAACACCAAAAAGCCACAGGCTAAATTTTTTCGGCTATGGATAATATAGATGCTTCTTCGGCTACTGACCTTGTAGGGATACCATTTACTTTTGCCCATTTAATTAACCGAATATAATTTCCTGAAATTTCTATACCGGTGATATTGCCATCTTTAAAACAACAACAACCTGTATTAAAATAGCTGGGGTTCATATTTCTAAAAGAGTTATTTACAAAATCGTATTCTCTTCTGCGTACAGGTATTTCATTTTCAATTTTTGTAATGGCACTTGTATCATTTATTGCTTTTGCTTCTTCTAATTGCAGGTATAATCTCTCCAAATGGGTAAGCGAATTAAAAACAGGCTGATGCGTATGCCCGGTAATTAAAAGAACATTTTTTTGAGCAATACTCCACTCATACATCATTTGGTTATGGAGGGTTTTCTTTTCGTTGTTGGTAGAAGGGCTATTGATATTAATATCTAAAAAAGCCTGCATGGGTCCCCAAACATTACTTACAAACCATTTGCTAAACCAGTTACCATCACTTTGTGCATCGCCCTGGTGGCCATGCGTGCAAAAAATATCTATGCTTTTTTCTTTTAACTGAACCCTTAACACAATACCTTCAAATATTTTAACTGCTCTTTTGTAAATATTTTTTATCTGTATTTGCGCAAACGGATCGTTCTTCCAATACAAATCGTGATTGCCAATTATTTTGCAATACGTGTTGGAGTCAACAAATAATTTTTCTTTTTCAAATACTTCTGCATTGTGTTTAACAACGCTGAAAATATTATTTTCCCATAATTCTTCACAATCGCCAAGGTTTACATAATAGAAATTATTTTTATGATAATAGTCTAACGCAGCCATGTAATTATCAGCAGCCAGGGCAAAATCATCCGCTCCATTCCTGGCGCCTTTGTGCTGGTCGGAAAATATGATAATGGATTTTTCATGTGGGTCAAAATTAAACATGCTGCCACTTTTTTTTCCTGGCCTGTCTACCGACTCAGCATATAATTTCGATAAGGAGCTCATCACATTTTCTCTTTTTGGCGATGAAGAAACCTTATTTGCCAGCCAAGTAACGGGCCGGGTGAGTAAACGCTTTATGATATGATGAAAAAAAGCGACAACTTTACGCATGTAAATATTATTTGAATCATTATTTAGTAAACAAAATCAGCTATAACGCTATTTATTCGGGAAAGAGGTTAATCAATATTTATTTTTTAAAAAATTTGCCTATCAGTGGCAGTTGTGGCAGTTCTTTTTTCTCTACGGTTCCTATAAACCATAAATAAAGAGCCATTAATACCGTAGCAGTGGTCAGGCTGAATACAACACCGGGCCATATTGCGGTAATGCCCTTGTGCGCAAAAAAAAGCAACACTACAATTACCATATAAGCAGTTAATTTTTTCCAGGCATAAGGTATGCAGTATTCTTTTTGGCCCCATATAAAAGAAGCTACCATCATACTGCCGTAACAAAAAAAAGTTGCCCATGCACAGGCCATATATCCATAAACAGGGATGAATAAAAAATTGATACCAGTAGTAATTGCAGCGCCACCAAAAGTAATCCAGGCACCGGCAGAAGTTTTGTTACTTAATTTATACCAAACACTTAAATTATAATAAATACCAATAAACATATTGGCCAATAAAAGGATGGGTACTATCGATAACCCCACCCAATATTTTGGCCCGATAAAGTATTTTAAAATGGGCATATATAAACTTATCGCTAAAAACATCAGGCAAATAATGATAACAAAAAATTTCATTACCCTTGCAAAAACACGCTGCGGATTTTGCCCCTCGGCTTGTTTAAAAAAGAAAGGTTCAGCACCCATGCGAAATGCCTGAATAAATAATGTTATAAAAAGTGATAGTTTGTAACAGGCGCTATAAATACCTACCTGCGATTCTTTTGCCAGTGTATCTCCGGGCAGCCACCATTGCAGCATTAACCTGTCGAAGGTTTCATTAATCATACCCCCCATACCAACAATAATAAGCGGCAATGAATACACCATCATTTGTTTCCATAAGGTAACATTAAATTTAAAACGTACCTTGGCAATTTCTGATGATAAAAACAGCAATGTTACTACAGACTGAATAAGATTTGCCAATACTACATACACAATAGGGTTTGTTTTTGCATCATAAAAAATACTCACCCAACTATTGGCATCTTTTTGTAAAGCGTGTGAACAATAACTGATAAAGAACCAGGTAAAAAATATATAAAATAGTATACCCACAATGGTTACAAAAGCAAATTTTATGGGCCTGCCCTGCTGCCTTAACCTGGCAAAAGGGATCTTGGTTAAAGCATCAAATGCAACTATCAAAATTGCATATTGAATGATTTGAGGAAAATTGCTTAGACCGATAATATTACCAATAATGGATTGATTAAGCCACAACACACCAGTAAAAAAAATAGTAGAAAAAAGCAGCGATAAAAAAGCCGTGTTGTAAATAGTCTTTTTATTTTCTTCTTTAGATGAAAAACGAAAATAAGCCGTTTCAAAACCATAGGTAAATAATATGTTGAGGATGGGAATGGCGGCATAGATTAATGCCATTTTGCCAAAATCAGATGTCTTGATATTATTAGAATAGGTAAGATATGGTGTAAGCAGCACATTGATAAGCCTTGCTGCAATAGAACTTAGGCCATACCATAATGTTTGACCTGCTAATTTTTTAATACCGCTCAATTAAAAATTGTTTAGAGACAAATTTACTTGTATATATTTTAATTATCACGCTATTTAGTATTTAATCAATTTTAGGGCTGCTGTTTTATTGTTAATAATTGGTTCGTTTTAGAATTCGACCTATGATTTTTTTGAAAAATTAAAATTATATGAAAAACCGAGAACTAAATTTCGGAAAATACTAAGTAGGAAAATTGACATAACTACTTAAATATATTGACATGTTAAGCTAAAGTAGAATCTACAAACCTTTGAAGATAAAACATATGCAATAAACAATAATGCAACTCGTTTATTTATTGAAAGGTAAAACTTGCCTTTGTTATTTTTATTCATTAACACCTCCTTAAAAACCATATGAAAATTTGGACATATTCTTTGTGGCTAAGTATAACTTCATGTATTTTACTGGCAATTATTTTTTTGTTGTCAAATACCTATGGCGTATTTATATGGAATAAATTAAGGGTTGACCCAGGCGTACTTTTCCCTGTTATTTTGCTAAGCTGGACAACAGCTTTATTTGCATTTGGCCTTAATAATATTTTTATAGACAAATCGCTTCTTAATAAAGAAGTGAAGATGACAGACCTTCGAAAACACCTGCCTTCTTTATTAGTGATACCCGCTTTTATTTCTTTTGGATGGTTTATTTATCGCTGGTACAAAGGAGACCCACACCATTAATGTATATCTGGTGACCGGTAAATATAATTAGGTTCCTGGTACCTGGGATCCCTGAGCATTTGCTCATCTTTTAATGCAGTTAAAAAATTGGTCAAGTCAAGTTTTTCCTGGTTGGATATAATAAGTCTTTTTTTTAGCAGTTCATCCAATATTTTTTGTGTTGTATCAATATCCGTACGATAATGATTTATTACATTACCAATACTTAAAAAACGCCCATCGTGCATATAAGGAAATGTAATGCTGCAGTTTCTCAGGCTGGGTACTTTAAATTTAAGCGAATCAGCAGGATTGCCTGTAATTCCCATCCTGCCCATATCCTTTAATTGTTCATTTAACGGAAGCCCGTTATTGCGAAATGTATTGTCAGTAAATAAGGGTTCTTTATGACAGCCATTACAATTGGCAAGAAAAACTTTATACCCGGCTGCTTCACTAACAGTAAAACTATCTTCACCACGTTTTACCTTATCATATTTACTGTTATAAGACTGTATGCTACCTGTAAATTGTGCCAGCGCCTTTAGTAAATGCTGGCTATTAATAATGCCGTCGCTAAAAGCAGCTTTAAAAAGACGCTGATATGCAGTATCTTCTTTTATTTTTGCTAACACGCCAGGCAGCGTTTCTGCCATCTCGTTAGTGCCAGTGATTGGGGATAATGGTTGTACTTCCAGGTGATTGATGCCGCCATCCCAATGCATTTCTTTCATCCATGCTAAATTAAATAATGCAGGTGCATTTCTTTTTGTAAAACTATTGTTGAACCCATGGCTAAAATCATGGGCATAAGTAGCAAAAGCTGCAAACTGCTGGTGGCAACCGGCGCAGGGAAAATTTCCATCTTTGCTTAACCGCCCATCATAAAATAATTTTCTCCCTAATACAAAACCTTCTTCTGTAAGGGGGTTTGCTAAAAAAATATCATTAGATGGTTTTGGCCAGCCTTTGGGTATCACTAATTTCAAATAGGTCAATTTATGTGGAGGCTTATTATAGATAAAAGCGGTAGCTGTAATAACAAACACTAACAATGATATGATAATTTTTATCTTCAAAATTTACGGACATGGCTTATTGATGAATGATTTTTATTATTTCGAAAGCTTTGGAATAATTATCGGCAATGCCTGCCGCCAATACACCCGGCGTTGTGCAAACAGGAGTTTTCATAATTTTTAAATCGTGTTGCGCATTCCATATTTTATCAAGGTCTACTTTTATTATTATTTCAGTAATCTTTTCTTGATGTATAAAAAATGTATCATTTAAATTTAAGTGAACTTTTCTTAAAACATTATTGGCACCTGAAAAGCCACCGATGTGGTATTCAATTTTATTATTAACAACAGAAGATGAAGGAGAATTCCCTTCCATTTTAAACATAATATACCCTGTGTTCCATGTCCAGAACATGCCGTTTAAAGGATCCAGCGCACCTGTTTGAGCACCGCTGACATTTTTCAGGCTATCTACACCAATTAAAAAGGAAAGCGAAGTATATTGATTAGGTGATATAAAAAAAGAAAAACTTTTGGAAGCAGTATCTTCTTCATTTATTAAATGATAACTATTTAACTCTGGAATGGTTTTTTTACCAGTCGTTTGCAGGGATACATTACTGATATAATAATTCAATCTGCTGATGGTAAAAGTCTCTTTGAAGCAATTAATATATTTGGCAGAATCTAAAACTAATGGCAACTTATTTATTATATTAACAAAAGTAACTTTAATATCGGGTTGGGGTTGCTTATTCACTTGTGCCCCGGCAATACGACAACTTGTTAAAAAAAATAACCAACAAAAAACAGAAGGCATTTTCATAGTCTACAATTTAACTTTCATCCTGCTTTGCTTTATCTCCCCGGCTTTTTTCTTGGCATTGATTCTATTTTCCTTTGCGGCTTTACCAGGTTTTGTAGGTTTTCTTTTTTTTGGAACAATTAAAGCTTTGGTCACAAGCTCATTCATTTTTTTTATTACCAGTAATTTATTCCCTAACTGGCCTCTTTCAGCCTGGCTTTTTACCAGTAAATTGCCATCAGCATTAACTTTATTAATGAGTTTTTGGGTTACCAGGATTTTTTGTGACTCAGTCAATAAGGCAGAACCTGCAATGTTCCAGTAGCCTTCTACCATTGTTTCTACTTTATTTACGTTTTGTCCGCCTTTGCCACCGCTGCGTGCCGTTTTAAATTTTATTTCTGCCACAATATCCATCGGTAAATTTACCTAATTTCCTTAAATGATTGATAGGCAAAGCCATTCATTTGCCTATCTTTATTTTAATAAGGCTAAAAATTTTTACATTTGCAGGTAATAATAAAGAGTTGATGCTAAAAGGTATATATCATTCATTACAGGAACGTAAGCGGCTCGGCAAAAAATCATTTGCTGTTTTAATTGACCCTGATAAGGTAGACAATAGTAATGTAGAACAAACTGTACAGCTTGCTATAAGTGCCAGGGTGGATTATTTTTTGGTTGGCGGAAGCCTGGTAATTTCCAGCTATTTGGATGAGTGCCTGCAACTGATTAAAAAAAACTGTTCAATCCCTACAATATTATTCCCCGGCAGCCCTTCACAAGTGAGTAAATATGCAGATGCTTTATTATATCTTTCTTTGATAAGTGGCCGCAACCCTGAATTGTTAATCGGACAACATGTTGTATCTGCCCCAATAGTTAAAAAAAGCGGTCTTGAAATTATGTCTACCGGTTATATGGTTATAGACGGAGGGGCGCCTACTACTGTTTCCTATATTTCAAATGCAAGCCCGATACCGGCAGATAAAAATGAAATAGCTGTATGTACTGCCATGGCCGGCGAAATGCTGGGAATGAGCCTGATATACATGGATGCAGGCAGCGGTGCCAAAAGGCCTATCAATGAAAGCATGATTGAAAAAGTTGCACAGGTTATAGAAGTACCCTTAATAATCGGAGGCGGTATTACCGACCCTGAAAAAGCCTACCTTAATTGCAAGGCAGGAGCCGATTTAATTGTGGTAGGCAATGCCATTGAAAAAGATGCATCGCTCATTAAAGAAATGGCAGCAGCGGTACATAGCGTAGGCGTGAAAGTTGTATAAATTTTATTATAGAAGTCTTTCCTTTATAAAATCCTGAAGTAGTGGTATTATTTCAAAAGAACTTTAAGCTTCTTGTTATGTGCAACAACATAACACTCCCCCAATTTTTTGGTCACTTGTATAATTGTAGCACTTTTATTAGTCTCTTGTAAGCATAGTAAAGGTAAAAATGAAAGTATTACAACAAATGAGAATTCAACAACTATAGTTACTACAGTGATTTCTGACACTTCAAAGTGGCATGTTGAGTCCAGAAACTATCCGATTGATACTATTTTGAATAGTGGCTGGAGTATAAAATATTCCGTAAAAAATGACAGTACAAAGGACAAGGACCTTTATATTAACTGCTCAAAAAACGGAGTCGAAGGAATTTACAATGCGGAGGATGTATTGTTGATGCGAAAGTATTTTATACCTAAGTATATTGGAGAGAGTCGAAACTGTATCTTTTTTAAAACTGCATGTGCAACTAATTGTAAGGCTTTATTGGTTTTTCATAAAATTAAGAAAGCATACAAACTTTATAGCTCAATAATTGATTACAGCATCAAGGATGAAATAATCGTGTTCATTAATGATTTTGCATTTACCGGGGACTTATATTCAGTTTCGGTTTCAAATTTGAAACTGAATCAACTCAAAATCGTGAAATTTAAAAATCATTGTAATTTATTACCTAGGGAGGGGTGTATTGACTCTGTTAGAATTGTCGGACAAGAAGTAAAGTTGTATGGAACACTTAATGAAGGGACAAACTATTATAAGGATAAGGTTATCAGTGAAATTAAAACTATTCATTTATAGTAATTGTTGCACCATAACTAATTGACACACCTAATTATGGAAATGTTAATTTCAAAAGAAACAAAATCGGATTTAGTAAAACTTGGACTATACCAAATTGTCGGTGGTGCAATTGGAATATTCATAATTCTTTGGGCCATTTATAACAACGGACCATTGACAGAACTTACAGTTCTCGTTTATTTATTCATCTTACTATTTTTTAGCTACTCAATATTTTCTGGAACACTTTGTGTTAAAACAAAGAAAAATGCTTTAAGGCACTCATTAATAAATCAAATACTTCAAGTAATTGGATTTGCAATGATGGGTTTTGCTTTTAAATATGTAGCAGGTTTTTATTTTACAGTTGGACTTAACCTAACAGAATCAGTAAATGTTAGTTTTGGTGCAGGTATTTCAAAATTTGACTTTAACTTCAATAATGAAAAAGAAAGGCTTGAGGTTGATTTTAATTTAATTGCGTTTGCACTTGTTTACTGGATTGACAAACTAATTAAAAAGGCAAAACAAGATACTGAAATTAGAGAAGTGTCATCAATTGGAGAGATAGAAGGCACTCATACAAAAATTGACCTAACCTAAAGCTAAGCATAACTTAAACAATGTTCTTTAAATAGCTATTTATAAACTCATCATTTCTTTAAACTTTACTGCCTGTCTTCTACTTACTTCTACTTTTTCGCCTCCTCTTAATTCCAACAATAATCCTCCATTAAAATAAGGTTCAATTTTTTCAATCATCCGCATATTAACGATATGTTTTCTGTTGGCCCTGAAAAATATTTTTTCATCCAGGCGTTCTTCCAAAGCATTTAAAGATTTTAATATAAGCGGTTTATTTCCTGCAAAAAATACTTTGGCGTAGTTACCAACACTTTCAAATAAACGTACATCCGATAACTTAACAAACCAGCAGCGTTCACCATCTTTTACAAACACCTGGTCGTTTTCTGTAAGCAGGCCACGGTTAAAGGCCTGTTGCGCCGCCAATTCTTTTTCTTCGGCCTGTTGTAATTTTTGTATGGCGTCTGCCAGCCTTTTTGGCTCAATGGGTTTCATTAAGTAATCCAATGCATTTACTTCAAAGGCTTTTAATGCATATTCATCATAAGCAGTAGTAAAAATTACATGCGGTGCTTTATCCAGTTCGGTCAACATATCAAAACCTGTTTTACCCGGCATTTGTATATCTAAAAAAATAAGGTCGGGGCTAAGCGCATCTATTTTTTCAATGCCTTCATCAGCATTGGCGGCTTCGTCAATTACTTCCACATCCGGAAATTCGAGCAATAATTTTTTTAGTTCATTTCTTGCTAACCTTTCGTCATCAATAATAATTGCTCTTGGCATAATCAATTTATTTTTTTAAATACTAACAATAGAAGCAATGGTAGCCACAGGCATCGTTATCCTTGATTCTACCATATCTGAATCTACGTTTTTAATTTCAAAAGTTGCTTTACCCTGGTATAATAAATTAAGCCTGTACTGGGCGCTTTTTACTCCAAAGCCTTCTTCGTTTACATGGTTGCTTAGCTGCCCTGAATTTTGTACTACCAGTTCGTGGTGATCTTTTACAAAATCAGAAATAACTTTTATTTTGCCCCCGTTTATTCTTTTACTGATACCATGTTTAATGGCATTTTCTACCAATGTCTGCAACATCATGGGCGGAACGGGTTGCCCCAGTGTATCTTCATCAATATCCATTTCAATAATCAGCCTTTCTTCAAAACGCATCTTTTCCAATGCCAGGTAATCTTTTACAATATCAAGTTCTCTTTCTAATGGAACCGTTTCTAATTTTTCGGTTTGCATACTGCTGCGCAAAATATTGCTTAGTTCTGTAATGGCAGTTCTGGCCCTGGAAGGATTTTCATCGACCATTGCCCTGATACTGTTTAAAGCATTAAAAATAAAATGAGGGTTAATATGTGATTTAATTGTTTTAAGCTCAAGCTCTTTTACAACAGACTGTAATTTTAAAGTATCTACCTCCTGGCGCCTGTTACGTTCTACATAATGATAAATGTAATAAATAAGGTTCCATATAAACAGCAGAAAGAAGTTGTTGATGGCAGTACGGGCTATTTCATTTGCCAATGAAATTTTAGGGCCACCGGTATCTCTTAAATTAAGCGCCTTTTCAACTGCAACATCAGCACAAGCGTATACAACAGCAAATACCAGTGTAAGTATAATAAAAGAGATAATTTGTGTTTGTAAGGATTTTTCTAAAACTTTATATTCCCTTATAACCATTCTCATAAGATGGGTAATTACAATACCCAGCAACACACTAATGGCAATCAATAAAAAAAAATTATCAACTTTACGAACCGACAAGGTTAAATAAAAAAAAGTGGAGATGGCCAGGCTTGACCCCCAACCAATCAACTGACAAATCCAATATTTAGATATTTTGTTTAACATGAGGCTGCAAACATACAAATTACTATATAGCAGCTATACCCTTTTTTTATTAATGGCTAAATGCTGTTGTAAGAGGTTGCCAACAAATAAATATAATAATTGGGCGGTGTGCTTGTTTTTTGAATATAAAATTCTAAAATTGTATAGCAATTAAGTTCTATGTTTATAAGGAGCTAACACTTTATAAAACCTTAAAATTAAATTAGTATGTCATCAGATTCAGAAATAGTGGAAAAAGATGAAAAAACAGGTATCGGCTTAAAATGGTTATTGCTGGTATTGTTATTGGTATTAATAGCTGCAGTAGCTTTTTATTTTATGGGTACAACTGTACATAAATCGCCAAAAGAACCATTTGCAGAAGTTGAAGAAACAATTGTAAAAGTTGAAACCCCTGCACCAGCAACAATGGCAACCGGTTCAGTTGATACAAGCGGTAATTATATATACGACCTTGGAAAAATTATTACTATTGAGTTACCAAATGAAGCAGGTGTTTTAAAAGTGGGTGAAAATTCTACAGAAAGCCGGTTGTATAAATTTTTGTCAAACCCGGCTGCTACCATTGATACCGTTAAGGGCAACTGGTTTGAATTTACAAATGTGCGGTTTTTAACAGGTGGTACAAAGATTGACTCTGCTTCTACATTGCAATTAACAAATATTATTTTATTGAGTAAAGGGTTTCCTGCTGCCAGTTTTAAACTGGGCGGATATACAGATAATACTGGTGATTCTGTTGCCAATGTAGTACTTTCTCAAAAAAGGGCCGAAGCCGTTGTGGCAGCATTAAAAAAATTAGGTATCAGTTCAAAATCCTTAACAGCAGCTATAGGTTATGGTCCTCAATTTCCTATCGGTGACAATGCAACTACATTGGGTAAAGCCATGAACAGGAGAGTAGCCATTAATGTAAAGTCTAAATAAAGTTTTGTAAAATATTTTAGAGCTATAAGAATTTTTGTAAAATACCCTTCCTGAAATATGGGAAGGGGGTATTTTTATTTAATTGCATATCAGAAGATGTCAAAAAATGATTTTCAAGAACGCCTTATAATTAAAAAGTGGCCGGTGTGAACACCGGCCACGGCGGTCTGCCGAGGTTGGTGTCTCCACCAACCTCGAAATGGGAGACGAAAATTCTATTTTTAAATAGTTTCTCAGTAATAAAATGATTGCTTACCCGTTCACCACTTAATTAATTATTTTTACAACATGGCAAATCCTAATTTAAATAAAGATGGCGAATTGTTAAGCCCTGCAGAAAAGGAGTTTGAGAATAATATACGGCCTAGTGAGATGGCTGATTTTAGTGGCCAGCCACAAACTATTGAAAACCTGCGGATATTTATTAAGGCGGCCAAAATAAGGGGTGAAGCTTTGGACCATATTTTATTTCATGGTCCGCCAGGATTGGGTAAAACAACTTTAAGCAGGATAGTAGCCAACGAGTTGGGTGTAAGCATTAAGGAAACCAGTGGGCCTGTTATTGAAAAACCAGGCGACCTTGCCGGCTTGCTTACCAATTTAGAACCAAATGATGTATTGTTTATTGATGAGATACACCGGCTGAGTAATGTAGTAGAAGAGTACCTGTATGCAGCAATGGAAGATTACCGCATTGATATTATGATTGACAGCGGCCCCAATGCAAGAAGTGTACAAATCAACCTGAATCCTTTTACACTAATTGGTGCAACAACAAGAAGCGGGTTATTGACAGCTCCCTTATTGTCACGCTTTGGTATTAAATCGAGGTTGGAATATTATAATGCTGCAACGCTTCAAAAAATAATTATTCGTTCTGCAGGCATATTAAATACAACCATTTCAACGGAAGCCGCAGATGAAATTGCCAGGCGCAGCCGCGGCACGCCACGTATTGCCAATGGCTTATTAAGAAGGGTGAGGGATTTTGCACAGGTGTTGAATGATGGAGCAATTGATATAGGCATTACCCAACATTCTTTACAGGCTTTAAATGTAGATGAACATGGTTTGGATGAAATGGATAACCGTATATTGAATGCAATCATTGATAAGTTTAAAGGTGGCCCTGTGGGCATCACTACCATAGCTACTGCAGTTGGTGAAGAGCCGGGTACACTGGAAGAAGTGTATGAACCTTTTTTAATACAGGAAGGTTTTTTGCAACGTACCGCAAGGGGAAGAGAAGCAACTGCGAAGGCATATCAGCATTTAGGAAAAACAACTCCCTCAAAAGGAAGTACAGGAGATTTATTTACCTAAAATATTTTGAGTTAAGCGATAAGTTTTCGAGAGTTATTTTTTGTTTATGCTATTATTAGAAAAGCCTGTTTAAATTCTAAACAGGCTTTTCTAATAATTTAAATATTCTTTCTATGAAGCTACTAACCTGAATCCGTTACCATGAATGTTTACTATTTCAATAGTATTGTCTTCTTTTAAATACTTACGCAGTTTAGCAATGTACACATCCATACTACGGCCATTAAAATAAGTATCGCTGCCCCAGATTTTCTTTAATGCAATTTCTCTTTGCAACAGGTCGTTTTTATATTCGCAAAGCATTTTTAATAATTCATTTTCTTTGGGCGATAAAGTTTGAACTTTTCCCTCAAAACTAAGTTCCCGTAAACGAGGGTTGAAATGATATTTCCCCATATCGAATTCGGCATTCACTTCATCGCGGTGCATTTCTTCGTTACGTTTTAATATGGCCTTTATTTTCAAAAGCAATACTTCACTGTCGAAAGGTTTGGTAATATAATCATCTGCTCCCAATTTGTACCCTTCTATGATATCATCCTTCATTGTTTTGGCAGATAAAAAGAATAAGGGAACATCGGGATTGATATCACGGATTTCTTCTGCAAGGGTAAAGCCATCCATGTTGGGCATCATCACGTCTAACAGGCAGATATCAAATTTTTCACGTTGAAAAGCTGCAAGGCCAAGACGGCCATCCCTTTCTAAAATCACTTCGTAATCGTTTAGCTCCAAGTAATTTTTTAATACCATACCCAGGTTGGTATCATCCTCACATAATAATATTTTGGGTTTAATAGTTTCCATGTTTAATAATTTTAATGGCAAATAAAATTAATTCATATTTTAAATAACGAATATACTGACTAATTTTTTGTTAAAGATGTTTTATAATATTCACGGAAATTTGCCTGGCATAGTACTATTTTTTATGAAGGATAAAAATAGCCATCCAGTAAAGGGATGGCTATTCAGTTTTTTAACCTTATAAATTCATTATTTAAAATCTGCCTCAGTTACATCTTCGTTTAACTTAATGCTTACATATTTAAAGGTTAGTTCCTGCCCTGCTGTATTTCTTGTTATTTCATAAGGCAGCAGGATATTCCCTGTTTTTTTATAATCTTTATACTCTGCAGATTCTATCACATCCGTGTCTCCATCTTTTGTTGTAGTTTCTTCTTTTAACAGCAAACCAGTTTTAACAGCGTATTCCTGTACAGATAATTTCCCACTGGGCATTATTATTTTCACCCGGTAAGTTTCCTCATCATTGATTTTACCAACACCTAAGTATTCTGTTTTGTAGGTGGCGTCACCAATATAATATAATTGCGGGATAACCCCTTTCTCATCCCGGCTTGTTTTTATTTCCTGCTCGGTCATTTCTTTCTTTTGCCCCATTTGTTCCATAAAACCTTTGCCGCCATCAAATACACTTTTCATAACGGTTGTTTTGCCCATTTTAATTTCTGTTATTTCTTTGTTGGGATTCATTTTTTTATTAACCCCTTCAAACGAGCGGCCCATCATATCAAGGCTTATCACAGATGATATGCTGTTGATTTTTGCAATTTCTTCTTTTCCGCCGATGGCTTTAAGATATGCTTCTACAATCTCATACACCGAAATATTATTGGTTGTTTTAGCCGTTTGTCCAACTTTGGTATCAACAGGTTTCTCCATTATGGGATCTGCGTAGCGGTCATACTTTTTTATTGGATAACCCAGCCGCATTAGTTTAGGTACAATTTTTTCGCCATTACCCACAATCACGATCCTTGAATTGTTTTCGCTAAAGTATTTTTCAGACACACTTTTTACATCCGTTAATGTAACACTGTTTATTTTTTGCAAAAAGGTTTTGTAAAAATCTTTGGGTAAATTATTGATTAAAATATTAGTAGCAAATCTTGCGGTACGTGATGGGTCTTCCATGCCCAGGGCAAAATATCCATTGTATTTTGCCTTAGCAATATTTAGTTCTTCAGCGGAAATTTTTCCATCTCTCATGTTTAATATCTCCCTGAATATTTCTGCTGTTGCACTATCAACTTTATCATTTCTCACCGCAGCAGTTGCATTAAACAGGCTTTGAAAACGGCCACTGCCAATACTCGACCTGCTGTCATAAGTAAAAGCATGCTTTTCCCGTAGGTTCAATAACAATTTCCCGTCGGCACCACCACCCAATACCTGGTTTGCTATCAATACAGCATGATAATCTTTACCATTCATTGGATTGTTTACCAGGTTGCCAATATTTATTTCCCCCTGCACAGCGGTAGGAACATTTACAAAATCAATTTCTGTTTTTGCAGGATTTGCTACCTGTGGAATTACGGGAAGGATTAATTTTTTCCCTGTCCATTTTGCAAATGCCGACTCTGCCAGCATTTTTGCAACTGCGGGTGTAATATCACCTATAAAAGTTAAATAAGAACGGGACGGAGTAATGAAGTTTTTGTAAGCTTCTTTTACATCTTCCAGTGTCAGACCCTTTACAGTTTCTTCTGTTGTAAATTCACCATTGGCTGTTTTTTTACCATAGCTTAATGCATGGTTGACCCTTTCTGCTATAGCTGGTGCATTTTTTTCACCTGCTTTTAAACCGGTAATTGTTTGTGATTTTAGTTTATCAAAAGAAGCGGATGGAAAAGAAGGATTTTTCAAACCATCGGCCATTAAATTAAATGCTTTTTCAAAATACCTTGTTAAAGCACTCACAGAGCCGCCACTTGAATACAGGCTTACTTCAGCACCCATTATATCAACCGCTGCATCAAACTTATCCTTTGTCATGGTGGTAGTTCCTTCGCCCAACATCTGACCCATCAAATCCAGCAAGCCTGCTTTTTTACCTTCAAATACTGATCCTGCATCAATAGATAATGATGCACTTATTTTTGGTAATTTATGGTCTTCTACCACCAATACCGTCATCCCATTGGGCAATAAAAATATCACAGGATCTTTTATTGAAATTACAGGTGCCGGGCCAGCTGCAGGTTTTTTTGACCTGTCAACTTTTATTTGTGCAAAACCCTGTTGTAAAAAAACAACACTCAATGCAACTATGATTACTTTTTTCATTTAATAAATTTTATGCTATAAGTATATTGATAGAAATAAACAGTTATACAATTATTTTTTTGGTAAATAATATAAAACCAGGCGTTGGCTTTTGCTGAGGTATTTTTTGGCTACGTTCTGTATATCTTCCTTGGTTATTTTTCTTATCTCATCCAGCTCTGTATTGATATAATTGGTATTTTGATAAAAAGTATATCCATCTGCAAGGTTTTCTGTAATGCCCAGCATTTTACTGTTTTTACCTATAAAGTCATTTTCAAACTGGTTTTGTAATTTGGTAAACTCAGTTTCTGTTATCAGGCTTGTTTGTAATTTTTCCACTTCCTCATCCATATCTTTTAAGAGTGTATCCAATGGGGTATCGTTATTGGGAAGTGCATAAATAATATAAGCCCCATAATCTTCTAATGAATAATTGAAGGAGCCTGCAAATAGGGAATTCTTTTTGTCGTCCACCATTTTTTTATACAGACGGCTGCTATTGCCTTGGCTTAATACTGCATTGACCATTTCCAAAGCTTTTGATTCTTTACCTGTTTTGCCCGGAACCCTGTATGCTTCTACAATAGCGGGTATCTGGATATTACTGTCGTAAGCGGTATCAATGATTTCTTTTGTAATTGGTTCTTCTTTTGCAAAAGTCTTTTTAATATCCAAGCCCGCCGGAATATCGGCAAAATAATCCTCTATCAATGTTTTTGTTTTTGCAATATCAATATCACCTGCAATAGTTAATACGGCATTACCCGGTGTATAATATTTTTTATTAAAAGCTTTAAATTCGTCTAAGGTGGCTGCATCAAGATCCGCCATACTGCCAATAGGAGCATAATGATAAGGATGATTAGTAAATAAATCTTTCATTACATTGCTTACCAAATTGCCGTAGGGCTGGTTATCTACCCGCATTCTTTTTTCTTCCTTAACAACTTCATTCTGTGTTTTTACACCTGTTTCATTTATAACCGGGTGCAGCATTTGTTCACTTTGTAACCATATACCCGTAGCCAATTGATTGCTTGGAAATATTACGTAATAAAAAGTCCGGTCCTGAGTGGTATTTGCATTGTTTTGCCCACCACTGCCACTTACAATTTTATCAAACACACCATGCTTTATATTATCGCTGCCTTCAAAAAGCAGGTGTTCAAAAAAATGCGCAAAACCTGTTCTGTTTGCCGGGTCATCTTTACTGCCTACATGATACATTACAGTTACAGCTACTACGGGAGCCGCTTTATCCTGGTGTAAAATAACATGCAGCCCGTTCTTTAAATTATATTCTGTATAGGCTACTTTTTGAGCTGTTCCAGAAAAGCTGTTTGCTGCCAAAAAAAGATAAAATATTGTTTTTTTCATATTACTTTATTAAAAGCCAAATGTATGATGATATTGATATAGTATGCATCAGTTTATAAATAATTAATAACGGTGAAAGATACACTATTATATATTTTGCAATAAAAACGTTTGATAGATAAGCCCATGCTAAAAAAAGTATCAACTTTTGCAACTGCATTTGTACCTTTCCTGAAAAATTAACCATGGCAAAAAAGGATGAATTTATACAGGCAATAAAAGACGGCTATACTTTTAAAGGCGAAAGTGTAAAAATAGGAGCAGCTATTTTGGATGGTGAAGTGGTTATAGATGCAGGTATTTATCTCCCTTTAAAAACAATGAACCGCCATGGACTTATTGCCGGCGCCACCGGAACGGGTAAAACAAAAACCCTTCAAATGATAAGTGAGTTTTTAAGCGATGCCAGTGTACCTGTTTTGCTGATGGATATAAAAGGCGATTTGAGTGGTATTGCAGCTATTGGATCTATAAACGACAAAGTAACCGAGCGGTACCAGAAAATAAATATGGAGTATAAGCCGGAACAGTTTACGGCAGAATTAATGACTTTAAGCAATCAAAAGGGCGTTAGGTTAAAGGCCACTGTTAGTGAGTTTGGCCCGGTTTTATTGACAAAGATATTAGGTTTAAATGATACACAGGGTGGGGTAGTTGCCATGATATTTAAATACTGCGATGATACAAAACTGCCTTTATTGGACCTTAAAGATTTTATTAAGGTATTGCAATATATAGGTGATGAAGGCAAGGCTGAAATTGAAAAAACTTATGGTAAAATTTCCACTACAAGTACGGGTACCATTTTGCGTAAAGTGATTGAGCTTCAGCAACAGGGCGCCGATGTTTTTTTTGGAGAAAAAAGTTTTGAGGTAGATGACCTGATGCGGATAGATGATAAAGGCCGTGGTGTTATTAATGTATTAAGAGTAACCGATTTGCAGGACAGGCCAAAATTATTTTCTACGTTTATGCTGCAAATGCTGGCAGAACTATATGCTACATGCCCCGAAGAAGGTGATTTGGAAAAACCAAAACTGGTATTGTTTATAGATGAAGCGCACCTTATTTTTCAGGAAGCCAGCGAAGCCTTGTTACAACAAATTGAAACAATCGTTAAGCTGATACGTTCAAAAGGCGTCGGTATTTTCTTTTGTACACAAAACCCCATGGATGTACCTGCGAGTGTATTGGCTCAATTAGGTTTAAAAGTACAACATGCATTAAGGGCATTTACTGCAGCTGACAGAAAAGTGATTAAGCAGACTGCAGAGAACTATCCGGAAACAAATTTTTATAAAACCGAGGATCTTATTACGCAGTTGGGTATAGGAGAAGCATTGGTTACGATGTTAAATGAAAAGGGTATTCCTACACCATTGGCACAGGTAATGTTGTGTTCACCACGCAGCAGGATGGATGTATTGACAGATGCGGAAATTGATAATATTATGAGCAAATCAAAAATTGCTGCCAAATATAACCAGTCAATTGATAGTGAAAGTGCCTATGAAATTTTAACGGCCAAATTGCAGGAAGCTGCGGAAAAAACACCTCCGGAAACCAAAGGCAAAGCGGTAAAAGAAGAAGAATCTACCCTTGAAAAAGTAGTTAATAGTTCAGTTGTAAAAAGTATGGCACGAACTGCGGGCAATACAATTGTTCGATCCCTGCTAGGAGCATTGGGCATGGGCGGAAGAACTACTAAAAAAACTAAAAGCTGGTTTTAACCACTTTATTCTATCTATTTGTAATAATTAACTTTTTGAGCCGACTTTAGCCGGGTTACTCCAGGTTACTTTATTCTTATGCCCTGTTATGAAATCCTAATCTTTCTGAAAAAATTATCCCTAATTCAGTATTTTATTTTGGCTTATTTTTCTTAATAAATTACCAGCGTTACATTCACAAAAAAAATACCTTAAATAGCTGATTATAAGATACTTAAGCTTTTATTAAATGTAATTTAGACACTTATATATTCCTTAAATAATAATAAAATAGTTTTAAAAAAGCTTGTATGGTAATGTATTACCTCTTATCTTCGCTACGGTTTTTCATAGGATATTGGATTTTAAAGCGGGACTAGATTTCTATCTTGGTCCCTTTTTTATTTTTACGCACCCTTAATTGGGTGTTCTTATTGAAAACAACGATTATTTTTTTCTATTTGCCCTTCTTTTGTAATATTTATCTTTTTTTCTGAAATCAGGTAATCTGTTACTTTCCAGAATTTATCTTTATTTATACCAGTTAATTTTTTCATTACTTCTTTAGGCATTATTGGATGACTTTCAATCTGCTCAAAAATTTTTCCGGCAATAACTTCAAACTCCTGTGTACTTATAACCAAATTAGCCTGGGTAATGCAGTTATCGCAAATACCACATGCTTTTAAACCCGCATCATTAAAATATTCAGCAATCATCCGGCTTCTGCATATAACTGGTTCGTTCACATAACTGATAATTGATTCAATACGATTTTTGAAATTTTCTTTTCGTTTTAAATATTCAGTTAAGTTTATAACAAAACTATCCGCATACATCCTGTTTTGTAATAGTGTTATTTGTGGTTTATCTTTTCGTGGCGAATAATCAATCAACCCTAGCTGATGAAGCTGGGTCAACTCTTTTTGTGTATCAGGCAATTTTTTTTGTATAAATTTTGCCAGTTCATCTTCATTAATAGTTGCCGGAAAATCGAAAATGCCTTCATAAGAACGAAGCAAACCTTTTATTATCGGCTCCAGTTGTGGATACTGTTGTTCAAAAGCACTTACTTGATTTTTATCGCTGCTAAATACAAGAGTTGAAGGTTTAAAAAAAACTTCATTAAAACTCAGCATATCCTCCTGTTCCAATGTTTTAATTACATAAGTAGCCGTTAAGATATTAATTTTAAAAGTAGCCGCAAAGACAGCTAAATCAAAATCAAAATTGATCCCTTCGCCACTGCCGGCAGCAATCTGCAGGTAATTCATTATGGCACTATATACTTTTTTTATTTCATCTTTATCCGGAAAGCGAATGTCAGGTTGTAATAAAAGATCACTAAGTTCCCTGCTGTTGTGCAATAAAACTGCGTATGCCCTTTTGCCATCACGGCCAGCACGGCCAGCTTCCTGATAATAATTTTCCAAACAGTCGGGTACATCATAATGTACCACTACTCTTACATTTGGTTTATCTATACCCATGCCAAAAGCATTGGTACAGGCAATTACACGGGTATTATTATTTATCCAGTTTTCCTGGCGCTTGTTTCTTTCATCATTGCTTAGGCCGGCATGGTAATAACTGGCATTGATATTATTGAGCAGCAACATATCGGCAATGTCTTTTGTATGCCTTCGGCTTTTACAATAAATAATGGCACTCCCTTTTACATTATTTAATATTTCCAATAATTTATTTTGTTTGCTGGCCACATTAAAAATGCTGTACGAAAGATTGGCCCTTTCAAAGGATTGCTGAAAACGTTGATGTGTTTTTGAGAAAACTAATTTTTCACAAATATCGTCCTGAACTTTTAAAGTAGCAGAAGCAGTTAAAGCCAATATAGGGGTATTAGACAATTGTTCACGCAGTTGGGCAATGCGTAGGTAAGGCGGCCTGAAATCGTATCCCCATTGAGAAATACAATGTGCTTCATCCACGGCAATGAGACTAATATTTATTATAGGCAGGTACTCTAAAAATAAATTTGTTTCCAGCCTTTCGGGTGAAACATACAAAAACTTATAATTCCCATGGGCTGCATTCTGCAAGGTTTTTTTTACTTCCAAAAAACTCATGCCGGTATAAATGGATAATGCAGGGATGCCTTTATTTTTTAAATTCTGTACCTGGTCTTTCATCAGGGCAATCAATGGGCTTATCACCAGGCATATACCTTCTTTTGCCAAAGCAGGCACCTGGAAACAGATAGATTTGCCACCACCGGTTGGTAATAATGCCAATACATCTTTTCCCTGCAATACGGCATCAATAATTTCTTCCTGCAACGGACGAAAACTATCATAGCCCCAGTATTGTTTTAATATTTCGTGTACTGTCAAAAGAAAATAATTATGGCTTGAAATTAAACCACTTTCTTGTAATTAAGCTTAATGGAATTAATGGCCAGAACCACATCGCTAAAACCCATTGCCAATGCAGCTACCCCGGGATGTAATAAACCAATTGCGGCAATAGGGATAGCCACAATATTATAAATAAAGGCCCAAAAAAGATTTTGTTTGATAGTTAAAAAAGTATGCTTGCCTAAACCAAGTGCCAGCGGCAGGTGTTGAATGCCTTTATTCATCAATACAACCTGTGCACTTTGCATAGCTAATTGTGATGCATCACTCATTGATATACCGATTGTGGCTTTGGCCAATGCAGGTGCATCATTAATACCATCGCCAACCATTGCAGTGGCATTTGCGTTGGTTAATTGCTCAATAGCCTGTAGTTTTTCAGCTGGCTTTTTTTCGGCTATTACTTCTTTTATACCTGTTTCATCAGCAACTTTTTTACATCTTTCCCAGGTATCGCCACTTAACAAAATTGTTTTAATATTTTTTGAATGCAGGTAGCTGATTACTTTTTTTGATTCTTCCCTTATTTCATCCTCCATATCAACCCAGCCAATTTCAATATTGTTTTTTACCAGGTAAGCGGTGTGTGTATTTTGATTTTTGTTTACAGCATCAGAGTTATTGATACCTAACTGGTATATATTTCCTTCCCCATCTTCGCCTCTCATTCCAACACCTTTTATTTCTTCAATTTTTTTCCAGGCAATGGCATTATTTATTTTCCAATCATTGATAATAACTTTTGCAATAGGATGATTGGAATATTTTTCTAGTGAAAAAACAATTCGTTTAAACTCTTCTTCTGGTAAATTGTTTGACTGAAAACCGCTGATAGTAAATTGCCCTTTTGTAAGTGTGCCGGTTTTGTCAAATACAACAGTTTTAATGTCTTTAAATAATTCAAGGCTTTTTGCATTGCGAAAAAGAATGCCATTTTTTGCGGCCCTTCCCAACCCAACTGCAATAGCAGCAGGTGTTGCAAGCCCCATGGCGCAAGGGCAGCTTATTACCAATACGGCAATACTTCTCATTAAAGCAGCGGTTGCATCTATATCAAAAGCAAAATAATTTATTAAAAAAGTTAGTAGAGATATACCCAATACCAACGGTACAAATACGGCACTTATTTTATCCGCCAATTGTTGGATAGGTGGTTTTTCGCCTTGTGCCTGCTTAACCAGATTTAATATATTACTTAACACCGTATCCTTGCCGACAGCCGTTACCTGTGCCTTTACAGAGCCATCCATTATAAGGCTTCCGCCAATGAGTGTATCTTTTTTTTGTTTTTGTACAGGGTTGCTTTCACCGGTTAATAAGGCTTCATTTACATATACATTGCCCCATAAAATTTTGCAATCCATGGGAACCTGTTCGCCGGTTTTTATTAAAATAAGATCACCAACACGCAGTTGTGTATTTTCTACCGGAAAAATATTCTCTTTATGTTCATCATCAAAAGCAATCATATTGGCCATTACCTTTTGCTGTGCAGCCAGTTTATTTAATTCCTTTTGGGTAGTCTCCACAGATTTGTGTTCTACCCATTCGCCCAAAAATACCAGAGTAATGATGGTTGCTGTGGTTTCATAAAATACATAATCCATCCCAAAATTTCCGATCGTACCAATAAGGCTATACACAAATGCAGCAGTTGCTCCAATGGCAATCAATACATTCATATTGGGGATACCACTTCGTAAACTTTTAACAGCACTTACGCCAAAATAACTCATGCCAACAATGTATACAGGTAAACAAATAACCAGTTGTATCCATGGGTTCATTAAAAAATGAATATGCCATGGCAACATGTGCAACATTAATATTGCTGTAAAGGGTAAACAAAAAATAAATCTTTGTAAGTGATTGGTAAAAAATGTAAACCGTGGTTTGCTATTGGCTGCATGCGATTCGTTAACAACTGTATATCCCAGGCTGGCGATTCCCTTGGCTAACTGTTCTTTATTTTTGGTTTCGTTTAAATCAAAACTTACATCCCCGCCAATAAAATTTACTTTGATATTTTTTAATCCTTGTTTATCCAGGTATTTAGAGATAGTGAGGGCACAATTGGTACAGTCCATTCCATCTACTTTCCATTCTACTTTTTCCATTATGCAAAATTATTCTTTGCTATTTGTACATAATTACTAATGAAGGAAAATATCTTTGCAACATGGAGTTAAATTTTACGCTGAATGAAATAGAAGAAACGGCTAAAAAATTTATAGAAGCCACTGCTGGTTACAGTGTATTTGCTATACAGGGAGAAATGGGAGCAGGCAAAACAACTTTTGTGCATGCCGTTTGTGAAGCGGTAGGGGTAAAAGATAATATTGCCAGCCCTACATTTTCCATCATCAATCATTATTCAACTTCAAAAGGGCAAATAATTTATCATATAGACCTATACCGTTTAAAAGATGAAGAAGAAGCAATACAGGCCGGTGTAGAAGATTGCTTATACTCGGGCGATTGGTGTTTTGTAGAATGGCCCCAAAAAGCACCAGGTATTTTTCCGGATAATACAGTACAGGTTTCAATTACTTTAATTGATATGAATACAAGAAAGCTGAAAATTAATTTGTAATTTGTACGCTTCAACCCGTAATAATTATGGCAACATCAAAACCATTTGTATCCCCTTCTTTTAGTTATGAAACATTGGAAGAAACACTGGATGTAAAACCAAAAGGCAAAGAATTATTTATTGGCATACCCAAAGAAACTTCTTTTAGCGAAAATCGTATTGCCCTGACACCAGAAGCTGTAGGGGTAATGGTTGCTAACGGGCATAGGGTGGTAATAGAAACAAAAGCGGGCGAGGGTGCCAGCTACAGCGATAAAGATTATAGTGATGCAGGCGCCAAAATTGCACATAGTAAAAAAGAGGTATTTGAATGTGATATATTGGTAAAAAGCGCACCCGTGAGTGAGAGCGAATGCGAGCTTTTAAAATATAAACAATACATTATTTCCCCCATACATTTAGCAGTAATGAAGCGGGAAATATTGCAGAAGATGATGGATAAAAAAATTACTGCACTAAGTTTTGAAAATTTGAAAGATGATAGCGGGCATAACCCCATTGTACGCAGCATGAGTGAAATTGCCGGAAGTGCAGTAATGCTGATTGCCGGACAATATTTAAATAATGCCAACCAGGGAAAAGGAGTTTTGGTAGGGGGTATTAGTGGTATTCCTCCAACAAAAGTGGTGATAATCGGCGCCGGAATTGTAGGCGAATATGCAGCAAGAACTGCGCTTGCGATGGGTGCCAGTGTAAAAATTTTTGATAACAGCATTTACAGGTTAAAGCGGTTGCAGAATAATATTGGCGGGCGTTTATGGACCTCCGTTATTGAACCACAGATTTTAGCCAAGCAATTAAAAACCTGTGATGTGGCAGTTGGTGCTTTAAGCAGCACAGGTGGCAGAACCCCCATTATAGTAACTGAAGAAATGGTAAGCAATATGCGGCCGGGTACCGTAATTGTTGATGTAAGTATTGACAGGGGTGGTTGTTTTGAAACCAGCGAAGTTACTACACTTGAAAAGCCTGTATTTAGAAAATATGATGTGATACATTATTGCGTTCCAAACATCCCCAGTGGTTTTGCCCGTACAGCATCACAGGCCATCAGTAATGTATTAATGCCCCTGTTGCTGGAAACAGCAGAAGATGGTGGTATTGAAAATGTAGTTTGGTATAAAATAAATATCCGTAGCGGCATTTATATGTTTAAGGGCAGTCTTACCAATTTTTATTTAAGCGAAAGATTTGATTTAAAGTATACCGATTTAAATTTGCTGATAGCCAGCAGGCGGTAAGCGGTAATAAAAATGTAACTTTAATTTGAAATTTTTATACCATGAGTTACTCAATACCTAAGGGGGATAAAAAATACAGTTTTGCTGAGTATATGGCAATGGAAGAAAAAAGTGTTGAACGGCATGATTTTTATTATGGAGAATTATTTGCCATGGCTGGTGCTACAGCTATACACCATCAGATTTGTCAAAATATTAATGCAGCCTTAATCAATAAATTTAAACGGGAGGGTTGTTTTGTTAGCTTAGAAGGAGTGAGGCTTGAACTTGTTGAAGAAAATTTTTATTTGTACCCGGATATCTTTTTAACTTGTGATGAGCAGGATAAAAAAAATAATCTATTCAAAAAATTTCCATCCATCATTTTTGAGGTTCTTTCTGAATCAACTGCATTGTACGATAAGGAGGTAAAACTTCAATACTACAAGCGAATTGAAAGTTTGCGATATTATGTATTGGTTTCTCAAAAAGAAATTATGGCAGAGGTATACTCCCGGATTGATGATAGTAAAATATGGAAATACCAAACTTTTGAATCAATCGATGAAATTATTGAATTTGACAGGCTTGGGTTTATATTGCCCATTGCTACAATTTATGATAGCATTGGGTTTGAAGATATTTTATAATGAGTCAAATTATTTATAATTCCCAATAGCAATTATTGTTTCGCAAAACTCATACTCCTCCTTATCATTGCTGCTGATAATTACCAGTTTTTCTTTAGTATAATTGTCAATGAGATTACGATATAAGGCAATGCCTTCTGCATCTAAATTGGTGGTGGGCTCATCTAATAATAAAACAGGGGCGCTACAAAAAAAGGCCTGTGCAAGTTTTAATCGCTGTTTCATACCGCTGCTGTAATACCTTATTTGTTTATCAGCAGCTTTTTTCAATCCTGCAATTTGTAATATTTCATCATTGCCCAATGTGAGCAATTTAAACTGTTTATGAAAATTCAAAAATTCAATGGCGGTCATTTCTTCTATCAATTCCAAATAAGGAGCCGCAATTGAAATATATTTAAAATGATTTTCCTCTTCTAAGGACTTTTGCTGTACTGCAAAACCAATCTTTCCTTCATTATGAGAAATCGACCCTGCAATTGTTTGTAGTAAAGTAGATTTGCCCGACCCATTTACACCAGTAATAGCATATTTTTTATCAGCAAGAAATGTATAATTAAAATGCCTGAATATCCATTCCCGGTTGAATCTTTTACCAACGTTGTCTAAGGTTATCTGCATAATATAAGGAATGAGCTAACTTGCTAAAATATTAGTAGATAAGGACTGCTTTTGGTTTTAGCCGCATCAAATGTATAGAGTAAGAAATATTTATTTTTGGCTGCCCAATTTATCTTTACTCATCATCCTGGCTGCCTTTTGTAAAGCGTTTAATTATACCTCTTCCGCTTTCTCTTATAAAAGTTACAATTTCATCTCTTTCATCTGTAGCAGGTAATTCTTCTTCAATAAAATTAAGCGCCTGGGAAGTGTTCATAGCTTTGTTGTAGATAATGCGGTAAATATCAAGGATCTTATTTATGCGGTCTATAGAAAATCCCTTGCGTTTTAAACCTACAGAATTAACCCCGGCATAACTAAGTGGCGTACGGCCAGCTTTAATATAGGGAGGTACATCTTTACTAACCAATGATCCGCCACTGATGAATGCATGTTGACCGATTTGTACAAACTGGTGAATGGCACACATGCCTGCTAAAATAGAATTATCTCCCATTGTTACATGTCCAGCCATTTGTGTATTGTTGCTCATAATGCAGTTATTGCCAACAATGCAATCATGCGCAATATGACTATAGGCCATTATAAGGCAGTTATTGCCCACCTTCGTTGTCCACCGGTCCTTACTCCCCCGGTTAACTGTTACAAACTCACGGATGGTGGTATTATCGCCAATTTCAACTGTGGTCAGTTCTCCCTCAAATTTAAGGTCCTGTGGAATGGCAGCAATAACTGCTCCCGGAAAAATACGGCAGTTCTTACCAATCCTTGCTCCTTCCATAATGGTTACATTGCTGCCTATCCAGGTGCCTTCTCCAATTTCTACATTAGGATGAATTACAGTGAATGGATCAATCTTAACATTGGTAGCCAATTTTGCATTGGGATGTATGTATGTGTGCGGATGAATCATTTTTTAATTTGCTAATTAGTTGATGCAATACTATGCCAATTTGTTAAAAATAAAGATTACTACGCTTCAAATATTTTAATAAACCATTTTAATATATAATTAGCATATTGCAAAGAAACTGTTTAAAATTGTTATTTAATTATGCTCCCACAGATTACGCAAATAAACGCAGATTAAATACATTGTTTTGCTCGCCAATCTGCGTATATCCCCGAAATCTGCGGTAGCATATTACTAAGAAACTGTTTAAAATTGTTATTTAATTATGCTCCCACAGATTGCGTAAATAAACGCAGATTAAATACATTGTTTTGCCTGCCAATCTTCGTATATCCCCGAAATCTGCGGGCTAAAACCTCAAATCCAAAATTCGTAAAATCATTTTTGAACAGCTTCTAAGTTCTTTTAACCAGCTGGGCCGTAAAATCACCTTCTGTACAAAGTTTACTGCCAACAAAAACACTGCCCCTCATGGTGCAAATACCACGGCGTATGGGTTCTATCAGTTCCATTTTTAAAATCATCGTATCGCCGGGAACGACTTTATGTTTGAATTTACAGTTTTCTATTTTTATAAAATAGGTATCATACTCACCTTCGGGCATGGCATTGATACAAAGTATGCCGCCTGTTTGTGCCAGCGCTTCTACCTGTAAAACACCCGGCATTACCGGGTTTCCCGGAAAATGACCCTGGAAGAAAAACTCATTGAAAGTAACATTTTTAATACCTACAATTTGTTTATCTGAGAGTTCAATTATTTTATCAACAAATAAAAAAGGATAGCGATGCGGTAAGGTTTTTTCTATTTGCTGCAGCGAATAAACTGGTGGCTGGTTAGGATCATAAATGGGAATACCCTTAGTATGCTTATTTTTTTTGATATACTTTTTTATAATTTTTGCAAATTCCACATTACTGCTATGCCCAGGCCTGTTGGCAATAATATGTCCCTTTATTGGATAGCCAATTAATGCCAGGTCTCCTACCACATCCAATAACTTATGTCTCGCAGGCTCATTAGGAAAACGAAGTTCAAGGTTATTCAAATAGCCTTCACTTTTTACTTCTACTTTATCTCTTCCAAATGCTTTTGCCAAACGGTTCATCTCTTCCTTGGTTACCGGTTTATCTACTACTACAATGGCATTATTAATGTCGCCACCCTTTATCAAATTATTATCCAGCAAGGCTTCCAGTTCGTGTAAAAAACAAAAAGTACGACAAGGTGCAATTTGAGATTTAAATTCCTGCATTGTTTTTAAACTGGCATACTGTGTGCCCAATACCGGCGAATTAAAATCTATTAAGGTGGTTATTTTGTAATCAGTAGCAGGAAGCGCAGTAATTTCTACCCTTTTAATTTCATCGTAATAAGAAATATTCGTATCAATAGTATACCAGGCTTTAGCAGCTTCCTGTTCTGTAATACCAGCATCATTTATTATTTCTACGAATGGTTCACTGCTGCCATCAATTATAGGAATTTCGGGGCCGTTTATTTCAATAAGGCAATTGTCAACACCCATACCTACCAGAGCCGCCAATATATGTTCAACAGTACTTATTTTTGCATTACCTGTTTCAAGTGTAGTACCTCTTGAAGTATCTGTAACTAAATCGCAGTCTGCCTTTATAATAGGCATACCGGGAAGATCAATACGTTGAAACTGAAAACCAAAACCTGCATTGGCGGGTTTAAGTGTCATATCAACTGTTACACCTGTGTGTAAACCTGTACCCGAAATACTGATAGCAGATAAAAGCGTATGTTGTTTATCGGGGTTAAAATTTGCATCCATACTTATTGTTTTATAATAGCGGGCAAAGATATTTTATTTTTTGGCAACAGTATGTGGTGTATAAACGGGTACTATTAATATTATAAAAATCAGGAATGCAGTATTATAATAGTGTTACAGGCAAATAGCTTACTCCTTTAATATTAACAAGGCTTTTACTAATTTTTCTAATTCCTGTATTCTTTTTTCCATCTCTGGCAAACTTCTTACCATTGCCTGGCTTCGTAAAGTGGCGGTATAATCGAAAGCAGGCGATCCGGTTACTACTGTGTTAGGTTTTTTAATAGATTTACTTACGCCGCTTTGTGCATTTATTTTACTGCCATCGGCAATCTGCAGGTGCCCTACGATACCTACCTGTCCGCCAATCATAACATTGTTGCCAATTTTTGTACTTCCGCTTATTCCTGCCTGCGCAGCAATTATAGAATTATTTCCTATTTCTACATTGTGGGCAATTTGCAAAAGGTTATCAAGTTTAGCACCTTCTTTAATTAATGTACTGCCCATAGTGGCCCTGTCAATTGTTGTGTTAGAACCAATCTCTACATTGTCTTCAATAATTACATTGCCTATCTGTGGTACTTTTTTAAAAGATCCATCTGCCTGTGGCGCAAAACCAAAGCCATCGCCACCAATTACAGTGCCTGCATGAATCACTACATTTTTACCAATAATACAACGATGATAAATTTTTACTCCGGGATAAATAATAGTATTTTCTCCTACAATCACATCATTGCCAATATAGGCACCAGAAAAAATTTTTGCCCCGTTGGCAATGATGGCATTTTCGCCAATGTAGGCAAAGGCACCAATAAATACCTGCTCGCCAATTTTGGCTGTTGCATCAATATATGCAGGTTGCTGTATGCCGGAAAGCTGCTGGTTTTGTATTTGCTGGTATTTATCTAGTAAGGTTGCAAAAGCTGTATAGGCGTCAGGTACACGAATGAGTGTTGCCGAAATGGGTTGTTTTAATTCTTGTGTATCATTAATAATGATAATAGAAGCCTTTGTATTATATAAATATTCTTCATATTTAGGATTGGCTAAAAAAGCCAGCTGTCCCAAAACAGCTTCTTCTATTTTGCCAAATGAAGCTACTGTCATGTCAGCATTTCCTTCTATTTTGCCATTAATCATTACGGCTATTTGTGCAGCGGAAAATTGCATATTTTATCGGCTTTAAGCTTAATAGCTAACTTAAGTATTGCATGGGCGTGATACTAAAAGCGGGGGCTATCCTGAGTAGCAAATGTAATATTTTTTAACCTTGCTCTTCATGTTTTGATTTATGAGGGCGTTATCTACTTCTGAAATATCTTTTACAGCGCCGTCTTTAAACAAAATATGAATGTGCTCATCTTCAAAATTATACGTGTTGCTAACGGCTTCACCGGTAAATACAAGCCAACCTGCATCAGCTTCGTTAAGGTTAAGTTGCTGCATTACAGCAGCCTTTTTTTGCGCCACCAGTGTTTCATCTACCGGTTCGCCAAAATATTTTATTTTTAATAAGCGCCGGTTTATAATTCCCTCACATAATATATTCAGAACTTTATCCGGATGAGTACACCATTCTTTTATTGCAGCTACTACATCAAAATCATCCAGCTTACAAAACTCTTCTATGGTGATTTTATCATCGGGATTACTAATGAGTTTATGTAAGGGTGTTTTTGTAAAGGCATTAATATATTTAGCTCTTTTAATAATGCGTACCAGCATTTGTTCTGCACATAATACTGTTTTGTGTAAGTACACCTGCCAGTACATCAGGCGGCGGGCCAACAAAAATTTCTCAATAGAATAAATGGCTTTTTCCTCTACCATCAATTCGCCTTCGTATACAGTAAGCATTTTTATAATGCGGTCGTAACCGATAACTCCCTCGCTTACCCCACTGAAATAACAATCCCTTGTTAAATAATCCATCCTGTCTACATCCAGTTGCCCGCTGATTAGCTGGTGTAAAAATTTTTTTGGATAAACATCCGTGAAAATATCCAGTGCCAGTTGAAGTTTGCCATTAAATTGTTTATTAAGGTCTTCCATCAGCAACAAAGAAATTGCTTCATGGTGCATTTCTTCTATCAATACATTTTCCAACGCATGGCTAAAGGGGCCATGCCCGATATCATGTAATAATATGGCCACTTTTGCGCCTTGCTCTTCTTCCTTGCTAATGTCGATACCTTTATTTTTTAATTCTGCCAATGCATTGCACATTAAATGGTAAGCGCCCAAAGAATGATGCAGCCTTGTATGAACGGCCCCGGGATATACCAGGTTTGCCATTGCCATTTGATTGATGCGCCGAAGCCGCTGGTACCAGGGATGGGCAATAATGGCAAAGATGAGTTCATCATCAATATTGATAAAGCCATATACCGGATCGTTGATTATTTTTTTAAGCTGCATTCATTTACTGGTTAATAGTATTTTGTTAAACTTATTTTAGCGCAGTGCAAAGCTACATATCTGAAATTTGAAACCATTATATTTGCTTTCACACCTTATTTGTTTAATTATTATTGCTGCATATAGATAATTTATACATCACTGATTTTACCGGGTTTAATAATTGATTGGCATTTCCTTGACATATATTTATTTTACCTGTAAACAACAAACAAAAATTAATTATGAGCGTAGCAAAAATACTTTGGGTAGATGACGAAATTGAAAGCCTTACCTCGCAAATAATGTTTTTAGAAAATAAAGGCTACAATGTAAACACCAAAACCAATGGGTTTGATGCGGTAGAATATGTAAAAGAAAATATTGTGGATGTGGTTTTGCTTGACGAGTCGATGCCGGGTATCACGGGCCTGCAAACCCTTCAGCAAATTAAAGAAATCAATAGTAATTTACCCGTGGTGCTAATCACCAAAAACGAAGCAGAAAATTTAATGGATGAAGCCATTGGCAGCCAGATAAGCGATTACCTGATAAAGCCTGTAAACCCCAACCAGGTATGGCTTAGCTTAAAAAAACTGATAGACAATAAAAGACTGGTGGCAGAAAAAACAACCTCAGCTTACCAACAGGAATTTCGCAGTTTATTTATGGCCCTCAATAACAACCCTGATTATAACGGATGGATGGAAATTTATAAAAAACTGGTGTATTGGGAACTGGAGATGAAAAAAAGTGACAGCCCCGAAATGCAGGAAGTTTTTCAATCGCAAAAGGCAGAAGCCAATACTGAATTTTTTAAATTTATTTCACGAAACTATGCATCTTGGGTCAAACCTAAAACAGATGATGCCCCTATCATGAGCCATAATTTGATGAAATTTAAAGTACTGCCCCATCTTGAAAAAGGCAAACCTTTATTTTTTGTTTTGATTGACAATTTGCGCTTTGACCAATGGAAAACTATTCAGCCAATTTTTGCAGACAGTTTTCGCATACACGTGGAAGAAACATTTTATTCTATACTGCCTACAGCAACCCAATATGCCCGCAATGCAATTTTTGCAGGGATGTTACCAATCGATATTGAAAAGCAATTTAATTCCCAGTGGAAAAATGATGATGATGAGGGTGGAAAAAATATGTTTGAAGAAGATTTTTTTAAGGCACAGTTAAAGCGATTGGGTAAAACAGATATAAAATACAACTATACAAAAATTACTAATAATCACGACGGACAAAAATTGGTAGAGAACATACACAATATGATGCAAAACGACATCAATATTATTGTGTATAATTTTATTGATATGATGAGCCATGCCCGTACAGAAATGGAGGTGCTAAAAGAATTGGCAGGCGATGAAACCAGTTATAGAAGTATCACCGCAAGCTGGTTTGAACATTCACCTTTGCACCAGGCATTAAAAAAAATAGCCGATAAAAATATTACAATAATTGTCTGTACCGACCACGGCACGGTTAGGGTAAAAACGCCTGCAAAAGTAATTGGCGATAAACAAACAACAGCCAACCTGCGTTATAAACATGGCCGTAATTTAAATTACGAGGCAAAGGATGTATTGGTATTCAGGGATCCGAGAGAAGCAGGGTTACCTGTACCCAATGTCAACAGTTCTTTTATTTTTGCAAAGGGCGATATATTTCTTTGTTACCCCAATAATTACAACCACTTTGTAAATTATTACCGCAATACCTTTCAGCATGGCGGTGTAAGTTTGGAAGAAATGATAGTGCCGGTAATAAGGATGACAAATAAGTAAACAAGAAACGTGTAATTAGTTATAAACTTTTGTGGATAAGTAGAAAAGTTCGAACTAAGCCGCAATAGTAAATTTGCCTAATCAATTCGGGCGCCCGGCGCCCTAAATTATGTCGATGAAATACACGCAACATACACTGGATAAAATAGAAAAAATAATAGCAGAAAGCGGCTATGTAATCCGTTATGAAAGAGGAAATTTTCAAAGCGGGTATTGTATTTTACAGGCCAAAAAAGTAGTGGTTCTAAATAAATTTTTTCAAACCGAAGGAAAAATAAATACCCTTGTGGACCTGTTGCCACAACTTGAAATTAATTTTGATGCATTGACCCATGAGAGCCAAAAGTTGTACGACGAAATTATGTCTGTTGCAAATGTAAAATAAGATGCGATACTGATTTCTTCATGTAAGCTGCAACCGTGGCGGTCAATTCAATCATTGACGAGACTTTGACAAGGGAAGAGTGACAATTTGCACTATCTTAACCGAAATTTCGGAAAACAGTTTGATATTTAAGACAATTTAAAAGTATGCTGACAAACGTAAATCCAAAATTGCCAATGCGGAACAAAGCCGCAACAAAAGATTTCTATGTAAACAAGTTAGGATTTCGGAACGTTGGAAGTTCTGACTATGATGGTTATTTAATGGTTGAAAAAGGCAGCATAGAAATCCACTTTTTTGAGTTTAAAGAAATCGCCCCTAACGAAAACTATTCAGGGGTCTATATCCGAACCGACAATATTGACAATTTATATCAATCATTGTTAGACAATAAAGTAAGCATACACCCGAATGGAGCATTAGAAATAAAACCTTGGGGACAAAAGGAATTTGCCTTGCTTGACCCGGATAACAATCTACTGACTTTCGGACAACTTGCAACTTGACCTCCCGTGCTTGACAAGCCTCGAATGCCCCACCTGTGGCAATGACGCACTTTGTCACTTAAAGTTATTCCCTATTTTTGCTGCGTGCAATGCCCCCCTTTAAAAATAACTTTTCTTGGTACCGGAACAAGTACAGGTGTTCCGATGATAGCCTGTGGCTGTGAAGTATGTACGTCTTTAGATAAAAAAGACAAACGTTTACGCAGCAGCATTTTAGTGCAAAGTGCTACTACTACTTTTGTAGTAGATACCACACCCGATTTTCGTTATCAAATGTTGAGGCTGCAATTGAAACAGATGGATGCAGTATTGTTTACACATCCGCATAAAGACCATGTTGCCGGTTTTGATGATATAAAAGCGTTTAATTTTTTTTCAGGAAAGGCAATGGAAGTATATGCCAATGCTTTAACTGAAGAAGCAATCAAAAGAGAATTTTATTATATTTTTTCTGATAAAAAATATCCCGGTATTCCTCAGGTAAATTTAAATACCATTACGCTGGAACCTTTTTTTATTGGAGATATACCGGTGATACCAATTATGGTATGGCACTTAAAAATGCCTGTCTTTGGATTTCGTTTTGGAAAATTTACTTATATAACCGACGCCAATCGTATTGATGCGGCCGAACAGGAAAAAATTATTGGCAGCGAAATAATGGTGGTAAATGCATTACGCCGCCAGCCACATATTGCTCACTTTACAATTGAAGAAAGTATTTTGCTGGCACAGCAGCTAAGCGTACCCCGGGCTTATTTTACACATATCAGCCACCAGTTAGGTAAACACGAAGATGTTGAAAAAGAATTACCAGTGGGTATGCACCTTGCTTATGACGGGCTGGTTTTAAATTTTACTTAATTTATTCACCGGGCTATTGCATTACTGATTGCTGAATGTTATTTTTAACGACTAATCAGCAATCACCATGTGGAAACGTTTTGTTTCTGACTATCTTAATTTTACAAAAAAAGAACGTACAGGCATACTGGCAGTACTGTTTGGCATTATTGTTTTAATTATCACCCCTTTTTTATTTCCTTTATTTATTCGGCCAAAACCTACTGATGCCAGTGCATTTAAAAAAGAAATAGACATGCTTGTTGTTAAACAGGCAGATAGTACAAATAGGGTTTATGCAAAAAAAGGGGATGATGAAGATTATGAAAATTACCGGCAACCCAATGATAAAGATTATTCTCCCAGGAAAGGCAAAGGCGAACTTTTTTATTTTGACCCCAATACATTAAATGAAGAAGGTTGGAAGCGCCTGGGAATACGTGACAAAACAATTGCTACCATTCAAAATTATGTTGCAAAGGGAGGAAGGTTTTACAAACCGGAAGACATTAGGAAAATTTGGGGCCTGCATGCTGAAGATGCAGAGCGGTTGTTGCCTTTTGTACAAATTAAAAATAGTAACCAGGATAATTATTTTGAAAAAAAATTACCCGAAACAAAAACTTTTGAGAAGTCAAAATATGTTGCCACTATCATTGACATTAATACAGCAGATACCAGTTTATTTATTGCGCTGCCGGGTATTGGCAGTAAATTATCTCAACGTATTATCAGCTTCAGGGATAAGCTGGGAGGCTTTTATACAATAGAACAGGTAAGTGAAACTTATGGGTTGCCGGATTCTGTTTTTCAAAAAATAAAACCAAGGCTCTCTGTCAGCAATGCTTCGGTAAACCAGATAAACATCAATACAGCTACCATTGATGAAATGAAAACCCATCCCTACCTGCGTTACACAATTGCCAATGCCATTGTACAATACCGTTTACAACATGGTAACTATATTGCAGTGGACGATATTAAAAAAATAATGGTGATTACAGATGATATTTTTAACAAAGCAGCTCCTTATTTAAAAGTTGATTAAAGCTTTTACTAACGCCTGTTAGTATTTTAAAAAGGGTTAATTTGCAGTACAATCATTTTTTACGTATGAATTTTCAACCAGATGAACTTACACAACAGGTAGCACAAACAGCCAAAGATTTTGCCGATAAATTTATTAAACCTCATGTAATGGAATGGGATGAAGCCCAGGAATTTCCCCTGCATATTTTTAAAGAATTGGGTAAGCTGGGCATGATGGGTGTACTTGTACCGGAAGCGTACGGAGGTGCGGGCCTCAGTTATTTTGAATACAGCGTCATCATTCAGGAAATTGCCAGGGTATGTGGTTCAATAGGCTTATCAGTAGCGGCGCATAATTCTCTTTGTACAGGTCATATTTTAACCTTTGGTAACGAAGAACAAAAGAAGAAATATTTACCCAATTTGGCCACTTGTGAATGGCTGGGTGCATGGGGTTTAACAGAACCAAATACCGGCAGTGATGCTGGTAACATGAAAACAACTGCCGTAAAAAATGGGGATAGCTGGATACTGAATGGTACCAAATGCTGGATAACACATGGTAAAAGCGGTGATGTTGCGGTAGTGATATGCCGTACCGGCGACCCCCGTGCAAAAGATAATTCAACTGCGTTTATAGTTGACCGTGGTACACCTGGTTTTAGTGCTGGAAAAAAAGAAAATAAATTAGGGATGCGTGCCAGTGAAACGGCTGAAATGATTTTTGATAATTGCGTGATACCTGATGCTAACAGGTTTGGTGAAGTGGGTGCAGGATTTAAACAATCAATGAAGGTATTGGATGGAGGAAGAATATCCATAGCGGCACTTAGTATCGGCATTGCTAAAGGTGCATATGATGCGGCAGTAAAATATGCCAAAGAGCGTCACCAGTTTGATCAACCAATTGCAAATTTTCAGGCAATTAGTTTTAAACTGGCCGATATGGCTATAGATATTGCCGCCAGCGAATTGCTTATAAACCAGGCATGTTACCTGAAAATAAAGGGGTTGCCCATGACAAAAGAATCTGCAATGGCAAAATATTATGCCAGCGAAACTGCTGTAAAAGCAAGTACGGAAGCTGTACAGATATTTGGCGGCAATGGTTACAGCAAAGATTTTCCGGTAGAGAAATTTTATAGGGATAGTAAACTTTGTACCATCGGTGAAGGAACAAGCGAAGTACAAAAATTAGTAATTGGCAGGGAAATATTGAAATAGCAGTACAATTAATCAGCGACACTTATCAATCAATAAAGCATTTTAATTTTACCCAACTTTATTTAGTGATTCATCTTTAATGCTAACTATAAAGATTTAAGCCTTATTACATCTGACCCATTTTTTACAGTTATTTTATAAGGATTGGTAGTTGTTTTGTCAAAGTTTCCGGTAAATTTTTTGGTTGCCCTTGGCCCTTCGTCGTAAGTAAATTCCAGGTAAGAGTTTTTATAAGTTCCGGAAAACTTAAAGGAGCTAGTCGGATTACTATTATTATTATTTTCTTGACCCGTAAAAGTTCCTTCTGCATCAGTACCTCCTGTTTTCTGAAAAAAGAAAAGAACATCTGGATGATCAAGATCTTTATACCCATTTGTAAAATTGCCAATAAAAGTATCAAGCCCTGCACCTGCATCACTGGAGCATCCACTGTTAAAAATAAATAAAGCAACCAGTAACAATGCGGTTTTTAAAATTGTCTTTTTCATTGTAAAAAATTTAAGTGATTAATATTATTTTATAATGATATCGGAATTTAAAATTTGTATAAATGAATTTATTTTTTCGCCTAAAACCTGGTTACGGGAATTTAATCCTGGTAAGTTTTCGTTAATTGCAGAAAGGATTTGCTCTTTCATTTCTCTTCTTTTTTTGGTGTTTTTTTCTGAGCCATATAAACTTATTTTTTCCAGCAAACCATTTAAGCCGAGTATGTAGGTCCTGTGTACTTCGTTTAATGCGTAATCTGTAAGGTTTTGATATTTCAACGCCAGCTCAGTGCTTTGCCAAAAATCACGGATCGATTTTTCATAATTAGATTTTTGTTCATTCCACTCCTGGTAGGTAGCATTATAAATAGTTACTGTTTTTTTCATTGCAGTAAATGCTTCCTGTTTTTCCATTGCAGAACTCACCATATATTTAAAGGCATCATGTACATCTTTGGCCTGGCTGATATAGTTGTTCAGTGTAGATGATATAATGGGGAAACAACTATCCCTGCCTGCTACTAATTCACGGGCAGTTCTTAATTGCGATTCAGAAAGCTTATTTTTTTTACCTTGTTTTAAAAGCTCGATAAGCTGCTTATTAAGGTTTAACCTTTCTGCTGTATTGTCGTTGCTTAACTTATCTAGTTTTTTCTGAAGACCAACAATTTTATTTGCCAGGTTTTGGTTATCTGTATTGCTTTTATCCGTTACCGTTATGTAGCTGATATCTTTTGGGTTTAGGGGCAAATTCAATATGCCGTTTATGGGTGATACAATAGAATATTTAACAGATGAATCTAATGATACATCTACCTGGTGGATAGTATTGTTAAAACTTATAAATATTAAACCGGCTTCATTTGTTTTTACCTGTTCGCCATTTAAAAAGATAAACAGATTTTTTACCGGTTTGGCATTTTCATTTTTAACACTAAACCTGTATTCGGTGGTTTGGGCAACACATTTATTGCTAATAAGTAAACCTATGTATAAAAAATATCTGGCTGATATGTTTAAAAAATAATTCATTGAATGGGCAACGAAATGGCGCTGTTGCTGTTAAGTGTACGGCGGCTATTGTATAAAACCTTTCCATGTTGCAATACAGTAATATCCTGTTCCGACCCTTCTTTTAAAGATAGCTCAATCACAAAATTTCCCACCGAATCGGTATTTACAGTTGCCAGGCCATGCCCTATATCAACGGTAGCATTTATCAAAGGAGCATTATATTTATCAACAACATTGCCCCTTAGTAAAATCATATCTTTTAATGGTTCTAATAAAAGACTAATGCTGGTGTTCCCTTTAGGCGATACTTCAAAAATGGAATCTACTGATGGATTAGTGTATCCTTCCACTTCAGCAATGATGTTTAAAACTTTTCCACTTACAGAAGGGCCAATGCCACCAAAAACTGCTTCGCCTTTTGAGTTTATATCTTCCCTTTGTGAAAAGGCACCAGCCTTTATAAGCAACTTTCCCTGTGTTACCGGAATTTTATTTGTTGCGGAATATACATTGATGGTAAGTACACGTGGACCATTATCTTCTACCGGCCTGAATTTATAGCCCAGCAAAATAATTATTACAAATACAACCACCGGTCCACCCAATTTTAAATTGCCACCATAAGCCTTACCATCATATTCTGCTTTGCTACGTAAAGCACCGGCAAGCAGAGCTGTTGCTGCAAGGGCCAGCACTAATAAAAGAAAAAAGTAAACCGGAAGAGAAAGGTTTAAATTTTTGCCATACACAATTAGTAATAGTATAAATAATAAAAATACTACAAATGCAGTGATGGTTACAAATATCCAGTTTTGCTTGTTTGCTATGAGTTTTGTTGACATATTGTACAGGTATTTAAAATGGGTACAATCTGGCGAAGGTGTCTTAGACGGGGTCATCAAACCTACAAATTTTTATTTTAAAATGCAAACCATGTTGAAGCATACATTTATTGTGGCAACTAAAATTGTGTGTTGAATGCAATTATTGAAACTGCCATCTTACCTTTAATTAAATTCACAAGCTTATAAACTATGCAATATTTACATATTAAGCAGGTAAGTATTTATAAAATGCAGCTTCCATTATATGAGCCTTTTATAATTTCATTGGGGCCACAGAATAATGCAGATAATATACTTATTGTTATACATACAAAAGAAGGAATAACTGGCTATGGCGAGTGCAGCCCTTACATGAGTATAAATGGCGAAACTATTGATACCTGCTGTATTGTAGCGCAGTATCTTGCCAAAGCTTTATTGCAAATGAATGCCCTTGCTATTGAAGAATGTATTGCCGCAATGAATAAAGTTATTTATGGCAATAACAGTATTAAAAGTGCATTTGATATGGCCTTGTACGATATTGCTGCACAACACAGCGATATGCCTTTGTATAGATTTTTAGGAGGAAATAAAAACAAAGAGATTGTTACAGATATGACGGTGGGACTTAATGACCCGGATAAAATGGCGGCAGATACTGCAAAATTTAAGGCTGCCGGTTTTCAATTTATAAAAGTTAAACTCGGCCAAACAACAGCAAACGATGTGGCAAGAATAAAAGCCATACGAAAAAAAATTGGCGATGCTATTCCATTGCGCATAGATGCCAACCAGGGATGGAATACACCGACAGCCATTAACACATTACAAGCCCTGGAACAATTTAATATTGAACATTGTGAAGAACCCATTGCCCGGTGGAATTATACGGAATTGCCCGCCGTACGTAATGCAACAACTATCAAAATAATGGCAGATGAAAGTTGCTGCGACAGCCATGATGCAGCTCGATTGGCACAGCTAAAGGCCTGTGATTATTTTAATATCAAAATGGGTAAAAGCGGAGGAATATTTGAAGCCTTGAAAATAATAAGTGTCGCTGAAAATGCCGGTATTAAATTACAGATAGGCGGCTTTATGGAATCACGGTTAGCCACTACAGCCTTTGTGCATTTTGCTTATGCCAGCGATGCCATTGTTCATTTTGATTTTGATACACCATTGATGATTGCAGAAGACCCTGTAATTGGTGGAATGAAATACCTTACCAATGGCGTAATTGAAATCGATGACATCCCTGGTATTGGCGCAGGAATAGATAAGGCATATCTGAAAAAACCGGAAGCGGTCATCAGTTAAAATTTCACACAAAGCGCACAATGAAAACAAAGTACACAAAGCAAAATACTATGCAATAATATTCTTTGTGTACTTTGTATCCTTAGCGTTCTTTGTGTGAAACCTGATTTTTAATTTTTCTTTGACTCAAAAAAACCGCCTATTTTTTCTTTTACGCTGTCAAAAACTTCTTCAGCTTTATGAGCTGCGTCTTTTGCAAAATCTTCTACTTTTTGACCCGTTTCACCAGGTATTACATCACTTATTTTGTCCATGATTGATGCTGATGTTTTTGGTGCAGCTGAATCTATTACTGCATCTGTAGCAGTTGCAGCAGCAGCTGGTTCAGCGGCAAATAAATTGTCGACAGCTCCGGCCATCATCGGAAATTTTTCTTTTACAAAATCTTTAATAGTGTCAATTGCTTTGTTTGCCTGATCGGCACTGATACCTGCTTTTTCTGTAAGGCGTGTGATTAATTCGTTCATGATTATAGTTTTAAAGTTTGATATACAAATATGGTATTTTTTTCAAGGATAAAAGCATTTGCTTTTTAATCATAATGTTAAATAGTGTGCATTTCTGAATTGGCTTTTATTCTGTATCGTATCGCTCTACTTTTTCAATGCCGGGTAAGGCCAACAGCCGGTTGCACAATTCGTCCAGTTCTTCCTTGTCGTGTACAAATATTTTTAAATTACCCATAAAAATACCATCCTTTGCTTCAATGGTCATGGCCGAAATATTGAATTTCATTTCGCCACTGATAAGGTTGGTTATTTTATGGATAACACCCACATCATCTAACCCTACAATTTTTAAGCCTGTAAGAAAAGAGATTTCTTTATTTTTTGCCCATTTTGTTTTTACTACCCTGTGCCCAAAATTCGACATTAACCTTGCTGCATTGGGGCAATTGGTACGGTGTATTTTTAAACCTTCGCCTGTGGTTACAAAACCAAATACATCGTCGCCGGGTATTGGTTTGCAGCAGTTGGCCAGCGTATACATTATCTTATCGCTGCTTTCACCAAAAATTATCAGCTCAGCATCTTTTTTATCATAATGTCTTGCGGTAGTGTCAGTATTTGGTTTTACTTCTGCTTCCACTTTTACAGGTTTTGGCGGAAACAAACGGTCGCCGGATGCTGAAAATTCTTTTAATTCTTTTAAGTCAATTTTTTTAGTGGCAATTTCATACAACAGGTCAAGCGAAGAATTCACTTTATAAAATGAAGCCAGCTCTTCAATATTATGCTGGGTCATCATGCCGCCAATAGCATCGAGTTTTTTTTGTAAAATATATTTACCATCTTCAACCACTTTTCTTTTTTCTTCTTTGAGGGTATCTTTTATTTTTTGTTTGGCTTTGCTGGTAACAACCTGGTTTAGCCATTCCTGGCTGGGCTTTTGTTTGGCGCTGGTAATAATTTCTATCTGGTCGCCACTGCGTAATTTATGACCGATAGGTACTAATTTATGGTTCACTTTTGCACCAATACACCTGCTGCCAACAGCAGTATGTACCCCAAAAGCAAAGTCTAATGCGGTGGCACCAACCGGCAACATTTTTATATCTCCCTTGGGTGTGTACACATAAATTTCTTCCGCTAAAAAGGAAGTTTTAAAATCGTGTAAAAAATCGAGCGAATTAACATCCGGGCCGGTAAGTGCTTCCCTTATCTGGCTAAACCATTGATCAAAGCGGCTTTCAACACTGGCTCCTTCTTTATATTTCCAATGGGCGGCCAGACCTTTCTCTGCAATTTCATTCATGCGTTTGGTACGTATCTGTACTTCTACCCATTTGCCTGATGGCCCCATCACGGTAGTGTGCAAGGCTTCGTAACCATTGCTTTTTGGATTGCTCAGCCAATCCCGTAATCTTTCCGGTGAGGGGTTGTATTCATCTGTGATCATACTATACACTTTCCAGCAATCTTCTTTTTCTTTTTCAGTAGGCGAATCTACAATTATACGGATGGCAAAAAGGTCATACACTTCCTCAAAGCTTACACCTTTCTTTTTCATTTTATTCCAAATGGAGTGAATGCTTTTTGGGCGGCCATGAATTTCAAATGTAAAATCAGCCTTTTCTAATTTATCTTTTAAGGGACGGATAAAATCATTGATAAAACGTGTACGTTCCCTTTTGGTATCGGTTAATTTTTGAGCAATATATTTATAGGTATCCGGCTCGAGGTATTTCATGGCCAGGTCTTCCATCTCTGTTTTAATGGCATATAAACCCATCCTGTGCGCCAGCGGTGCATATACATAAACCGTTTCGCTGGATATCTTTAATTGTTTTTCCCGCTTCATGCTGTCCAAGGTGCGCATGTTGTGGAGACGGTCCGAAAGTTTTATTAAAATTACCCGGGGGTCATCTGTAAGGGTGAGCAGGATTTTTTTAAAATTTTCAGCTTGTTGACTTGTATTAGTATCCATCACCGTACTTATCTTGGTAAGTCCGTCAACAATTTTAGCTATTTCGCTGCCAAATTCACGTTGAATATCTTCTAAGGAAATGTCTGTATCTTCTACCGTATCATGCAACAAAGCGCAAATGGTACTGCGTACGCCAAGCCCTATTTCTTCTACACAAATTCTTGCTACAGCCAATGGATGTAAGATATAAGGTTCCCCGCTTTTACGGCGCATGGTTTTATGTGCATCTGCAGCCATTTCGAATGACGTGCGCAATAATTCCTTATCACCCGGTTTTAATTTAGGTTTAAGTTCTTTTAATAAACCACGATATTGCCGGAGTATCTCTTTCTTCTCTTCTTCTTCGTTGAGTGTATATTTTAAAATTGGGGCTGCTGTTTCCATGTAGTAAAACGAATTTACGAAAAAAGATTTCTGTTTTACTTTTTTGTATAAATCCCTTACTTTTGCACCCCTTAACCGGATGTGGCGAATCCCGATAGCTATCGGGAGACAGACGCACCAGCCAAAGGAATAGAAAATAATTACCGGATGTGGCGAAATTGGCAGACGCACCAGACTTAGGATCTGGCGGAGCAATCCATGTAGGTTCGACCCCTATCATCCGGACTATTTTAAGTTGATAAGCGAGTGGTTGATGGGTTTGCAGCTATTTTGCTTACTCTTTTCCATCAGTTATCAACTTTTTAATTTTTAAACATTTCAACTTTTCCAGTTATGGCAACAGTAGTTAGAGAGAACATCGAGTTATTGAACGACAAAATCATTGTAAAAATCGGTAAAGACGATTATTTACCCGGCTTCGAAAAAAAATTAAAGGAATATAGTAAAACAGCAAATATTCCAGGTTTTAGAAAGGGAATGGTACCTGCCGGAATGATTAAAAAAATGTACGGACAGTCGATCTATACAGATGAAGTTTTAAAAACTGTTGAAAAACAGTTATATACTTATCTTGATACAGAAAAGCCAGAAATTTTTGCACAGCCATTGGCGCTTGATGCCGATATAAAAAAATTAGACCCTAATAATCCGGATGAATATGAATTTGGTTTTGAAATTGGTTTAAAACCATCTTTTGATATTGCGCCTTTAAATAAAGCAAAAGCTGTTTTGCATAAAGTAACCGCAACAGAGCAGATGGTGCAGGAAGAAATAGACCGTATGCTGGTTAAAGGTGGCAAAATGACCGAACCAGAAACCATTGAAACAGAAGAGGCTGTTTTAAATATTTTGTTTACAGAAACGGATAAAGAAGGTAACATAATTGAAGGCGGTATTGAGAAAGAAAGCTCTGTTATAGTAAAGTATTTAACAGCTGCTACTCAAAAACAACTGATGGGTAAAACAACTGGTGATACTGTTGTTATCCAGTTATCAAAGGCATTTGAAAAAGATAAACTGGAAGCATTTGTGCTTGATCTTGGGCTTGATAAAGATGATAAGGAGTCAGCAAAAAAATACTTTAAATTAACCATTGCAAAAATAGGGCTTGTTGAAAAAAGAGAGTTTAATGAAGAATTTTTTAATGAAGTTTTTCCCGGTGCTGCTGTTGCAACCGAAGAAGAATTCAGAAAAAAATTAAAAGAAGAAATTGAGCAATACTGGGATGGTCAAAGCCGCAACCAGCTGCACGATCAGCTATACCATTATTTGCTGGATGAAACAAAAATCACTTTCCCTGACAAATTTTTAAAACGCTGGTTACAGGTTGGAAGCGAAGAAAAGAAAACTGCAGAACAGGCAGAGACAGAATTTCCTGTTTTTAGCAGCCAGTTAAAATGGACCTTAATAAGTGATAAAATTGTAAAGGATAATAAACTGGAAGTTTCTGCTGAAGAATTAAAAGATTCGATGAAGACAGAAGTAATGCGCTATTTTGGTTCTATGAGCCTTGGTGACGATACCAGCTGGTTAGATAGTTATGTAGACAGGATGCTGAAGGATGAAAAACAGGTAGATGCCAGTTACCGCAGGTTAGTAACTGACAAACTGTTCAATTGGGCACAAAGCCAGGTAAAGCCAGCCGAAAAGCAGGTAACAGGCGAAGAACTGACAGCCATGCAGCACAATCATCAGCATTAAAAATAAAAAATACTTGAACCTAATTATAAGCCGGAACCTAAAATGTTCCGGCTTTTTTGTGCCTTTCAGTTCTTAAAAAGTTTCCTTATAAATAAAAAAAATCTGTATCTACTAAATCAGAAATCGAAAAATCATACATCAGACATTCTTTCCGCCTTTTTGTCGTAATTTTTTTATAGCATAATATTTGGGTTCATCAATCAACTATATTTGTTACCATAAATAATTATACCAGATGAATTTTGGAAAAGAATTTGAAAAATATGCTGTAAAGCACCGGGGTATTAATAGCAATTTGTTAGACGATTATAATAAAAAAAATGCTGACAGGTTTAATAATCAGAACCCACTGTTGGGGGGCAGAGGGGGCGACGTAACCAATCTTACCCCAAACATTATTGAAGAAAGGCCCATGAATGTAGCAGTAATGGACGTTTACAGCCGGCTTATGATGGACAGAATAATCTTTTTGGGTTATCCTGTAACAGACGAAGTAGCTAATATCATCACGGCACAATTCTTATTTTTAGAAAGTACCGACCGTACCAAGGATATTCAGATGTACATTAATTCGCCCGGCGGAAGTGTGTATGCAGGTTTGGGCATGTACGATACCATGCAGTTTGTAACACCCGATATTGCCACTATTTGTACAGGTATTGCCGCAAGTATGGCAGCCGTATTAATGTGTGCAGGTTCGCACGGTAAAAGAACAGCCTTAAAACATAGCCGCATCATGTTGCACCAGCCAAGTGCCGGTGCAGGTGGACAGGCAAGTGATATTGAAATAACTGTAAACGAAATCCGTAAAATTAAAAGTGAGTTATACGAGATCATCGCACAACATACTGCTCAGTCATTTGATAAAGTTGCTCAGGATTGTCAAAGGGATTACTGGATGACTTCAACCGAAGCTAAGGAATATGGTATTGTTGATGAAGTATTAACCATCAATCCACGCAAAGCAAAAAAAGATAAATAACAATTGTACTGGCCAGGTACTGCTATTAGGCATCGTTGTGTTATGATAATCCCGGGTATCGGGACTCACTTTACAGCAAACCAACATTGAGCGGGGAGCATTCAATTAAAAACAGCATTACAAAAAATACTACAATGAATTATTATAACAGCAAACAAATACGTTTCGACGACGAAGAGGAAACTCCAAAAGAATTGCCCGAAAACCCTATGGAAAAAATGATGAGTGGATGGCAATTCGACAAAAAATTTATTGAACAGCGTAAAATATTTTTATGGGGTGTTGTAGATGATAAAAGTGCCAAAGATATCACCGCAAGATTATTGTACCTCGAAGCAATTGACCCGGGAAAAGAAATTACATTTTACATTAATAGCCCGGGCGGTGTGGTTACCAGTGGTATGGTAATTTACGATACCATGCAAATGGTAAGCTCACCGGTAAGCACAGTATGTATGGGCATGGCAGCAAGCATGGGTAGTATTTTATTAAGCGGCGGCGCAAAAGGCAGGCGTTTTATTTTCCCCAGTGGCCAGGTAATGATTCACCAGCCAAGTGGAGGCGGGCAAGGTGTAAGTGCCGACCTTGAAATTATGGCGGTACAAATACTTAAAATAAAACAACTGGGTGCAAAAATATTGGCCGATAATTGCGGGCAGTCTTACGAAAAAGTGATGAAAGATTTTGACCGCGATTACTGGATGGATGCTAAAGAATCTGTTGGATATGGTATCGTAGATGGTGTTATGGATAAATTATAAATTATTGATTATATCATTTTGGCCGGTTTAATCACCGGCCATTTTTTTGCCCGGATGCACGCTAAAATATTCTATCTCATTAATACATTTATTGGTAGGGTACATAAAGTGGCGGTGTAAAATCTTCAGAGGCGAGCTGTGTCAATTATCCCATTATCAATTATCCATTATCAACTTATCTTTACAATATGCAATTTGAAGATATCGTTAACGCAAAACTGAGCAAAGAAACCGACAGGCCCATGATGAAGAAGGATGCCTTTGCGGTAAGTGATGAATTGCAGATCTATTTAAAAAAATATGGCAGGGATATAAAATTGCCCATTGCCTATAAAGAGTTGCTGAATTATCGTTTTACCACTGCATTAAGAGATAAAAAAGGGAAGTTGACACATTGGGAAACTGCTGTGTACGATCTTAAAGAAATGGAGTTTTTAAAAGAAGGGCTAATTAAAACATACGCTATTTTAAAAACAGAGGGCAATTTAAATTACATAAAACATCTTGATGTTGAAAGGATAGATTTTTGTGAGTTTGGCAACAGCGTTCCGTTCAGGATACGCATTATTAACAGGATAAACGACAATTACGATCATTACTATATAAAATCAGTAGACGCCTCAAGAATTTACGGTTTGGAACTGGAACACCTGCTTTCGCCCAACCGCATTACTTTTTTGTACCATAAAAATACGCTCGTAGAAGAGCATATACCCGGTATACCCGGCGATGTTTTTTTACAGGATTACCTGCATTTACCCGAAACCAATAAAATACGCATTGCCAAAGAATTTGTAAAATTCAATGAACGCTGTTTTGCACGTTTGCTGGGCGATATGCGCAGCTATAATTTTGTGATAGATATTACGCCAGATATTGAAGACTACCAGTATCGCATACGTGCCATTGATTTTGACCAGCAATCGTACGAAGCAAAAAAGAATTTATACCTGCCGCAATTTTACAAAGAAAATTTTGAGTATGTTGACCTGGTATTAAAAAATTTAAGCCCCGAGGTAATAGAGCAATACCAGGCAGAAGAACGCACCACCATGGCTTACCGAGTAATAGCCAGCCGCAGGCAGATCATGGAGTTGATCAACATTATGATCAAAGACGAAATATCTGAAAATTACAAAGTGAAATTGTTACGTAACGAATTGAATGAACATTTTAACAGCAACTATTTTACCAGTTGCAATAGCATGGGCGCTATTGTAAAGCGCCAGCTAAAACAAATGCTGCAAAAGCATTTAACAGCGGGTGGATAAAGATATCAATACTAAACGTGCTGGTCAACCAGTATAGAATTTCCATCTGGATCCAACACAAAAAAACCTGCCGGCCCTGAAGTTTTTTCATCAGCTTCAGTTTCTAATTTAATTCCTTTTTGTTTTAACCGACGCTGAATTTCCCTCACATCATCAAATGGTTCTACTTTCCCGGCATTGTCGTCCCAGCCAGGATTAAAAGTCAGGATATTTTTCTCAAACATTCCATGAAACAGTCCGATCAGCGAATGTTCATTTTTCATTATCAGGTAATTCTTTTTGAGATCGCCTGCAAAAACTTTAAATCCAAGATTTTCATAAAACTGTTTTGAAGCGTTGATGTCTTTTACAGCAAGGCTAATGGAAAATACACCGAGTTTCATATTGCTTTCTTTTTTAGTTAATTGTTTTGGACTGTCTCCTGGAGATTTTTTGTAAAGGGGCTGTGTTATAGCTGCCAATGTTTTAAGACGGGCAAGTGCAATAGCTGCAACTGCTAAACCAATTTTTTTTAACCAGTTTCGTCTGTTCGGTTCCATATTTTTTTATTTTAAAAATTAAACTATTGATGGAAATAATTTCAGTGCGGCTTATATGGATTAACTGAAACTAAATTTATAAATAAAAGTTGATGATTTATACTTTCTATGAGTACTATTTCGTGGAAGGATGGGTAATATGGAAGCAATAAATTCTTATGGCTATTAAATAGAGTAGTTCATAAATGAGGTTATTCCCAGTTACAAACTCAGAATAGCCATTGTGCAGTTTATTATTATTGAATGAATATGCAGACAATTCCAAGGATCGCTGGTAACATGGCTATCCAATCTTTCTAAATTCGTCCGTTCTTATTTTTTCTGATGCTCATACAATGACTTAATTTTACAGTATGGAAAGAAAAAGATACGATTTACTGTTACAAGATAATAGTGTCAGCAAATATAGAGGGGTTGCACACTGCATTTTGAAAGATATAAATAATGAGATAGCCATTCAATTTCATTTTACCTATTGTACTAATCAAAACGGCCGTTCCCGTATTCCTAAAAGAATGTTTCTTAATCACTTTCTTTTAAAAGATTATCCAAGAAATGATGTTCCTAAAACTATTGTAGACCATGTTGTCATTATGGTAAATACAGAAAGCCCTGATTATGCGATGACTTACAAAATTTCTTATGATTCTGAAAGGAAAAGTATTGATGGTAGAATGTTAGACCGACCTGAAATGGCTGAAACTCGTATTCATCCTGAAGAAATTGAAGGAATAAAAATTCTATTTTAATAAAAGGGATATAGTAATATTGCTAACTATAATCCAGTAGTGAGGATAGAGGATCGGGAGAAAAAAGCGATTGCCCAAAAACGAATACTGTATTTCATGCCTGAACCTTTTCCAATTTCACATTATTAACATTTTTTATTTTAAATCTTATAACAATAGACTTTATTAGAGTAACACTTATTGAGGAATACAAAGAGGGGAAAATATCACAATTGCGAAGAATACCAGAACATCTTCTTCCAGTAGCTGGGATCAAATCCATAGCGCAAAAATTAACGGATCATGATCTGTACACAATTGAAATAATTGATTCGTACAAACCCCATCGGTGAAGCTTTTAATATTGGATATGCCGAAGCTAAATTACCTGATGGCTTTGTAAAAGTTATTAACTAATTATACCATTTGACTATCTGGCATAGTCTCACTCTTTGAGCAACTTTTTAGCTTGGGATATTAAGTCCCTTATTTTGTTTTTCTTATGTGACAGTATTAGAGGTTAAGCCCTAAAAATGGTATGCTACACTATATTATTATTTTGAATGCTTGATTACAAAACTTTACTTGATATTTTATTAAATTTATTTAAATGAAAAAAGCAACCGGAATAATTAGCTTTATTACAACTATAGGATGGCTTTGTTTTTTAATATACAATTTAATTAAAGAGCCCTTCCCGGCTGATTATGGCTCTATTTTTGCCATCTGCTCAATGACATGTTTAGTGATATCAACTCTAGTTTATATAATGCTAACAAACTTTGGAAGTTTTAATACAAAAGAAACTGATAGAATCATTTCTGAAAATAAAATTCTTAAACTTCAAATTGAGCAAAAAGAATTGAAAAAGAAATTAGAAAATTAAAACCCGTTTGAATATGATGAAATTGTATTTATCCCCTCAAAATCATTTTATTTCTGGTATATTCTTCTAAAGAAAGTATGAATATTATTGGACAATACATTTTAATCAATCAACATCTGCATTTTTCCCTCCTATTGCAGAATCAAGGGTTGGGAAAGAATTTTGCTTCTTGTACTCGGAGGCTACTTGCTTTCAGGTTTCCTCCACCAATACATCTTCTTCATCTTAAATGTTATCATAAACCACCTTCTGCCTATTTCTCTACATAATTTAGTTCCTGCTGCAACGTTATAATATATTGAATTGTCTACTAAACAGCAGGCGATTAGCTATATTTGCAGTTGCATAACTAAAAATACAGTTTACAAACAGGTTACAATGGCCAAACAACAAACATTACACTGTTCTTTTTGCGGCAGAAGCCGGGATGAGGTTAAGATATTAATAGCAGGTCAGGAAGGACATATTTGCGAAAATTGTGTAGAACATGCCCAGGAAATAATCGGGCAGGAGCTGATGATTTATCCAGAATCAAAACAAGGTGGTGGCTCGGTAAATAAGCTAACCGTTAGAAAGCCTATTGAAATAAAGAAATTTTTAGATGAATATGTAATTGGCCAGGATGATGCTAAAAAAGTGCTGGCAGTGGCTGTTTACAATCATTACAAAAGGTTAAATCAAAAAATAGAGAATGATGTAGAAATTGAAAAAAGTAACATCATTATGGTTGGCGAAACAGGTACCGGTAAAACATTACTGGCTAAGTCGATAGCCCGTATGTTAAACGTACCATTCGCTATAGTAGATGCAACGGTATTTACAGAAGCAGGTTATGTGGGCGAAGATGTAGAAAGTATGCTGAGCCGTCTTTTACAGGCCTGTAACTACGATGTGGCAGCAGCTGAAAAAGGGATTGTATTTATTGATGAAATTGATAAAATTGCCAGAAAAAGCGATAACCCTTCTATTACAAGAGATGTTAGCGGAGAAGGTGTTCAGCAGGGTTTACTAAAATTACTGGAAGGTACTGAAGTATTGGTACCACCACAGGGTGGACGTAAACACCCCGAACAAAAATTGGTAAAAGTAAATACACAAAATATACTGTTTATATGTGGTGGCGCTTTTGACGGTGTTGACAGGATTATTGCACGCCGTGTAAATACCCATGCTATTGGGTTTAGTGTAAATAAAGAACTGCAGGAATTTCAACAAAAAAACCTTTTGCAATTTATAAATGCAGTTGATTTAAAACAGTTTGGTTTAATACCCGAATTATTGGGCCGTTTGCCTGTTATTACTTACCTGAATCCATTAGATGCGCTAACGCTAAGGAGTATTTTAACGGAGCCAAAAAATGCGCTGATTAAACAATTTACACACCTATTTGAAATTGAAGGTATTGCCTTAAGCTTTGAACCTGAGGTGTTTGACTTTATGGTTCAAAAAGCATTGGAATATAAGTTAGGGGCAAGAGGTCTGCGCAGTATTTGCGAAGGTATTTTAACCGATGCCATGTATGAGCTGCCTTCTCAAAAAGTAAAGACTTTTGAGGTAACATTAGATTATGCACAGCGTAAATTCAGTACAAGTAAAATGAGTATGCTTAAAGTAGCATAAGAGAAGAGATAGTAAAAAAACTGCAATTAAAAGTTGCAGTTTTTTTTATGTCGTTTGGGCAGGGTCCATTTCTCCCCAAGTTTCAAACAAATGCATTTCATTTTAGGTGGTTGTATTATTTCAATTTATTTTTACGCCGAAAAAAAAGAATAAGGCAGTACATAACAAATAAAACTCACCATTTCTTTTTAGTAAGGGTGATAAATTTAAATCGATAAATATTTATAATGGTAGATGTAATTCTAGGGCTTCAATGGGGCGACGAGGGCAAAGGAAAAATAGTTGATTATTTTGCTCCAAATTATGATGTAGTTGCCCGCTTTCAGGGTGGCCCAAATGCGGGGCATACTTTGTATGTAAACGGACAAAAAGTAGTGCTGCATCAAATACCAAGTGGTATTTTTCATGAAGGTAAAACCAACCTGATTGGCAACGGTGTAGTATTGGATGCAGTAACCTTAAAAAGGGAATGCGAAACAGTTGCTGCAATGGGTGTAGACTATAAAAAAAGTTTATACATAAGTGAACGTGCCCACTTAATTTTACCCACGCACAGGGCCTTAGATAAAGCAAGTGAGTTAGCAAAGGGTAACGAAAAAATTGGCTCTACCTTAAAGGGGATCGGTCCGGCTTACATGGATAAAACCGGAAGAAATGGTTTACGTGTGGGCGATTTGCTTGATAAAAGTTTTACCGGCCAGTATATTAAATTGCGCCTGAAACACCAGCGCCTGCTTGACAATTACAATTTTCAGGAAGATATAAGTAGTTGGGAAGATGAATTTTTTGAAGCCATTGAGGATTTGCAGAGTTTTAAAATTGTTAATGGTGAGTATTTTATAAATGATAAAATTCAGCAGGGAAAAAAAGTACTAGCAGAAGGCGCCCAAGGCAGCATGCTGGATGTTGACTTTGGCACGTTTCCTTTTGTTACCAGTAGCAATACCATTTCTGCCGGTGTATGCACCGGTTTGGGTATAGCCCCACAAAAAATTAAAGAAGTATTTGGTGTTTCAAAAGCCTATTGTACAAGAGTTGGCAGTGGCCCTTTTCCAACAGAACTGGATGACGACATGGGTGAATTAATTCGTAAAATTGGCAGCGAATTTGGTGCAACTACAGGCAGGCCAAGGCGTTGCGGCTGGATAGACCTGGTAGCTCTTCAATTTGCCTGTATGATAAATGGTGTTACCCAGATTATTATGACTAAAACAGATATCCTGGATGCCCTGCCTGAACTAAAAGTTTGTAACGCCTACTCTATCAATGGCCAGGAAACAAATTGCGTACCTTTTCAAATGACCAGGGTAAAAATTGACCCGGTTCACAAAAAATTTGAGGGGTGGCAAACGGATATTACAGCGATTGACAATTATGCTGCGTTGCCCCAAAAAATGAAAGAATATATTGATTATATAAACAAATTCCTGAAAGTTCCTGTTAAGTATATCAGTAACGGCCCGGGAAGAGATCAAATAATTTTAGCTTAGGCAATAAAATAATAAAAAAATAATTGCGTTTTTTTTTGGCTAATTAAAAATCTATCAGAAATTTACATTCACAACCAGTTTATTATGGCAACCAAATTAGGTAAAGAAAAAAAGAATGCTCCGGATGAGGAGATTCCTGTAAAAAAAATAGCGTCAAAAGCATCGCCTAAATCTAAAAAAGACGATGATGATGACGATGATGATGATTTGGATGAAGACGTTAAGCCTGTCAAAAAGGGGAAAGCTTCTGCTAAAAAAAGTGGAGATGACGATGATGACGATGATGATGCTGTTGAAACTGAAGATGAATGGGAAAAAGGAGAAGCAGCCGATGAATGGGATTCCGACTTTGATGAGTTTGATGTTCCTAAATCTACAGCAAAAAAATCTGCTGGAAAAAAATCTGCCAAAGATGAAGAAGAAGATGATTTTAAAGATCTTGGTTTTGATGACTTAGATGTTGATGGCGGAGGTTTTGATGATGAAGATGATTTTTTATAAGGAATGGCAGTAACAGTAAATGGTTAGCAGGCACCACGCTGCAGCTAAATCAACAAAGTGAAAAAAGCTACTGTATTTACAATAAATAATTTTGCAGAATTTAAAATACAAATGTTGAACTGGGTAAAACCGTTCAACATTTTTTGTTTACTGGATAACAGCGGCTATAGTTTTGAAGAACCGGCATTTGAATGTTTGCTGGCGGCAGGATGTAAAGAAAGGCTGGAACTTAATGCAGGCAATGCTTTTAGCGCACTAAAAGAATTTAATGTCAGTCAGCACGATTGGCTGTTTGGCCATTTAGGCTACGACCTTAAAAATGAAACAGAACAATTACAATCAAATAATTTTGATGGAATTGGGTTTAAGGATATTCATTTTTTTGTACCTGAAATGGTATTACAATTAAACGAAAAATCGCTTACTATATTTTTTGACGGTGATACTGAACAAATATTTTCGGCCATAAAATTATCTTCGGCCATTATAGAAGAAAAAAATTTCCCACCAATTCAAATTGAAAAAAGGTATACCCGGTCAGAATACATACAAACTATTCAAAAATTACAGGAACATATTTTACGCGGCGATTGTTATGAAATAAATTTCTGCCAGGAGTTTTTTTCTACAGATGCTGTTATTGATCCAATATTGGTGTATCAAAAATTAACCACCATTTCGCCTAATCCTTTTTCGGCCTTGTATAAGTCAGATGATAAATATTGTATTTGTGCCAGCCCCGAGCGTTACCTGAAAAAAACAGGAACAACTATACTTTCACAACCCATAAAGGGAACGGCTAAACGCTATTTAACCAATCAGCAAATGGATGAAAACAGTAAAGAAGAATTGTTGCATAGTGATAAAGAAAGAAGTGAAAATGTTATTGTGGTAGATCTTGTGAGGAACGATTTGAGTAAAGTTTGTAAGGAAGGAACTGTAGAAGTAAAAGAGCTGTTTGGCATTTATAGTTTTCCACAGGTGCACCAGATGATTAGTACCATTAGCGGCGAGTTGAAAGACGACAAAGATTGGATTGATGGTGTAAGGGCTACTTTCCCGATGGGCTCTATGACAGGGGCTCCTAAAAAAAGAGTGATGCAGCTGATAGAAGAAAATGAGCGTACAAGGAGGGGGCTTTTTTCAGGGGCTCTTGGCTATATTAATCCGATAGGCGATTTTGATTTTAATGTAATTATAAGAAGTATTCTATACAACGAATCTGCAAAGTATATATCCTTTCAAGCCGGCAGCGCCATTACTTTTTACAGCGATGCAGAAAGGGAATATGAAGAATGTTTATTAAAAGCAGCCGTTATAAAACAGGTGCTTGGGTAAATTATTATTGCTGCTTTTTTTTAGTCTTGGTGGGGTATACAGTTTTAAAATCAGGTACAGCAGTGCCGCCTAATAAGGCCTGTACGCTTTCGTTTAATATCTGGTATTTATTGGCTACAAATAATTGCATTTTATCTGATGGTAACCGAAGATCAAAATTTCCGGTAGTAGACATAGTAGCATCAAATGACGGGTTAAAATGATTAAACTTGCCAATGTCCATCATTATATTTTTAGCAATAATTAAGGAATTGTATTTACCCGATATAGATAATACTTCAAAATCTACCAGTTCATCTTCTGATAAAGTTTTTTGTTGTGTATATGGATTTTTTGTATTGTTGTTTACCGGATAACTGGTACGGTTAACATCATTTGTAAAAGGTAAAACACCGGCAGTAAAAGTAGTAACACCACCACCACCTTCCATAATATAATGTGTTGCTATAAATCTTTTCACATAGGTTCTTGATTCTTCAGGAAGATAAAATTGCAAACGCCAAAAATCAGTACTGCCGCTTTTTTTAATAGCGCTGTAAACTCTTCCAGGGCCGCCATTATATGCTGCCATTACAAGTAACCAGTCGTGCAATTGTTTGTATAAGTATAGTAAATATCTTGCTGCCGCATGTGTGCTTTTATAATAATCCCGGCGGTCGTCAATATTACTATTAACCACTAAACCATATTCTCTTGCAGTATAAGGCATAAACTGCCAGGGCCCCCCAGCTCCTACAACACTTGTAGCACCGCTGCTCAAATTAGATTCAATAACTGCAACATATTTTAACTCTTTTGGTAAACCATATTGCCGTAAAATATTTTCTATAAGATTAAAATAGGGCAATCCCCACCCTTTCATTTTTTGTAAGTATTCACCATGGTCCTTCATATAATCCTGTATAAACATTTCGGCATTGGGGTTTATTTGAACTGTATATGGTAAAGATGCATTATAACTGTAATTGGCAAATAAGTTCTTGAAGCCATATTTGGTAACCTGGTTAAAATATTCAACCTTTTCTTTTTTAGGAAGCGTTCTTGTCTTTATAACCTCTTCAATCAGTTCATCTTCTTTAGCTAAATTTTCCGGAACAGTATCTTTTACAATATTTTGTAAAGCGGGGGATTGCTGTAAAAAATTATCTATACCCGCATTTGCAGACAGGGATAAGCAACATATAAAAGATAAAAATAGATACTTTGTCATTAGTTGTTTAGTGCTAAACAGTTTTATACTGCTGCATCAACAAATTTGATAATGCACACAAAGTTACTTCATCCATTTTGTTTGTGATTAACTGCAGGCCAAAGGGCATACCATTACTATGTTTATATAATGGAATTGAAATAGCTGGTAACCCTGTTAAGTTTGCAAAAACTGTGTAAATATCTGCCAGGTACATGGCAATAGGGTCGTCGGCATTTTCGCCGATATTAAATGCAGTTGAAGGAGATGTAGGAAGTATAATGGCGTCAAAATCACTGAAAATAGCTGTAGTTCTATCAACTAGCATACGTCTTACCTGTTGCGCCTTTGTAAAATAAGCATCATAGTAACCGGCACTTAAAACAAAAGTACCCAGCAATATCCTGCGTTGTACTTCTTTGCCAAAACCTTCACTGCGGCTACGTTTATAAAATTCTGTTAAATCAGCAACAGGAGCATTTGTACGGTGACCAAACCGCACACCATCAAAACGATTGAGGTTACTGCTTGCTTCTGCCGTTGTTAAAACATAATAGGCCGGAACAATATATTCAAGCAAATTAAATGCAACTTTTTCTACAATGTGACCGTCTAATCGTAATTGTTCAATGGTACTAAAAATACTTTTACTTATTTCTTTATCTAATGAAGGATGTTGCAGGGCGTCTTCAAAATAAGCAATCCTGTATTTTTTTTCTTTTGCCGGTTTTTCTACAGTATCCATTGGTTGGCTGATAGCGGTACTGTCAAATTCATCAGGTCCTGCAATTATTTCTAAGACAGTTGTAACATCATCAACCGTATTACTAAAAATACCAATCTGGTCAAAAGAAGAGGCATAAGCAATTAACCCATACCGTGAAATTCTGCCATAGGTAGGCTTTAAACCAACTATGCCACAAAAGTCTGCAGGTTGTCTTACAGAGCCACCCGTATCGCTTCCAAGACTAACCATACACATACCAGCCTGTACCGCCACGGCGCTACCTCCTGATGATCCGCCCGGAACCTTTGTTTCATCCAAAGCGTTTAGCACATTGCCATAAGCAGAATTTTCGTTGGTGCTACCCATTGCAAATTCATCGCAATTGCAACTGCCAATTATAATGGCATCTTCATCCAATAGCCTTTGTACTGCGGTAGCATTGTATATAGATACAAAATCTTTTAAAATTTTTGAAGCTGCGGTAACTGTATGGTCTTTGTAACAAATAACATCTTTTATAGCAATCACTACTCCATATAAACGGCCAGTTTTTTCTACACTGATTCTTTTAGAATCCAGCGCAGCAGCCTTTTCCAAGGCTTCTGCTGCATATACTTCTGTAAAAGCATTCAGGTGCTTTTTACTGTCTATTTTTTGAAGATAATGAGTTACAGCAGCTATACAGGTTGTATTTCCCGATTGAAGTTGCTGATGATATTCCTTTATTGAACTAAACAAAAAAGAAGGGGATTTAATTGGTATGTATAAAACAGGCTGAAGTGCGGTCTTCTGTAAAAATCCATTTATTTGGATTAAAAGAAGGACTCACTTCAGCCTTAATGTATTCATTAAAAGGAATTTTACCGGGATAAGTTTTAAGCCTGTGGTTCCTGTGCCCGTTTTTGATCAAGTTGTTTCTTTAATTCCCTGATCTCTTCATCTTTATCTTTTTCTTTCATACCCTCTTCAATTTCATTCTTTACACTGGTTTTTGCATCATTAAAATCCCTGACTCCTTTGCCAATTCCTTTCATTAATTCAGGAATTTTTTTTCCACCAAATAATAATACAACTGCCAAAAGAATAAAGATCCATTCAGAACCCCCAGGCATTCCAATTAAAAAAACAGCATTTACAATTGATAATAGCATGATATTAAATTTAGTGAACAAAGATAAAAGAAATATCTTCTTTGATAGTTTTTTGATTGTTAATAATCAAATCTTTTACCAATTTAATAAAGAAAAGCTATTTAAGATGACGTCCGCATTTTGCTTTGCCGTTGGCAGCTTCATCCATGGTAATTCCCCTTGAGCAGGATGTGAACAAAATTGCAAGCAGGATAACTACTGCAGGAAGAGTTAATTTTTTCATGATTTTGTGGTTTTCAGGTTAAAAAAGGTTTTTAATAGAGAGGTAACGTATTAAACATTTACATGTTTAGTTAAATTATTCAATAATCATTCCAAATTTTTTTCTAATATCTTTAAAATAAAAAAATGCGATGTCCAATTAGTTGAACATCGCATTTTTTATATATGTAATTAACAGATTTACTTCTTCTTAAGTGCAACTGCCATTCTTTTTTCCTGAATACGGGCACTTTTGCCACTTCTTTCACGCAGGTAAAAAAGTTTAGCCCTGCTAACTTTACCTACTTTATTTAATACCACGCTTTCGATATTTGGCGAATAAAAAGGGAATAACCTTTCGACTCCAACGCCATCACTCATTTTACGTACTGTAAAAGTAGCTGTAGCTCTAACTCCCTGGCGTTTAATCACATCGCCCTTAAAGCTTTGGATTCTTTCTTTACTACCTTCTACAATTTTATAGTTAACGGTAATATTATCTCCAGCTTTAAATGCAGGAAGTGCTGGTTTAGCTGTTAGTTGTTCGTGTACAAATGCAACTGCGTTCATAATCATTATTTTTAACCGACGGCAAAGGTAGGGGTTTAATTGATAATTGTAAAATGAATAATGGATATTTTTTCAATTCATCCTATTTATTTTTTTAAGCATCATAACAGGTACAACAAAGGCTATAATGTTGAACGGAGCGTCGCCACAAATGCTTCATCAACGTTCAATGCTGGTTACATAATAAAAAAAGCTACAGGCATTAACCTGTAGCAATTAATATATTTAAAATAGTATTACCTGGCAATATTTACAGCTCTTTTCTCTCTTATCACGGTTACTTTAATTTGCCCCGGAAAAGTCATTTCAGTTTGTATTTTTTGAGCTATTTCAAAACTTAACTTATCACTTTCAGCGTCAGTTACTTTATCTGCTTCTACAATTACCCGTAATTCCCTACCAGCCTGTATAGCGTATGCTTTTTCAACACCCTGGTAAGCCTGCGCCAAATTTTCAAGGTCCTTTATACGCTGAATGTATTGTTGCATTATTTCACGCCTTGCTCCTGGCCTTGCACCACTGATGGCATCGCAGGCCTGTATAATAGGAGAGATAACATATTGCATCTCCATTTCATCATGGTGGGCACCGATGGCATTTACAACAGCCGGGTTTTCACCATACTTTTCAGCAAGTTTTGCACCAAGCAAAGCATGGCTTAGTTCTGTTTCTTCATCAGGCACTTTTCCGATATCATGTAACAAACCGGCACGTTTGGCTAATTTAGGGTTCATCCCTAATTCTGCTGCCATAATGGAACACAAATTGGCCGTTTCTCTGCTGTGCATCAATAGGTTTTGACCATAAGAAGAGCGGAAGCGCATACGGCCCACCATTCTTACCAATTCTTTATGGAGGCCATGTACACCCAATTCCATTGCAGTACGTTCGCCAATTTCCATTACCTGGTCGTCTAATTGCTTCTTTGTTTTTTCTACCACTTCCTCAATTCGTGCAGGGTGAATACGGCCATCAGCCACCAAACGTTGTAAGGATAAACGGGCTATTTCACGCCTTAAAGGGTCAAAAGAAGATAGAACGATTGCTTCGGGAGTATCGTCAACAATAAGGTCTACGCCTGTAGCGGCTTCAATAGCCCTGATGTTTCGCCCTTCACGGCCAATGATAGAACCTTTTATTTCATCACTTTCAAGGTTGAAAACTGTAATGGAATTTTCGATGGCCTGTTCGGCTGCGGTACGCTGAATAGTTTGAATAACAATTTTTCTGGCCTCTTTATTGGCTTTTAATTTTGCTTCTTCAATTATTTCCTGTTGTATTACCAGTGCTTTTGTATGTGCTTCCTGTTTAAGGCTTTCAATTAATTGAGCCTTTGCATCTTCAGCAGATAAGCCTGCTACTTTTTCAAGCCGGCGAATATGTTCTTCCTGGTGTTTTTCAAGCTCTGTCCGCTTGGAATTTACTACTTCAATCTGGCGGTTGAGGGTTTCTTTTATAGCGTCGTTCTCTTTTACCTGCTTTTCAAGATTACCTTCTTTTTGATTGATGCTTTGTTCTTTTTGTTTGATACGGTTTTCGGTATCAATAATTTTCTGATTGCGCTGCATTACGTCTTTATCGTGCGCCGACTTCATTTGAACAAACTTCTCTTTGGCATCAAGTTCTTTTTCTTTTTTTAGATTTTCGGCCCTTAATTCAGCTTCTTTTAAAATAAGTTTTGACTGTTGCTCAGCTTGTTCTACTTGTTTTTTTGTGTTTTTGGCAAAAATAACTTTACCCAGTATGGTGCCTATTACTAAGGCAACAACACCAATGATGATGGAAATTATATTTAGTTCCATTGAATTTTTTTGTTTTTAAACGGTTCACAATCTTATATAGCCTGTCTGTACCCATAAATTGTTGAGTGAGATGGTTAGTTGGCGAAGATAATGATTTTTTGGAGAGTTGGAAGGTGATGTAACAGTGTTATTAAAGTAATTTACAATGCTTTATCAATGGCAAATTCCATTTTAAGTAATGCATCGGCTAATTCTTTTTCTAGTGCCGGGTTGCTATCGGCACTTGTTTGGGTGGCGTACCAAATCAATACCATAGCTACATAATCCTGCATATCCTTGCCACTATACTGGGTTTTAAATTCTATTATCTTGTCGTTAATAATCTTCAATGTATGGCGAATAACTTCTTCATCTTTTGGAAGTGTTTTTATACGATAGGTCCTATCGCCAATTACAATGTTGATGGGAATCAGTTCTGCCATATACTATTCACTTAATAAGCTTATACACTTATCAATTTCTTTTACATATTGATTGATCTGCTTTTCGAATACCTTTTTATCAGTTTCTGTCATTTGGCCAACAGAGGTTTTTAAGATGTTTACCTGTAGTTGCAACTGGTTGATTTTTTCTGCTTCCTGTTCTTTAGTCTGTTGCACCTCTTTTAGCGCATCCTTTAGTTTTTTATTTTCTTTTTGTAATGCATGGTATTGCTTCAGTAATTGCTGAAGTTTGTTAGTGACCCTTTTTATATGCTCTTCTATTTCTGCCATAAATAAATTCTGAAAATATAACCTTTCAACAATTCCTTGCTAGCGAGAAGGGCTATTTTCTTATTTCTGCATTTAATTCTTTTTCATAACAGCCTATAATCCTGCTCATCATACCGTCAATATCTTTGTCTGTCATCGTTTTTTCTTCATCTAAAAAAGTAAAACTAACGGCCATTGATTTTTTATTGGCACCCAATTTTTCACTTTCAAAAACGTCGAACAATTTTATAGAGGTTAGTTTATTTAGTTTGGCACTTAAAGTTACTTTTTCTACCTGTTCATATTTAAGTGTTTTATCCACCACAATTGCAAGATCTCTTTGTACAGCCGGAAATTTTGGTATTTCTGTATAAGAAATTTTATATGCTTTGCTAAGAGCTACAGCTTTATCCCAATCAATATCTATAAATAAAACAGGCTGTTTTATGTCAAATCGCCCCAATGTATTTTTGTTGACAGTACCAATAACAGCAATTGTTTCATTTTTTACTTTTGCCTGTACACAGTTATCTAATTTATTATCTGCTTCAACGGCGTATACTGTTATTTTTATGCCCAGTAAAGTCATTATTTTTTCACAGACGCCTTTGGCAAAATAAAAATCTGTTTTATCTCCTTTCCCCTTCCAGCCATCTGCATTTTTTTTACCCGTGATGTAAATACTAATGTGTTGCTGTTCTTCATATTTTCCAATACTGCTTGTGCTGTATGTTTTGCCAAATTCAAAAAACTGTAAATCGTAATTGCGGCGGTTTAAATTGTAGGCTACACTTTCCAGCCCGGTTTCCATCATTTGCGGTCTCATCACATTTAAATCGGCACTAAGGCTGTTGATCATTTTTACGGTTGATTGCAAAATGTCTTCTGTGTAATAAGCAGCATTGGTTATACTATTGGTAAAAATTTCATTAAACCCCGCTCCTATAAGATAGGCTGCTGTTTTTTCTTTATACGCTGCTTCATGTGCCAGTGTTTCTACCGAAGGTGACATGCTGATTAAAGATGGTATTTCAACATTATCCAGACCATCTATCCGCATTATTTCTTCCACAATATCTGCAGGTATACTGATGTCTGTCTTACTAAAAGGAACGGCTACACGAATATCATCCAGTCCTTCTTTAATGATCTCAAATCCCAGCCCTGTAAGAATATTTTTAATGGTATCGCCATGATAATTTTTACCACTTAATTTTTTTAGATAATGATATTTAATGGCTACTTCTGTTTTGTTTTTTGGATCAGGATAACAGTCGATAATATCAGAAGCTATTTCGCCACCGGCAATATCTTTTATCATAAGTGCAGCCCGCTTCAATACATTTACTGTATTGCTTATATCCACACCTTTTTCAAAACGTGTAACAGCATCAGTTCTTAACCCATGGCGGAAAGAAGTTTTGCGAATGCTTATAGGATTAAACCAGGCACTTTCTATGAATATATTTTTTGTAGTGCTGCTAACGCCACTATTGATGCCGCCATAAACACCAGCAATGCACATCGCTTCTTTTGCATTACAAATTACCAGGTCTTCTGCTGATAACTTTCTTTCTTTTTCATCAAGTGTTATAAATGGAGTCGATTCAGGCAGGTTTTTTATAATTATTTTTTTACCGGTAATTTTATCTGCATCAAATGCATGTAAGGGTTGCCCGGTTTCATGTAAAATAAAATTGGTGATATCTACTATATTGTTGATTGGCCTTAACCCTATACTTTTTAATTTTTGCTGCAACCATTTTGGGCTTTCTGCAATGGTTACACCTTGTATACTTACACCTGAATAACGTTGGCAGGCAATATTATTTTCAATGCTGACTTCAAATTGAAGACCCTGGTGATCTGGTTTAAATCCATAGTTATTTTTAAAAGGAGATTTTACGGGTGTATCTTTTTTATTATGATGCCCTAACCATGCACATACATCTTTGGCCACACCCAAGTGGCTCATGGCATCCATGCGGTTAGGCGTTAGGCCTATTTCGAAAATAAAATCGTTATAAGCTTCAAAGTAAGTGGCAGCGGGCGTACCCACTTTTGTACCGGATGGTAAAATCATTATGCCGCTATGGTTATCGCTGAGGCCTATTTCGTCTTCTGCGCAAATCATCCCAAAACTTTCTGCTCCACGGATCTTTGCCTTTTTCATCGTCATCGGCTCACCGGTAAAAGGGTAAATTGTGGCCCCAACTGTTGCTACTAGTACTTTTTGCCCTACTGCTACATTAGGGGCACCACAAATAATTTGTAAGGGTTCACCTGCTCCAATATCTAATTTAGTAATACTTAGTTTATCTGCATCAGGGTGTTTGCCGCATTCCAATACTTCGCCTATTACCAATCCTTCCAAACCTCCTTTTAATTCTTCGTATTTTTCAAGGCTCTCTACTTCCAATCCGATAGAAGTTAAAATTTTACTTAATTTTTCAGGCTCTAACTTTTCCGGCAGGTATTCACTCAGCCAATTGTAACTAATGGTCATTTAGTAAATGATTATTTTTTAAGATGCAGCAAAGATAGTTATTGACAATTAAGCAGAAAATAACCCGTTATTTTTTGATTGTATGACCATTTAAAAAAAACTACAGATTCGGAATGAATAAAGCAAGTTTAAAAATGAGCGTATTTAGTGAAGAAAAATAAAGCAGCCTTCAAAGCTGTGTTAATAAATTGTTACGCAATGCGGCTGTGTTTGATTATTGCCTGTGAATAATCATGGGGATAAGCAGTTAATAAGCTAATTTTACCTGTGGATTGGGGGTGGAAAATCATTATAAAAAGTTCGTAACATCATTGTGTGGATAAACTAAAGAATATAGCCTTTACCTTAGCTGCCCGGCGATATTTTTTATGTGCAGTAAATCAATAGAAAGGGAGCTGGTTGGCCGCATAGTAACAATATTTTTCGTAGGCAAAAGATGATTTTTAAATTAATTGTAAAAACAAATACCCCTTACCAATAACCATAAATTAGAAGCAAAAAAGATGGATCTCACTAACCTTAGTAAAGATAGAAAAGCAAGAAGAAAGCCCACACTCGACATGGGCAATATGGTATTTGGAAAAGTACCACCACAATCCAAGGATTTAGAAGAAGCAGTATTGGGAGCCATCATGCTGGAAAAAAGCGCTTTTGACACTGTAATTGAAATTTTAAAAGCAGAATGCTTTTATGTAGAAGCCAACCAGCGGATTTTTAGGGCAATGACCTCTCTTGCACAAAAAAGTTTGCCGATAGACTTGCTGACAGTTGTAGAAGAGTTAAAACTTAAAGAAGAGCTGGACCTGGTAGGCGGGCCTTATTATGTTTCTAAACTAACCAATGCAGTTGTATCTTCTGCAAATATTGAAGCACATTCCAGGATTGTTTTGCAAAAATTTATTCAGCGGGAATTGATACGCATCAGTGGTGAAATAATCGGTGATGCTTATGAAGACAGCACCGATGTTTTTGATTTGCTCGATGATGCAGAAAGCAAGCTGTTTGAAATAACCAATAGCCATCTTCGTAAAAATTTTGATGATATCAATACGGTATTGGTAAAAACAATTCAGCGTATTGAAGATATGCGTAACCGTGATGAAGATATTACCGGCGTACCAAGTGGCTTTCCATCGCTTGATAAATTAACTTATGGCTGGCAACCTACCGATTTGATAGTGTTGGCAGCAAGGCCATCGGTAGGTAAAACCGCTTTTGCGCTTAACCTTGCACGTACGGCAGCATTGCATCCTACCAAACCAACTGCTGTGGCTTTTTTCAGCTTAGAAATGAGTGCAGGTCAATTGGTACAACGTATTTTAAGTGCTGAAAGTGAAATATGGCTCGAAAAAATTAATCGTGGCAAGCTGGAAGAGCATGAGATGAAGCAATTGTATAAACGTGGTATTGAACGCTTAAGTAATGCTCCTATTTATATTGATGACACAGCAGCATTAAATATTTTTGAACTTAGGGCCAAGTGCCGCCGTTTAAAAAACAAGCACAATCTTGGTTTAATAATTATAGATTATTTGCAGTTAATGAGTGGTGCAGGCGAAAACAAAAATGGTAACAGGGAGCAGGAAATAAGCCGTATTTCAAGAGACCTGAAAGGTTTGGCAAAAGAATTACAGGTGCCCATTATTGCCCTAAGCCAATTAAGCCGTGAAGTGGAAAAAAGAAAAGAAGGTGCTAAAATTCCGCAGTTAAGTGATTTGCGTGAATCGGGTGCTATTGAGCAGGATGCAGATATGGTAATGTTTTTATACCGCCCCGAGTATTACGATATTACCGCCAACGAACATGGCGAAAGCAATAAGGGAGAGACCTATGTAAAAATTGCCAAACACAGAAATGGTAGCCTGGATACCATTAAATTAAGGGCTTTGCTGCATATTCAAAAATTTGTAGAAGATAACGAAGGAGGTGATGATTTTGGCGGAGGCATACCCGGTGGTAATTTCAGGCCTTTAAAAACGGATGATGATGGCGGTGGTGCAAAACTCTACATTCAAAAAGGCAGTAAAATGAATGACGGGGCATTTGATGATGAAGCGCCGTTTTAATTAATAATTATTTAATTGATAATGGAGAATGAATTTTAGATTTGTTCTCCATTCTTTTTTTTATGGCTTTACCTTTTTTTTATAGTAACGAAATCAAAACAGGTGTACTACATTTTGTTTTGAATGAAGAAACATCTAAGCATGTTGTGCAGGTTTTGCGCATGCAAAATGGGGAACAATTACAATTGACTGATGGAGCAGGGAATTTATTTACGGCGGAAATAACTGACAACAGCAGAAAAAATTGTGCTGTAAAAATATTGAAAACTACCAGTAGTCAAAGACCCGTAACAAACGTAACCATCGCCATTTCGCTTGTAAAAAACAGCAACCGTTTTGAATGGTTTTTGGAAAAAGCGGCTGAGATTGGTGTTAGTGAAATTGTTCCTTTATTGTGCAGCCGTACAGAAAAGCAACATTTTCGTCACGACAGGATGAAAAATATTTTAATCAGTGCCATGCTGCAATCGCAGCAAACATGGTTACCTGTTTTGCACGAGCCAGTAAAGTATATTGACTATATAAAAAATATACAACAGGGCGAAGGACTGCAAAAATATGTTGCTCATTGCGAAGAAGGCGAAAAGAAACAACTTCATCGGCACATCAGCACAACAGTAAATCAACTAATTTGTATTGGCCCAGAAGGCGATTTTACCAATGATGAAATTACAGCTGCATTACAGAATAATTTTGTAGCAGTAGCATTGGGGAATACAAGGCTAAGAACAGAAACAGCAGGAGTTGTGGCTGCTGCATTGCTTTGTATTTACTAGTGTTATGTTAATGGTGAATGGCTATTCGTGGATTATTGACTATTGACCATTCACAAATCGCCACTTTATCAGCTTGCCTGGTCAGACTTGTTTTCATTTTTTAATGTTGGCTCATTTAATTTTACCACCCTCCGTTTCTTTTGTTTTTTCATCAGGGTGATATTGAGTATCTCCACTAAAAAAGAAAAAGCCATACCAAAATAAATATAATTTTTTAAATGCAGCTCATGTGCCTTATCAGAATCCCAACCTTCTATAACTAATGATAAACCTATCATTACTAAAAATGAGAGGGCCAGCATTTTTAGCGATGGATGTCTGTGAATAAAAGAAGAAATTTTTGGGCTGAATAAAAACATAATAATCATTGCTATCACTACAGCAGCAATCATAATTTCAACATGATCGGCAGTGCCACCGGCCGTGATAATACTGTCAAAAGAAAATACCATATCAATCAGCAGTATCTGTGTCACAGCTGCTCCCATTGTGAGTTTTGGTTTTTTGCTATCCTGGTAGCTTTCATCTTCTCCTTCAAGCTTTTGGTGTATTTCCATAACGGTTTTATAAATCAAAAATAAACCGCCGGCTAACATTATGAGGCTTGCAAGGTCAAACCCTTTGTTGAAGAGAGTAAAAACGGGTTTACCTTTTTGCGTAAGTAGCCACCCAAGGGCCAGTAACAATAAACTGCGTGTAATGATTCCTGTTATCATCCATATCCTTCGTGCAGTTTTCTCTTTTTCCAGGGGTAAACGGTTAATGATAATGCTTACGAATATTACATTATCAATACCCAATACAATTTCTAAAATTACCAATACAAAAAAACTGATGATACTTTCTGAAGTAAATAAATAATCCATAATAAAATTTAAAGTACAAATTTACAAAAAGGGTTTGCAAATGCTGGTAACAATTGAAGGGCCTTCATAAATAAAGCCCGTCCACACCTGTACCAATGAAGCGCCGGCATTTATTTTTTCCTGAGCATCTGTTGCGTTAAAAATTCCGCCACTGGCAATAATAGGTATCTGCCCATTTGTTCTTTTATAAATATAGTTTACCATTTCAGTGCTTCGTTGTTTTAAAGGTTTACCGCTTAACCCACCGGCACCAATATTTTTTAAAACAGCATCACCGGTTATCAATGAAGAGCGGTCAATGGTGGTGTTTGCAGCTAAAAAACCATCCAGTTTTATTTCCAAAGCCAGTTCAATAACATCATCAATCTGGTTAATGGTGAGGTCGGGCGCAATTTTTAATAATATGGGTTTTGGCTTTTCTTTTAAACTATTGAGCCATTGCAGGTTTTGTAAAATTTTTGATAAAGATTCTTTTTCCTGTAACTCTCTTAAACCTGGTGTATTGGGGCTGCTGACATTTACCACAAAATAATCAACATAATCATGCAATGCAGTAAAGCAAATTTCATAATCTTTCCACGCATCTTCATTGGGCGTTATTTTATTTTTACCAATATTGCCACCGATAATAAGCCTGGGTGAATGGTCAATGGTCAATGGTGAATTTGACTTCAAATTTTGTGACTCTGGTATTAACGATTCGCTATTGCCGATTACTCGCTGACAATTGACTATTGCCGATTCACGATTGACCATTGACCATTGACGAAGCCTTTCTGCAATCACCTCCACACCATCATTATTAAATCCCATCCGGTTTATAAGTGCCTTATCTTTTGGTAACCTAAACAATCTTGGTTTATCATTACCTGCCTGGGGCAATGGTGTAACCGTGCCAATTTCTACAAAACCAAAACCCAATGCTTCCAGTTCAGCAAGATAACGGGCATTTTTATCAAAGCCAGCACCAAGCCCAACAAGGTTTTTAAAAATAAGGCTGAAGGCCTTAAAAGTTTGTTTTGTATGTGGAGTATATTTATGCGCTATCCATTTTTTTATAAAACCAACCTTGCAAAGCAGTTTTAATGCATTCATCGAAAAATAATGAACCTTTTCAGGGTCAAATAAAAATAAAAAGGAACGAAGTAATGTATACATATGGCCGTAAAATTAGGGTAGCCTTTTCAATTTTTCATTTTCATGTAGAAATTATAACTTTGGTATATAAAGTTGCATAAACAACTATTTAGTATTTCCAATTGTATTATTCAGGAAATAACAAACTATAAAATTTTAGAAATATGCAGGATGCTTATATAGTAGCAGGGTATAGAACGGCCATTGCTAAAAGTAAAAAAGGAGGCTTTAGATTTACAAGGCCCGATGATTTGGCCATTGATGTTATAAAAGGATTGCTGGCAACCGTGCCGCAATTAGATCTTAAAAGGGTAGATGATGTAATTGTGGGTAATGCTGTACCAGAGGCGGAGCAAGGCTTACAGGTAGGCCGAATGATTTCTGCAAAGGCAGTAGGTATACATGCTCCTGGTATTACTATCAATCGTTATTGTGCAAGTGGGCTTGAAAGTATTGCCATGGCAACTGCAAAAATTAGAACGGGAATGGCGGAATGTATTATAGCCGGAGGTGTTGAAAGTATGACCATGGTGCCTACTGCAGGATGGAAAACTTCACCTTCTTACTCAATCGCCTCAGAAGAACCTGATTTTTATTTAAGTATGGGATTAACTGCTGAAGCAGTGGCTAAGGAATATAATGTTAGCCGGGAAGATCAGGATTTGTTTAGCTATAACAGTCATTTAAAAGCCGGTAATGCTATTAAAAGTGGCTATTTTAAATCTGGTATTTTGCCTATTACTGTTACACAGGTTTACCTGGATGCAAAAGGTAAAAAAGCGCAACAGAGTTTTGTTGTAGATACAGATGAAGGCGTACGTGCAGATACAACGCCGGAAGGATTAGCAAAACTAAAACCTGCCTTTGCGATGGGTGGTTGTGTTACAGCAGGCAATTCTTCACAAACCAGTGATGGCGCCGCTTTTGTAATTGTGATGAGTGAAAGAATGATTAACGAGCTGGGGCTAAAACCCATTGCACGACTGGTTAATTGCGCCAGCGCAGGAGTGCATCCACGTATTATGGGTATTGGTCCTGTGGAAGCTATACCAAAAGTATTAAAACAGGCAGGTATGACACTGAATGATATTGACCTGATAGAACTGAATGAAGCATTTGCTTCCCAGGCATTGGCAGTTATTCGTCAGTTAGGGTTAAATAACGAAATAGTAAATATTAATGGAGGCGCTATTGCATTGGGGCATCCGCTTGGCTGTACAGGTTGCAAATTAACCATTCAGTTGATGAATGATATGAAACGGCTCAACAAAAAGTATGGCATTGTATCGGCTTGCGTTGGCGGAGGCCAGGGCATTGCCGGTATTATTGAAAATATTGAGTAAATGTTTTTTAAATGTTATTGGTTGCTAAAAGTTCCTGTTTATAAATTAAATATTCCTTTTACTTTTAGGGAAAATGACAAGTAAATTCGCCTGGATCAATTCAATAATTATGCTTTTAAAAAAACCGTTTTCCGTTTTCCTTATTTTTTCTCTTATATCTATTACTGCTTTTTCACAAAATTGGGATATTGACCTGTTAACATCCATCAATCAAAAAGAGAGCAGTTTTAAAAATAGTTATTGTACTGTAATTTCAAACAGTGTTATAGTTTTTAATATTGCTGCTCCGTTAAGTGTTTTTACAGCAGGTGTTATAAGGCACGACAAACAATTAAAGGTAGATGCTGCGTATATGCTAGGCGGTTATATAGTGTCCTCCGTTGTAACACAGGGGTTAAAGGCTATTACACAAAGGCCGAGACCATTTATTACTTATCCATACATTGTAAAAAGAACAGAAGGCGGTGGCTATTCCTTTCCTTCCGGCCATACTTCTGCAGCATTTTGCACAGCAACTTCTTTAAGTTTACTTTTTCCCAAATGGTATGTAATTGCTCCATGTTATTTGTATGCAGCTTCCGTGGGATATGCCCGTATGTACCAGGGAGTACATTACCCAACTGATGTAATTGCTGGCGCAATAGTAGGTGCCGGAAGCGCATGGCTGGCGTACAAAGTTGAAAAATGGAGAGCTAAAAAAAATACAACACCTAAAGCTAAAACGCCTGGGGCTTTATGAGGCTTTCAAAATAGGTAATAAGCAATCAACACAAACGCACCCTGCAACAGTAAAGTGCCATCTAAAAAGCCATAATGGTAACATTTTTTATCTTGTATTTTTTTACTATTTAGAAAATAAAAAGCACTTACTGCGTTTTATGTTTTCAAATATTAGTCTGTTAATGAGCTTAGGTATTTTTTACATGAGAAATTTTACAGACCATAATCACATTTTTTATAAAACTTTTCTTAATGTTTATGGTCAAATTCAACAGGTTTTGTCTGGCTGTAATTTTCATCATAGCTAACAAAAAAGTACAAATAAATAACACGGCTTAATCGCATTAACCATGGCTGCAACAACACCAATAACAATCCATTTAAAGCCAGCCAGTAAAATACCCTGTTATCTTCGGTAGATACACCAAAAAACACCAGCCAGGCAATAAATGTAGCGACAGATACAGCTACAGCCAATGCATAACTAACATATCCTGTACCATACCAAAAGCCCTGTTCCAGGTCGTATCGCTGTCCGCATTCAGGGCAGGTCTCAGGCATATCTAATATATAAGAGAGTTTTATTTTTTTATAGGCATTAGTATTTTTAAACATGGGGCCACGGCGGCATCTTGGGCAACGCATGGTAAATACACTCCACAAATAATTGGGCTTGGGCTGTTTATTTTCCATGCGGCAAAGTTAATTAAAAATAATGCCTGTCTTTACTAAGGAATAGAGTTATTTGAAGAACCTCTGACTTATTGTACCTGCATTTTTTTTCTTTCCCCAATTTGCTGGCGCCACATTGCATAATACAATCCTTTTTCCCCTAATAATTTTTCATGGCCACCTGTTTCTACTACAGATCCTTTTTCCAAAACATAAATTCTGTCCGCATGCATAATGGTACTTAAACGATGCGCTATTAATATTGAGATCTGTTCCCTGTCAGCTGATATTTCTTTGATTGTATTAGTAATTTCTTCTTCTGTTAAAGAGTCTAAAGCCGATGTGGCTTCATCAAAAATCAGCAGTTGTGGTTTTCTTAATAATGCACGGGCAATTGATAGGCGTTGCTTTTCGCCCCCGCTTAATTTAAGCCCACCTTCACCAATCATAGTATCCAATCCTTTTTCAGCACGATGTACTAAATTGGTGCAACTTGCTTTTTCTAATACATCATTCAGGTCTTCATCTGTAGCAGCAGGATTTACAAACAGCAGATTTTCTTTTATGGTGCCACTAAACAGGTTGGTGTCCTGCGTTACAAAACCAATCTGCTTTCTAAGGTCATCAAAATTTATTTCTGTTTCATCAAGGCCATTGTATTCTATCTTTCCTTCCTGCGGGCGGTACAGCCCGACTAACAATTTCATTAATGTAGACTTACCGCTTCCACTCGGGCCTACAAAGGCAATGGTTTCACCAAGTGTTACATCAAAAGTAATTTTGTCAATTGCCTTGTGAGTAGCAGTATTGTGTTTAAAACTCACAGCTTTAAATGCGAGTTCATTTATTGTACCCAGCGATTTTGGATTAACTGGTGTAGTTTCGGGAGCCTTATTCATCAGCGTGTGAAAATTATTCAACGATGCCTCAGCTTCCCTGTAAGAGAGTATAATGTTACCAATTTCCTGCAAGGGGCCAAAAATAAAAAAGGAATAAAATGTAAGTGTTATTACTTCACCGGCAGTTAACTTATCCTGAAAAACCAGCCATAATAATGTAAACATAATTAGCTGACGAAGCAGGTTGACAAAAGTGCCCTGAATAAAACTTAGCGTACGGATGCTTTTTACTTTACGTAATTCCAGGTCAAGGATTTTATAGGTATTCTTGTTTAAACGGCCTATTTCCTGGTTGGTAAGCCCAAGGCTTTTTACCAGTTCAATATTTCTTAAAGACTCTGTAGTGGTACCTGCCAGTACAGTTGTTTCTTTTACAATATTTTTTTGAATAACTTTTATTTTCTTGCTAAGTAAACTGGTCAATAATGCCAGCACTATCATGCCGCCAAGGTATATCGGCATAATAGACCAATGTAATTTTGCAGCATACACAGACACAAAAACAATACCCACCAACATACCAAAAAGAACGTTTATAAATGAAATAATAAAGCGTTCTGTATCCAGCCTTACCTTTGAGAGAATGGACAATGTTTCACCGCTGCGCTGGTCTTCAAATTCCTGGTAAGGAAGTTTCATAGAATGCTGAAGGCCATCTGTAAAAATTTTAGCGCCAAATTTCTGGACAATCACATTGCCGAAATAATCCTGGAAAGCCTTGGCAATCCTGGATACCATGGCCACACTTATTAAAATACCCAATATCCCAAGTACGCCCCAAATAAATTCTCCATGAGCCCTTATTCCTGTTGAGTGAAATATTTTTTTTGCATCATAATATCCCGTTTCCTTTGGATGGGCAGCAAATTGATCAATGAGCTTTCCAAAAAAAAATGGGTCAAGCATTGAAAACACCTGGTTAATTGCCGCCAGTAAAAGTGCCAAACCAATCAGCCATTTATAGGGCTTTAAATAAGTAAGTAATATTTTCATGTATCAAATTGAAAAGTAAAATTATATCGAAAAGCTTCAATATGTCAAATATCGTACAAGTTCGTAAAAAATGACAAGATTGCAGACAAACGAATCAGTTAACAAATAAATTAAGCTATTCTTTTGTTTGTCATTTATAATCTAAAAGCCATTTGTATGTTTTAAAGTAGCGAACTTCGCATCGGCTTCTATTTTTTCCTTATTATATCTATAACTTTGGGCATTTTATAAAAATTATGGTAGAGCAATTTGGCATTGAGGGCATTTATATTGTTCATGCAAAAAAAGGGTACGAATACCATGCAGAAAGGATCAATAAACTATTTGGAAAAAATGGTTTAAATTTTGAGTTTGTTACTGATGGCGATCCTACCTGTTTTACCGGGGATTTATTGCAGAAATATTTTTCTAACAATATTCAGGACGTTTTAAAACCTGGTATTATTTCCTGTACACTAAACCACATTTTTAGTTACGAACGAATTGTCAGCAATAATAATAAGTTTGCCCTTGTATTTGAAAATGATCCATTCTTTCTTGGAAATTTTGTAAAGCAAATTCAAAAAATTGCCAGGGAAGCCGATACTTTAGAACCTGGGTTTATCATATCACTTGAAAATACTACACTAAAATTTCCGGAAACAAAAAAATTACAAAAAGGAAAATTACTGTATCCTGCCTCCAGGGGAAGATGTGCCGGCGCTTATTTGATTGATCTGAAAGGAGCAAAAGATATTCTGGAAGATTTAAGAACAACCAAATGCCACCAGGTTATAGATTGGTGGCATAATTCGCTTATTGAAAAAAATGTTGTAAAAATGTATTGGGCAGATCCTCCTTTAATTGAACAAGGTTCTCATAATGGCATTTTATCATCCACAATATCTTCACAAAAAAGAAGTATAAAGCGTCGTGTTGCATGGCAGGCGCAGAAATACTATAAAATGTATATATTGAGGTGGTTTCTTTGAGTCTCCTTATTTCAATTTCAATACTATTGGTCAGCATACATTTTATCAGCTAAACCCAAGGCTTATTTATTACAATCTCAATCATCTGTCAAAATATTTTCGGTTCTTTGTTTTTTAAATTTAACAGTATGAAAATAACGGGGGTAACCATTATAAAGAATGCGATAAAAAATGATTACCCTATAGTGGAAGCCATCAATTCAATTTTATCCATGGTGGATGAAATGATTGTGAGTATAGACAGGGGAGAAGATGAAACAGAGCAGTTAATAAAGAACATAGTTTCCGATAAAATAAAAATAATATATTCTACCTGGGATATGAGTTTGCGGGAAGATGGTAAAGTGTATGCAGTGGAAACTGATAAAGCAATAGCTCATGTATCTGCTGATACAGACTGGATATTTTATATACAGGCAGATGAAGTGGTGCACGAAAAATATCATGCTGCAATTATTGCAGCAGCGAAAGCCTATGCAGACAATGATAAAGTGCAAGGCTTATTATTTAAATACCTTCATTTTTATGCTACATACGATTATGTGGGCGATAGCAGAAAATGGTATAATTATGAAGTAAGAATGATAAAGAATGATAAACGAATTACATCGTTCAAAGATGCGCAGGGATTTAGGATAGGAAAGAAAAGATTAGACGTAGTATTAATTGATGCTGAAGTGTATCACTATGGGTGGGTTAAAAGCCCACAGCAAATGAAGATGAAACAAAAAAATGTACTTCGCTATTATTCCAATGATGACGAAGGGGTTAAAGCTTATCTTAGCAGCACAGGTTTTTTTGATTTTACTGAGTTTGATTCCTTGCAAAAATTCAAAGGCACACATCCTGTGGTAATGCAAAAACGCATCAAAACAAAAAATTGGGATGTAAAGCTTGATATATCAAAAAGAAAGTTTTCCATAAAAGACCGGTTTCTATTTTGGTTTGAAAAAAGAACCGGGAAAAGGCTTTTTGATTTTAAGAATTACCGGATAATTTAATTCTGGAGAAGATTTAAAATACTAACATTAGTTTAAAAAAAGAACTATCTCATAATCACACAAATGGATAGCATATCATGCACTTTAATAATTGCAACCTACAATTGGCCCGAAGCTTTGGAGCTATGTTTAAAAAGTGTATTGGCCCAAACTGTATTGCCGGCAGAAATAATTATTGCAGATGATGGCTCTACTAATGAAACAAATGAGTTGATTAATACATACAAGAAATTGTCTACTGTACCCATAAAACATATATGGCATAAAGATGAAGGGTTTAGAAAAACAATTATTTTAAATGAAGCCATCAGGTCTGCCAGTTATCAATATATTATCCAGATAGACGGTGATATCATCATACATCATTCGTTTATACAGGCCCATATTTCTGCTGCAATGCCCGGATTTTTTATAAGAGGCAGCCGTACACTTATCAATAAAAAAACTACCCGGGTATTATTACAAAATGATTTAATTGACATAAATTTTTTCTCAACAGGATTGGTTAACAGGATGAACGGTTTGCATTGTGGCCTTTTATCACTTTTACATAAAGCCATTGCAAAAAGTAGTTATAAAAATGGTGTAATTGGTTGTAATTTTTCGTACTGGAAAAAAGATGTGGTTGCGGTAAATGGATATAATAACGATATTACCGGTTGGGGGCAGGAGGATAGTGAACTGGGCGCAAGGTTAATGAATACTGGAATTGCAAAGAGAAATTTAAAATACAAAGCCATTTGTTTTCACCTTTTTCATGCCCATTTTTCAAGAGACAGAGACGCATTAAATATGCAAATGCTTGATAAAACCATTAAAGATAAAATTGTTCAATGTTCTAATGGATACAGTAATATTTATGCTGTTGATGTTTTGTAAGTTTTACCTGATTTTTAAAAAGTGGCCGGTGTCCCCACCAACCTTGAAATGAAAATCCAATTTTTTAAAAGATTCTGATTTTCACCTTATTTTGAAAAACATTTTTATACAGAAAAAATATTTATAAGCAGCGGAACATTTTTTAATTGCTAAAAAATATTGCTTATGCCGCAGAAATAACCTTGAACGGTTAAAATTATTTACAAGCGAAAAGGAGCTATAACTTTTTATTATTTTTTGTATCGTTGTTTTTTCTTCTATAAGAGTATCGGGACATTTTTCATAAAATAGCTGCACCCTTTCTTTTATAATTTGTCGCTCTTTTTTCTTCTTTTGTATTCTTTCGAAAATAGTTTTTTTTGTTTTATTTATTTTAACTGCTCCAATAAAATTATTGGCATGGTGCCTGTATTTTACTAATGGCATATCCAGATATTTTATGCCCCCGTAAAAAGTTGATACATAAGGTAGCCACCAATCGTGAGGCACTTGTAATGGAAATGGAGTGGCGGCTAAGAAGATACTTTTTTTTAGTAAAGTAGCATGCCCTGCAATGCAATTGTCTGTTGCAAATACCAGGCAATTGGTATAAGTTGCCAGGTTCTTTTTATCAGACATTTTTTTTCCAAGGCTTTGTAATTTGTTATCTACTAATTCTGAATCGCAATACAACATCGGATACTGCCCAATGGCTTCTACCATTAAAGAAATCTTGTCATGATGCCAGGTATCATCCTGGTCGCAGGGAGCAATAAATTCACCTGAACTAGCCATCATTGCCCGTTCAAAATTTTTAATATATCCCAGGTTAATATTGTTTTTTATTACTTTAAAATTTTTATGTCCTGCCTCATATTTAAACAGGATACCAAGAGTGTTATCTGTAGAGCAGTCGTCTGAAACAATTATTTCAATAGCAGGATAGCTTTGACTAAAGAGACTTTCTAATTGTTCTTCTAAATATGCAGCGCCATTGTAAGTGGTCATAACAATTGATACAAGTGGTTCATTCATTTGTACTGCTGTAATTTATACTAATGGTAATTTTAATTAGCAACACAAAATACGATAATATATAGGTAGTTTCAGGGCGAAATAAATTAATATAGCCCCAGCTTATTTTTTTCGGAGATAGATGGCTGCTGTGTCACCATTTCCTTTTTCGTTTTCTAATTGTATAATTTTCCGAAACTCTTTTATTTGCTTTTTTGTAAATGCACTTGCTTTAGGATTGATCATGTAACTTTTAGGATCCTGCAAAGGCATTCCTTGAAGATATTGTTCACTACTCCAGATAATATAATCATTGCTGTCATATTCAAAACGTTCTATTTCAAAGCCAGCTTCCTCAAACATCATTCCTAACGCTTTTTCAGTAGGGATAAATATATGCCGTGGTGCATCTAAACCGCTCCAGCAAATACCATATTTTTTCCAGCCATAATTACCCATTACAGGAATCCGAATTAAAAGTTCCCCACCCGGCTTTATTATATTTTTTAAGTGTTGTAAAACCTTTTTGGGTTCAAACATATGCTCCAGTGAATGATGCATCATAACAAGATGATATTGTTCGCTTACATCAAAAACCTCCATTTTTAAAATCTTTACGGGGCCATAGTTTTTGCTTTCGGCAATAAATGGATCAATACCTGTCAGATTGGTAAATCCGGTTCTTGAAAGAGTGGATAACAAACTGCCGTTGCCTGATCCAATATCCAGGATTGAATCAGTATATTTTGTACCGGTATTTTTAATCCAATGATAGTGAAGCGGCATTTTAAATCCAATGGTAAATAAACTGCCTGCAATTTTATTTTTATTAAACAATAAATAATCTGACTGTATTTTACGAAACCTATCTTTTTTTGGGATTCCTGTTATGCCCATGTTAAATGAGTAATAATTGTTGTTAGGATAGTATTTACCGAGGTCTGAAGGAATATCTTGTAATTGCAAGGAACCGCAGCTACCGCATTGCTGATAATTAAAGATATCGCCTAAGCCAAGTTGTAATTCTTTTACAACAAAAGTTGTATTGTTTGTTGTATTGTTACAAATAATGCAGGCTGTGGTCATTGTTTTTTAATAAGTAATTATTTGTTGTTATGAAATGATGGTTGAAATTAAGCAATTCAATTCAAATATTTTTGAATTAACCACCCCATCCTTCCCTGTCTAAACTTCTATATTGAATTGCTTCTGCTAAATGTTCAGATTTAATATCTGCACTTCCGGCAAGGTCAGCAATGGTTCTGCTTACTTTTAAAATTCTGTCGTATGCACGAGCAGATAAATTTAATTTTTCCATAGCAATCTTCAGCAGGTTTTGGCTGGCAGTATTGATTACACAAATTTCTTTGAGCATTTTACTGCTCATTTGTGCATTGGAATAAACACCTTCATTATCCTTATATCTTTCTGCCTGTATTTCTCTTGCCTTAATAACCCTTTCCCTTATACGCTCACTTTTTTCAAATTGCTGTGTAGAAGAAAGTTCACTAAAAGCAACAGGAGTTACCTCTACGTGGAGGTCTATCCTGTCCAGCAATGGGCCGGAAATTTTATTCAGGTATTTTTGTACAGCGCCTGGTGGACAGGTGCATTGTTTATCAGGGTGGTTGAAATATCCGCAGGGGCAGGGGTTCATAGAAGCGATGAGCATAAAACTTGCTGGAAATTCCAATGCTATTTTTGCCCTTGAAATAGTTACTTTTCTTTCTTCCATGGGTTGGCGCATTACTTCCAGTACTGTTCTTTTAAACTCGGGTAATTCGTCTAAAAATAATACCCCGTTATGCGCCAGCGAAATTTCGCCGGGTTGCGGATTGGTGCCACCGCCAACCAATGCAACATCAGAAATGGTATGATGCGGCGAACGGTAAGGCCGTTTAGAAATAAGTGTAGCATTCTCGGGCAATTTACCCGCCACGCTGTGGATTTTTGTAGTTTCCAATGCTTCCTGTAAAGACAACGGAGGAAGTATAGTTGGTAAACGCTTTGCCAGCATGGTTTTTCCGGCTCCGGGCGGGCCAATTAAAATAGCGTTGTGGCCGCCGGCTGCTGCAATTTCCAAAGCACGTTTAATATTTTCCTGCCCCTTTACATCACAAAAATCAATATCAAAATCGCTTTGCGCATAGGCAAACTCTTCCCTGGTGTTTACGTAAGTGGGTTGTATACTGGTTTCATCTTTAAAAAAATCAATCACTTCATTTAAATGGCCAACACCATATACTAAAAGGTTATTTACCATAGCGGCTTCACGGGCATTTTGCTTTGGTACAATCAGTCCTTTAAAATTTTCTTTACGTGCCTGTATGGCGATGGGTAATGCTCCTTTTATAGATCTTACAGTTCCATCCAGACTCAATTCGCCCATGATGACGTAGTCTGTTAGTTTTTCAGGGTTTATAAGTTGTTCGCTGGCGCCCAATGTACCCATTGCAATGGGTAAATCAAATGCAGTACCACTTTTTCGGATATCCGCCGGGGCTAAATTTACTATCAGCCTTGTACGGGGCATAAAATAACCATTGTCTTTTATGGCACTTTCTACCCTTAATAAACTCTCTTTAACAGCGCCATCGGGAAGGCCAACAATAATTGCATCTGATTTGCCCTGGTTATTAATATTTACCTCCACAGCGATGGTGATAGCTTCTACGCCATATACTGCACTGCCGTAAGTTTTTACCAGCATGGGGATGAATGATTAAAAGTTGATTTAAAAAGCCTATGAAAGATAAGCAATCCATTTTTTTTAGGGCTACTTATTTGGAATTACACAAAGAATTTAGAAAAATAAATATAAATAATATCGCATTTAGAAGTTGCAATATTTAAAGAACATAACATTATGCTCACTTTTTATCCAGCTTATATTTTAATGTATTTTTTGTGACGGTTAATTCAATCAATTGTTTACCAGGTTTTATAGCTTTATTATTAACATCAATTATTTGGTTTTGTGCATCCGTTACAAAATGTATTTTCCATCCGGGTTCTGATGATTGAATAGTACAGTTAACAATATTGTTTTCTTCTTTATACTCAATAGAAAGTTTTGTATTGCCAACAAGCAAATTTTTTAAAGAAGCCTCTTTCCAGGTTGAAGGCATTTGCAGGTGTATGGTAATTTCTTTTTTATAAGCATCAGGATTTACTCCGAAGAAATATTGAATTAATGGGATGTTAAGACAACTTATATTCCATGCCTGTACAAACATACCATAATCCGGCGCTACTTCATATGTAGTTCCGGGGGTGGCATAGCTAAATGTGTTTAGCATTTTGTGCATATACATCAATGCAGTGTCTGGCATTCCATAACGTGCTGCAGCCTGTATTAAACCGGAAGTAGCAGCAGGCATTACTGCCCGGTTGTAAGTAAAGCTGGTGTCTTTTTGAAAAGGCCGTTCATCAATGCTTACATCATCAGGGCGTTCAATTCCTGTAATGTACGAACCAAATTTATTGGTGAAAAAAGAGACACGTTTAAGTATTTGCAATGCCCTTGCCGTATCGGTCATTCCTGCAGTTACTGGCTCAAGCATACCACCGTTGTAATAAACCAAATATCCATTGTAGGGATAAGTATTATTGATAACGGAAGTTTTGAGCTCATTCAATTTAAGCTGCGCCCATTTATTTCTTTCAGGGGTCACTCTTTTTTGCAGTGCATTATTAATAAGTTGTAATGCCTTTTCTTTATTAGTAAGAAAATCTGCATAACAACTTTCGTTTTCCACCCACCATTCTTTGTTGATCTTATCTTTTAAAGCGACAGCTTTTACTGCGTATTCCTTCGCTTTTTCCCTATCTCCAAATAATGCTGCCATTTGGCTTAATACGTCTAAAAACTGGTAAGTATTTATTTGTACATCCAGCATCTCATCATTTAATCCTTCTATTTCCACCCCACCATATCCTTCTATATAACCATTATGGTTGGTATCATGTTGTTGTAACCAGTTCCACGTTTTTTTTGCATAAGCATAATTTTCTTTTAAAAATTGCAAATTGCCTGTCCACTTGAATATTTGCCAGGCAGTAATAATATGTAACTGTGATTCCTGCATGTTTCCTTTGTTATACACTTCACCGTTGGTAGATACTTCATGAAGAATTTGCCCGCTGCTGCTATTCACTTTATCTGAAATACTTTTTAGCATCTTGAATGAATTATAAAAAAGTTGCGGTGGCATAGTACCTGTTAAGGCGCCAAATGTACTGGCCTGGTCGTTACTAAAAAACCATGGGTAATCTGGCAGCCCTGCACTTAATCCTTTTCCTAAACCTGGGACATCTCTTTGCAGCCAGTCTGTTGCGTACTTGCCCCAGGTATATCCTGTTTGTACCAATGCATCAGGCACAGTAACTTGAGCCGTTTCTTCAATGGTATTGTATCGTTTTTTCTTTTCAGCAAATAAACCAGCTAACTGGCTTTTTACAAGCGATATATTTTTTACTATTTCATTCCTGCCATTCTCTGAGCCCGAAATATAAAAACGAAAATACTGGCTGGCACCTGCGGCTAAATCACATTGCAGTGTAACCACACCTGTTATTCCTTTTCCTTTATACTTTGATTTTTGTGTTTCTTTAAAGTGTGCCTGGCTGTTTTCAAAACCAATAGCTGCATACCATGGGTTGATTTCATCCTTAAAAAATAAAACATGAGTGATGCTGTTGAAGGATTCAAATTTGTCTGCACCATCAGTAATGCCAATTCGTTCAGAAAGCCACACAGGCATCAGGTTAATATTTGCATTTAGATCGAATTCCAATTGCCTGTGTTGGGAAGAATTATTTTTAATTTTATATTCCACCACCAATAACGGTAAATTATCCGGAACAAATTGTGTTTGTACGATAGTTATATCCTGACCGGGGATTGAATATTGAAATTTTGTTGCAAATGAATATGCTATAAAATTATCGCAGGCAGGTATAAAGGTTTTATTTGCAGGTATATCTTTTATAGTAAAACCAAAGCCATCCATTAGTTTTATCGGTTGCTGCCAGATGCCACCCATTTCGCCCGGCACATGAAAACCTACCTCTGGAAAAGCACCAGCCTGGTTACCAATACAGTACAACCTGTTACCTGCAGTAGCATAGAGATAATCTGCATTTTGCTTTTTCCCTTCAATGTATGGCAGGCTGCTAATTGCATCATTCAGTATAAATTTATTTGATTGTGCATTGGCAAACTCTTGGAATAAAAATATCAGCGCAATCAACAAAGCGATATATAAAGAATGAAAATTGTATTTTTTGCTACTCATTGTACTATTGGTTTGAGGAATAAAAGTGCATATCATTTATTTGCAGGATAAATATTCCTTTTCTAAAAAAGAGTTAAAGAAACATTAAAGCAAGTTGTTAAAATAAATTGTTTTTGCTGGGCCTTAGGATAATAGTAAAATAAGAAAAAAATTTATTTTATCTCCTGCATCTCGACCAGTTTTTTATAAAAACCATTTTGTTCAATTAAAGAATCGTGAGTTCCTTTTTCTATTATCTCGCCCTTTTGTAATACAATAATTTCATCTGCATTACGGATGGTGCTAAGACGGTGAGCTATCACTAAAGATGTTCTGTCCTGCATCAGGTTTACAATAGCATCCTGTACGAGTCGTTCACTTTCTGTGTCTAAAGAAGAGGTAGCTTCATCGAGGATAAGTATCGGTGGGTTTTGTAATACAGCCCTGGCAATGGTTACACGCTGGCGTTCGCCTCCACTTAGTTTCATTCCCCTGTCGCCAATATTGGTATCATAACCTTCTTCTTTATGCAATATGAATTTGTGTGCATTTGCAATAGATGCGGCCTTCTGTATTTCTTCCGGCGTGGCATCAATTTTACCCAGAGCAATATTGTTGGCAATGGTATCATTAAATAAAATAGCTTCCTGTGTTACAATGCTCATTTGTTTTCGCAGCGATTGAATGGTAAAATCTTTTATGTTTACCCCATCAATAAGGATGGCTCCCTCTTTTACATCATGAAACCTTGGGATAAGGTCGGCAAGGGTAGACTTGCCGGCGCCAGATGAACCAACCAATGCCACAGTTTTTCCTTTTTCAATTACAAAACTTATATTTTTTAAAATAGCATTTTCCTCGTAATTAAAACTTACATTTTTAAATTCGATACGTTCGTTAAATCCGGTTAAAACAACAGCACCTGGTTTATCTTCTACCTGCAAAGGGGCATTTAGTACTTCTTCAATCCTTTCTACAGCACCCATTCCCCTTTGCATATTTGATATGGTAGTGGATAGGTTTTTTGCAGGATTAATGATCATGGCAAATAATATGATAAATGCCATCAGGTCGCCTCCTGTAAGCTGGTTGCCCGCACTAAAAACAAGCCTGCCGCCAATATACAGGATAACGCAAAGTACCGCTACGCCCAATACTTCTGTAACAGGACTGGCAAGATCGCGGCGAAGAGTCATTTTATTCAACATTGCAAATAATTTATCATTGCCCGTGCTGAATTTATGCAACATCCTTTCTTCGGCAGTAAATGCTTTTATAACTTTAATGCTCCCCAATGTTTCTTCTACATGCGCTAGGTTTTCGCCATTTGCCTGCGAATAGGCAGAGGATTGTTTTTTTAAACGCTTGCTTATTTTTCCTATTAAAAATGCTGTTAGGGGTAAAAAGATTAGCAGGCACAAAGATAATTGCGGGCTTAGTATGATCATTGAAACCAAAAATGCAATAATAAGCAAGGGGTCTTTCACCAATCCTTCCAATGCTGTAAATATGGAACCCTGCACTTCTGCAATATCTCCAATCATACGGCTCATTAAATCTCCCTTTTTTTGCTCTGTAAAAAAACTTACGGGTAATTGCAAAATTTTGGTATACAAACGTAGCCTGAAGTCGGCTAATATTTTACTACGCAATGGGGTAGATACATATAATGACAGGTAAACAAATATGTTTTTTAAAAGTATGGAAGCAATCATTAAAAGGCAAATGATCCCAAGGGCATACAGGGGGCCATGATTTTTTATCAATAACTCAAAAAAATCGCTGAACCTACCCATTGATTTTGGTTGCACTGTGGGGATGCCGCTATCAGCCTTAAAAATGATATTCATAAATGGCGCCAGTGCATTAATTGAAATCAGTGAAAACAGTATCCCTAAAATGGTGTAAAAAAGATAAAGTGACAGCCTGTCTAAGGGTATGCGGACGTATTTAAATATCCTCAAAAAATTCATAATGTAAAACCGTTTGTATTTGTATATATAAATGCGAAACAGCAAATTTACATTGATTAAGGAATAAGCGGCCACAAATTTAAACTGTTGGCAAAATAAGGATGACTATAGTGTTACAATTTTTGAAGCATATCTACTACACCTTCATTCTTTAAAATAAGATAACCAAGCCGGTCGTTGCTAATGCCTTGTTTTAATTGGTAGCTAAATAGAAGCTGTTCATTTTTTACTTCGGTTTCAAAATAATTGAAACTAATGTTGGGGTATCTTTTTAATGCTTCGCCTATTTCATATAGGTGTGTACTGAGGATAAAAAGTGAGTTGGATATTTTTAGCAAGCCTTCAATTACTGTACTGGAACATTTCATGGCATCCTCTACATTAGTGCCCTTAAACAATTCATCAATCAATACAAGCCATTTCCTGTTATCAGAAATTTTTGTAACGGTAGATTTTATGCGTTGTACTTCGTTATAAAAATAGCTTTCCCCTTTTACTAAATTATCAGTCACATTGATATTGCTTAATATGCCATCAAATAAACTGAGCTGCATTTGTTGTACAGGTACTCCCATACCAAGATGGGCTAAAAAAACTACAGTACCCACAGACTTAATAAAAGTACTTTTGCCTGCCATATTAGCTCCGGTTAAAAACTGGAAATTACATTTCGGATTCAATATGACATCATAGGCTACCGGCTGTGGTAATAATAAATGGTATAGACCCTTTGCGTGCAGCAAGGGTTTATCGCTATTTATAAATTCCGGGAAATGCAGGCCGTACTTTTTTATAGCCAGTGCCATGCCATACCAGGCGTCTAACTGCGAATAAATATCCATCAGGTCCAGCATATTTCTTTTGTATTGATACCGTAGAAACCGCCCTAATTGCAATTGCTCAACGATAGTAAGATCTGAAGATTTTTTATTTTTTTCAATTATAGAAAATTGTTGATTGTTTATGACCTGCCGGGCAGTAAATAAAATTTTATATAGGGGGGGCGGAGCATCTTCTGATAAAAAAAGCGAAATCAGTTTTTGTATGCCCTTAATAAAATCAAAAGCATGGCCAACAGAATATTCTACCAAAGAAAAATCGGGCTTGTGAAAAAATTTGTAATTGTATGCAGTAATAATAGTTGGAGTTGAGGGAATATCATCAATAGTGGCCTGGTAAAATTTTTCAATCATCAGTACCGAACCATTGCTGATTTCTGTAGGCCATTGTTCAAAATTTTGTAAAATTATTTGCAGGGTTTGCTGTATTCCCTTTATTGCTTCAATGCTGTTAAGCGGATTATTGAAATTATCATGCAGTTTATCCCGTCCTCCCACAGTGCGGCAGAAGTTAAGTTTATCAAAAACAGAAATATCTTCAATTGTATTAAAGATGGTAAGATCGGCTAGTGTTGTTTTATCTATTTCCATATAAAAGCCCCTCCAACCTCCCCCGGGGGAGGCTTAGAAGAATATTATAATTTGAAGTTTATTCATTAATCAAGTAGCTCTAGCCGTTCTGTTTATTTATTTTTCTACAGATATATACTCTTATACTCTTAGAAAATAAAACCTATGCATTTCAGTCCTCCCCCTTAGGGGAGTTAGAGGGGCCAAATTTTAACCTTTGCCCCTTTATAGATTCATTCCACACCCCATTTCCATAAACCATGTTGCCATTTATAAATGTATTGGTAATGGTTGCCGGAAAAGTAAAATTTTCTAGTGGGCTCCAGCGGCATTTATATAAAATATTTTCCTTACTAACGGTGGTATGTAAGTTCATATCTACCATTACAAGGTCGGCAAAATAACCTTCCCGTATATAACCCCTGTCTTTTATATTAAAGCAATCAGCCACTGCATGGCTCATCTTTTCAACAATTTTTTCTAAAGAAATTTTGCCCTGCCGGTAATAATGCAACATTAACAGCAAAGGATGCTGCACCAATGGCAGGCCGGCATGTGCATGTTCATAATCTCCTTCTTTTTCACTCAATAAATGCGGTGCATGGTCTGTTGCAATTACATCCAAACGGTCATCCAGCAAGGCTTTCCACAGGGCTTCCTTATTGTATGGAGCTTTAATTGCAGGGTTGCACTTAATTTTATACCCAAGGCGTTCATAATCATATGCTGTAAAATGTAAATGGTGTACACATACTTCAGCAGTAATTCGTTTATCTTTTAAGGGTAACATATTGCCGAACAGTTGTAATTCTTTTTCGGTACTGATGTGTAAGATATGCAGGCGGCTATTGTATTTTTTTGCTAATTGTATAGCAGATAAAGAAGACTCATAACAGGCATTGTCATCTCTTATTAAAGGATGATCTGCTGCTGACAATACACTTTTTTCATTTTTTATGCGCTGATAATTTTCTTTAATGATTTTTTCATCTTCACAATGTGTAGCAATCAAGACCTCACTTTCCCTGAAAATTTTTTCTAATGTACCATAATTATCTACCAACATATTGCCGGTACTGGCACCCATAAAAATTTTTACCCCACAGATAGATTCTTTTAGTTTATTTACTTTTAATACTTCTTCTGCATTGGTGTTACTAACGCCCATAAAAAAGGAATAATTGGCCAGCGAACTTTGTGCAGCAATATTGTATTTATCTTCTAGTAAATTTACTGTTAAGGCATTGGGTATTGTATTGGGCATTTCCATAAAACTGGTAACACCACCAGCTACTGCGGCTTTACTTTCGGTATAGATAGTTGCTTTATGTGTAAGGCCAGGTTCCCTAAAATGTACCTGGTCGTCAATAATACCCGGCAACAAAAATTTACCTTCACAATTTATTTCTATTGCACCACGTTTATTATCCAGCTGCGAACCTATTTTTTCAATGCGTTCACCATTTGTTAAAAGGTCGAGTGCCTGAATTTTTCCTTCATTAACAAGATGTATGTTCTTAAAAAGGTATTTTTGCATGATATATTTAAAAAAAATGATTAGCTAAATTATTAAAATCCAATGCAAATTATCAAAAGCCTGATTAAACTGCTTGTTTTTATTTGTCCGTTTATGACAACGGCTCAATCAACCTATTTGCCTGAAGGTGATAAGGGATATCATTTTATACAACGCCTGGAAATTAAGCAACAGGTAAATACAGATATCAACTATTCTACAATAAAACCTTATAATAGAAAATACATTGTACAGGAGGCCGAATATTTCGACAGTGTTTTAAGGGCCACCATAGATTCTACAATCGATTTGAAGAATATTCATCCTAAACTTACTCCTATTGACGAATATAATAAGAACAGTTTTTACATGAATAATTCAGAATGGGTAACTGGTTCCAAAGAAAGTTTTTTAAGCAAAAAGCCTTTTCTTAAATCGCTGTATGTTACTAAAACAAACATGTTTGAAGTAAATACCAAAGATTTCTTTTTAGTAGTTAATCCAATATTACAATTTCAGGTAGGTAAAGAGAGCGGTAATGACAATACACTTTATTTAAATACCCGAGGGATTAATGTAAGGGGGATGATATCAAAAAAAGTAGGATTTTATTCAAGCATCACCGATAACCAGGAAAGCGGGCCTTCCTACTTTCAACAAAAAGTCCACAATTTTAATGCGGTGCCCGGTGTTGGCTTTTATAAAAACTTTAAAACCAATGGCTTTGATTATTTTGATGCAAGGGGATATGTAGCTGTAAATGTTGCCAAATACATTGATATAGAATTTGGGTATGATAAAACATTTATAGGCAATGGTTACAGAAGCTTGTTTTTTGGTGCTGATGGTAACAGTAACCTGTTTACAAAAATAAATCTAAAAATCTGGAAATTAAACTACCAGCTTATTTATAGTGAGTTAACACCCCAATTTACAAAAACAGGCGACACTTTACTGGATAAGAAATATGCTACAATGCACCATTTAGATGTAAATGTTACAAAGTGGTTGAATATTGGCTTATTTGAAAGTATCATTTTTGGCAGAACAAATAGTTACGAGCTTTCGTACCTTAACCCATTTATTTTCTTCAGGTCTGTAGAAGGTTCTTTGGGCAGCCCTGATAATGCTTTTGTTGGTTTGGATTTTAAGGCGAATGTGGCGCATCATTTACAGTTTTACGGACAGTTTAATCTGGATGAATTTGTATTGAGCCAGGCAAAGGCCAATACAGGATGGTGGGGAAACAAATGGGGCTTACAGTTGGGCGCTAAATACATAGACGCATTTGGAATACCTAATCTTGACCTGCAGCTGGAATCAAACAGTGTAAAGCCATTCACCTATTCGCATTATGGCACGGTGACGGTGGTGGCAAATTACACTCATTACAATCAACCAATAGCACATCCATTGGGAGCCAATTTTTCGGAGCTAATTGGAATAGCATTGTACCAGCCTGCTCCTAAATGGTATATCAATGCGAGGATTATTTATTATAAACAAGGCCTGGATAGTTTGAATGGAAGAAATTATGGCAGCAATCCCTTTAGAGATTATAATACCCGGGTAGGAGATTATGGATATTTCATTGGCACCGGAAGAACAGCGAACTGCTTAAATGCTTCATTGGGTTTATCATATGAGTTTAGAGAGAATTTATTTTTTGAATTAACCGCACAAAAACGGAATTATAAAATTCTAAATGAGTCCACTAATAATACATCCATGATTACAGCAGGTATTCGTTTAAATATCCGCAAAAGGGAATATGATTATTAAATAAACCACGGGCCAGTAACTTAAAACATTTACGGTGTATCACTAAAAAGAAACAATAATACGAAAGTACTTTTCTGTTTTCTTGGTTATTAAATTGAGCCAGTAACATTTTTTCGAAGGCCTTTTTCTTTCAATATTTTTCAATGCAAAAAATAGTTGTTGAATTGTAAACACCAAAGAATATTATATTACTCAACCATTATTGAAAAAGTGATCATACGGGAGTTAATTTTATCAATACTGCTTGAAAATTTCAGTGAAGGGTTTCTGCTGTGAAGGTTGGCAAGCCCCCAACTAAAATTGATTTCCGGAGTTAAAACAAAATAGGGGTAGTAGAAGTGAAACCCAATGCCACCCTGTATTCCATAATCGAATGGTTTTAATTGAATAATCTCTCCCGCATTAGTTTTACCTGCATTGGCAGAAAAGTCGTAAGCAAATTTTACACCCGCAAAAGTATATACCTTGTAATTATAAATACGGTCGCTGCTGAACTTAAGCTGAATTGGCCAGCTCATGGTTATCGATTGAATTTTTTGTGTAGTCAGTGTACTTTCTCCGGCTGGTATATCAGGATATAAAAGTGTGTATTGAAAAGCTGTTTCACTAAAAGTAAGATTAACGGGGTAAGTACGTAAATCAAAATGATCGTCAAGGTTCAGGTTTACCATCCAGCCCAGGCTAAGCCCTGAACTGTTGATACTCTCTATACCTCTAACACTATCCTGTTGTAAGTAATAAGGGTGGTGAGTAAAACTGGAATAAGATTTATTATACCCAAGGTTAATTCCAAAATGGTATAGCTTGCTATCATGATCAGGAAGGTTGGGTGCGTCGTCGCGTAACTGCGATAAACCGATATACGGCAGTATTAAAAAAGCAATAAGGGTGGAGATTATTTTTCTCCGCAATAGATGCTGCATATTCCTAAACTCAGGGGTTTACAATAAGTGTTTGTGTATCCCAGGTTATCCAGGATTAAAGTAAAATTTTTGCCTTCAGGGAATTTTTTAATTGATTCATCTAAATATTTATATGCAGTGCGGTTATTAGAAAAGAATTTACCCACATTGGGGGCCACCAAATTCATGTACACATTATACAGTTGTGTTATGCCTGCAGTTTTAGGTTTGCTAAACTCAAGTACCACTAATTTTCCGCCTGGCTTTAATACTCTTTTTATTTCGCTTAGGCCTTTCTCCAGATGTTCAAAATTTCTAACACCAAAAGCCACAGTTACTGCATCAAACGAGTTGTCGTTAAACTTTATTGCCGCACTATCTCCATTTAACAGTTCTATTGTACTTTCAAGACCCAGTTTTTTTATTTTTTTTCTGCCTATATCCAGCATTCCATCACTGATATCAATGCCGGTAATTTTTTCAGGGTGTAAAATATCAGTAGACATGATAGCTACATCTGCAGTACCTGTTGCAACATCCAGTATTTTTTTTGGGTTTAGTTTTTTTAACTGCCGGATGGCTTTTTTGCGCCACCACAAATCAATACCACCACTTAAAAAACGGTTCAAAAAATCATACCGCCCTGCAATTGAATCAAACATACCGGCAACCTGTTCCTTTTTAGAAAGCAATGAATCTTTTGATGGAACGATGTTGTCATGTGCAAATTTGGTCATTGTGGTGCAAATATAAAGGATTACGTTTTTTTTGAAACCTGTTGTTGAAGATTTGGGTATGTTTAACATTTTAATTCCAAGGCTTAGGGCTGAAGATAGAAAGCTAACCTGACTTCCGCCTTCTTCCATATCTTTGCCGGATGCTAATAAAATCAGCAAAATATATCATCAGCAGCCCGGATTTTGAGAAATGCCCTGCACCCGACAAAAAAGAATATGCATTTATTGGACGTAGTAATGTGGGTAAATCTTCATTGATCAATATGCTTTGCAATAATGATAAACTGGCAAAAACTTCCGGCACACCCGGTAAAACCCAATTGATAAATCATTTTCAAATTACTTCGGCTTCTGCAATAAACAAAAAAAAAGAGGGTGAAAATGTACAATGGTACCTGGTAGATTTGCCGGGATATGGCTTTGCCAAAGTAAGTATCAGCAGCCGCAGGAGATGGGAACAAATGATTGAGAATTATTTACGCAACAGAACCAACCTTGAAATGGTTTTTGTGTTAATAGATGCCCGTCATACACCACAAAAACTCGATCTTGATTTTTTAAACCAGCTTGATAAATGGCAGGTACCTTTTGCATTGGTATTTACAAAAGCAGATAAAGAAACACAGGCAGTAGTGGCTAAGAATGTAAAATTATTTTTGGAGCGGTTAAGAAAAACATGGCAATTTTTGCCTCAGCATTTTGTAAGCAGTGCCAATAAAAAACTTGGAAAAGATAAAATACTTAAATTGATAGATGAAAAAAATGAAGCAGGACAAGAGGCCTAGAAATTAAGTAGTCAATTTTTATTAGAGAGTCAGCTACAACGTTCGTACGTTTTAAAGTACAAACACTTCCATTAAATAAGTGTAATTAGTTTACAACTTTGTTGGCACAACTGCTGCTGGCAAAGGCTTCTGGCTTGGCTTTAAAGGCAAATCCCATACCGAGGATATAACCCATTGCTTCCCTTAATGCTTCGTTGCTTTTAAACTGCGGATTGGTGTTGATGTCGGCATGTACTTCCATGTCCACATCATACAAAGTAAACAGGTCGCATAATTCATAGGCAATTTGAATGCTTTTGGCAACCTCTACCAGCATGCGTTCTTTAATACTGTATTTGAGCAAAGTTTTTTCGTTGTGAATAAACATAAAGCCCCCGTGGCCTTCACGTAAAAAAACAATTACTGTAGCAAATTCGGTTTCTTTGCCTTTTACCTGGCTATCGGTACCAATGCAAACTTTAAGGTGGTTACCGGCTGCAGTTTCTTTTTTAATGGTATCTTCCACCGCCTGTTTAATAGGAAGTTGAATGGGGTCACCATTGAATTTTCTCCATAACATATAAATGTTTTTTTAAAGTTACTTAAAATAATAATATAATCAGCGTTTAGGCATTGGTGTAATGTTAATTTAATATTTGGCTAACCCATTCCGGAAAATTATGAGCTGTGGGGAATTAAATTGTCACTATCATAGTATATGCATAGCAGTGAGTTGTAGGCAGATGCTTGCAGAGGCTGCATTACAGTTAAATGGCAATAAAAAATATTATAGCAATGCAGCTCTCTGCGTTTCTTTAAATCAACGTTCAAGGATAGTTGCATAAAAAAGGGGACAGCCCCTTAAGCTGCCCCTTAACTTACACATGAATCTACCTTACTGTTTTATAATTCTTTCTGTTTGTTTTTGATTGTTGCTTATAAGCTGCAAAATGTACATACCCGCCGGACGGTTCGCCATATCAAATTGATTAAATCCCTGTTTGCCTTTTCCCTGTGTAATGGTATTGCCGTTAATATCGCTTAATAGATATTGATAATTATTTGCTGCGGTAACCGTTACCTGGCTGTGTACAAATGTTGATATATTAAAAGATTGGGAAGTTTTTTCGTTTGCTTTTAATACAATGGTATTTGAATAAACAGTTTGATTTAAAACAGACACTACTTTAATACGATAATACATATCGCTGTATTGAAACGGCGCATATGCAAAACTGTTAGCTGTACCGTTAGTGGTAGTAACGGCCGTGAAATTCCTGCCCGTCGTTGAGGATTCTATTGTTATTGATTTAACCGGGTCATCCGAAATAATATTCCAGCTTAGATGATGTTTGTTTTTTTCTTCTGTTCCGGTTAAACTTACCTGGTGTATAGCCAATGTACCCAGTAACCCGGTTATACTGTATGAACCCAAACTTCCGTAACCGCTTACATTTTTATTACCTGCACCTTGTACTACCAGGTAATAATCGCCGGAACACAAAATGGTATCTATAGCTACGTTCATTTTATCTTCAGGATCGTAGACACTTATCAATGTTTTGGTGGCATCATAAATAGAAACTTTTACATCAAGGTCTGCCCCCTGGTTATTGGCACCAATACTAAAAGGGTTAACATCAATATGAAAATTTGAGTTTGCTGCAATATTAAATTTAAACGCATCAGCATCAATAGAAGTTGTAATAATTCCATTTACAGGAATGGGTGAAATATTAATGGCAGTTGGCGAAGCGTTTATATCATCGCTATAATCATCTGTTCTGTAAGTAAAACCATTTTGTGTAGTAATGATAGATAAATTATCCTGTACAGCAGCGCACCCATAAGGTGTTGGGCCATTGTTCCAGCCACTCATATTTCTATAATAACTGTTGCCCATAATAGGTGCCCAGGATACCTCTCCTGAACCGAGGCCATCGTTATAAGTAGCGGTAAGGTTACAACTACCGTCATACTTCGACTGGTGCGATAAACCAACAGTGTGGCCACTTTCGTGCGAACAACATTCAGCAATCATTTTAGCGCTGTTAGGGCCAAGCTTGTCGCTGAATACAAAGCAGGGTGTATCGTCTCCCCAGGTAAATGAGCCAACAAATGCAACGCCGCCAACACCCGGAAACCATGCACTGGTAGGGGTTATTACAACCCTAATCCTTGCTTCGAGCGGTGCTGCTAAAAATATAATTGAATCGGTAGTGATATTAATATTAAATGGACGGTAGTCCTCAGCCACCCGGTTAAAAATTTCTGTTATTTGTGCATCTGAAACTGCAGCAGGTACGCAGGTAAATGGGGTGCCCGACTGCCATACGCCGCTGTTTACATTGTATCCATCAAAATCTAAAAAAATGGTGGCAGAAGCTGTAGGAAAGCTGCTAAGTTTAGGCAGGCTATAAACATTAAACGAAACCAACAATGTCAGTAACAGTATAAGGTATGTAGCAAGTTTTTTCATTTTTTGGTTTTTACTTCCAGGTTTAACCGGCAGTAAGGGATATAGATTTCTGTAGGCTATTGGTGTATATTTTTATTGATTACATGCCGGTAAAATTTTTTGCATTGAAATTTTTATGAACTGGTAATTATTGTTATTTATTTTTTTCAATTCGTACCCATCTGAATATCCATTGTCAAAAATGTGCCCCACGTAGGTAACAATTTCATGGTTATCTGTTCTTTTTGAAAGAGAGAATAAAATATTATTAAAGGAGGGCAATTTTACGAGTACAGTTTGCAGGTTACTGTATTTAACAAGGTTGCTTTTAACGTTACCAGAAAGTGAAAAGGAATTATTGAAAACTACTTTTATATTCTGGCCCTGGATAGTTTCAAAAAAAGTATTTAGCTGTGCAGCAGTGCAGTTAATTGTATCTGAATATTTATTAAAAAGAGAAGGCTTAACAACGGGGCTGTTTTGTGCAAAACCGGTAGTTGCACAAAGGGTGAACACTACCATAAGGGTAATAGTTGTAAGGTTTTTCATGGTTTAGATAATAAGGATATTGCTGCCATTGAACAATGCATTCAACAGTGTCAACATGCTAAACGCAGATATGCAATAATTATTTTATGAAAGCCTGGAACTTACAATGGAAAAATATGGTAGAAAATTTCAATAAGATGTATGCATCAATATTGGCCGGTACTTAATAACACTAATGTGCAGGCTTCCTGCGCCATGATGCCTTTTTGTTTTGCGAGGGAATACAGTTCTTCATTTTCGGCTCCTGGATTAAAAATAATGCGTTTTGGATTGAGGGATAATATATAGTCGTAATAAGCTGGCTGCCTTAAAGGGTTAATGTAAAGGGTAACGGTATCAATATCTTTTAAAGCCATTTTTTCTGTTTCGATCGGGGTATTGCCGATGTTACCTTTCTTTAATCCAATGGCCACCACTGGGTGCTGATGAGCCATTAATTTTTGTACTGCCAAATGGCTGTAACGTTCAGGATTTTCTGATGCGCCTATTACCAATGTCTTTTTCTTTTCCATCATTTAAAATTACAAAATTTTACAAGGCGGCAGCATACTTTTGTAAAGTAAATGCAATACAGCCCCGGAGAAAAAAGGATAATTTTTTATTCAGAAATAGCAAATGTTGTTATTGATAAATAAACTGAATCAAATTATTTTTCTTTTTTATCACTACCGATTAAAAACTTATCTCCATCTGTATAAATACTAAATTCGATGCCTTTAAATTTAATGAGTTTATCAGTAGTGATTTCTAATTCTTTCGGGTTTTGTAAAACAATTACCTGCCCCTTGCCTGTTACTGTTATTTTATTTCCCTCAACTATAATTGCGGTTTTTTCATCTATGCCAATACAGGCCAATGATGGAAATAGGGCCAATGCAGATAATAGCCTGTTGTACCGGCTGCGAACAACAAAATGCTGGTCAACCACAGCATTGGTAAGTAAACCCAAACCTGTTTTAATCTCTATATTTTTATCAACGAGCCTGGGAAAGGTGGCCTTGTAAATTGTGTCAGACAATTCTTTACCCGTAATCATGTGCCGGCTCATAACTGCGGCGCCTGCGCTTGTGCCTGCAATGGTTGCTCCGTTTTTATAAGCGCTATGAATGGCATCATATACCGGTGTATTCAAAACAATTTTCATAAAACGTTCCTGGTCTCCACCGGTGATAAAAATTAACCTGGCATGCTGCAATGAATCAAGCCAGGTTTTATTATTTACTGTTTGCGATGTAAAATTAAAATTTACCAATGGCCTATCTGACACCTGTTTAAAATCTTCTTTGAAATAATAATAGGAAGAATCAGGTTCTTCACTGGACATGGGCAATACCACTGCATAATCTTTTGCGCCAGGTGCAGCAGTTTTCAACAGGGATTTCATCAGTGATGGCGGCCTGTCTCCGCCCCCGATGATAAAAAGCTTTCCTTTGGGTGATGCTGGATTTGTCTGTGCAGTTGAGGCAAAACAAAACAGCATTATCGTAGAACAAGAAGATACAAATTTGCGCAGTTTCATTGTACGAATATATATAAACAGAAAGAGGAATAAAAAAATGTAATATAGCAGCGGCAATTTATTACGCTACTGTTTTGTTTGTTGTGGTAGGCTCGTGCATGTAAACCATAGTGTCAGTTAAATAAACCATATCAGGATAAAAACCTTGCCTGCAGTTCAGGCGTTGGTATCATGCAATCATCTTTTTTACCAAACCATTTGTAGCGGTTGGTTGCAATATAGCTGTACAAAGCATCCCGTATAAATTTTGGGACAATTATAAAAATGTACAATAATTTCCATGCACTTTTTAGCTGTCTGGCAACTTTTAATGCCGCAGTTGATTTACTCAAAATTGTATCATCCTGTAATAACAAAAAGGAATTGAAATTTTCTGAAGGGAGTTTATATTCTTTCAGCAACTGTTGCCCTGCTTCACTTTGAAGGGAAGTAAAGAGAAATTTTTTTTCAGGATCATGTTTGATGATAAACTGCACGGCACCATTGCAAAGGTTACAAATACCGTCGAATAATATGATGGGGTTTGCTGCCATTATATGGCAAAGTTAACACTGATTAACTGATTCAATATTTTAACTATGTTAAATCAGTAAATAAAAAAGGCGTTGATTTTTTAAACCAAAGCCTTTAAATATTTTCAGGAAATTTATACCAGCATGGTAATTGGGTTTTCCAGGAATTTTTTTAATGTTTGTAAAAAAGCAGCTCCCACAGCTCCATCAACACTTCTGTGATCGCAGCTTAGGGTAAGCTTCATGATGCTGATTACTCCAAAACCTTCGCCTTTTTTAACTACTTTTTCTTTAATGGCACCAACGGCTAAAATAGCACTGTCTGGCGGGTTGATGATAGCAGTAAATTCTTCAATATCCATCATCCCTAAATTGGAGATGGTAAAAGTGTTTCCGCTAAATTCGTTGGGTTGTAATTTTTTATCTTTTGCCTTGCCATATAATTCTTTTGCATCCGCAGCAATTTGCGATAATGATTTTTGATCGGCAAAACGTATTACAGGCACTATCAAACCTTCGGGTAAAGCCAATGCCGAGCCGATATGTATATGCTTGTTCTGCCTGATAAAGTCGCCCATCCAACTGCTGTTTACATCGGGGTGCAGGCGTAAAGCCATAGCGCTGGCTTTAATAATCATATCGTTAAAAGAAATTTTAACCGGGCTTACTTCATTCATAGCCACCCTTGAAGTCATGGCATTGTCCATGTTTATTTCCATGGTTAAATAAAAATGCGGCGCTGTAAATTTACTTTCACCTAAGCGGCGGGCAATAACTTTGCGCATTTGTGTTAACGGCACATCAGTAAAGCCTTCCTGCCCGGTTGGTAAAAATGCAGGGGCAAAAGCTTTTGCAGCCGGAGCTACAGTATTGGTTACAGCCTGTGCAGCAGCAGGGGTATAATTGTCAATGTCTTTTTTTGTAATGCGGCCATTGTCGCCACTGCCGTTTACTTTTGTTAAATCAATTCCTTTATCTGCGGCTAATTTTTTTGCAAGTGGAGATGCCTTGATGCGTTGGTCAGAAGATGTTTGTGTATTTGTTTCAGTTGCAGGTTCTACAGTAGCTACGGCAGCAGTTTCTGCTGACCCAATTGTAACAGAGGCAGTCGGCGTTACTGAATTAGCACCTGATTTTTCAGCCGCTACATAAGCGCTTACATCAGTACCGGGTTTACCTACAATGGCAATAATTTCATTTATTTTAGCGGCGCTTCCTGCCTCTACACCAATGTACAATAAAGTCCCTTCTTCATATCCCACTACTTCCATGGTAGCTTTATCAGTTTCTACATCTGCCAGCACATCATCGCTTTTTACCAGGTCGCCCACTTTTTTATTCCAGGATACTATTTTGCCTTCAGTCATAGTATCGCTTAACAAAGGCATTCTTATTTCTTTGGCACCTGCGGGTAAACTTACTTTAGCAGTTTGTTGATTGGTTGCTGCTGGTGCAGGCGTTGCTTCTTTGGTTTCTGCTGCTGCAGTTTTTAAATTATTCATATCTCCGTCAAGCAATGGCTTGTAATCCTCACCTTCTTTGCCAACAATAGCAATAATCTGGTTTATTTTGGCCGCCTCACCTGCAGGTACGCCTATAAAAAGTAAAGTACCGTCTACATAACCGGTTACTTCCATTGTAGCTTTATCCGTTTCCACATCAGCCAAAACATCATCACTTTTTACTTTATCGCCTACTTTTTTATTCCAGGTAATTATCTTTCCTTCCGTCATAGTATCGCTCAACAGCGGCATGCGTATCACTTCTGCCATAATAAATAATTTCTAATGTGTTTAAATTGAAGGTCGAAATTAATGCAAAAAAGGGAATTGTAACCATGTTGATTTATTAGTCCAGCTCTAATTTTAATCTTTCTTTCAATTCTTTTACCAAAGGGTATTCTGCAATAATTTTTAGATACTGCTGTTTTTTTGACAATGGGGCATCAGTTGGCATGGCAGCATCTGCTTTTTCTATTACCAATATCCTGTAAATAAGCAGGCGGTTATTAAAATGTTGCTGTAAATGTGTAATAAGTCCTGCACGTTGCTCTTCAATAAAAGCTCTATGAATTTCTCCCTGGGTAACAATTTCAATGGTATTATTATCAATTATTTTTAATTCGGCTGCTTTAAAATTAGTAACGGCTGAGTGATTATTTTTAGACCTTAGCTTTTCAACAAATAACCCCCAGCATATATATAATTCTTCTTCAATAAGCTGAATGGATTCGGTGTTTCCATTTATATTTTGTTGTGTTATTTGCTGCCGTATTTTACTTAGGGAACCAAGCGGGGTTTTTGGTGCCGTGGCTGTAGCTGAATCAAGCAATTTTGTATTTGTAATTGGTGTGCTACCCTGCTCTTTTTTTATACTGATTGAAGGTTCTTCGATAATCAGTTTTGCACCGGCCGTTTGCGGTACGGGTTTTCCAGGTTTAGTGTACTTTTCATCAGGGTCAGTATGCTTTGTTTTTATTATTGGCAGTGCTTTGAAGGCAATTGTTTTTGCACCATCAATTAGTTTTTTTTTATTGATAATCCCATCATTATTTACTAATTCCAATGCCTGTTGCAAATAACTTAGTTTGATGATGGTTAGCTCAACATGTAAACGTTTATTACGCGACTGTTTATAATTCAGTTCGGCTTCGTTTAAAATATTTAAAGAACTAACGATGTAAGCAGCAGAAATTTTTTGCGCAGTCTGCAAATACTTTTGCTTAAAATCTTCAGCCACTTCCAGCAGCATGGCCACTTTGGCGTCGCGGCTTACCAGCAGGTTCCGTAAAAATTCTGCAAAACCATTCAACACAGTATCTCCTTCAAAACCCTTGCGGTTTATTTCATCATACATTAATAAGGCACTGCTAAGATCCTGCTGTTGTAAAAAATCCAGCATTTTAAAATAATAATCCTCATCTAAAATATTCAGGTGTTCTAAAGTATTGTTATAGGTAACCTCGCCATTTGTAAAGCTTACTATCTTATCCAGGATACTCAGCGAATCCCTCATACAACCTTCACTTTTTTGGGCAATAATGTGCAGGGCCGCTTTATCGGCTTTTATGGATTCTTTATCACAAATTTCCTGCAGGTGCTCAACCGTATCATTGTTGGTAATCCGTTTAAAATCAAATATCTGGCAACGGCTTAAAATAGTGGGCAGTATTTTATGTTTTTCTGTTGTAGCTAAAATAAAAATAGCGTAGGGTGGCGGTTCTTCCAGTGTTTTTAAAAAGGCATTAAAGGCCGATGAACTAAGCATGTGTACCTCATCTACAATATACACTTTGTATTTGCCTGCCTGTGGCGCAAAACGAACCTGTTCTACAAGGCTCCTGATATCATCTACCGAATTATTGCTGGCGGCATCAAGTTCGTGTATGTTTAAAGAAGTGCCTGCATCAAACGAAATACAACTGTTACAGATGTTACAGGCTTCACCATCTTTTGACTGATTTTCGCAATTGATAGTTTTTGCCAATATCCTGGCACAGGTTGTTTTGCCTACACCCCTTGGCCCGCAAAACAAAAAAGCATGTGCTAATTGGTTATTTTTAATAGCATTTTTAAGGGTAGTGGTAATATGTGTCTGCCCTACCACTGTTGAAAAATTCTGCGGCCTGTATTTACGTGCCGATACTACAAATTTGTCCATAAACGCAAATTACGATTAATACAGTTTTTTAAAGAGAATTATTGGGTTTGCAGCAATATTTGTTTGCCCCAAATTTTAAAAACCAACATCCGCCATAATACCATAATGATCAGAGTAAGGAACAGTTATGCGGTCATACTGTTTTATTGAAAATTTTTGATCGGCAAAAATGTAATCAATTCTTAAGGTAGGCGATATAAACCTGAAAGTCCTTCCAATGCCAGATCCTTTTCTTAAAAATGCATCTTGCATATCACCCCTTATTTTAAAATAGGTATAAGAATTGGGTACATCATTAAAGTCGCCGCAAAGTATAACAGGATAAGGGCTCTTTCTTACATAATCATTTACTATATCTGCCTGTGAGCTTCTAAATTGATACCCTCTTTTTAGCTTTCTCACAATTGTTTTTGATTCTTTAAATCCGTCTTTTTCGATGTATTTTATTTCATTCAGTGTTTGGTAATTATCAACATCAAGCCTTACTGATTGCAGGTGAATAGTAAATAACCTTAGCTTTTTATTATTAAACTCTATGTCTGCATAAATAAGTTGTTGAACGGAATACCTATCGCCAAAATCGAAAATACCCGTATCAGTTATACGGTACTTAGAAAAAATAACAATACCCAATTCGGATTTTTTATCTCCCTCTTCAGTAGGTACGTAATAATGATACGGATACCCCATTTTTTCTAATTCCGGAATATTATAATCAAAATAAGCACTATCCCTTGATTCCAAAAATTCCTGGAAACAAAGTACATCTGCCTGGCTTTTTTTTACTTCTTCAAACATCTGTTGGCGATAGCTTGCCCCACCGTGGCGTTCTTTATTAGGCTCATCCCAACTGGAAACATTCCATGATAAAATTCGCAGGTTACCAGCCTCTTTTGTAAGGTTAAATGGTTGTTTTGTATGCCAGCTAAATGCTACTGCCATTTGTTGCCAGCTTAGCAATAAGGCTATCAGGGAAAGCATGCTCCACCGGGACCTGGCAATCAGTCCCGCAATAAAAAAAATTACCACCATTAAAAATAATAAAGGGAAACCCAGGCCCAATAAAGCTATAAACCAATATTTTTCTGCATTTAAAAAAGGTACCAGGCAGGCTAAGAGGTAAATAAAAACTACAATAATGTTACAAATTATAAACAAGTTTATAATTTTTTTTGAATAGGGCAATTTGAAAAATTATTTTAATATAATGAACGGAATTGAAGTAAGGATATTTTGTTATAAATAATTAAAAATATGAAATGAAGGTAGGACGCAATTGTAAATTTTTTAATTTTTAGTTCGTTAAATTACAATTATTGGGTTTATGAGCGCAATAGTTGTGTACTTGGCATTTAAAAATAGAGCAATAAATAGCTTGTTCATATTTTAAAAAACGGGTAAAATTAAAATTATCAATGATGTTTTAACGTAAAATATTGGCTTCATTATACCAATTCTGCTTCAAAATAAGGCTAGTAAAATATCCGCTATTGAATTTCAAAATTTAACCTGCAACCCTTACCTTTGCGCTCTGAAAAATGACCTCATTACAATAAAATTTGATTTATGGCCAATACAGGCAAAATAAAATCGATCATTGCTGCAGTTGTAGACGTACAGTTTGCCAGCGGAAGCAAGCTCCCCGAAATTTTAAATGCGTTAGAGTTAAAACGGGAAAATGGCGACATTTTGGTGTTGGAAGTACAGCAACATTTAGGAGAAGACAGTGTACGTACCATTGCAATGGATGGTACCGAAGGTTTGGTAAGGGGCATGGCTGTAACTGATACCGGTAGGCCAATTGCAATGCCTGTAGGAGAAGGCATTAAAGGTCGTTTATTTAATGTAACCGGTGATGCAATTGATGGTTTACCACAGGTAAGTAAAGTTGGTGGGCGCCCAATACATGCTAAACCGCCATTATTTGAAGACCTTAGTACCGCCAACGAAATTTTGTATACAGGTATTAAAGTAATTGATTTGATTGAGCCTTATGCAAAAGGTGGTAAAATTGGTTTGTTTGGAGGTGCGGGTGTGGGGAAAACAGTTTTGATTCAGGAGTTAATTAACAATATTGCGAAAGCATACAGTGGGGTTTCGGTATTTGCCGGCGTGGGAGAGCGTACCAGGGAAGGGAATGATTTGATGAGGGAAATGATTGAAGCAGGCATCATGAACTATGGCGAAAAGTTTAAGCATAGCATGGAAGAAGGCGGATGGGATTTGAGCGCTGTAAATATGGAAGACCTTAAAGAATCTAAAGCAACTTTTGTATTTGGACAAATGAACGAGCCTCCCGGAGCAAGGGCACGTGTGGCATTAAGCGGATTAACCATTGCTGAATATTTCCGTGATGGAGAAGGAACAGGACAAGGAAAAGACATCTTATTTTTCGTAGATAATATCTTTCGTTTTACACAGGCAGGTAGCGAGGTATCGGCTTTGTTGGGCCGTATGCCAAGTGCGGTGGGGTATCAGCCAACACTGGCAACAGAAATGGGCCTGATGCAGGAAAGGATCACTTCAACTAAAAATGGTTCCATTACTTCTGTACAGGCAGTATATGTACCTGCGGATGATTTAACCGATCCGGCTCCGGCTACTACATTTGCTCATCTGGATGCAACTACTGTATTGAGCCGTAAAATAGCGGATTTGGGTATTTATCCTGCGGTTGATCCATTAGATTCTACTTCAAGAATTTTAACACCATTGATTGTAGGTGATGAACATTACAATACCGCCAACCGTGTAAAATTAATTTTACAACGATATAAAGAATTGCAGGATATTATCGCCATTCTTGGTCTGGATGAGCTGAGTGATGATGATAAACAAACCGTATCAAGGGCACGTAAAGTACAACGTTTTTTAAGCCAGCCATTTTTTGTGGCAGAACAATTTACCGGTTTAAAAGGGGTGTTGGTGCCTATTGAAGATACTATCCGTGGTTTTAATTCCATCATGGATGGAGAGGTGGATGAATATCCTGAAGCCGCATTTAACCTGGTTGGTACATTGGAAGACGCTATTGAAAAAGGTAAAAAATTAATGGCGGCAGCTCAAGCCTAATTAGCAATTATCACATTGATTTTATGATATTAGAAATATTGACACCAGAAAGTAAAATTTTTAGCGGCACTGTATATGGGGTTCAGCTACCGGGTATTTCTGGTTTGTTTGAAGTATTAGACAAACATGCGCCCATGGTAAGTGCATTAAAAGCAGGCAAACTAAAAATTTTAAAAGATAAGAACAGCCATGTTTTATATACCATACAAAGTGGTTTTGCAGAGGTATTAAATAACAAGACAATTGTATTGGTAGAAGGTGCAGACGAAGTTTAAAAAACATAAATAATTACATATTTATAGGGGCCTTCAATTTATTGGAGGTCTTTTTATATGAATGTAATCTGGAAGAACGAAAAATTATTGATTGGATTAATTGAAAGGATGAAATGTATCAGATGAAAAAGTTTTAACAATTGCTAATGTATAGAATACATCATTGATGTAGATTTGGAATATAAAAGGTTGAAGCCAAACATTTATTAAACGACCTTATTAGTTATTTACTGTCATGCGAAAAAAAATAATCATATCAATTTCCTTCATTACTTGCTTCGGAATCCTCACTGCTCAAAAAATTAATTTTAAAGATGGATATCCTAACAGTGTCAAGCCAATCGGTATTGTAAAAAATATTCCCGATAGCACATTGCTCGAAATTGTACAACGGCAAACCTTTCGTTATTTCTGGCATTATGCCCATCCTGTAAGCGGACTGGCAAGAGAAAGGGATGTAGCTGTAAATGCCGTTTATTATTGGGATTTTATCAATGAAGCATGGGACGAACCTAATCTAAGTAAAGATGTATTTGGTTCAGAAGATTGCGCCATTGGTGGTACAGGTATGGGTATATTGTCAACTGTTGTAGCGGTTAACCGTGGCTGGATAGGCAGGGATACCGCTGTAAAAAGACTGAATAAAATTGCAGACTTTTTGTTAAAAGCAGATTGTTATCACGGCATCTATCCACATTTTATGAATGGCACCACTGGTAAAACGGTGCCTTTTGACAGGTTGGATGATGGCGCCGATATTGTGGAAACTTCTTACCTGATGATGGGCTTTTTATGTGCCAAAGAATATTTTACTGGTGATGCTTTAACCGAAAAATATTTACGTAAAAGAATAGACCAGTTATGGGGCGCTGCCAACTTTAACTGGCATACCAATAACAATAGTAAAAGATTGTTTTGGCACTGGAGTCCCCGCAATAATTTTGATATGAACTTTCCGGTATGGGGTTGGGATGAATGTTTGATCACCTATATTCTTGCTGCTGCTTCACCTTATCATTCTATTGCACGAACCGCGTATGATTCAACATGGGTGGGAAGCGCAGGCTGGACCAATGGAAAAACTTATTATGGAATCAAACTCCCTTTGGGCAATTCTGATATGGGTGGCCCGTTATTTTTTGAGCAGTATACCTTTATGGGTATTGACCCCAACCAGCTAACCGACAGCCTGAACATCAATTATTTTGAGCAGGCAAAAAATCATACACTTATTAACAGGGCATACTGTATTGCAAATCCCAAAAAATACAAGGGCTATGGCGAAAATTGCTGGGGCCTTACTGCAGGCGACAGCTACAAAGGTTATGTAGCCCACTGCCCCGAGGTTGACCTTGGCGTTATACAACCCACGGCTGCACTTTCTTCTATGCCCTTTACGCCTGAGTATAGCATGCAGGCGTTAAAGCATTTTTATTATGATATGGGCAGTAAATTATGGAGCCCTTTTGGGTTTGCAGATGGCTTTAGTGAATCACACAACTGGTATGCAAAAAGTCATTTAGCCATCGACCAGGGCCCTATTGTAGTGATGATAGAAAACTACAGAAGCGGGTTAATATGGAATTTATTTATGAAAATACCCGATGTGCAAAACGGTTTAAAAAAACTCGGGTTTAAAAGTAAATGGATAAAAGAATAATTAAGCCAGCCATGAAATTGTTTAAAATAAAAAATAGTTTATTGTGTTGCAGCTTTATTGCAATAGTACATTGTTGCATTGCACAGGTAACCAACATAGGCAAAATAATTTCTTACAACAAAATTGCTGTGGGCATCTACGGTAAAACAGCCACTGCCATTTTCGACGTTCATGCGTATTCAGATAACATCATCCGTGTAAGGGTTTCAAAAAATAAAGCGCTCAACAATTTTTCTTATGCGTTAGTTAGTAATGAAATTCCGGTATTCAAAAATTGTACAATTAAAGAACAGGGAAATATCATTTTGCTTTCAACAAATGCCATCAATGTAGAAATAGAAAAGGAGCCATCCTTTAGAGTAACATTTAAAAACAAAACCGGCGAAATTATTAATGAGGATGTAAAAGGCAGTTGCTTTGGTACAGCATTTACCGGCGATAAAGTAACTGTATATAAAAAACTACAGGAAGGCGAACGTTTTGTTGGTATGGGTGAAGCATTGGGAAACCTTGATAAAAGAGGTATGGGCATCACCCTTAATAATACGGACAATTACAAATATGGAGACCCCCGTTTGTCAATGTATATCAGCATTCCATTTTACATGGGCATTCATCACCACCAGGTATATGGAATGTTTTATAACAACAGCTACAAAAGCTTTTTCAATTTTGGCTTGTCTACACCCAACTTCAGTTCTGTAAGTATGGATGGAGGTGATGCGGATTATTTTTTTATGTATGATGCATCACCCGGTAAAATTATTAAGCACTATACTTCACTTACAGGCCGTATACAGTTACCGCCGTTATGGAGCATTGGCTATCATCAAAGCCGCTGTACTTATTATCCACAGGATAAAGTAGAATGGATTGCCGAAACCTTTCGCAAAAAACAAATTCCTGTGGATTGCATTGTGCTGGACGCAGATTATCAGCAAGGCTATCAGCCATTCAGAACCAATAAAGAAAGATTTCCAGATATGCCCGGGCTTTCGGCAAGCCTTGCTAAAATGAATATTGAATTAACAGCGTCTGTTTATCCCGGGGTAAAAATTGATAGTACTTACGAATCATACAACGACGGATTAAAAAAAGATGTGTTTATAAAATATACTGATGGCAGTTTGTTTGAAACAGCAATAGCGCCGCTAAGTTGTTATTTGCCCGATTACACCAATCCCAAAACAAGGGCATGGTGGGTCAATAAAATGAAATGGATGGTTACAAACGGTATACATGGTTACTGGAATGATATGAATGAACCTGCGGTAGCCGGAAGCTATTTGCCCGATAATTTATTATTTGATTTTGATGGAAAGAAAGCCAATTCATTGGAAGCAAAAAATGTGTACGGTTTTCAGATGGCAAGAAGCAGTTATGAAGCAGCTTTGCAAAATGAAAAAGCCAGGAGGCCATTTATACTAACCCGTTCAGGATTTGCAGGCGTACAGCGGTATTCAGCCGTATGGAGTGGCGACAATACATCAAAAGACGAAGGTTTATTGAGTGGGATTTTGTTAAACAACCAGATGGGTTTATCCGGTATTTCTTTTTGTGGGTATGATATTGGCGGATATATCGGCGATGCTTCCAAAGATTTGTATAAACGCTGGATAGAAGTGGGTGTTTTCTCTCCTTTTTGCAGAAACCATCGGGAGTTTTTTGGTGCAGCCGGGGAACCCTGGGCTTATGGAGAAGAAGCAGAAGCTATCTCAAAAAACTTTATTGGTTTTCGGTATCGTTTGATGCCTTATATCTATTCCATGTTTTATGGGGCTACCCAAACAGGTATGCCTATTGCAAGAAGCCTTTGTATTGATTATCCGCATGATGATAAAGTGTACGGCAATACTTATCAATACCAGTTTTTATTTGGCGATGCCATGATGGTGGTGCCGCTAACCAGTGAGGATAAAATGAAAAACATCTATCTGCCTTCCGGTGATTGGTACGATTTATACAGTGACGAACTTGTAAATGGAGGAAAATCATTTCACAAAGAAGTACCCATTTATAAAATTCCATTATATGCAAAAGCATCAGCAATAATTCCTATGCAAACTCTGGTTCAATCCACCAAAGAAAAACCTTCTGATACTTTGGATATCCATATTTTTTATGGCAGTGAAAAAAATAGTTTTGTATATTATGAAGATGATGGCAGCAGCATGGATTACATGCAGGATAAATCCTGTAAAAGAAATATCATTTTTGACCCCGCTAATAAACAAATTATTTTTTCAAAACTGGAAGGCGATTATGTTTCTACATTCAAAAAAGCGCAGCTTATTTTACATGGTTTTCCTGTTGCTCTAAAGCAAATTATTGTTGATGGGCGGCAAATTGATTTGCAAAATAAACCTGCTGCATTAATAAATGTTTTTGATAATCTAAATGAAGTGTACGACAAAGATTATATGAAAACGCTACAGCAAAAAGAACCACCTGCCATTCAAAAAACAGCCTGTTTTAATTTATTGAAAAATGATATACGGGTAACAATCCAATAATTTTTTTAATCCCGTTATTATGCAATTTTTTGCGGCGACTACTTGCTTTAATGGCAATTGTAACAGTTTCAGTATTCAATAAACCCCATTATCAATTTTCCATTTGCGGTTTTATCTGAACATAGCACCATGCAAAAAAGGGCAATAAAATAAAAACGCTCCAACCCCAGTAGCCACCAATAGTTAAATAGACAATCAATGACCAAAATAACATATAAAAGGGGTAGCCCAAAACTATTAACCCAACAATTACAGAATCGTAATGGCCTGTTTTTGTAGTTTTTTTTGCGATAAAATTTTTAAGCGGTATATAAACCGGCCAATGGATCAGTATACCTAAAATTGCAGGGATACTTAATAATGCTTTTTTAATATTACTAACGGGCACATTAAATTTTTCCTTTCTTGTTTGCAGGTCGCCAGCATCAATTTCGTACACAAGTTTTTGAAGCTGTTGCTGTACGGCTCCAGTTAGCTCATTCAATAAACGGCCGTTATCGTTAATGCCGGTAGTAAGGGCTTTGCGTTCAATAGGGCTGCCAAAATTTATCTGCAGGTTTTTACCAAATAAATAAAAGCTACTGTAATTCATCCCCACTGGCAATACTTTTACCGGAATGTTTTGTTCCCATGCTTTTATGGCCAGCCTGGCAGTCCCTTTTTTTAAGGGCCGTAAGTGCCATTCATTTTCGCACCTTCCTTCACTAAAAATCAGTACGATACCGTTTTGTTTCAATATATCGGTACACTCTTTAAATGTCTTGTAATTGCTATCAAGGTTTTCTACACCTTCGCTTACTCTATATACAGGCAACATTTTTATTGAGCGCAATAGCTTTGTTATAAACTTTCCTTTAAACACATCACCCCGGGTTAAAGAATAAACAGGCTTGTCAAAAAGTGTACACAAAATAATAGCATCTAAAAAAGAATTGGGATGGTTTACTGCAAGCAATAATGGCTCCTCGGTTTTAAAAAATTCTGTAGTATTTATTTTAACATCCCTGCAATAGAGCTTTAGAGACAGGTTAACCAGCATTCTTCCAAATTGATAAAGCATACGTTTAAGATAATAAAATAAAGAATTGTGTAAATGAAATTGACAGAAAAGATTTTATTGATTTGGAAAAAATAGTAAAATAAAAGGTTAGTTAAAAGGGTGCAAATATAAATACTTTTTTGATAGCACTAAACAGCTTAACCAGCTGCATCAATTGAAATTATCAAGGTAATATGTTTAGCAGAAATAAACTGAGCAGCGGTTTAAATATACACCAACAACTAGTTTAGTTGAGGGTCAATCGGAAAATTGATCATCATTTCATAATCGCCACCCAAATGTTTCAGGCTGTCTTTCCATATATTATCAGGCTGCTGGTGAAAGATAAGTTCCTGTGTAGAGGGTACTGTAAGCCATGTTTTTTCTTTTAGTTCGTTGCTTAGCTGGCCATTGCTCCACCCACTATACCCAATAAAAAAACGGACCTTATTAAAATCTATTTTATTGGTCTTTACCATGTCAGAAAGCTTTTCAAAATCCCCTCCCCAGTAAATCCCCTGCATTACTTCCTTGCCACCCGGTACTTGTTCTGGATATTGATGAAGAAAATGAATAGTATCCATTTGTACTGGTCCGCCATAATAAATCGGTATGGGAAAGCCTTCAAAACCCATCATTAATTCATCTAGTGTTTGCTCAAATTGTTTGTTTAATACAAATCCAAAACTTCCTTCCTGCTGGTGTTCGCATATAAAAATAACCGTCCGCATAAAATGCGGGTCTTTTAAAAACGGGTCAGCAATTAATAATATACCTGGAGCGGGTGAAACCATCTATCTAAAATAATTTAATTATTTTATTTTGCCGAAATTTTGTGGGAGATATTTTTGAAATGCAATAAGTTCTAAAAGCTTCGTTAAATTTACCTTTTACGGTTTTTATATGGCAATTACGTAGTATACTAAATTACTTTTGCAACCATGAAGAGAATTTTCCCCGTTATAACCATATTGATTTCACTTTCACTGTTCGGGCTGATTTTTTTCCAGGTACTTTGGATAAAGGGTGCGCTTGATACAGAAGAACAGAAATTTATGGATCATGTTTATTCTGCAATGGGCACAGCCGCAGAAGACTTGATAAAAGAAAAGGGCAACCTGATGCCATTGATTAAACAAAAGCCATTTATTTTCCCTAGTGAACGTTTGCAGGGGGAATTATACAGGCCTACCATTACACAACGGTATTCAATGGATGAGATTAAATATATCATCCAAAAAGCATTTGAAAAACAAAACCTCAAAAAAGTACCTTTTGAATTTGCGGTTACAACTAACTCTTTTATGGGTAATGAAATGCAGTCAGAAAATTACTATGCATTATACAGCGACTCTTCAAATAATAGAATTCTTGCAATTCCACTAGAAGCACCAAGCGGTAGTAATGCAGAAGGTATTTCTCCTGATGAAGTATTGGTAGTTATTGTACCCCATGTTAGAAACCTTGTTTGGAAATCGATGACAAAAATTATTATTGCATCTGTTATCTTCACCCTTATTATTATGTGCGCATTTTTTATTACCGTCAGGGCCTTATTAAGGCAAAAAAAATTGAGCGAGATAAAATCGGATTTTATCAATAATATGACGCATGAATTTAAAACTCCACTGGCCACCATTTCATTAGCAGTTGATGCATTAAAAAATGAGAAAGTAATTAACGACCCTGCAAAGACGAATTATTTTACGGGTATAATAAAAGAAGAAAATAAAAGGATGAACAAGCAGGTGGAAATCATACTGCAGGCTGCTTTGCTGGATAAACAGGAAGTGCAGCTAAACCTGAAAAAATTACCTGCACACAATTTAATAACAAGCGCCTTAAACAATATTAATTTACAGGTAGAAGAAAAGAAAGGGCAGCTTGAAATTAACCTGGCTGCAGAAAATGACTCATTGATGGCAGATGATGTTCACTTTACCAACCTGGTAAGTAATCTTTTGGATAATGCGATAAAATATTCAAAAGATAACCTGGTTATTAAAATCAGTACACAAACAGCAGGTAATTTATTTAAAATAAAAATTGAAGATAATGGTATTGGCATGAACAAAGAAACGCTGGGCAGGATCTTCGAAAAATTTTACCGGGCGCATACCGGCAATGTTCATAATGTAAAAGGTTTTGGCCTTGGTTTAAGTTATGTAAAAACAATGGTAGAGGCACATAAAGGCAGCATCAAAGCCGACAGCATACCGGGAAAAGGGACAACATTTTTATTAAGTTTTCCTTCAGCAAAAGGGTAGGGATTATGTCCAGGATAAATGGTCTATTTTAATTTTATTTGGGCAAAATAAGGATGATCTGGATTTACAATCAATTCTCGTTTGTAAGGGTTTATCAATACATCCATATCTTCCAGCGGTATGGCACCCAATAATGGTTCATTATCTCCTGGTAAAACCATCGCATCAACAGAACACCTGCGGTTTTTAAACTTTACTTCTATAGGGCCAACAATATCATAGTCAACTATGCTGCCATTGGCCAGCTGTCCTTTTCTTTTTTCAATAGCCGGTAGTTGTAACTGAGATTGTATAGTTTCATTGATGCACATGTAAACACTGCCGGTATCAACCAGCATCTCTACTTTTATTTTTTTTATTTTTTCTTCACCAATTATAAAACGCCAGGCTAAAACAATGTCTTCTCCATTTATTAATTCTATTTCTGCATAAATTAATGCCATAGAATTCCATTTGGGATATAAGGGAAATACAATAACCTGTTTTAATTTATTCAGCAATATTGGCAATACTGTATCAAATTTGTAGATTAATTTAAATATGTCGGCATCTTATTTTAACAACTATTTGATTCTGTTTTATAGTATATGGTTCAATAAAAACCTGCCTAAATTTTCACCACTATTTTAGACTTTAGTTTTACCCTATTTCATTTTTAATTTCTCAATTAAATTTCTTCCGTTTGCAGTAATGCACAGTTTATACAGTTGTATCCACAATTTATTCACTCAAAATTGCCAGCAATACCCTTCAAATGCATACTGATGGTATATTTCGTGCTGTGGATAAAAATCTTTTTCTTATAAATGATAAGAAAGTGGGAAAAAGTGTTATTTTGTGTGAATATTAATTACAAATTAACAACTCAGCTATAAATGACTGGTTTTCTGGGCGAATATGAAGTTACTATAGACCCCAAGGGAAGGTTCCTTGTACCGGTTGCTTTAAAAAAGCAATTGGCAGAGGAAGGTGCACACCAGTTTGTAATTAACCGGGGATTGGATTTTTGCTTGAGTTTATACCCAATGGAAAGCTGGGATATACTCTATGCCAAAGTTAATAAACTAAATGATTTTGACATTAAAGCCAGTGCCTTTAAACGACGGTTTTTAAATGGAGCTTCAAAAATTGAGTTGGATTCAGCAGGAAGATTGTTGCTTCCTAAAACTTTGATGGAATATGCAAAACTGGAAAAAGATGCTGTGTTGGTTTTTGTAGGAGATAAAATTGAGATCTGGGATAAAATAAAATACAAAGAGTTCTTTGAATCTTTTTCGCAAGAAGAATTCAAAATAATGGCCAATGATGTAATGGGTTCAAAATTGGATAGCTAAAAATTAAAACGATGATTAATTGACCGTATGGCAAAGGAAAATCAATCGGTACCAGGCAATCAATTAATGGATGAGTTATTCAATTATCATGTGCCGGTATTATTGAATGAATCTATTGAAGCGTTAGTCATTAAAGCAGATGGAATTTATGTGGATTGCACTTTTGGTGGTGGCGGACATAGCCGCGGCATTTTGCAACAGCTTAACGAAAAAGGAAAATTAATTGCGTTTGACCAGGATGATGATGCCAGGAAAAATTTGCCAACAGATGAAAGGGTAATTTTTGTTCCACAAAATTTTCGCCACCTGCAACGGTTTTTGCGGCTGCATAAAATAACAAAGGTAGATGGCATACTGGCTGACCTGGGAGTATCCAGTCACCAGTTTGATGAAGCAGCCAGGGGGTTTTCAATCAGGTTTGATGCAGCCCTGGATATGCGGATGGATCAACGGCAAATCACCACTGCTGCAGAAGTATTAAAAAACTTTACCGAACTGCAACTGCACAAAATGTTGGAGCAATACGGCGAAGTTACCAATGCAAAAACACTGGCTAAAACGATTGTTCAGCAAAGGTTGTTAACAGGTTTTAAAACCATTAATGAATTTAAGCAAGGCGTACAGTCTGTAGTAAAAGGTAATCCGCAAAAATACTTTGCCCAGGTATTTCAGGCCTTACGAATTGAAGTGAATGACGAATTAGGCGCATTAAAAGAATTATTGGAACAAATACCCACCTTATTAAAACCTGGCGGCCGTGTAGCCATTATAACTTTTCATTCATTAGAAGACAGGATAGTAAAGAATTTTTTTAAAGCAGGAACTTTTTCTGAAAAGGAAATAGATGATATATATGGTGGCAGGCCGGAAAACCCATTCAACATTATTACTAAGAAACCAATACATCCGGGAATAACAGAAGCAAAAAAAAATAAAAGATCAAGAAGTGCAAAACTTAGAGTAGCAGAGAGAAAGATAGATGCCTGATAAAGTATAAAATAGGTAAAAATAAAATATACAAATAATTGGAGGAAGAAAAAAAAATACAGAAACAACCGATTGCTAAAAAAGCTGACTGGAAATTTTCTTTAAACTACAAATGGGTAGTTAAAAATATTCCTTTCTTTTTCTTTTTGGCTTTTTTGGCGGTTCTCTATATATATAACGGTCATTATGATGATAAGATGACAAGGAAGATTGGTGCAACAGAAAAGCATATTAAGGAACTGGAATACGAATACAAAACAATCAAGAGCGAATTAATCTTCAGAAGTAAGGCAAGTGAATTAATAAAGGCAGTAGAACCTCTTGGATTAAAGGAATTAACAGTTGCGCCGATTTTGCTGGATAGTATAGATGGATCAACAACTAATCGTTAATACGCTTTAGTAGGTTTAATAAAAAAGAATTACTAATTATAAAAATAACAACCGCTCCACCATCTTTATTTTCTGTTTATCAAAGATGAAAAATGGGGTACCTAACCACTACTTTGGAAATAAAGAAAGACATATTGTGGCGAGTGTACCTAAGCTTTATTGTAATGATATTATTAGGTGTGGTTGTATTGGGAAGGGCTTTTTATATACAGCAATTTGAAGGAAAATTCTGGAGCAGGATGGGAGATAGCCTTCATCTAAAATACACGCCATTGGATGCTCAGCGGGGTACTATTTATAGTGAAGATGGAAATATGCTCAGTTCATCAATACCCATTTTTGATGTGTATGTTGATTTTGGTGCTGATGGGTTAAGAGAAAGAAATGGTAAGCGTTTTAAAGACAATGTAGATTCCTTAAGTATTTACATGGCAAGGTTATTTAAAGATAAAACAAGCGGTGAATATAAAAAAGAATTGCAGTTAGCATATAAAAATATGGATCGCTATTATACGCTGAAAAAGAAAATATCTTTTACTGAATACGCTCAACTACGTGAGTTTCCTTTAGTAAGACAAGGGAGAAATAAAAGTGGTTTTATAATAGACCCGAGAGATAAAAGAATTAATCCGTATGTATTGCTTGCTAACAGAACGATTGGCTTATCAAGAGACAATGCCACGAAAAATGTGGGGATAGAGCAGAGTTACGATAGTGTATTAAGAGGTACCACCGGGCAACGATTAATGCGTTACATAGCCGGCGCTTATATGCCGGTAGAAGGTGCAGAACTGGAACCGGAAAATGGAAAAGATGTTATCACCACATTGGATACTTATATGCAGGATGTAGCCGAAACCGCTTTAATGAAAATGCTGATAGGTAACAATTCTTTACATGGCACTGCTATAGTGATGGAAACGGCTACAGGTAAAATTAAGGCCATTGCTAATCTTGGAAAGCAAATGGATGGTTCTTATGCTGAAGATTTAAATTATGGTATTGGTAAAGCTACTGAGCCTGGTTCTATTTTTAAATTAGCCACATTATTGAGTTTGCTGGATGATAAATATATAACTAAAAATTCTATTGTGGATTGTGAAGGTGGTGTAAAACAATTCTACGGATTAAAAATCCATGATACACATCCTAATCATTTGTTAACAGTAAAAGATGCTTTTGCTGCAAGCAGTAATGTTGCCTTTGCAAAAATGGCCGATCAGTATTATCATACACAGCCTTCAAAATTTATTGCACATTTACATTCTTTTCGCCTGGATACTTTAACAGGAATTGATATTATAGCTTCATCCGGAAAGCCATTGATAAAAAAACCAACCAACCGCAGCTGGGCCAATACAACCATTCCCTTCATGGCACACGGATACGAGGAACTGGTAACGCCTTTGCACATGCTGATGCTATACAATGCCGTAGCAAATAATGGAAAAATGATGAAACCATATCTTGTAAATTCAATAAGAGAATATGGAGTAGATATAAAAACAAACCATCCAAAAGTAATAGTCGAAAAAATATGCAACGATGAAACATTAGCACAGGTACAGGAATGTTTGCGTGCTGTAGTAGATAGTGTACATGGTACTGCACATAAAATTTTATTTGATACGCCTTATGGTATTGCGGGTAAAACTGGTACTGCTGTAACTGCCCTTAACAATAAGGGATACAACAAAGGCAATAAAATTTACCAGGCATCTTTTATCGGCTATTTTCCTGCAAACCAGCCAAAGTACACAATGGCAGTAGTTATTCAAAATAGTTCCGAATCAAAACTGGTATATGGTGCAGATGTTTCGGGTACAGTTTTTAAAGAAATAAGTGACCGCATTTATGGCCGTTTTCTTAGCAATAAAAAATTCATCAAGCCTTCTGCAGATACTACTCAATACAATTACTTCGGTATAAAAAATGATTTGAATTCAATTTTCTACACATTGAAATTACCTTATACAGATTCGGCAACAGGTGGCTACTGGAGAACAACAAGCATGAAAAATAATGTGGCTGTTTTAAACATGCCTGTTACTACAACTACAGGTGCCTATATAATACCCACTGTAGTAGGTATGGGTTTAAAAGATGCAGTGTATTTAATGGAGAATAAAGGATTGAAAGTAACAGCAACCGGTAGAGGCAGGGTATTAAACCAGTCTTTACCGGCAGGTGCATCATTTAAAAAAGGACAAACAATAACATTATTTCTAAACTGATGCTGAAAGATATATTATATAAAGTAAGTATCCGCTCCACAAAAGGTAATACCAATATGGAGATAAAGGATTTGCAGATTGACTCACGCAAAGTGAGCAAGGGCAGTTGCTTTATTGCTATTAAAGGAAGCGTTACAGACGGGCACCAGTTTATTGAAACAGCTATCGGTAATGGAGCGCAGGCAATTATATGCGAAATTGTACCAGGAATTTTACATGAAGGAATTACTTATGTACAGGTAGAAAACAGCACCATCGCAGCCGGGTATATTAGTCATAATTTTTATGATGAGCCCTCTTTAAAAATTAAATTAATTGGTGTCACCGGTACCAATGGCAAAACAACTATTGCTACTTTATTGTGGAAACTATTTAGTGGTTTAGGATATAAATGTGGATTGATGAGCACCGTACAAAATCAAATTGGTGATCAAATAATTTCATCCACACATACAACCCCGGATGCTATAAGTGTAAACGCTTTATTGAAACAGATGGCAGATGCAGGTTGCACTTATGTGTTTATGGAATGCAGCAGCCATGCCATCCACCAGCATAGAATAACAGGGCTGCAATTTACCGGAGCCTTGTTCAGTAATATCACACACGATCATCTCGATTATCATAAAACCTTTGATGAATACATTAGGGTAAAAAAATCGTGGTTCGACAGCCTGCCCTCATCAGCTTTTGCCATCAGTAATGCAGATGATAAAAGAGGTACGGTGATGTTGCAAAATACGGCTGCAAAAAAATATTATTATAGCCTGAAAACCATGGCAGACTTTAAAGGAAAAATTCTTGAGAACAGCCTGCTGGGTTTGCATATGATGGTGAATGACAATGAAGTTTTCTTTCGACTTATTGGTGAGTTTAATGCATATAATTTATTGGCGGTGTATGGCGCTGCTATTTGTTTGGGCCATGAAAATACGATGGTGTTGCAGGTACTTAGCAGCCTTGATGGTGCAGAAGGAAGATTTGATTATATGGTTAGCAAAAACGACCGTGTAATTGGCATTGTTGATTATGCTCATACACCTGATGCTTTATTAAATGTGCTGGCCACAATAAAAAAATTGCGGCAGGGAAATGAACATATAATAACTGTTGTCGGTTGTGGTGGCGACAGGGATAAAACCAAACGCCCAATTATGGCAGCTGCAGCATGTGAACATAGCGACAGGGTAATTTTTACTTCAGATAATCCACGTAGTGAAGACCCATTGGAAATATTAAAAGACATGGAAGCCGGGGTAAATGTTGTGGCAAGAAAAAAATACATCACCATTGCCGATAGAAGAGAAGCCATAAAAACAGCCGTAAGCCTTGCAGTAAAAGAAGATATTGTTTTAGTGGCAGGCAAGGGGCATGAGAAATACCAGGAGATAAAAGGTACCAGGTACGAATTTGATGATAAAAAAATATTGAATGAGTTGTTTGAACTATTAGAAAAGTAGTTCAATAGGCATTCAACGAATTATAAAAAGTAATTAAATAAAAGATAGCAAAGATGCTGTATCACTTATTTCGGTGGTTAACAAAAGAAGGGATAAAATTTCCTGGTAGCGGTTTGTTCGACTTCATTACATTTCGTGTATTGGCTGCTGTTATATTAAGCCTTGTTATTACTACTGTATATGGCAAAAAGCTGATAAGGAATTTACAGAAAAGACAATTGGGCGAAACTGTTCGTGATCTGGGGCTTGCTGGTGAACAGCAAAAAAAGGGTACACCAACAATGGGCGGAATTATCATCATACTTGGTATACTGATACCAACTTTATTATTGGCTAACCTTGATAAAGTCTACGTGCGGTTAATGATTTTGTGTACGCTTTGGTTAGGAACAATTGGTTTTATAGATGATTACCTGAAAATAAGATCAAAGCGGCTGGCGCAGGCTAAAGGCGCTAATTATAAAAAAGGAGATAGCGATGGACTTGCGGGAAGGTTCAAAATTTTTGGGCAGGTAATGTTGGGTATCATTGTGGGGACCACCTTATATTTTAATCAAAGTGTAGTAGTGCAAAGAGAAGTGTATAACCCAGATATAAAATTTGTAAAAGATTCATTGCTTACATCGGGCCAAAGATTAATAAGTGATTCTTTTAACATCGTAACCATCGATAATAAAGAACATCTTTTTGTAAAAGTAAAATCGCCCATTACAACTATTCCATTTGTAAAAACGCATGAGTTTAACTATGCAAAATTATTACCGGCAAGCTGGCAGTCTTATACCTACATACTGTACATCATTATAGTAATATTTATTGTAACAGCAGTTAGTAATGGTGCCAATATAACCGATGGGTTGGATGGATTGGCAACAGGTGTTAGTGCAGTGATTGGTATTTGCCTGGGCATATTTGCCTATGTAAGCGGCAATATAAAACTGGCAGAATACCTCAATATAATGTACATACCAAACCTGGGTGAATTATCTATTTTTATTGCTGCCTTTGTGGGGGCTTGTATTGGATTTTTATGGTACAACAGTTACCCGGCACAGGTTTTTATGGGCGATACAGGAAGCCTTGCATTAGGCGGAATTATCGCAGCGTTAGCAATTATTGTTCGTAAAGAATTATTGATACCCTTCTTTTGTTTTGTGTTTTTGGTAGAAAATTTAAGTGTCGTAATACAGGTAACCTGGTTTAAATATACCAGGCGAAAATATGGTGAAGGACGGCGGGTTTTTTTAATGAGCCCCCTGCATCATCATTATCAAAAATTGGGATATCATGAGAGTAAGATAGCAGTACGGTTTTGGATCATAACAATATTAAGTGTAGTAGTGGCAATAGGAACATTAAAAATGAGGTAAAAATTTAAACCCAGGTTGAAGTAAAATTCAATCAATGGTTTTCGATTATATATACATGTCCTGAATTATGAAAATTAGTGAAACCATTGGCCCACTAAGTTCTATACTGTTGAAAAACCATTTTTAAAATTAAACTGTAAGCTGAAATAGCAGAAGGATAGTCAATTTGATGCTGTTGAAGAACCAATCTTTATGCTCGTGCTATAAAGTGAATTGAAAACGGACCCGTTAAATTCTATACTGTTGAAAAGCCATTTTTAAATCTTGTAAAGCGATTGCCGGATTTGATGTTACTGATGAAGAATTATTTATAACAAAAGGAATTAGAAATTAATTGCCATGTTTAAATGCTGCTCAGTAAAAAATTATTTATTAAAAACCTGTTAACAAAATAATGGGTAGTTACGTGATCGTTAAATGAGTACAACTGAAGACATAAACACTTTGCATCATCCTGTTGCCACGATAAAACCATCAAAACTGGTAATACTTGGCGCAGGCGAAAGTGGTATTGGTGCAGCGTTATTGGCAAAGCAGCAGGGGTATGATGTATTTGTAAGTGACGGAGGACCAATTAAAGAAGTATATAAATCAGTGTTGCAAATAAACAAAATTGATTTTGAAGAAGCGCAACACACAGAGAGCAAAATTCTTTTGGCAGATGAGGTTATTAAAAGCCCCGGCATCGGCGAAAAAAACGAACTGGTAAAAAAAATAAGAGCAAAGGGTATTTCGGTTATTAGTGAGATAGAATTTGCGTACAGGTATAAAGGCAACAGTAAAATAATAGCTATTACAGGGAGTAATGGAAAAACTACTACCACTGCCTTAATTTATCACATGTGCCATTTAGGCGGACTTGATTGTGCAATGGTGGGCAATATTGGTTACTCTTTTGCAAGGCAGGTGGCAGAAGAACCAAAGCCTTTATATGTAGCAGAAATAAGTTCTTTTCAGTTAGATGATATTAAAACGTTCAGGCCGGATGTAGCAGTATTGACAAATATTACCGAAGATCATTTAGACAGGTACGATTATAAAGTGCAAAACTACATCAACAGCAAGTTTAGGATTATAGAAAATCAGCAGAAAGGCGATGTATTTATTTATTGCCTTGATGATGAAACAACAATGAAAAATATTAACAGGTACACCATTAAATCAACCTTATACCCCATCACCATGAGTAAAGAACTGCCGCAGGGAGCATATATCGCTAATGCAAAAATGCACCTGAAATGGAAAAGTGAAGAGATGCAGATGAGCATCGACGACTTTAAGATAAAGGGTAAACACAATCAATATAATAGTATGGCTGCAAGTCTTGCCGCATCGGCAGTAGATATTAGAAAAGAAAAAATAAGGGAAGCACTGCAAACTTTCGAAAGCCTGGAACACAGGATGGAACCGGTGGTTACCATTAAAGGCGTGGAGTTTATTAATGACAGCAAAGCTACCAATGTAAACAGTACCTGGTTTGCGTTGGAGAGTATGGAAAAACCAACCATATTAATTTTAGGCGGCGTAGATAAAGGCAACGACTACAGTACCCTTACAGAAATGGTAACCGAAAAAGTAAAAGCCATTGTATGTATGGGTACCGATAATAGAAAGATACATGAAGCATTTGGCAGTATTGTTTCGCTGATAGTTAATACTTCCTCGGCTGAAGAAGCTGTGCAGGCGGCTTTTCATTTTGCCAACAAAGGCGATGTAGTATTGCTGAGCCCCGCATGTGCCAGCTTTGACCTTTTTAAAAATTATGAAGACAGGGGCAAACAGTTTAAACAGGCGGTAAAGAATTTGTAATAGCCGGCTAAGAATAAATGTTTGATCAGAAAATTAATTGAAGTAATAAAATATACAAATAATATTCCTTTCAAAAGGAATTAAACAATGGCAGACGGTATCAACATAAAAGAATTTTTCACACCCAATATCAGTAATATGGGCGATAACCTGGTTAGCAAAACCAAGGGCGATCGTGTTATATGGGCCATTGTGATTATTCTTACTTTAGTAAGTTTACTGGTTGTTTACAGCAGTACAGGGTCACTGGCATATAAGTACAGTAAGAGTACAGAAAGTTTTTTATTTAAGCAGTTTGCTTTTATCATTTTAGGCGTCATCATCATCTACTTCGCACACAGGGTAAACTATACCATCTATTCAAGAATAGCGCTCATCTTATTTATGATTGCCATTCCTTTATTGATATACACTTATTTTTTTGGCACCAGGTTAAATGAAGGAAGCCGTTGGATAAAATTGCCGGTTATTAATATGACCTTTCAAACATCCGACCTGGCTAAGCTGGCGTTGTTTATGTACATGAGCCGCCAGTTAAGCCGCAAACAAAATGTTATTAAAGATTTTAAAAAAGGATTTTTACCCATCATTATACCTGTAGCCATTATTTGTTTATTGATTGCTCCTGCTAATTTATCAACTGCCATACTGGTGGGTGTTACCAGTTTATTGTTAATGTTTATTGGCCGCATAAGTACCAAACATATTTTACTAACAATTGGTATTGCCATGATACCGGTTGTTTTTTTATTAACTATCGCTATAAAATATTACGACAAAACAGCACACAAAACAAAAGATCTGCCAGCCATTTTTGCTACGGGCCGTGTACCAACATGGATAGGAAGGATTCAGACATTTATGTACAGCAGCAAAGAAGATGACAATGAAAAACTATACCAGATCAACCAGGCAAAAATTGCCATTGCCAGCGGTGGCTGGGTTGGTGTGGGCCCGGGTAACAGCAGTGCCCGTAATTTTTTACCACACTCGTACAGCGATTTTATTTTCGCCATTATTTTAGAAGAGTATGGATTAATAGGTGGCGCTTTTATTGTTTTTATATACCTGCTTTTTTTGTACCGGTGTATCAGGTTGTATAGAAAATGTCCTTTTGCGTTTGGTGCATTTTTAGCGTTGGCATTAAGTTTTACACTGGTAATACAGGCAATAGCCAACATGGGTGTAAATGTAAATGTGTTTCCAAATACAGGTGTAACATTACCATTGATAAGTATGGGTGGAAGCAGTTTTCTTTTTACCTGTCTGTCTATTGGTATTATCTTAAGCGTAGCAAGAAATGTGGAGCAGTTGGAAGGGCAAACAGTATTGGCGGCGGAAGTAAAAACTACGGCATCTTCCCAAAAGGAAGAAGAGTAGGATTGTATTACTTGCTTTTAGTTAATAATTAAACATCGTTGTGTCACTCACTTGTACAAAAAACAGCAATGAGTAGCAGATAAATAAAAAGTAAAAAACAACAAACCAAGCCAACACATAAATGAGCGATGATCAAAACAAAGACTCTTCAAAGAACCCCCCTCCGGGGGGCAGCGGGGCTTTTCATATCATCATCGCCGGTGGAGGAACTGGTGGGCATATTTTTCCGGCAATAGCAATAGCCAATGCAATAAAAAAAATAGAACCCGCCACAGAGATTTTATTTGTAGGTGCCAAAGGAAAAATGGAAATGGAAAAAGTGCCGTTGGCAGGGTATAAAATTGAAGGGCTTGACATAGCTGGTTTCAACAGAAGTTCTTTGATAAAAAATATTTCATTGCCTTATAAAATGGTAAAAAGTTTATTACAGGTAAGGCAAATATTTAAATTATTTAAGCCCGTAGCAGCAATAGGTGTAGGTGGTTATTCCAGTTATCCAGTGCTAAGGTATGCACAGTCAAAGAAGATAAAAACATTCATTCACGAAAGCAATTCCTTTGCGGGAAAAAGCAATATACTGTTGGCAAAAAAGGCTACCCGTATTTTTGTAGCCAGTGATGGAATGACAAAATTTTTTCCGGCAGATAAAGTGTTGATTACCGGAAACCCTGTTCGGGAAAGTATTTCAAACACCGCTATTACAAGGGAAGATGCTATCAGGTTTTTTAATCTTGATCCGGCAAAAAAAACAATTGTGTCAATCGGTGGCAGTCTTGGTGCAAAAAGTATTAACGAGGCATTGGCAGCTAATGTAGATGAATTTGCAAAAAATAACCTGCAGCTGATCTGGCAAACCGGCAAGCCCTTTATTGCAAAGGCAAAAGAAATGGCGGCTGAAAAAAGCAATATTTGGGTGAACGATTTTATTATGCAGATGGAGTATGCTTATGCTGCTGCAGACCTGGTGGTTAGCAGAAGCGGGGCAATGGCGATTACGGAATTATGTGTACAAAAAAAAGCAGCAATATTGGTTCCTTATCCATTTGCGGCCGAAGACCATCAAACCGCAAATGCAAATAATTTGGTAAATAAAAACGCAGCAATCATGATTAAAGACAGCGAAGCGTTGCATCAATTGATACCGGCCATTATTGCCTTATCAAATAATGAAGAAAAAAAGCAAGAATTAAAAAAAAATATCGGCGTGTTGGCAATTACCAATGCAGACGAAATAATTGCGAAAAATATATTGAATTCAATTACGTAGGAACACGCCGCGGCGTATTCCTACAAAGGATAAACAATTAATGAACAATTATAAAAACATATTAAAATCATTAAAAATAAACCCTGCTGATAATGGTGCAGCCGGTATTTATTTTCTCGGTATTGGCGGCATTGGTATGAGCGCATTGGCAAGGTATTTTAATAGTATTGGTGTTAAAGTAAGTGGTTATGATAAAACACCTACACCATTAACAAAACAATTAGCGGCTGAAGGAATAACAATTCATTTTGAAGACAATGTTGAACTGATTGATAAAACGGTTCCATTAGTAGTATACACACCAGCAGTTCCAAAAGATCATAAAGAGCTCAATTATTTTCAACAAAATAATTACCCGGTAGTAAAAAGAAGCGATGTATTACAGGTCATCACCGACAGTTCTTTTAATATCTGTATTGCAGGCACTCACGGTAAAACAACTACCAGTACAATGGTAGCGCATATTCTTACCCACAGCCAATTTGGTTGCAATGCTTTTTTGGGAGGCATAGCTGTAAACTACGACAGTAATTTTTGGAGCAGCGATAAAAATGTTTGTGTGGTAGAAGCTGATGAATATGACAGGAGTTTTTTAAAACTAAGCCCTGATATTGCCATCATTAGTAGCATGGATCCAGATCATTTGGATATTTATGGCACAGCAGAAAATATGGAACAGGCATTTATTGATTTTTCCGCCAAGATAAAGCAAGGTGGTTTATTGTTTAGCAAATTTGGTTTAAAAAGAAATGATGATTTAAAAGGCGACAGGCATTTTACCTATCACCTGGATGATAAAAAGGCAGATGTGTATGCATCAAATATTCAAATGAACAATGGAAGTTACTGCTTCGATGTGGTGAGTAAAGATTGGAGCTTAAAAAATGTAGTGTTAAATATGGGCGGCCTGTACAATATTGAAAATGTATTGGCAGCAATAACAATGGCCCATCATTTAAAAATTGAGGATGATAAAATTGTAAAAGCTGTTGCCAGTTTTAAAGGTGTAAAAAGAAGGTTTGAATATGTTGTAAAAACAGATAAGCTGGTATATATAGATGACTATGCCCACCATCCGGAAGAGTTAAGGGCATTGATTACAGGGGCAAAAAAATTGTTCGGCAATAAAAAAATTGTAGTGATATTTCAACCGCACCTGTACAGCAGAACAAGAGATTTGGCAGATGGCTTTGCAGAAGTGCTGGACATGGCGGATGAAATTATATTGTTGCCAATTTATCCCGCAAGAGAATTGCCAATGGAAGGTGTGAGCAGCGAAATGATAACAGAACGGATGAGCAATGAATATAAAATGGTGCTGAGCAAAGATAACTTGTTAAGGCACCTACGGCAGGAAAAAGATGCACATGTAGAAGAAGGTTTTGAGGGAACGGTAATTATATCTGCGGGTGCAGGAGATATCGACACATTAATTGAACCAATAAAAAAAATAATGACTGCTGTACCCATCCCCTAAAGGGAACGGGTGGTGACAAGAAAATATCCAAATCCCCCTTTGGGGACAAGGGAAACAATTTATGGTAAGCAAAAAAACGATAATAAACTGGATGCTCATAACACTTTGGATTGCCATTGGCGCCGGAGTTATTGCGTTGCTGGTTGCTGCCATTAAGAAAAAAGATGCCCAGCATTGCAGTGGCGTTAATATAACCATTGAAGGAGTAGACAATAATTATTTTGTTGATAAAAAAGATATTCTAAACGCTATAACATTTACTATTGGAGGAAACCCTGTTGGTAATATAGTAAGTGCTTTCGATTTAAGAAAGCTTGAAACAGAATTGCAAAAAAATATCTGGGTAAAAAAGGCTCAACTGTTTTTTGATAACAATAACAGGCTGATGGTAGATGTTTTGGAAAGAGAACCGGTAGCAAGGGTATTTACAACAGGTGGTACTACTTTTTATATTGACAGCTCATTGGCTATGCTGCCATTAAGCGACAAATTTTCTGCAAGGTTGCCGGTATTTACCAGCTTTCCTTCTGATAAAATTGTTTTATCTCCACTTGATAGTCTTTTGCTAAAAGGGATTTTGATTGTTAGTACAGCCATACAAAAAGATAGCTTTAGCATGGCCATTATTGACCAGGTAGATATAACCTCACAAAGGAATTTTGAAATGATTCCAAAAATTGGCAACAACATTATTGTATTTGGAGATGCAACCGATGTTGAAGAAAAATTAAATAAGCTGCAATTATTTTACAAAAAGGTAATGGTAAAAGCAGGGTGGAATAATTACAGTGTGATAAATGTGCAGTATAAAGGACAGGTAGTTGCTAAAAGAAAAGGAGCAGAAGATAAACTGGCTGACAGCCTGCGTACTCTACAGCTAATGCAGGCAATTGTTGAAAATGCAGAAAGGCAAACAAATGATTCATTGCATATGATTGCAGTGGATAATGACAACAACTCAACAAATGTTGACATTGTTCAGCAGTCAATTCAAAGAGATGATGAGCACGAACCGACGGCAAGTGAAAAGCCGCAGTCAACGACTATTTCGGTAACAGTGCCACCGGTAGTTGTAAAAAAAACAACAGTAACAGTACCAAAAACTACGGTAGTAAAAAAGCCGGCAACAGTTAAGCCGGTAAATACAAATATGCCAGTGGCAAATCCTGTAAAACAAGCAACAAAAACAACAACAAAGCCAGCAACCAATAATACAACACAACCAAAAGCAGTAATGCCAAGACCAACAACAAAAGAAGATATAAAAAAAGCAGGCAATGAATATTAAAAAGTATAAAGCATAAACAAAAATAATAAACACCCAAACATACACATACAAACAAAAAACTATGAGCAACGAACAAAACACAACAAACGAAAGTGGAATGGTTAATACCAATCCTGTTATTGTTGGTCTGGATATTGGTACCACCAAAATAGCTGCCATCGCCGGACGCAAAAACGAATACGGCAAACTGGAGATACTCGGCTTTGGCCGTGCCAACAGTAATGGTGTGCAACATGGTATGGTGCTAAACATCGACCAAACCATCAAAGCTATTCAAACAGCTTTGGAAAACTGTTATGCCTCCAATCCAAACCTGGTGTTAAGTGAAGTGTATGTTGGTATTGCGGGCCATCATATTAAAAGCCTGCAAACCCGTGGTGATATTGTTCGCCAGGCAACCGAAGATGAAATACGGCAGGAAGAAATTGACCGGCTCGTAGCAGATCAATACCGTACCTATATCCCGGCAGGCGATCAGATTATTGATGTTATTCCGCAGGAATTTACGGTGGATAATTTTCAAAATATCCCTAACCCAATTGGTTACAGCGGGGTAAAAGTGGGCGCCAATTTTCATATAATAACCGGCGATAAAAATGCCATTCGTAATATAAACCGTAGTGTTGAAAAAGCAGGGTTGCTTACAAAAGATTTAGTGTTGCAGCCATTGGCATCTGCCGCAGCCGTTATGTGCGATCAGGACCTGGAAGCAGGGGTAGCCATTGTAGATATCGGTGGTGGTACAACAGACCTTGCCGTTTTTTACGAAGGTATTTTAAAACATACCGCAGTAATTCCTTTTGGCGGCGAAAATATTACCAATGATATCAAGAACGGCCTGGGTGTTTTAAAAACACAGGCGGAGCAAATGAAAGTACAGTTTGGCAGCGCATTGGCCGAAGAAGCAAAAGCAAATGCTTTTATTACTATCCCCGGACTGCGTGGTATGCAGCCCAAAGAAATAAGTGTAAAAAACCTGGCGGGTATTATACAGGCCCGCATGAGCGAGATAATGGATTTTGTTGCCTATCATTTAAAACAGGTTGGCTTGGATACCCGCTTGTTAAATGGCGGTATTATCCTGACTGGTGGAGGTTCTCAGCTAAAACACCTGATACAATTAACGGAATATGTTACAGGGTTGAATGCAAGGATCGGTTACCCTAACGAACACCTGGCTGCAGGGCATATTGACGAACTGGCAAAACCAATGTACAGCACCTGTATTGGTTTGATACTGAAAGGTTACAACGATTATGAAAATAAGAATAAAATATTTGAAGAAGGTTTCCGTAAAATAGCAGTGCCTGAAAATTTACAACAGTTACCTGTAGACGAAAAATTGGATACAATAAATGAAATATCTGAGGAAACAGTAAAAATAACCAAAGTAAAAGAGCGTAAATCATTAAAAGGTTTTATGGATTCTTTTAAGATAGGGCTGATTGATTTGTTTAAGGAAGAAGAAGACATGAAGTTGTAACCCCCTCCATCCCCCAAGTGGTAAATAGAGGAGACTGGTGCGATTGAAGAAAACAGGATAACCGGATATGAGCCGATAAATAAAAGAGATTTATAAAGTAACAATAAAAAAATATTTTTTAGTACTAACCCAATTTACAATAACAGCACATTTTTTTCTGCCTTACTAACCGAAAAATAAAGTGCCTAAATTAAAACACGGCTCTATTTTAATTTTATAAATAAAGCAATGTTTTGGAGGAACAAATTATGATACATTTTGATTTGCCTAAAGAACAATCGTCCATCATCAAAGTTATTGGTGTTGGCGGCGGCGGAAGCAATGCGGTGAACCACATGTTTTCGCAAAATATTGAAGGTGTAAACTTCATCATCTGCAATACAGATGCGCAGGCTATTTCACAAAGCAAAGTGCCCAACAAAATTCAGCTGGGACCACACTTAACGCAGGGGCTTGGTGCAGGTGCTAATCCTGCTATCGGCAAGCAGGCTACAGAAGAAAGCCTGGAAGAAATAAAGCGCATACTGGAGGTGAATACCAAAATGGCATTCATCACTGCAGGTATGGGTGGTGGTACGGGCACAGGCGGGGCTCCCATTCTTGCAAAAATCTGTAAAGACCTGGGGATACTTACAGTAGGGATTGTTACAACGCCTTTTGCTTACGAGGGTAAAAAAAGATTGGCGCAAGCTGAAGAAGGTATACGCCTGTTGAAAGATCATGTAGACACATTACTGGTTATCAGCAATGATAAACTCAGGCACCAGTTTGGTAATTTAAAAATGAAAGAAGCATTTGCTAAAGCAGACAATGTATTGGCAACAGCGGCAAAATGTATTACTGATGTAATTAACAGTACAGGGCAAATCAATGTAGATTTTGCAGATGTATGTACTGTAATGAGTAATGGTGGCGTGGCTATTTTGGGAAGCGCATCTGCCGAAGGGGAAAACAGGGCACAGGTGGCAATAGAAAATGCATTGAACTCACCATTGTTAAATGACAATGATATACGTGGCGCAAAATGGATTCTTATCAATATCAACTCCTGTGAGGGTGAGCATGAATTTACAATGGATGAGGTAGAGATTATACAAAATTATTTAATGGGCCAGGCAGGTGAGGATAGTGATGTTATTTTAGGTTTGGGTTACGATAATTCATTGGGTGCAGAAATAAGTATTACCCTGATTGCAACAGGCTTTGAATATAAAGATCCATTTGCCAAAACAGTAAAACAGCCTAAGGAACAAAAACAGGAGGATGATAAAATTGTAATGGTACTGGCTACGCCTGAAAAAGAAACAGTTAAAATGAAACAGCCAACCTTATTGTTTGAAGATGTAGAAGTAAAAAAAGAGGTTCAAAAAATTACAGAAAAAGTAATTGAAAAACCGGTTGAAAAAATAGAAATAGAAATGATGATGCCTGTTTTATCTGCAACACCTGTTGAAGAACCGGTAGTAGATTTACGAAGTAAAATTACTGTGGAAAAATTGAATGATGAGCGAGTGTTTTTTGAAATATCTTCGGCATCAGATCAGGTTCCTGTAATAGAATTTGATATACCCGAGCAACCCGTACCTATTGCCAAACCAGTATCAATGCCCCATACCAAAACTATATTTTCATTAGATTCATCAGATAAAAAAGAAGCTAGCACACCTGCTTCGTCTGCAGGTGGATTTTTGGTAAAGCCCTCTAATTTATACGTAGAGGAACAGCCAAATGTAGAATCCAACACTAAGGAAGAGCTGACCCCTTTGCAAAGTATAGATCGGGAAGACGAGCCTGTATTTGAAATGCAAATGGTGGTTAAAGATTCCCACAGGGCGGCGGAGGAGCAACAACCAATTGTACAACAAACTCAGCCAATCATGATGTCCAATGTTGAGGAGCAGGCAGTAGCTGACGAAACAGAGGAATTACGGCGCCGGGCTATGGATCGCATTGCAAAACTGCGTAATTTGTCATTCAATATTAACGCGGCCGATCCGAACAACGAGTTTGAAACGGTACCTGCATACCTTCGCCGCAATATGGAGTTACATAATTCTATAGCCGACGTTGAAAGTTTTTATACTAATTACACAGTAAAATCTGACGAAAATAACCAGGCCGAAATAAGCACTATCAACACTTTCTTAGAAGGCAAAAATCCCGATTAGTATTTTATTTCTTCGTTTTGCATAATGCTGGCTGTAATTGTTATTGAGCATCGCCTTCAATTTAAGCAGACTTAAATAAATTCTTATGAATAAGATGTTGCTTTTATTTTTGGCATTTTTGATTTATGCTGATTGCTTCGGACAGCGATATAAAACTGTTGACATAATCAAAAAGTCAGACAGCCTAATCATTTCTGTTGTTGGAGAAGAAGTATTTAACAATCATTTTCAAATTGATACGTCGACACAAATTAATCCCGTGCAAAATACTTATGACAAAGAAAGTGATATTAAACACATTTCTTTATCTTCCAAAACTCAAAAGCACTTCAAGTTTATTGCTATTGGCTATATCTTCTACATAAAAAAATGTGAAGAACCATTCGTTAAAACACGAATAATACTTGACCAAAATTTAAACACTAAATATCCGGTTGATACTTCTTTTATTCCTGGCTTTATTTTGCAAGGTAAAGAAAGCAATTTTTTGCAAGTAGATAAGGTGCTGAATATTGCAGAACCAAGATTTAAAAAACAAGGTAAAAAAATTGAAAATAGAATTTATTATGACCCAAGTAAAAAAAACTATGTATGGAAAATTACAAATGTTCTTGTAGAAATGGTTGGAGGGAAAAGCGTTGAAGTATTAAATTTAGATCCTATAAGCGGTGACACAATTACTTACTATGAAGGTCTTCAGGCAGAATTACATTAACAACTACAGCCAATACTAGGTTTTCCGAAAGCGGGGCAGACGAATAAAATTTCATCATCAAATCATTTTTGTGCTTTAGTTAATCAGCTTGACAAGTTCTTAGCCGCCTACTCATCTTGCTACAGATATTGTGCGCAGGCTTGCATTGTGGTTATAGAAAAATTTCGTTTCTTTATGGGTGGACGAGCTAGGCAGATGTAATTCTATTTTCCCACCTGCGCAAAGCCGCATTCGTACAACGATATAATTTGTTCGTGTTATAGTTTGTGTTAAAGCCCCTTGCTGAAAAGTAAGGGGTTAGTGTTTTATAAATATTTCTTTTCATCTTCAAAAAATGAAATAGTTAATTTTGTTCATCAGTTAAAAAGCCTGTCTTTAAAAAAATTAGTATCATGAAAATAGCAGGTATAAAAAATATTTTTTGTATGGATAACAGTAATCATTGGGTTATTTTTTTATCAAACAAAGCCGATAAAAATATATTCATACAACAGCTATTGAATAAAAAAGCAACCGGTCAGTTTGCTTTTTTCAATACAGTTAAAGGAGTACTTTTTTCTGCTATTGCAATCAAAGAGTTTATAGAAGAAGAGGAGCGTCACGAATATGTGGAAGTGGCTACAACAGTCAATCGACATCTGCGTTATTTATCCGGTGGCGAACAAAAAAAAGCATTGCTTACCTATTTACTTTTGCAAAAACCTGGTTTTATAATTGCTGATAATCCTTTCGACAACCTTGATATTGCTTCGCAGGAATCTTTGCTGGAAATGCTGCAACAAATAGCTGCCGGTATACCCATCATTCAAATAGTAAACCGTACAAAAGACTGGTTGCCATTTATTAAAAATGCCGTTAGCATTAATGATGAAAATATACTTATTTACGAACATGATATTCCAGGGTTTATGGCAAAGCAACAGGTAAACAATATTTCAGTTGCAGGCAGCACAATACCACCATCAGATAAGCATTATGGCATAGTAACAAACCCGCTTATACAATTTAATAATGTAACGGTTCAATACGAAGAAAGGGTGATTGTAAAAGATATTTGCTGGCAAATAAATGCTGGTGAATTCTGGCAGCTGATTGGCCCAAACGGATCAGGTAAAACAACTTTATTATCGTTGATAACAGGAGATAATACAAAGGGCTATGGTCAGGATATCATACTGTTTGGTAAAAGAAAAGGAAGCGGAGAAACTGTCTGGTCAATAAAAGAAAAGATAGGCTATTTTACTTCTTCCATGACAGATTTATTCAGCAGGCATACCAATGTTGAACAAATGATTATCTCGGGATATTTTGATTCAATAGGTTTGTATATAAAGCCATCCGGGCGGCAAATTAAACTGGCACAACAATGGCTCGGCCTTATTGGGATGTTGCCTCAAAAAAGTACACCTTTTTATAAGCTTTCATTAGGTCAGCAAAGAATGGTGTTGATTGCAAGGGCAATGGTAAAACATCCTCCTTTATTGATATTAGATGAACCTACAGCCGGGCTTGATGATAAAAATACCGGCATTATAACTGCGCTTATAAATAAAATAGCCATGGCAACCAGCACCGCTATTTTGTATGTATCTCATAGGGCCGAAGAAGGGCTTAATCCGAAATTTAGTTTTAGATTATTGCCGGGTAACGATGGATCAACCGGAAGGGTTGGTTAATATTAAAGAACTAAGAAGCAGTTTAGAAATTGAATTTTTATCGCCATATTGAGGTTGGTAGGAACCTGCCTCCCGACAGGCATGCACCAACCTCGGCTAAAATGTTACTTGAAGTTTGTATGGTATTCGTAGCATGACCGCTTGTTGGGGGTAGCCTTGTCATTACCACTGCTCCCAAAAAACTCTTATTGATGGCACATTATTTTTATCGTTACATAATTGAAAATCTAATTCCATTCCATTTTCAAAAGCAAAGTTGAAAGTATTATCACCAATTGCTAACCCTTCAATTGTCTTTCCATAGGATTTTTTAATTTCAGCCTTAGCGTCATTCCTATCTTTTGCATATGGACTGTCTTCATTTATAGAATCTGTCGCATTACCAAGTGTCGTTGAATTTATTTTATTTAAATTTTCTTCATTAATTTTCCCGTTCCCCAATTCAGAAAAAATAGTACTGTCTATCCTAAAAGCTGATGCCCAGGTGTCGTTATCTAACTTTAAAATAAACCCTGCATTTCCAACAATTGCATTTATTACTTTTCGTCCTTTAACGTGAGTTTTCAACGAGTCAAGGTTTTTTGTATAGTTGCTATTTACAATTTTTCAAGAAGGTCATCAGTTATAGCTTTTTCAGTCGTTAATGTTGGTTTAGTAAGATGAGGTGTTTCTATTTTCTTTCTTTTATAAAGTCCATAAAATACAGCAACTAAAAATAGAACAAGTAAGGGAATTGCAATTTTCATTTTATTCAATTTGTGGAATGTTTTGTAAGCTTGTTCAACGAACAGGGCTTTGTGCAGGCATGGGATTTGAAAAAAGTCCGACCGGAACCGCTACTGACTAAAACAAATGTACAAGATAACAACCAAGCTTTTGTTGGCGGCTGTTATTGTCGGTCAACCTAATTCGATTTGTAAGTCGCCGCCACTCTCATTGTCAAGTCATAAACTGTGTGTGAAGCACAAACTGTCTTATTAAAAAATACACCAACTATGTCACCCGAAGCACCTGTTGGATAAAAAGTCATATGTCCAATGTCGCCACTCATTATTGTTAAAGAAAATATTGTGTCACCACACACAAGGTCTATGATTTGAAAAAAGTCTTGATATTTTAAATTGAATTCGTGTCCTAAAAACTTTGACGATTTAATAATTCGTTTCCAAAGTCTAAACTTCGTAATTGGGTTGTTCAACATGTCCAACCACTTAAAAGCTTTAGGAATATTTAAAACTATGTCGTCTTGTGTCGTTTTGGTTGTGTCAGCGATAGAGAACTTCGAAGCAAAATTTTCGTCTGTCAATTGTTGTCCTGAAACAAATAGAGTTTGTCCACCTGAAAATTTTAATTGCCATTCTGGTGAATGAAGAACAAAAAATTCAGGGCTTACATTTGTCCAGTCGCCTTGAGCAAATCCGTCTGGATGAGGATAGTGAAATTTTGTTTGGATATATGAAACGTCAACTATGCTTTGTCCAACGATTGATTTAAGTTTTTCTATGAGGTCGTTGTCTGTCATATAATAGCCGCTAACGAACAGGGCTTTGCGATGTTGGGGGATTTGAAAATCGTCCGCCCGAACCGCTGCCGATTGAAAAACAAATGTACAAGATAACAACCAAAAGCCCACCGATGTTTGTCCTGCCCGAACAACTGCTGCCATGTTGCTGATGCTGAAGATTACAACGTCCTGCTTTTGCAAATACTTTTGTTATAGGCATACTGCTTGAACCAGAAAGTAACTCTGTTAAACCAAAAGCGTTCGTATTCTATTCCTTTTGGAGAGCCTATTCATTCCTTAAGTTCTTGATCGGGTTTAGCAGTGCTGCTTTTATCGCCTGGAAGCTGATAGTTAGCAGCGCAATAAGAATAGCAGCAACTCCTGCCACTATAAAACTCCATGCGCTGATATTGATACGGTAAGCAAAGCCCTGCAGCCATTGATTCATAAAATACCATGCAACAGGAGATGCGATAAGAAGCGCTACTGTTACAAGCATTATAAAATCTTTACTAAGCAAAAACAAAATATTGCCAACACCTGCTCCCAGAATTTTTCGAATGCTTATTTCCTTTGCTCTTTTTTCTGCTGTAAAAAGAATCAGACCAAAAAGACCTATGCATGATATTAATATTGTAACAGCCATAGCGGTGTTTATCAACATAGCTGTTTGCTGGTCTTTTTCATACAACATCGCCAATGATTCATCATAAAATTCATACTTAAAAGTTTCGGCAGGATACATTTGTTTCCATGCTTGTTCTAATTGTGAAAGAGTTGGGTTTATTGAACTGGCATGACCGCCTTTTGAAATAAATTTCACGGCAAGCGTATGCTCCCTGTCTGGTCTGTTAATAATGCACAAGGGAGTAATAGGATCATGAAAAGAAGCTGTATGAAAATCGGCAACCACCCCTATTATTGGAAAAGGTTTATCGTTCCAATACAATAGTTTATCCAGAGCATTGTCTGGGTTTTTATAACCCATGTACTTTAAAAATGTTTCATTAATAACAAACTCCTTCGCACTATCTGCATAAGCAAGATTTCTGCCCGCTAATAATTTTATTTGATACAGTGGTATAAAATCTTCGTTGCCGACAACCTGCCCAACTTCTATCTCTTTTTGACCGGCGCTGTTAAATTTTAACCGCATCACTCTTCCATTATCAGTCATGGGCGAAAGCCATTGCAAAGCCACATCGCTTACGCCGGGCATTCTCTTTATTTTTTCTGCAAGCACCGAAAGTTTGGACAGGCTGTCACTCCATGGGGTAGGCACAACAACTATGGCATCAGAACTAAAGCCAGGATCTTTATCACGTGTATAGTTAAGCTGATTAGTGATAACAATACTGCCTATGATAAAAACGAGCGATACAGAAAATTGAAAAATGATCAACGCTTTTCTCAGAAACCATTTTTCACTGCCTCTTTGCGTTGCTGGCCCTTTAAGGCTATGTACAGGAAGGTGTGAAGACAATACTTTTGCAGGATACAGTCCTGCGAGTACAGAAGTAATTAAGGTAACAAGCGCTAAAAAAATAATTGTAGAGGGTTCAAAAAAATGAAATGTTACACCCGCAGGAATGAATGAATGAAATAAAGCAAGGGTGGGATTAACCAATAACACAGCCAATAATACAGCAAGTAATGTAAGCACAAAAGTTTCTGTAAGGAATTGGATGACTAACCTGCTGCGGCTACTGCCAAGCACTTTGCGAACCCCAACTTCTTTTGCGCGTTGAACAGATTGTGCAGTTGACAGATTTATAAAATTAATTACAGCAAGAATAAGGATAAACAAAGCAATCGTTATTAAACTGTACAGAGTAGTTTTATCAGCAGTCCTGATCATGTTTTCTATAACATCCGGGTTAAAATGAATATCAGATAATGGCTCAAGCCATAATGCCAACTTAACATTTGCACCAGCATAATTTTTCACCAGCGCATTTAATTGAGTAGTGAGTTTTGAAGGGCTAACACCAGGTGAAAGTTTTACAAATGTCCAGGTGTTCATAAAATGTTCTTCCCAGGAATCTGTATTTATCCTGTTCTTAAAATAAGTTGTTTGCAGCGTAGCTGAAGAAATAAAATCAGTAAAGGCAAGGTCAGTGTTTTTATTCCAGTCTTCTATAATGCCCGAAACTGTTGCGGTGATTGAATCATCATAAACTAATTGTTTTCCTATAATTTCATTCAATGGCAAACTACCAAAATACTGGTGTGCTTTATTTTCTGTAAGCACTACTTTAAAAGGAGCATTAAGGCTTGTTGCAGCATTGCCTGCAAGCCACTTATATTTAAAAATGTCAAAGTATTGTGGCTGTGCAATAACCGTGGTGATGTAATTTGTACCTGCAATCTTACTCTCAAAATACTTCACAGTTTTAGCGCCATCAGGAATACTTATCCTGGTATTGTAAGGAATTATACCTGTGATATTATCAATACCGGATAATTCTGTGCGTCCGTTTAATGATACAGCAGCCGGAAGCCTGCCGAAATGCAACTTATTACCGGTATTTTCTGTTACATCTCCCATTATACGATAAATACGATCCTTGTCGGGATGAAAATTATCGAAACTGAATTCGTAATCGCTGATCACATAAATAACGATACAGGCACAAATACCAAGCGCAAGCCCAAGTATATTAATAGCAGTATAAGATTTCTTTTGTTTGAAATTGCGTAAAGCGATTTTAAAATAGGTTTTAAGCATACCAGTTTTTTAACAAGATTCATAAATATCAAAATTCCATAAGATTATTTTTATTTTTTTAAAGTGTCAATAGCAAAGTGAGAGGTGAGATTAAAATAGGGTGTCCAATTGCGGTTGCCTATAACGTTCAGGTATTTGCGAAGGCTGGGAAATAGACTTCCGTCCGCCCGGCTACCTGAAGCTAAATTTATAAATAAAAGTTGATCATTTGTACATAGCCAAATTATTAACATCCTGCCCGATATGAAGCCAAATTGAAAAACAAAAGTTGAAACACGGCTACCTTCCGCCCAGCTTTTGCAAATACCAATGTTAGGGGGAGGCAATTTTTTCTGTCAGTCGAAATTATATTCTTTGTCAAGAGAGCAATTACAACCAATGTGATATGGAATTTGTGGTGGTCTTGACTTAGGATATTTTTTATTTATTAATTCTTTAGCACAAGGACACATATATTCTTCCCCTTCAAAATTTGTCACGGTATAACCTTTTGCAAATTCTTTGTCTTGAAGTGTTTGCTTTGTATAGTTGGAATTCCTGAATGTGTCAATAAGCAATGAAACAACTTCATATGTGTACGACCAAGTGTCCGTGATTTCTTTGAAATTAATTGAAGCGTACTTGTCTGAAAGCGGTTTTAGTTTAAACAATTCACGGAGCGAAATTTTTGAACCAATTTTTTCTTCAATATTTGGAATGGTAAGTAAAAATTCAATCGCTTGATTTTTTCTTTTGTATTCCTTTTCTGGATTTTTTGCAATGTCATTAAGGTCTTTGAGCGATAAGGTCGAGAGAATTTCTTCTATTGGAATTGAACTGCCTCTAATTGCTAAGCCGGCTTCGGTTAATTTTTCAAATCTTGGGCGATTGTAATTGTCATTCGGAAGTACTCTGACTTTATCTAAATTGTCTGCGAAACGAAAATATGTTTCAACGCTGTCAAAACCGTATTCCTTTATTAACTCATCGTCAATCGTTATGTCTTTGGGTTCTTTTTCAAAAAGAGAAACAACGTCACAATTTGCTCGCTCGTAAATTCCTTTGATAGCAATTTGTCGAAAATCCTCCAACATATCTTCTTTGTCTTTTTCTCCTGCTGATTTCCATTCGGTAGAATTATTTTTTAGTTCTTCAAGTTTGTCAAAATAAACCTTGCCATATTTTTTCTTATATGCTTCGACTTCTTTTACTTTTAGGTTGAACTCGGCAAAAAGTGCAACAATTTGATGTCCCTTTTTATTGTCGTAAACATTTTCGTCCGAAAGAATTTTGCGAATTTGATTACCTAATGTTTCATCTGCGTTTAAAAGCGTCAATTCAAAAGGAGCACCAGGATTAAGAATAAATTCAATTTCCTTTTTTGCTGTTGATTGTTTAGGTTTGATTGATGTAATTGTGGAAGCCACTGAAATAGGTTGTGACTGTCCAACTTCTAATAAAGTGTTCCCAGGCATCCTTCCGTTTTCCGTGTGAATAGAATTTTCAATGTTTTCCAATTCCGCTATTGCCGTTGCGCATGATGGGGAAGAAGAACACTTGCTTTTTAATTCGTCTTTTGTGAAAGTTATTATCTCTTTTATTTTTTCTTTGCGCCTTAATTTTGCGTCATCTCGTTTGAGAAGTTTTATTTCTTCTTGGTGTTCCTCGTAGTTCCTTTTGAAAGCGGAAAAAAGAGCTTTGCAATAAAAGTCGATGAGGTCGAAATTTGTCGGCTTGAGGAGTATGGCGAGTTCATAGTCTTGCGGAACTCTGTCGTAGTACATTGATTTGTATTGGTCAATGGATTTTTGAATGTCGGATAAATAGCGAGAATTATTTTGCCCCCTTTTTAAAGTGTCAATTATTTTTAAAAGAAATTCATACCTGCCTTTTATGGTGTCAATTGCTTTTGAAGTCCCGATAATATTTATTGTTTCCAATGCTTGAAGTCCTGTCCGTTGAATATTTTGGGGAAGGTAGTCTCCCGTAAATACTTGTTGTCCGCTGGAACTGTTATTATTTGTCTGCTTAGTCGTGGTCTGAATAGAGGAACTGTCCGTCTTTTTGCTCTTACTTACAGCAAAAACTATTATGATAACGATGATTAAAATTATTACTAATGGTGTCATATGTCGTGTCTTTATTGCTTACGTTCAGGGCTTTATGCTGTTGGGATATTTACTTCCGTCCGCCCACAGCCGATGCTAAATTTATAATTAAAAGTTCATTGTTTTTACAAAAGTTCAAAGATGCTTGTCCTGCCGAAACTGAAGACAGGCTTTGCTTTTAGCTGATGATTGTTGGTCAAGCCCCAATAGCATAAAACCACATGTAAGCTGCGGCCCTTCGTCCACAGGTGCTTCTATTCTGTCTTTAAATAAACCTGAAATTCCGTTCCTTTGTCTAACTGGCTTTTCACCAAAACCTTTCCTCCTGCATTACTAACAATTTCTTTTACTAAATATAATCCTATGCCTGAACCCTCAATGGCATTTTCTAATCTGTAATATTTTGAAAATATTGCGTCAAACTTACTTTCGTCAATACCAATACCATTATCTTTTACTGATATGACTATAAAATCATTTTCTTTGTTAGTTGTAACAATAATTTTTGGTTGTCGTTCTGTAGCCTTAAACTTTATCGCATTATTAATCAAGTTATAAATAATTGTTCTTAATTTTCTTCTGGAAAAAGTGATTTCCGAAATATTAATTTCACTCTTTATTATGGCATTTGCAGCAATAATATTATCACTTAATGTAAGTCGAACATCTTCCAATATATGTTCAAAATTCAGAAGTTCTTCCTCGGCTTTATATTTATTTTCATCCTTTCTAACTTCGGTTAATTCTTTAATGAGTTTGTGCATTTTTGTCAACGCACTGTCAACAATTTTCAGAAGGGAGTTGAATTCCTTTTCATCATTTGGAGTCACATCTTTAAACAACTCTATTGCCAATACCAAATTAGCAAGTGGATTTTTTATATCATGGGAAATAGTGTCTAACAAAATTTCATGGTCTGCTATTAGTTTTTCCTGCTCTTTCAAATCGTTTATCCGTCTGGTAGTGTCAACAAAAGTTATAATTACGCCATCCGTTTTATTATCCCTCATTTTTACATAAGGGATAATATTCATTTGGTACCAACGCCGGTCAGTAGTTTGGATTTCTTTTTCAAGAATTTCATTGCTTTTAATAACTTGCTCAATATTGTCTATAATGGTAGGAAAACGGAAGTTATCTTTTATGTCATCTATATGTTTTCCTACATCACTGGCAGACAGCGTAAACTGTTTCATTGCAGGGGGTGTAAATTTCTGCAGTTTCAATTGTCCATCTACATACAATTGTGGAATTATAGTATTCCTAAAATAATTTTCTAACTCATCATTATGTTCGATGAGTTCTTGTATTTGTTGGTTTTTGTCAGACATTTTAAAAGAATATTTATAGTCAATTTTGAAAGTCGTAGGGTGTCCAATAGGGTTGCAGCTTACGAGCAGGGCTTGCCGAAGTGGGGGAAATAGAATTCCGTCCGCCCGGTTAACTGAAGCTAAATTTATAAATAAAAGTTGATGATTTGCACATAGCTAAATTAATAACGTCCTGCCAGCCTTGCACAAAACCCCATATAAGGCGCTGCGGTGAAACTTAAAGCTGCTACAAATAAAACTTATAGTGCTTTGAATTGAAAAACGAATGCTGCTTGAAAATTTGAAAACTGTTTGCATAAAAGGAAGTTACTGTTCGCTGTCGCAAAAAAATGTTGATTACAAATTAAGCCACATTGTCCACCAAAAACTGCTGCAACAAAAAGCAAACACTGCAAAGCCAGGTATGATTTTAAAAACTTTTTGTTGAAAAAGTAGAAAGCCAACTTGTCCGCCAAAAGCTGCAACTAAAAACAAACGAACTATAACTTGCGGTACGAAATGAAAAGATGTAATTGAAAAAAGAACAAGCCAGCAGCAACCGAAAAAAGTGAAAGCTTCCGAACTTTGTCCCACCCCAAAGCAACAAAAAAGTAAAATGCTGCAAACTAAAAAGACGTAACTGCAACAAACTAAAAACTGATTTTATAAAAAGCAGAAAGCCACTTTGTCCAACCGAAACCAAGCCGCAAAAACAAATGCTGTAACAAACCCTGCTTTGAATTTAATAAACTTTCTACCGAAAAAGAAACAATGAATTTATTGAGTTGAAACTTGAAACCGATGACGCAACTTTTGTCAAAACCAGCTTGCGCCTTACGTTCGAGGCTTTGTGCAGTTGGGGAATTGACCAACTGTCCGCCCGGAACTGAAGCTAAATTTATAACTAAAAGCCGAAGTTAAGAACTACTGCCCAACAGAATTACGTCCGCCGAAACTAAAGCTGGGATATGAACTGCCGATGATTGTTGCAATGTCCTGCCCCAATTGCACAAAACCTTTTGTTGTGCGGTCGTGCATTTACGCTAAGATTTTTTCAATAGTTTCGTCAATGTCCTCGTTAGTGAAAAGTTTGTAGACCATGTTTCGTACGTGGGTTACGTTACCTCTACCAAATTCATATTCTTGGAAGAAATCGGGTGTGTCTAACGGGTAATGCTGCAACAAAGGATGTCTTGGAAGTAATGCGGAGTCATTAAACCAAACTATTGACCATTCACCATATAAATCTTCTTCGCCTGTTTTTCTGAGTAGTAAATTGTAGCCCCATTGCCCCGCTGAATACCCACTATTCATTTGTGCCTTCCCAATAAGAATTATTTGGTCTTTTTCTAAGTAGCTTTTGGGAATATCTTGAATTAAAAATCCATATTGTCTTTTTTGAAAATTCCTGGCGTTCTCAATACTGTCTTCAATATAATCCTTAACTGCTGATTCGTGAGAAAACGAAAATTGAATTGATTTCTCTTGAAATGAAATAACCAAACTTCTTTTAGTTTTTCTGACGTCAATTTTCGCTTCTTCCAGTTGACTATTCAATTCTTTTATTTTCCCAATAAATCGGTCGAATAACATCTCAATTGAATGGTCAAGCAATTTTTCTTTTGACTGAAATTCCATATGTTGCTTTTGTTTTTCTAATTCATCTTTCTTTTG
>JANYGZ010000094.1 GCA_025362235.1 Ferruginibacter sp. | reverse complement strand
ATGTGTCTGCCTGTGAAATTGTCAAAAGTAAATCGTTGATTTCTTCGTCTGTAAAAACGTTGTCAATTATTGCGAAACCTTGATTTGAAATTTCTTGTTTCATAGTTTGTAGGGTGTCCAAATAAGCTTGCCACTAACGTTTGTATTACTGCTAAAATACGCAACTCTTTCATATTAAACTATTTTCTTTTCTCTATGAAAACTAACAACTTATAAAAAAAAGCGCAAGAAAGCTGGTTTAGAAAACTTGCGCAAATACAACTTCCAACAATTTAAAAAACGCAGGTTTTTTTGCTTCCATGGTTGATATCCGTCGCCAACGGGAAGGAATAAATAAATAGAATAATAAAAGTAGATTTTTAAAATAATTATTCACTATAAATTATTTTAGTGGCATCCCAGTCTTCTTTGCTAAGGCAACATTGGTGGGCCCAAAAGCCTTTTTCTTTCGCTGTCGGATCTTTAAACTCTACCGTATTGTTTTTAAAATGTATGTTGTGAAACCAAAAAACAGCCTTTCCATTCACCGTTTTATTAATAATAAAGTGACAGTTACGGATAGTTGCTTTTTCTGCTTCAGAACTTACCCCACCTGTATTTAGCCATGCTACCTGTGTGGTGTTGGTGGTAAAAGTGCAACTATCAAATAACATTTTACGGGGCCCATCGCATTCAATAATAAACTTTCCATAAGGAGGTTTGTTATTGTAAGGTTTATCTTCAAAAAAACAATTAATATACCTTGTGGCATCTTTATCATTTACTGCATTATAGCCATGTACAATGCTGCCATAAATTTTACAACCATTAAAAGTAAAAGAAGGAGAACTTACCCAAACTGACCAGTTAGTTGTACCCCAAAACGTACAATTGCTAAAGTTGCAATTGCTAATAGCACTGCCATTATCGCTTACCATTCCACAACCGGAATTATCAATAAATTGGCAATCGGTAAAAAAACCGTTACTAATTGAACCAACCTCTGATTCAATGTCTACTCCAGCTCCGGGAGCTGAGTAATACCCAATTTTTCCGGTATGGTTAAACTGACAATTTTTTACTACCAGGGAATTTCCTCCTACCCAGGATAATCCTTGCCTGCTATTATATTCACATATTACATTGGATAACCGGATATCATCAGGTGTTGGAGATAGCTTATTACTTATCATTATACCATCCAATCCAAAATGACTTGTGTTGATATTGTCTATTAAAATAGAGTGGCAATCTTTTGTATAAATTCCAACATGCATTAGTTGAATACCAAGGTCGCCATATCGGCCTCCAAATTGAATAGATTTATTATTGCCATCAAGAAAAAGTTTTGTGACAGTAACATTTTTACAATTAGTTAAGATAATGCAGTTTCCTATCACTCCTGCATACTTAATCAATGGCCTAACCAGGTCATTATCATTAAAAACCTTGCCTGTTAACGGATCAAAACTTCCCAATTTTAAACTATCATCATATTTTATTATCGTACCCTTTTCTCCCTTTATTATGAGGTTATTAATATTTTTAAAGTCAAGTATATCAACACCGGTATAGGCATATTTATTTGCATCTCCATTACTAAAAGTTTGCCTGCCTACTATATAAGTTCCTTTGGGTATGTTAAGTGTTCCGTTTCCACCACGGTCATTAAAAAACTTTGTAGCCTTTATAAAAGCTTCCGTATCATTTGTTTTTCCATCTCCTTTTGCTCCAAAAAATTGTATCGTTTTCGAAACATTTTCTTGCGCCATCGTATACCTGTAATTACCTGTAATACATAATAAAAGGAGGCAGTAATGTTTTAGCATAAATAATTATTTTCAGATGAGGGTAATACCGTTTTGTGGAAATTAAATTAACACTAATATTTTTTATTGCAAAAAATATTAGTGTTATTATTTTGTCAGATTGTAAATATTAATTAAGATAATTAAAATATTTTGTTTTTCTTTCAACCATTTTAAACTTGCCTGTTTTAGTAATTACTTCTCTGTTCATAAGCGGGTTATTTTCAGTTGGTAGTTATGGAAAAGTTTTTATCACAGGAGAATGAATTGCCATTTTTATAACACTGCCATATTGAAGATTATTTGATTGGATGCCAAGGTTGAATAATAATCCTATTATTCTATTTATAACTATATTTACATCTTCAACAAAAAGGCACAAGACTACATTTTTTTGAAAATATTTACTAACCAAAAATAAGGAATTGTTAATTAAGGCTAACAAGGCAACAGCTGCAGGTATACTGATAGCACTGGGAATTATATATGGTGATATAGGCACATCCCCTTTGTACGTTTTTAATGCCATCATCAACAGCAAAGAAATTTCTGAATTACTTATTGTAGGCGGGCTTTCCTGCATCATCTGGACACTAACCCTGCAAACAACAATTAAATACGTAATACTCACATTACGGGCAGATAATAAAGGGGAGGGTGGAATATTTTCATTGTATACTTTGGTAAGGCGCCAGAAAAGATGGCTGGTAATTCCGGCTATGATTGGCGGCGCTGCATTACTTGCAGATGGTATGATTACACCTGCTATATCCGTTGCCTCTGCCATTGAAGGCTTAAAACAAATTGATGCTTTTAAACTTATTGAACAGCAACAGGTAATTTATATAGTGTTGGCCATTTTGGCTTTATTGTTTTTTTTACAAAGGTTTGGTTCAGATTCAATTGGTAAACTGTTTGGGCCAATAATGATTATATGGTTTGGCATGTTGGCCATCCTTGGGTTGATCCATCTTACAGATGACCTGGGAATTTTCAGGGCCTTTAACCCTTATTATGCTATTCAATTACTAACAGTTTATCCCAAGGGGTTTTGGATTTTAGGGGCAGTTTTTCTTTGTACAACAGGGGCCGAAGCTTTATACAGCGATCTTGGCCACGTAGGGCGTGCCAATATCCGCTACTCATGGATTTTTGTAAAATCCTGCCTGATCATAAACTACCTTGGCCAGGGCGCCTGGCTACTGGCTAATTATAATGGAAAAGTGATAGCAGACTCAGTGATTAAAGCCGGCTTTAATCCATTCTTTGGGGTTATGAGTGATTCTTTTAGATTAACCGGTTTGGTTATAGCCACTTTTGCAGCCATCATTGCCAGCCAGGCTTTAATAAGCGGTTCATTTACCCTTATTAGCGAGGCCATCAGGCTTAACCTTTGGCCGAGGATGAAAATCAATTATCCATCTGAAGCAAAGGGGCAGTTATTTATTCCCGGTATAAACCTGCTACTGTTTATTGGTTGCTGTGGTATTGTGGTTTACTTTAAATCATCCAGCGCAATGGAGGCAGCTTATGGGTTGGCCATTACATTGTGTATGTTGAGTACCTCTATTTTGTTTGCTAATTACCTGGTTAAAAGACGAGCGAATGCTATAGTAATTTATATATACCTGGCTGTTTATTTAACGCTTGAGTGTGTTTTTCTATTTGCCAATTTAGATAAGTTCCCTCATGGCGGTTATATTGCTTTAATGGTTGGTGGCGGCTTATTTGCAATAATGTATGTATGGTTCCGCAGTAGAAAAATTAAAAACCGTTATGTAGAATTTGTGCGTATGGAAGAATACATTCCCAAGCTGGAAGAATTAAGTAATGATGACACTGTTCCAAAATATGCTACCCACCTGGTGTATATGACAAGCGCCAATAAGCCGGCAGAAATTGAACATAAAATTATTTACTCCATATTAAGCGGTAAGCCAAAGCGTGCAGATATTTATTGGTTTGTGCATGTTGATACTTTAGACGACCCGTATACAAGTGAATATACTGTTGAGCATATTATTCCAAATGACATCATCAGGGTAGAATTCAGGTTAGGGTTTAGGGTAGCGCCCCGGGTTAACCTGATGTTTAAAAAAGTGGTAGAAGATTTGGTAGCCAACAAGGAAGTAAATGTAACCAGCAGGTACGAAAGCCAGCAGCGCAATAATGTGGTGGGCGATTTTCAGTTTGTGGTAATGGAGAAATTTTTGGCAAGGGATACTGACCTGCCATTTATGGAACGTATGATTATGCAGCTATATTTTTGGATAAAAGAACTTTCCCTAAGTGAAGAAAAAGGATTTGGATTGCAGCAGAGTAATGTTACTGTAGAAATGTATCCATTGGTGGTGGCACCTACCAATAAAATTAATTTAAAGAGGATTTATACTGACGAGGATGAATAATATTTTTAGGTAATTCCCCGGTATAATTTTCACTGTAATATCCAATAAAAAGTTTTCATTTTTTACAAATCACTACATGAAAACCATCACAGATACCGGGCTTCGGCAACTAATAAATAATAAGGAGGATTTTCAGCTAATTGATACTAGGGAACCTTATGAACATGCTGCTTTTAATATTGGTGGTATATTAATGCCCTTGGGCGATATAACAAAATTCATTGACCAGATAGAAAAACAAAAGCCGGTCGTATTGTACTGCCGGGCTGGGGTAAGAAGCCAGATTGCCATACAGCGTTTGCAGGAAAAATACCCTTTTACAAATCTTATTAATTTAATTGGCGGTACTGAGGAATGGAAGAAAGAATTTGGTAGTACAAAATAACTATCCTTTGCCCATTAATTTTTCAATTACTTCCCTGAATGTTCCCCCAACAGGCAGTTCCATTAAAACTGTTATTATCTTTTTCATACCGTATTTTAATACGCTACAAACTTATTTACCGGACACTTACTAAATTTGAAATGATGTAAACCATCAAAAGCTTGCTGCAAAAAGCAAAATATACTGGATTCGAATATTGCATCTGCTTTATTATTGTATATTCGGCAACACTAATATTGGCGCAAATTCCAAACAACTGCTATGATTAATTGGTTTAAAAAAAGAAGGATAAACAAAGAGATTGTGAAACTAGAAAAAAAACTGAATGAAGTTCTTGGTGACATATATCCTTCGATGAAAGAAATAAGAAATAACGCTAAATTGCAATCTGACATATTTAGTAGTAATCCAAACGGAATTACTTTATTACATTCAATAAATGGCAAATATTTTGAGAGGTATGGAAAAAAGCACAAAGTAGGTTTTAAAATCGAGGGACTCGAAATTAAAAGAAGAGATAAGGATGAGTATATAAAGTTACCAATAATAGTTACATATGACCTTGTTCAGGAAATCGAGATTGACAACCCAACTGTTTTCTGGAAAATTTACGATACAAGTAAAATAAGAGCAATAAAGATCTCAAGGACTTTGCTTGAAATAAAAAATGAAGACGAAAAGAAATTAAAAAAGATTTTAAAAGAGATAGATACCGAACTATTAAGTAAAATTGAAGTAGATGATACTTTTGAAATTGAATTTGACAGCAAAAAATATTACACAATACGTGACATGGAAGATGGTAATTATATTGGTGTAGATAGTAAAAGGCAAGTATTCAGACTTCATCATGATAGTGATGAACAAGCAAAATTAATTAACAAATCTATCAATGATTTTTTGATAAATTTTTCGGGTAACAAAAATGACCTGACAAAATTATTCGACTAAGAAAACGTAGTTTAATAAAGTCAAAATTTAGCACTCGATATTGAAGCACCGAATGTAAATTGTTACCATCAAATTTTGTTCTTCAATTTAGCATCAAATCGGGTCAAATATTTTTAATTTACAGATGTAGAAATAAGAATCCAGTACAAAAAAATTCGTGTAATTCGTTCTTAAAAATTCGTGTAATCAATGTTTTCTAATTCTGGTAATAATTTTTAACTAAACAACAAACACTTGTCTTCCACTATCATTTATATCATCATCGGTTACCTTGTTTTATTGGCGGTGGCGTATTTGGTGCAGGAACGTTTTATTTTTAAACCCGAAAAACTTCACCAGGATTTTAAATATAAATACGATGCCCCATTTAAAGAACTATTTTTTGAAGTGGATGAAGGGGTACGCATCAACGGCCTTCATTTTTATGTAGAAAAACCACTGGGGCTGATATTGTATTTTCATGGCAATTCAAGAAGTATAAAAGGCTGGGCAAAATATGCAAAAGATTTTTATCGGTACCAATATGATGTGGTATTGGTAGATTATCGCGGCTTTGGTAAAAGCACCGGTAAACGCAGCGAAAAAAATATGCATGCCGACATGCAGTTTGTATATGACACCCTGTCGGCAACCTATCACGAAAACCATCTGATTGTGTATGGAAGAAGCCTTGGCAGCGGATTTGCAGCAAACCTTGCCAGCGAAAACAAACCCCGTTATTTAATACTGGATGCACCTTATTTTAGTTTTAAAAAAGCAGTAGAACGTTTTTTACCCATACTGCCCATGAAGTTTGTGCTTCGTTTTCACATGCGTACAGATAAGTGGATACCGAAGGTAAATTGCCATACCTATATTTTTCATGGTACAAAAGACTGTCTGATACCAATCAGCAATAGTGAAAAACTACAGGCTTTAAGTCCAATAAAAATAACATTGATACGCATAAGAGGCGGGGGCCATAACAACCTTCCTTCTTTTCCGGAATACCACAATTTTATAAGGGATATTCTTGCACCATAAATTTGTAGAAATTTTTAAAAATATTTTTTTAGACGATGAGCATACAACGAAAGACAATTTTTAGATGGTTAAAATGGTTACTTTTTTTGTATGTCTTTATTGGTGTAGCGCTGTTTTTTTTGCAGGATTATTTTTTGTTTCACCCGGTTAAGCTATCAAGAGATTACCGATACAGTTTCAATACGGCCTTTGAAGAAACAGATATACCATTTAATAATACAGATACAATTAATATGGTAAAATTTTTACCTGCTGATACTGTGCGTAAAGGAGTAGTTATCTATTTTCACGGCAATAAGGGGAACATCAGCCGCTATGCAAAATTTGCTGAAAACTTTACCAAACATGGTTACGAAGTTTGGATGGAAGATTATCCCGGTTTTGGAAAAAGTATTGGTGTAAGAAATGAAAATATATTGTATGAGCAGGCAGCTAAAATATATACAATGGCTGCCGCAAAGTATAGTGCAAACCAAATAATAATTTTTGGAAAATCATTTGGTACCGGTATTGCCGCCCAGTTGGCATCCGTAAAAAATTGCCGGCAATTAATTTTAGAAACTCCTTATTACAGCATTCCGGATTTATTTAAATATTATGCACCTGTGTATCCGGTAACCGGTGTGGTAAACTACATCATTCCTTCCAGTCAATTTCTGCAAAAAATAAAAGTGCCTATTACCATTTTTCACGGAACGGATGATGGCGTTATACCTTACCGGTGTGCAGCAAAATTAAAAATGGTGCTAAAACCTGCAGATGAGTTTATAACTATTGACAAGGGAAATCATCATAACTTAAATGACTTTGCCTTATTTCATCAAAAGTTGGATTCGTTGCTGAGTCAGTAAGGTTTTATTATTCCGATAACCGCACATTTTTTTTACCAACACTTAACTGGTAAACACCACCAATTTTTAAAGCATAGTTTTCTTTACCATGTCTTACTGGAAAATTAAAACAGATGGGGTAATGATAACCTTTTACAATATCATTAATTACTTCATCAATCGGTTTGCCAAAGGGCCGTTCCGTATCTTTTATATCTGTAAACCCGCCAATAATTAAACCCGCCAATTGATCGAGTTTGCCGCTACGTTTTAATTGATATAACATACGGTCGATACTATAAATGTATTCACCAATATCTTCTATAAAAAGTATTTTATTTTTTGTATCAATGTCAGATGGGGTACCGGTTAAATGTGCCAGCAATGAAAGATTGCCGCCTACCAATTCACCTGTTGCATTGCCCTGTTTATTATAAGAATGTACTGCGCAGGTATATTTATTTTTTTTGCCAGTGAGCATTTTTTTTAATGAAAGCACAAATTCATTATCGGCCCCGCCATCATTAAAAGCCGCCGCCATGGGGGCATGTATACTGGCTGTTTTATAAGCGCTGTAAATGTGAGAATGCAAAACAGTAATATCGCTATAGCCAATAAGCCATTTAGGTTTCTTTTTAAATTTTTTAAAATCAAGCTGGTCAATAATCCTGCCAATGCCATAGCCTCCACGTCCGCATAAAATAGCATTGATAGTGTCATCATCCAGCATAGCCTGTAATTCATTCAGTCGCTCTTCATCAGTTCCGGAAAAATAATTGTCAGACTTACTGCCCAGTGTTTTGCCCACCATTACCTGGTAGCCCCATTTTTGCAAACTGCCAATACATGTTTGTGCTTTTTCTTTGGCCATATAACCGGCAGGGCAGGTTATGCCGATGGTATCGCCTTTTTTTAAATAGGGAGGAATTTTTATCATAAGCCTTTTAATATTTGTTCAAAATCTAAAGTAGTAATTATATGCTGGAAACCTTTTCTTTTAAGGCCTCTAAGAAGTTTTAGATCACCGGTCCAAAAAAGCGCATCGAGGGAAATGGCTAAAGCTATATAAATTGTATCGTTTGGGTCAATACTTTTTGTTAGTTCAAATGCATTTTTAAAAGTAGCGTCAATTATCTCATCATCATTTATTAGCATCAGTTTCGTAAGTAACAAAAGTAGGTTCTGATTAAATTCGTTCTTACTTATTTTATTTGAGTTGCAGATTTTTTCTTCATTTTCTTTTATTTCACTCAAAATAAATGCAGGCACTATATAATTTATGTTTGATGAATAATTAAAAATAAGCTTTGCTATACAGCCGTTAATTTTTAGACAAGCGCTTATTATAATATTGGCTTCAATAACAACTACCACTTAAAGCCCCTTTTCTGCTTTAATTTTTCCCATGCCCGGCAGTAATTTCATCTGCAAGTTCAGCAATCTTTTTTTTGGAAACTTTTTTTGGAGCATCTTTATTTATCTCTAAAAAACGTACATATTCCTGTACCCGTTTTATACCGGCGGCACCTATTTTTTTAGAAACCTTTATGGATACATAATCTTTATCAATTAATTGAGTTGCCATAAATGTTGTTTTATCAAATATACGAAATCCTTACATTTCTTTTAATGATGGCTCCGTAATATTTACATCGAGTTTATGTATAACGCCACACTTTAAAGCAACATTATTTTTTTGGTGACCTACCGGAAAATCAAAACAAACCGGGTAATTATATCCTGCTACTTTTTCCAGTACAATTTCTTCCAAAGTTTTACCAAATTCTTCGTCACCCTCATCTTTCTTTATTTTAAATCCACCAATAATAAGGCCCTGTAAGTTGGTTAATTTACCACTTCTTTTAAGGTTCCAAAACATGCGGTCGATACTGTACATGTATTCGCCGGTATCTTCAACAAATAAAATTTTATTTGTTGTAACAAGGTCGCTGTCGCTGCCTGCCAAAGATTCAATTGTTTTTAAATTTCCGCCTACCAATACACCGCTTGCAATACCTGTTTTATTTTGCGGATTTGGCAAAACGGCATAGCTCATTTTCTGGCCGGACAAACATTTATTGATACTTTCAATGGATTCTTTTTGAACGGGTTCGGCCTGTGCCCAATCGTCTGGAAAGCTATTGCACATTTTTGAATGGATAGATGCTATGCTATAATTTTTGCTGAGATGGCTGTGTATTATAGTTATATCGCTAAACCCAACAATCCATTTTGGATGTTTAATAAATTGAGTAAAATCAAGTTTATCAATTATCCTTATCATACCATAACCTCCCCTCGCACATAAAATGGCATCCAGTTTTTTATCATCCAGCATCTCCTGAAAATCTGCCAGTCTTTCTTCATCCGTTCCACCAAACGTAAAATATTTTTTACCGATAGTATTGCCAATGCTTATCTGAAAACCCCATTCTTTTAACTTGCTTACAGCAGGTTCAATTTCTGCAAGGGTAATATAACCCGCAGGACTCGTTATGCCAATGGTATCGCCTTCTTTTAAGTATGCCGGTATAATAGGTTTTTCTTCAGGGTTTTTTAATTGCTGCCCTTTTGCAATGGCATTTAATGTGGCCGCCGCCGGAACTATAGACGATAAAAAGTTTTTGCGGTTCATAAATATTTTTTCATTTTAATTCGCAATTCTATAATTCAAAACCTATTCCTCCTTTTAGCGCTTTTTGATATTTGCGCTGGTCAAATTTATAATACCAGGGCGCTTTATGGGCAACTCCTTTTTTTGTTTCATTCAATCTTTTTAAAATGCCGGTGCTTATTATCTTGCGCTGAAAATTTCTCCTGTCCAGTTTCTTGTCTAAAATAGTTTCATATAATTTCTGTATCTCGGGCATGGTAAATTTTTCGGGTAATAGGTTATAACCAACCGGGTGATAATTTAACTGCAATTGCAAATCCTCCAATGCCTTATTCAATATGTCGCGGTGGTCAAGCAGCATTTCAGGAATTTCATGGATGTTGAGCCATTCACAGGTAGTAGAAAATACATCAGCCACCGGTTCAACTTTTGAAAAATCAACAAGGGCCGTATAGCCTACTGTAATAAAACGTTCAAACATCCAGCTTTCATTGCTTTTCAACCCTACGGTTTTTAGAAATTGCTGGTTGGCTTTACGGGTGGAGCGTTCAGGGGCGCTAAATACATAAAACTGTTGCATATAAATTTCATCCAGGCCTGTCCTTTCTTTCAGTATACGCTTTGCAGCTTCATCCATATGCTCTTCTTTTTTGATAAATCCACCCGGTAAACCCCATAAGCCGGCATATTTGGCCTGTAGCAGCAATACTTTCAGTTCATTGTCATGAAACCCAAAAATGATGCAGTCCACTGAAATATGGCGCAGGTATTTCTCATGCCCTTTTAAATAATGGTCCCTTAATGCTTTATCATAACTCATATATATAAAAGTAAAGGGCTATGGGCAGATTAAAAATAAAATTATTGCAAATAATAAAAAATGTTTACCATTGTGTCATAGTAACGCATTGCCAAAAACAAAACTTGATTAAGGAAAAGGCTTTTAGGGCTATTGGATGTTTGAAATCCCGTTTCGTCGCTATATTTCCCTTTCTCATCTCATTTGTAAAACAGGGCACTGATTGAAAATTAGATTTGTTCCATTGGAAGATCATAAAATGTTCTGCATGTCTTTGTTTTCAATGGCCTGTTATAATGCTATCAGTTAATTAAAACCAATCATTTTAAAATTGCTTTTATGCCAAAAAAATTTTCCTTTAAACAAGGAAGCCTTTTTATTTTAACGGTAAGCTTATTCGCTTTATCGTGTAAACAACCCGACGCTGTTGCTGTTGCCGATAACGAGCTACCTGAAGAAAACCGGTTTACAAAAGTGGTACTTACAGAAGGTATGGACGAACCTATGGAAATGTCTTTTTTGGATAAGGGCCGTGTTTTAATTATTGAACGTAAAGGCGTATTAAAGGTTTTTGATCCCTCAACCAACCAGGTAAAAGTAGTTGCCCACATTCCGGTAAATACAAAATATACTACAAAGGAAGGTGCGGTTAGCGAAGCAGAAGAAGGATTGGTAGGTCTTATTGTACACCCAAAATTTGCAGAAAACCACTGGATATATGTATTATGCAGATCCTTCAATGCCAAAGCATGTATTGGCAAGATGGGAACTGCATGGCGATTCTTTATATGAGCCTACCAAAAAAATTATCCTGGAAGTAGGCACGCAACGTGAAACCTGTTGCCATACCGGTGGAGGAATGGTATTTGACATGGAAGGAAATTTATACCTTTCTGTAGGAAATAATACCGCCAATCCTCCAGCAGGTACTGCATCTTTAGATGAAAGGCCAGGGCGTTCAAGCTGGGACGATCAACGTGGTTCTGGCAATACAAATGATTTACGTGGTAAAATATTGCGCATTCATCCAGAAGATAATGGTACCTATACCATTCCAGAAGGAAACCTTTTTCCAAAAGGAACTGTCAATACAAGGCCTGAAATTTATATAATGGGTGACCGTAATCCATGGCGTGTTTCTATAGACAGTAAAACCGGTTTCTTGTATTGGGGTGAAGTTGGTCCCGATGCATTTGTAGATTCTATTTATGGCCCACGCGGATATGATGAATTTAACCAGGCACGCAAAGCTGGTTATTTTGGATGGCCTTATTTTAATGGCGATAATCAAGCGTATGCAAAATATAATTATGTTGATAATACCTATGGTGCAAAAAATAACCCCGAGCACCCGGTTAACAATTCGCCTAATAATACAGGTTTAAAAGAATTGCCGCCTGCGCAAAAAGCATTTATATGGTACCCTTATGGTTTATCTGATTCATTCCCATTAATGAGCAGTGCTGGCCGTAGTGCTGTAGGTGGGCCCGTTTTTCACAAGGATGATTTTAAAGATGCCAAGCGCCCATGGCCCGCTTATTATGAAAACAAATGGCTCATCACAGATTTTATGCGTGGCTGGATAATGGCTGTTTCAATGGATAAGGATTATAATTATAAATCCATGGAGCAAGTATTGCCAAAGGAAAATTTTAGCAGTGTACTTGACATGAAGTTTGGCCCCGATGGTGATTTATATATGTTGGAATATGGCAGTGCCTGGTTTCAGGGTAATGCAAACTCTGCATTGGTTCGTATAGAATATAACGCAGGTAACCGTAAGCCCGTAGTGGAAGCTGCTGCTGATCAAACAGCAGGCGCCATTCCGTTTACAGTAAATCTTTCTTCAAAGGGTACAATAGATTATGATAAATATGATAAGGGTGCATTAAAATACGAATGGAAAATAACATCCTCCAATGGCTATAATAAAATAGTTACTGATTCAAATACCGTTGTTACACTCGATAAGCCGGGAACTTACCAGGCCATACTTACAGTAACAGATACAAAAGGAGAGACGAATAGTAAAGCCATTACATTAGAAGCGGGCAACGCACCTCCGGTAGTGAGGATCGAAATTATAAAGGGAAACAAAACTTTCTTTTTTGCTAAACAGCCCATTGAATACACTATTAGTGTAACTGATAAAGAAGATGGAACTACGGCAGACAGCAAAATAAAACCCGACCAACTGGCTATTAATTTTGACTATGTACCGGAAGGCTTTGACCCGATTGCAATAGCACAAAATCACCGGGCTGCAGATGACAGAACGGGATTTGTGGCAGGCAGTTATTTAATCAGTTCCAACGATTGTAAATCATGTCATGTAATTGATAAAACATCCATTGGGCCAAGCTTTAAAGCAGTGTCAGAAAAATATAAAAATGACCCTGCTGCTGTTTCAAAATTGGCGGATAAAATTATCAATGGTGGCGGCGGTGTTTGGGGCGAACATGTGATGGCAGCGCATCCAAAAATAACAAAGCCTCAATCGGAAATAATAGTAAAATATATCCTTAGCCTTTCACAAAAGCAAGTGGCTGCTGCTCCAATTAAATTAAGTGGTGATTATATTACTAAAGTACCTGCTGGCGAAAATGGCAAAGGCGGATACCTGTTAAGAGTAGCATATACTGATAAAGGAAACCCTCCAATTGCAGGATTATCAACTGAATATTTATTGCCCTTAAGAAATCCGGTGCTTGATCCGATGAATGCTGATATTAAGAAGGGTACGCAGTTACTTACAACTCCGTCCATCTCTTTTTCAATGATAGGCGATAATTCTTACCTGGGTTATAACAAGATAGATCTAACAGATATTAAACGAATTCAATTTTTGGTACAGGCAACCCCCAATTCGGGAACTGTCGGCGGTACCATTGAAGTACATTTAGATTCCCCGGATGGTAAATTGATAGGGCAAACAGAGATGATTGTATCAAAGCCTTTTGGCATGGCAAGGATGATAGAAAATATGGGCGGTGGCAAACCTAAGCCGGGCGCAAAACCAGCACCTGTCGCTGATAAAAAACCTGCAGGGCCTCCGAGAAAATTTGATTTCAGTTTGCTTAGAAAAATGATGGCAACAAATGCCACGGCAGCTATTGAACCAATAAGCGGTGTGCATAATGTGTATTTTGTTTTCAAAAATAGCAAAGCCGGTGCAAACCAACCGCTGATGCAGATGGTTGAAATTCAATTTCAGAATACTATCCCGCTACCGATGGCAAAAAAATAATATAGCTTATCATAATCATGATATGGAATTTAAAGTTATTGAACGGGAGACGCCTTATCACCTTTTCCTGAAAAAGACAAGTACCGATAACATGAAGATGGAACTTGATCTTTGCTGGGTTACCAAAGCAGGTGTAGACCCGGTGGAATTGTTTAAGCAACATCCCGGCCGTTTCCCGTTGTGGCGTGTAAAAGATATTGATAAAGACATGACCGAACTTCAACCTGTAGGCACGCATTGTTAATTTTAAATGCATATTTGCCAATCCTAAAGATGCAGGTATGAAAGACTTTTTTGTAGAACATGATATGACTTCAGATCCGTATGCAAGTATTACTACCAGTTATAATAATTTGCAGAAAATTTTAAGTTAAAAAGTAAACATTGGGACTAATAACAACCTTGGATATTATTTTTGTCGCAACATTCTTGAGGATCATCTCATTTGCTCAATGAAATTCTGGTTGAATACTATGTTTGTATTCAATTGAAAAATTAATTATGAAAAAGAAAAACATCATAAGCCTGAGTATTGCTCTGGCTTTTTTATTCCTCGGAACAACTGGCCTTTTATTGTATTTCGGATTAAAGCCTGAGTTTGTTACATCCATTCATGTTTTATTAGGTTTGGTGTTTATCAGCTTTGCTTTTTTTCACATTAGAAATAACTGGGGTTCTTTAAAAGTATACACTAAAGAACGTAAAGAGGGTAAGGTTAAAAAAGAATTCCTTGTTGCCGCCGCTATTGTTGCTATCTTTTTAATCGGAGCGGGTTTTGGCTTACCTCCCTTTGCACAAATACAACATTTTGGAGAAGATTTAACCCGGGGTGATAAACGCAAAGGTGGCTTTTTCGACAAAACTTCCTTCGATAAAATAGTTACCAATAAAGACAAGCCGGGCAAAACACTGCAATTCATCATTGAAAAAAGTAATGAAGCAATGACTCCTGTAATGGCCATTTGGACTGCCGATCCTGCGGGCAATTTTATCGATAATATTTTTGTGCCTTCTAAAACAATAACCGTTGCTGCCGGTGAAGAAGATAAGCGGAGAGCTTTATTTGAAGGCAATACAACGATCAGCAATTTTACATCTTTGCTACTTCCCGCCTGGCAATTGGCTGCAAAAGATACAGCAGCAAATTATGCAGAAGCTACACCAACCGATAACTTTTTTCTTACCACTACAACCAAAGCAGGTGATAAATTTCAATTGTTGCTTGAAGTAAGAGACAATGAAAAAACAGAACTGTATAAGGGAACTGTAGATATGGCCAAAGGAAATGTGATTGCATTAAAAGCAGCTACCAGTACTTTGCTGGTAAGGGTAATAGCAGAAGTACAATAAAAATTGTTTTCATGTCTTATTCAATAGTTTTGATATTATAAATTTTTTAAAACCTCCCCCTACAGCGGAGGTTTTTGTTTGTTTGGGTATTGTACTTGCTTTAGGTAAATTTGCAGCGCTTTAGCAGAACCAAAATGGGATAACATGCCTTTAAAGGCACTTGATGTGAGATTGACCTGGGTGAATGACTGCACCAATGGGAACTAATAACAAAAAAATTATGACAGATCCAAAAAGATATTTAATTACTTCTGCATTGCCTTATGCCAATGGCCCTAAACATATTGGTCATTTGGCGGGGGCTTATTTGCCGGCAGATATTTATGTGCGGTATTTAAGGGCACAAAAAAAAGATGTGGTATATGTATGTGGCAGCGATGAACATGGCGCCGCAATTACTATACAAGCAATGAAGGAAAATACCACCCCGAAAGAAATTGTAGATAAATACCACGCCATGTTAAAAAGCAATATGGCTGACCTGGGAATTTCTTTTGATATTTATCACAGAACCACATCCCCTTTGCATCATGAAACGGCACAGGAATTTTTTACTGTGCTAAATAATAACGGTGATCTGGAAGTAAAAGAAACAGAACAATATTTTGATGAAGAAGCCAATACGTTTTTAGCCGATCGTTATATTGTTGGCACTTGCCCTGTTTGTGCCAATGAAAATGCTTTTGGCGATCAGTGCGAAAGATGCGGTACTTCTTTAAGCCCTGATGAATTAATTAATCCAAAAAGTACACTAAGCGGTAATGCACCTGTAAAAAAAACCACTAAACATTGGTATTTGCCATTGAATAAATATGAAGAGTTTTTACGCCAGTGGATATTGGAAGATCATAAAGCTGATTGGAAAGCAAATGTATTAGGGCAGTGTAAAAGCTGGCTGGATGCAGGTTTACAGCCAAGGGCAGTAACAAGGGACCTGGATTGGGGAATTGCTTTACCCGAAGATGTAGAAGGAGGTAAAGGCAAGGTATTATATGTTTGGTTTGACGCACCTATTGGTTATATCAGCGCAACCAAACAGTGGGCCCTGGACAAGGATAAGGATTGGAAACCTTATTGGTATAATGAAGATACCAAACTGGTGCATTTTATAGGTAAGGATAATATTGTTTTTCACGCCATCATATTTCCGGTTATGTTGAAACTGCATGGAAATATTTTACCTGATAATGTACCCAGTAATGAATTTATGAATCTTGAAGGCGATAAAATGAGTACCAGCCGTGGATGGAGTATTGAAATGGATGATTACATCAACGATTTTGTAAAGAAGGAAAATGGCGGAGACCAGATGGTGGATGCATTGCGGTATTATTTAAACGCTATTGCGCCTGAAACAAAAGACAGTGAATTTACCTGGAAGGCTTTTCAGGATACAGTGAAGGGGGAGCTGGTGGATGTGTTTGGTAATTTTGTAAACCGGGCTTTTGTTTTAATGCATAAACTGTGCAAGGGAAAAGTGCCTCCATTGCACGCAGCAATACTGGATGATGCAGATAAAAATTTGTTTGCAGAAATTACCCATGCAAAAGCAACTATCGAAAGCCTGATTGAAGGATATAAGTTCAGGGATGCACAATATGGGGTAATTGATCTTGCACGAAAAGGGAATAAATACATGCAGGATAAACAACCATGGATTGTTGCTAAAACTTTGGACACAAATCCTGAAGGCCAGCAAATAATTGACAACTGTTTACATATCTGTTTACAGCTTACTGCCAATCTTGCTGTGTATATAAACCCTTTCTTGCCCTTTGCTGCAAAAAAAATGACTTACATGATGAAGGTAGTAGACAAAATGCTGGACTGGGAAAATGCAGGTAAACCTAATTTGCTAAGTGTAGGTTATTCGCTAAGAGAACCACAATTATTATTTAGAAAAATTGATGATACAGAGGTAGCAGAACAGGTAGAAAAATTAAAAATTAAAAGTGAAAAAATAAAAATGGAAGCAGCCTCCCCTAACCCCTCCGGAGGAGGGGCTTTGAAGAGTGTACCGGTCGAGCCGGTTACTCTAAATAATAACACTTCTCAGAACCCTCCTTTGGAGGGCAGGGAGGCCAAACCAGAAATTGCGTTTGAAGATTTTGCAAAAATTGAACTGAAAGTGGGCACTATTTTATCAGCAGAAAAAGTTGCCAAAGCAGATAAATTATTGAAACTGGAAGTTGACCTTGGTTTTGAAAAAAGAATAATTGTAAGTGGTATTGCATTACATTTCGATCCTTCCGATATTGTAGGCAAACAGGTTACAGTTGTTACCAACCTGGTGCCACTAAAAATGCGTGGTATTGAAAGCAATGGGATGATTCTGATAGCTGAAGATGCCGATGGCAAACTAAAATTTGTAAATCCGGATGAGACGGTAAAGAACGGAAGTGGGGTGAGTTAGAAATTATAGTAAAATAATATTGAGTAAAAATAAAAGCAGGCTGTAATGCCTGTTTTTATTTTTTATGATGCTTTTATAAAATGTATTAATTTCGGTTTATGAAAATAGTTGTTTAACTAACTAATCCGTGGTATTGATAATTGCTTAAAGAATATACATATGAAAAGAATCATTAAAAAAGTTGCCGTTTTAGGCAGTGGTGTAATGGGTAGCCGTATTGCCTGTCATTTTGCAGGAGCAGGTTTGCAGGTATTGCTGCTGGATATTCAACCCAAAGATTTACCAGCAGGGGCAAAGCCTGCTGAAAAAAATAAAATTGTAAACGATGCGCTTGCTGCTGCCATAAAATCAAACCCATCGCCCGTTTATACCAAAGATGTAGTAAAGAAAATTACAACGGGCAATTTTACCGATAATATGAAAGATATTGCCGGCTGTGATTGGGTAATAGAAGTAGTAGTAGAAAGACTCGATATAAAACAATCTGTTTTTACAGAAGTAGAAAAATACCGTAAACCCGGTACTTTAATTACTTCCAATACATCCGGCATTCCCATTCATATGATGACGGAGGGCAGGACAGATGATTTTAAAAAACATTTTTGCGGGACACATTTTTTTAATCCGCCAAGATATTTACGATTACTAGAAATTATTCCAACAGCATTTACCGATACAGAAGTAGTTGATTTTTTAATGGAATATGGAAGCCTGCAGTTAGGCAAAACAACTGTATTGTGTAAAGACACGCCTGCATTTATAGCTAATCGTATCGGTGTATTTGGTATGATGGCCATTATGAATGCCATGGAAAAATTGCAGTTAACTGTAGATGAAATTGATGCACTTACTGGTCCAATTGTTGGACGTCCAAAATCTGCTACTTTTCGCACTGCAGATGTGGTAGGCATCGATACCTTGGTAAAAGTTGCTAAAGGCGTTTTTGATAATTGCCCGCAGGATGAAGCAAAGGAACAATTTGTAATTCCTGCATGGTTAAATAAAATGGTAGAAAATAACTGGCTGGGCGATAAAACGGGCCAGGGCTTTTTTAAAAAAATGCCCACATCTGCAAAAGGTGAAAAAGAAATCCAGGTATTGAATCTTTCTACATTGAAATATGAACCTCGCAAAAAACCAAGGTTTGCAACGATAGAAACCGCCAAACCAATTGATGATTTAAAAACAAGATTGAAAGCATTAGCTACAGGTACAGATAAAGCAGGTGATTTTTATCGTCAGTTTCACTATAATTTATTTGCTTATATCTCTCACCGTATTCCTGAAATCAGTGATGAACTGTACAGGATAGACGATGGCATGATGGCTGGTTTTGGCTGGGAAATAGGCGCTTTTGAAAGCTGGGATGTATTGGGCGTTGCTAAAACAACAGAAGCCATGAAAGCCGCCGGATTCAAAGTTGCACCTTGGGTAGATGAGATGCTGGCCAAGGGTATCAGCTCTTTTTATAAAATAGAAAACGGCCAACGCTTATATTATTCTCTAACAGCCAGGGGGTATCAAAGCCCCTCCCCTGGAGGGGTTGGGGAGGCCGCCTTTATTGTAATGAAAAATTTTGCCAATGAAACCATCTGGAAAAACAGTGCCTGCCGTACCTATCATTTAGGTGATGATGTATTAGGGTTAGAATGGTACACCAAAATGGGTAGTATCGGCGGCGAGGTGTTGGAAGGTATTCAAAAATCAATTTCGCTGGCAGAAGAAAAATATAAAGGTCTGGTAATAGCCAACGATGGCCCCAACTTTAGTGCAGGTGCAAATGTGGGTATGATATTTATGCTGGCAATTGAACAGGATTATGATGAGATAGATATGGCGATACGGATGTTTCAAAGCACTATGATGAGGGTTCGTTATTCAGGTATACCAGTGGTGCTGGCGCCGCATGGCCTGGCATTGGGTGGTGGTTGCGAAATTTGCCTGCATGCCGATAAAGTAATTGCTGCTGCTGAAACCTATACCGGATTAGTTGAAGTAGGTATTGGTGTTATACCTGGTGGTGGTGGTACCAAAGAATTTGTTTTACGGTCAGCTGATGAGACCCATGATGGTGAAGTAGATACTCTTACTTTACAAAACCGTTTCCTTACTATTGCTACAGCAAAAGTAGCTAATTCTGCAGCGGAAGCTTTTGATATGGGTGTTTATCGCAAAGGAAAAGACCTGGTAAGCGTTAATTTGGGAAGAAGGATTGCTGAAGCTAAGCAGGCAGTAATTGAATTGTACAATGATGGTTATATAATGCCGGTACAACGTACCGATATAAAAGTATTGGGACGAGGTGCCTTAGGTACACTGTTAGCCGGTATTAACGGAATGCATAAAGCAAATTATGCAACAGACCATGATGTAACAGTGACAAAAAAATTAGCTTACGTAATGTGTGGTGGCGATTTAAGTGAACCTGCATTTGTTACAGAACAATATTTATTGGATCTTGAAAGAGAAGCTTTTTTGAGCTTAACCGGTGAAAAGAAAACGTTGGAAAGAATACAAAGTGTATTAAAAAGTGGAAAACCATTAAGGAATTAATATCGTCTGACCGCCACGGTCTGACGATGTTAATTCCGTTTCCTATTCTCATAATAAATAAGGTCAAATCCTACCCGGTTTATAATCTGGGATTTTGTTTGTTCCTTTTATTTTCATTTGGTAACCTGGTCAGACCCCGAACGGTTAGACAAAGTTACGCAGTTTATAATTTTGGTTTTTGATTGACCTGTTCTTTTAATGGTTCATACTATCAGCGAGTAGCCTATGAAAATGATGTGTACCGGTTTCCCTTGTTACAGAATACCTGCCATGTTGATAAAATCTTGATACAATACCTTTCTGTACATTTTGTACAATTTCTTCATCTTCCATCTCAACTTTATCAAGGTCACTTCCGGCTCCCTTATCATATTTATCTTCCTGCCACATGTAAGTTAAAAATTCAACCTTGGTTTTATTTACCGCAACCGGGTTTACAATATTTACCGATAAACCCCAGGGATAAAAATTAAACATCATATTCGGGTACACCCAAAAATAATAAGCCGCTACATTGGTTCCATAATCAATAGATGATTTGGGCAGATCAAAGCAATTCAAATTATCTTTACTGACACCCAGTTGTAAACTTGCCTTGTTATATAATTCGGTAGTATAATCGCCAAAACTCAGTGCTGCATTTAATGAGGCATGTACAAAAGGAATGTGAAAACCTTCTAAATAATTTTCGCAATACAAAGCCCAGTTTGCATAGATGTTAAATGTTTTACTAAGTTCAGGCCTATATACAAAATCTTTCAATGGCAGCCAGTGAAGCCGTTCCATCATCTCACTCAGATAAGCAGGAGCTTCTTCTTTTTTATTAAGAGAAGTAAATAATAAATTGCCCCAGTTAAACAATGGCAAACTGGGTAAATTGTCTGTCTCACTGGGAAAATTTTCTACTTCTTTAAACTCAGGCATCGATACAAACTTGCCTGACAATTCAAATAACCTTCCGTGATATTTACATCTTAAATTGCTTGCTTTACTGCATTGTTTATAAGCAATAATATTACCCCGGTGGGTACAAACATTCGATAAGCAATGTATTTCATCATCTGCATCCCTGGTGAGCATCAGTGGCTCATTCATATAGTTTTCAAGCAAGGTAAAAGGTTGTACATCTCCACTAAATTTTACCAGTTCTTTGCTGCCAATAAACTGCCAGGACGGGGCAAATATTTTTTCTTTAGCTACTTCAAAATTTTCTGCACTGGTGTAAATGTCAGTTGAAATGGTACTTGCTTTTGCAATGTTGGGATCAATAAATAACTGGCTCATAAAAAAAGTTTACTCAATTTATAAAATATTATTTCAACACCACTAACTATTATCCTGTTAAATAGCATATAATAGTTACAGCAGCTTTATTATTCTATTCCAATAACGTTATTTTTATAAAAAGATGTACATGTCCAATCTGTTATAGACGATCTGGAGTGGTGACTAAATTTCAAATAAAATATTTTTACAAAATGGGTGAAGTAGAATTAAAATTAAATACCAGTCAATTGTATATCTATTCGGTATTATTTTTTTATGGCGATGCTGCCACCGATGCATTAAGTTTTCAAATTGCCCAGGATATTGCTGAGCACTGGAATGAAGCAAAGGGTAAAGTGCATATAAAAAAAATATTGTATAATGTATTGTTTGATATTAAAGGCATTTGGGCCAGATCCCTTACACCTGAAATGGTTTTTGAAAATAGAAACCCCCGAAATAATTATTTCAGAGTGGAAGAATTTGCGGCTGACAATATTTCTTTTGTAGATGATATTGGATGTAATACAGGTTATTTTAAAGTAGATAACCTGCTGAATAATTCAACAACCGCCGCACATGAGTATGGCCATACAATTGGTTTGCACCATCCTCAAATGCTGGATATAAGGGGTAAGGGCACGCCTGGAATAATGTATCCAAGAGGTACTATTGTAGATGCGGTTTATCAATATAGTCCTGTAGCAAGGCCACTGGAACCAGGTGGAACAATGAATCCGTTCAGCAGGAAAGTATTACAGCAAGATATTGACAACCTTAACCTTCATCGCCTCGCCTATAATCGTAATGGGGTTGCCGTAATAGGAAATTTTACAAACATCTGGCATCAGCAACATCGCCCCTGACTGCCACTTATCCTAATTTGTACTGTCATCAATTATAAAATCCCTTATCTTCAAAGCTTAATCATTAAAGCGCTTATGTCAATTCTTTCTATTGAAAACCTTAGCAAAAGTTATGGCCGTATACAGGCGCTAAAAGGAGTAAGTTTTATTGTTCCCAAAGGAACCGTATTTGGGATATTGGGGCCTAACGGCAGCGGGAAGACGACTATGCTGGGAATTATAATGGATATTTTAAGGCCTTCTGGTGGCAGCTATAAACTATTTGATGAAATACCGGATGAAACGCTTCGCCGTAAAATTGGTACTTTTTTAGAAACGCCCAATTTTTATCATTATTTATCTGCCCAAAAAAATTTAGAAATTGCTGCCGCATTAAAAGAAAGAGGGCACGATGATATACCCCGGGTATTGGAATTGGTAAACCTCACACAACGAAAAGATTCCCGGTTCAGCACTTATTCTTTAGGAATGAAACAGCGTCTGGCCATTGCTTCCTGTCTGTTGGGTGACCCGGAAGTATTGATATTAGATGAACCAACAAATGGACTCGATCCTGTAGGTATTGCAGAAATACGCCAATTAATAAAGCAATTGCACCAGCAGGGGAAAACAATTATCATGGCAAGCCACCTGCTGGATGAAGTAGAAAAAGTTTGTACCCATGTGGCTATTTTAAAAAAAGGAGAGCTGGTAGCAACAGGCGATGTAAACGAAATTTTGGCCAACGAAGATATTGTTGAAATTAGTGCCGCCAATATACCTCAGCTCGAGATTGTGCTCAATGCCCTGCAAGGCTATAGCAATTTAAAAGTGCAGGGTAAAATGATACAGCTGTTTTATCCCGTAGGCACTGCTGATGTAGAAACCATAAACAGGCATTGTTTCAGTAACGGGATAGTATTAAATCACCTGCAGCTAAAAAAGAAAAGCCTTGAAGCTAAATTCTTTGAATTAACCAACTAATTAATTGTTCGTTATGATAAAATTATTGAAGATAGAATGGATGAAGATTAAAAATTACAGTGCATTTATTGTAATCAGTTGCTTTTTTGCACTGGGTATTTTTATGGCCAATTACCTCGTGTATTATTTTAAAAAAAATGTTGTTGATCCGGCAGATCCAACAGGACTAATTTCGGGAGGATCGCCTTTTGGTTTCCCGAATGTTTGGCAAACGGTAAGTTATTATAGCGGGTTAACGTTATTGTTGCCTGGCTTGCTGTTGCTGATTTTGGTAACCAACGAATTTACCTACAGAACACACAGGCAAAATATTATTGATGGTATCAGCCGTATAGAATTTACCCAGGTAAAACTATTAATGGCACTTATAATAGCCGTTTGCTCTACAATACTGGTTTTTATTACAGCAATGGCGTTTGGATTTATCGTAAATACCGGCTCTTTTTCTTTTTATGGAGTAAGCAGTATATGGTTCTTTTTTTTAAAGGCTTTAACTTATAATTTAATTGCTGTTTTAATGGGTGTATTGATACGGCGAACTGGTTTTGCGGTAGCCGTATTTTTTATTTACACAGTGTTGGAAAATGGGTTGTCACTGGTGTTACTGGTGTGGGCAATTAAGATTAAAAAAGAGCACAACATCGACCTCGGCAATATGGGCAACTATTTACCAATGAATGCTGCTGATGGTTTGGTATACTCGCCCTTTGGCATGTTTACAAATATGGCCAATAAATTTTTGCCGTCAGATTATACCTGGCTGGTATTTTCACTTGCAATTGCTTACATGGTATTATTTTATTTTTGGAGTATACAAAGAATGACAAAATCTGATTTGTAAATCGGGTATCAATTATTTTTTTTATCACACAATTGTTGCAGGGCTGTATCAATTGTTGGAAACAAAAATGTAAAACCAGTTTGTTTTATTTTAGCGCAACTGACAGAAGTGCTTTTTAATACCTCAATGCTTCTGTCGCCCAGCATTATTTTTAAAACAAAAGAAGGTACTTTTACAGGAATAAATAATTTGCCATTCATTTTTTTTGCCAATGTTATGGTAAGTGTTTTACTGGTAACAGGTTCGGGTGCTACTGCATTATAACAGCCTGTTAGTTTTTCATTTTCGATAGCATTGATATACAACCTGCAAAGGTCATCAATATGTATCCAGCTTACTACCTGTTTACCATTGCTAATAATACCAGCAACACCAAGGCGAATTGGTTTTTTAAATTCTGCAAGCGCGCCACCGCTATTGCTTAGCACAATGCCTGTTCGCAATATCACTAACCGCTTATTCAATGCTTCAACAGGTTGTATGCTTTGTTCCCATAATTGGCAGGTTTCCCCTAAAAACCCATTTGCAGCAGGATCGGTTTCAACAAATAATTTAACCTTATCAATATCTTCTCCATACCAGCCAATTATGGGAACAAAGCATACAACCTGTTGAAGCATTGAATAAGCGGTTAGTGATATTGC
>JANYGZ010000064.1 GCA_025362235.1 Ferruginibacter sp. | reverse complement strand
TCGCTGATGGAATGATAGGTTGCAATTGATTGCTGACTAAACTGAAGATCTTTTTCACTTAATTTATCTACCACAATATCATAACCCATTTTACCCATCATAGCAACATCTGTTCTAAATTTTAGTGCAGCACTGCTCCAGTCTGTTATATGATTACAGCTTGCAATAGTGGGAAAGAAATAAGAATATTCCCATTGGATATTGATGCGCTCCAAAGGGTCTGTATTATCACTTGGCCAGTATTCTGTAAAGTATTGCAAAGCACCATAATCAACACGGCCCCCACCGCCACTGCAAAGCATCATGGGTACTTTCGGATATTTGGCACGTAATCTTTCCAGCACTTTGTACAGCCCTTCTACATAATCAACATATAATTGCGATTGTGATAATCCCTTTTTTTGCAGGTAAGCAGAATATGGATTAAACATTACTGCATTACAATCCCACTTAATAAAAGCAAGCGCAGGGTTTTTTGTAAACAAAGTATCCAACACACCATATACAAAATTCTGAACTTCCGGATTAGATAGGTCTAATACCAGTTGATTACGATAATATTTCTCCGGACGTTCTGCCTGGCGAATAACCCAGTCTTTATGTTTTTCGTATAACTCACTTTTGGGATTTACCATTTCCGGCTCTACCCATATACCAAATTTTACTCCTGAAGCCTGTGCCTCTTTCACTAAGTAACCAATACCATGGGGAAGTTTTTTTATATTTTCCTGCCAATCGCCCAAACCCGCATTATCACCGTTTCTCGGGTACTTATTTCCAAACCAGCCATCATCCAGCAAAAACATATCTACACCCAATTTTTTTGCACCGGTAAAAAGGTTGGCCAGTTTATTTTCATCAAAATTAAAATTGGTAGCCTCCCAATTATTCAACAAAGTAAGCCTGCTGCCTTGTCCATCGGGGATCCGGTATTTTGTTGCCCAATGGTGAAGATTACGGCTGGCTTCGCCCTTGCCATTTTCAGAAAATGTATAAATAAAAGAAGGTGTTGTAAAGCTCTGTGCTGTCGCCAATGTATATTCAGAAGCATAAGGGTTGATGCCTGCAATTACACGAAGGTTTTTGTAAGCGTCTACTTCAAAATCAATTTTAAAATTTCCGGACCATGCCAACTGGCCGAAGATAACCTTGCCTTCATCTTCTGTAGCAGGTTTATCAAACGAAACCATAAAGGTTGATGGTTCAAAAAGATTGGCCCTCGTACCCAATTTGGAATCAATTGATTTTATACCATGTGTCAACAAATCTTCTTCTGGTTTCATTTCCCTTGCCCAACTAGCATTGTAATGCATCAGCCAATAATCGTGTGCAACAAAGTATAGATTTGCTGAAGCATACTTCTGCATTTTTATGGGTTTCTTTTCTGCGTTTGTAATTATCGTCCATTGTTCAACAACATTCTCTTTATAATATATTTTATAACATAATGTTACTTCATCAGCATACACAGGGTCTTTTAACAAAATATTTACCTGGCTTATATTTTCATCAATTGTTTTTGTTTCAAAGCGCACAAATTTTAGGTCAAGTGAAGTGTTGCCATCAGCATGTGTAACCTGCAAGGCCGGCTCTACCAGGTTCCATGAACCGGCCGGAGTATAGGCTGCATTAAAAAGTCCATTTTCTTCATCAGATTTGTACTGTTTTGCAATGCCGCTATATTCATTTTTATTAAGAAGCCTGCTTCCAAAATAAGTAATACAAAGCCTGTTGTCTTTATCGGTCTGTAAAACCATTGCATTTTTTTCAGTTTCAATTGGTATAGTAACTAAAGCTTGCGCAAACGATTTATTGAAGCTGCAAAAAAATAAAAAAATTAATATTATTTTTTGGTGGGGCATACCAATAGAATTTACTTCCTCATTTCTTATCCATCTTAAAGTTTTGTATTGTTTCATTTTCTATAAGCAACTTAATAATTTCATTCTTTATATTTTTTGTAATGATAGTATTTTATAGGCAGGGCGATAGTCGCTAAGCAGTTTCACAAATATTCGGTAGTTACAAGCCATATCTAAATGCCACAACATATTCTATGTGCAGAGCAAAATTATACGTTATTAATAATGCCTCCAGTCAAACACTATGCGTAAACCGACGTACCATACATCCTTCAATTCAGGAACTGCGGTCCCTACAGGTAAAAGAATACTAGCCCCATAGGGCATATCTAACCCAAATCCTAGTTGAAACAGCAGGTTTGAACTCTGGTTTTGCGAAAAGCTTGTGAAGGTTTTGTATTCAACAACAGGGAAATCTATTTTTGTTGATTTATATACCAAGAAGGAAGTTTTACTTCCCTCATGGGGAATTATAATTGCATCTTTAGGGTTTTTTATTCCATAAAATGAAAGACCTACTTCCCGGCCAAGCACAAACTGGAACCGCCCATGGCGGGTGGCCATACCCAGTTGCCAGGGTATAAGGCCCCCGTTGGCTGCAGTTACGGCCATTGCAGCCAATGTTTTTGGCGCTGTAAATACAAGGAAGGGCGCAGCCAGTATCAAGTCGCCGGGAATCAGCCAAAAAGGTAACCGTACCCGCACATTATAGGCGGAACGCCCAGATATTGCGGATGTTATAGAATTTGTAGCTATACTAGCGTCTAAATTTTTAAATTTGTTTGTTGAATAGGAATCCTGCCGCCAGCCCACCTGCAAAAAAACCAAGCCATCACCTGATTGGTTTAGTACACCATCTAAACCAAGGCCAAATCGAACATTCGCTTCAAGTCCTCCTATTGCACCAGTGGTTGTTTGGTCTTTTCCAAAACCACCGGATATAGCTGAAACGTCTAACCCGGATGAAATGCCCCAAAACGTACCTAACTCCGCCCTAAATCTTGGCAGTTCACCCGTACCTGTAGCAAGCCCCGGAACAGGTGTGGTTACCATTACAACGTTAAATAATTGTACATCATAATTACCCGCCGGCATTACACTGTTTGCGCAAACACTAAAACTATCAGGCTGGTTTGCAATACCAACACCATCATTTTTAGGGTGGTATGTTTGTTTTCCTTCGGCTGCTTTCACCAGTTGTTCAAGGCTAAGGCCAATAGCGATAGAGGCAGCTTTAGCATCTTGAGCAGTCATATAAGCATCTCCCATATTTATCTTCCTGGTTCCATTCCATGATATCACCTCCAGCCCATGTTCGTTATAATAATCGTGTGTGCCTTTTCGTAGGGAAGCATTTCCCCTTGTACCGGCTATATGCCCTGCTGCAAAAACATCTTCCAAAAAATGTAAAGCAAATGCCTCATCAGCCAGGGCCGACAGGATTAAAGCAGATTTATCTGCCTCAGATAAATTTCCATCAGCATATTTTGATGCTTTTAATAAGGCACTCTTATGAAACATGGCATAAGCCCCCAGGGCATTCAATGGGGCTCCTTTAATAAAGCAGCTATCTAAATAATCATTAAGAGATATATTTACTTCAGTGCGGGGAAGCAGGAAGTGTACATTATTTGAACCAGCCCTGGTAGCGTATTCCAGGTCGGCTCTTTGAAACCTGATATCGGAATTACGGATTGCATTAATATGCTGGGCATTATTTTTTGAATTTTCGATGTCAATTTTTAATTGTGCTGCAATATCTGCAACATTTAATATCCATTCAGTTTTCAATACATTGTTTAATAAATTTTGTGGGGAGCAGCTGTGGTCGCCTGCGATGGCCGACCATGATGCATAATCCAATTGCTTAGGCTTAACTCCCTGGGCAGTGTCAATTATAAATTCTGTTAACCTGCCCTCGTAGCCCATTCTCGCCTCTTTCCACAACTTTTCAAGAGCCTGTCGATAGGCAGGGCTTAGGTTTTGAATAGCGAGTAGGGCAATCTGCCGGTGCTCTGGATATACCCACCCGGATAATGTACATAAAAGAAAGATGCCTAAAAAAAGTGTTTTGCTTAAATGCAATGCCACACTTCTTTTTTTTAACGATTCCAAAAATAATCTTGTAAAATATCTTTTCATTATGGTATTTTTTTTGCAGAATATACAGCAGGTTAATAGAAAGAAGCACAGTGTTATTGCAAGGTTAAATTAATTCTTTTATTGAACCAAAAAAAATTAAATCTATTTTATGTTTTTCTGAATAATCAAAACTGATTCGGCACCAATCTTTCAAGTGATTCCAGCAGCGTAATTTGATTGATGGCCCTGCAAAAATTATGGTTTATATAAGATGTTTTATAATAGATATCACCCGATAAATAATCGGTTGTAAAACGAAGGCACTGCATATAAATCAAAAGATGGCCACTATAAACCAATAATGACCTTTCACTTGCTGTTAAGATATTTTCTGTTTCATCAAGATAACCTTTTAATAATGCATCAAAATATTGCTGGTTTATAAAAACTTTTGACAAATCATTTTCTTCTTCCCCCGCACTACATGCAGAAGCCCTTACCAGGTCGCCAAAATCGCTGAAAAAATATCCCGGCATCAAGGTATCAAAATCTACTGCACACAAAACTTCCCCGGTTAATTTATCAAATAATATATTGCCAATTTTGGCATCGTGGTGCAAAACACGAAGAGGGAATTTATCTTTCTGCTCTACAATTGTATCATACAACTCAACATAGTTTTGGCGTTTTTTTAATGATTCAATCAGTGAGGCGGCGTCAAGTTTTCGTTGTTGATCTCCATTTTTTACTGCATTTTCAAATTGCCGGTACCGTAAATGCAGGTCATGAAATTGAGGTATTGTTTCCTGCAAGTCCTGAGCCGGAAACCCATCCAGTACTTTTAATAAACGGCCAAACAATGCAGCAACAGCATACGCCTCTGTTGCGTTTGATATAAAATGTTTTACCGTACTATCAGGCACATAATTAAATCCACGCCAAAACCCGCTTGTGCTATCAATAAAAAAAGATTCGCCTTTAACGGTAAAAACTGGTTTCGGCAACAAAAAAATTTGTGTAGTTTCTTGTAAATAATTATAAACTTTCGTGTAGTTTGATTGAATGAATTTTGCATTGGTAAATACATTGGTATTTATTTTTTGCAATACAATTTTTGAGTTGGCTTTTTCTATAAAAAAAGTAGCATTGATTAACCCATCGCCATTTTGAGTAATGCTAACATTGTTATCATATCCAAATGCCTGCAGTACATCTAATGGTATTTCAATATTCTTATTCATGCAAGTATTTTACAATTGCTATTTTAAATTAAAAATACTTACTAATAAATGGTTAAATAATTTCCACTTTTATTCAAATCCGTTTTTAATAATAATGGTCTCCCCTTTTTTCATTTCTACTTCAAGTATATTTTTATTCAATCGATATTTTTTTTGAACCCCATCAATATAAAATGTTTTAAAAGGCAGTTTTAATTTCAGGGGGCCTCCAGCTTCTGCTGTAATTTTTATTATCATTACATTCCCCTGTTCCATTAGGGCAGAAATCAAAAATGCTCCTTCTGACCGCAGGGTTTTAAAAGAAACATTTTTCCAATCCCCTGGCAATGCAGGAAAAATTTCTATATAGTCATTATTGCTTTGCAGCAACATTTCATGAATGCCCTGGGCAAAAGCAAAATTTCCTTCCAGTGTAAAAGGGCGATAGGTGTAGTTGGAATACTGTCCACCATGCTGGTCACCATTTAAATGAAAGCTATTTGCAGACACAAAATTGCTGGCAAATATCTGCAGCATTTTTTCTGCATTATCTCCCTCTTTTGCCCTGGCATACAGGCAGGCAGCCCAGCTAAAAGAATAGCCGCACCATTCCCTTGTTCCCTTTTTTTCTAACCACCGCAGGCTTTTATCCATAATGGATTTTTCGTCTGCAACACCTGCATGCAATATAGCCATTGGATAGATGGCCATCAAATGCGCATGATGCCTGTGCGATGCATCAAGGTTTTGGCCAGGAGCAAGTGTAAGGCCTGTATAATTAGTATCTGATGCAGGAAATAATTTGCTATCCAAAAATATCTCTTTGTAACTTCTTCCTGTTGCTTTATCCAGCTCTATAAACTCATTGTAAAAATTATTCACCAACGCAAGGTCATAATTGGTAAAATTGCTGAACCATGCTTTAATACTATTGTCGTTATACTCAGGACTTGAACTAAGTGGTAATTTGTATTGATTTGTTAAGCTGTCCTTTACACGTATTTTTGACAGATAACTTTCAACAGCGTCAAAATATGGGCGACATCTTTCTTTCAAAAAATGTTCATTCATCCCATACTTCCATTGCCAGTAAAAATGTTGTGCCAGCCATGCGGCTGTAGTGGGGCTCATAGAATACTGTATCCACCCTCCCATTGGTTTGCCGCTGATGGTAGTTACGCCGGGCACATTTAAACCGTCTACTCCGAAATATTGCTTTGTCCATTTTTCATTTTCCGGCTTCACTTTCCATAACCAGTTTGTAAAAGATGCAGTAAGCTCAAGATGATTGCCAGTGTACCCGGGCCAGTAGCTTAATTCAGTATTTAAATCATGATGAAGATCGCCTTTCCATGGTGGAAGGCTTCCATTGTCGGCTGTCCAGATAGCCTGCAATGAAATTGGTGGCGTATTGCTTCTTGCAACACAACCAAATTTATACATCTCCAGGTAATATTGTTTTTGTAAAATGGTATCCGGTATTGATATAGATGAACGGTCCCAAAAATTTTGCCACCATGTTATATGTGTATCCCAGCCGGTAGGCTCACTCAATGCCATATTGATGATAGGTAGCACTGCTTTTTTATTATAACTAATTGTCCACTGCCCTATTAATTTAGTAGAAAATTTTTGCCACCGTACCAAAACTTCATAATAATTATTACCCCATACACGCTGATGATAGCGTATGAAATTTTTTCCTTTTGTAACAATACCTTTTACATAACCTAATCTTTGCAGCCCCTGCCCTTCCACACTATTTCCTGTTTTTCCTTTAACCGTTGAATTGTAAGAAGGAATTTTTATTTCAGGAATAATATTATCCTTACAGTTTACAAATCCAAAATAACCCACCTGGTTAACAGCATGAACATAATTATTAAACACTACTCCATTTTGAAATTTAATTACACTCAATGCTGTTGAAATATCCAGTTCATTACTGATCACTTTTCCAAATTTACCAACGTCAAATTCCAATGCTGCACCCGGAATTTTTGTTGGCGCCGGGTATTTTTCATAAGGTTCATCACCCATTTTTTGTACACTATCATACTGGTCTTTCTGTACCTTTTCTTTTACCCATTTAAACCTAAGTGCATTAATATCCGGCATGGGCCTGTCATCCCAGATATCAACCCTATCCAGCGACATCCTGATTTTATTTTCCTTTTGCCATATCAACACACCCAGCCAGCCATTACCAAGCGGAATGGCTTCGTCCCAACGTTTAGCAAGCGAATTGAATAAAAGATTATCATGCACCGTTGGCTGTGCGGTTACAGTCGTGATAAAAAAAATAAAAATTATATTGACAAGAGAAGCTCTCATTTAAAAATTTTTTATAGAATAATTAATTTTAAACGCATCAGCATGTTCAGTTTATGTTAGCTTTCATTTACTTTTTTGTTATAATTTCAAACCAGTGTCAGCACCCCTCTTTTTTAGTCTGCAGATAAATGAACTATTTTATTATCAACAGCCAGCCCTTTCCTTTTGTTACACGTATATCACTATCTATCGAAAATGTTTCAGCAGGTTGAAAGTTTTTTATTGCAGGTACAATGATGGTCGCCTTGGAAGGATCGATGCCCAGGCTTTTCCAGTCAATGATAAGTTTAACAGTTACATCATCCGGTGCCCAGCTTGCTATTGAAACCAATGCTGTACCATTCTTTTTATATACTGTTGCCAGCACTTTATCATGGGTAGTTTTTACCGGGCAGTTGCTGCTCCAGTAACCAATCATTTCAGAACCTTTTATACCAAAATCACCCCATAGCTTCCAGATGGGCCTCGGGTCTGCATTATCGCTCCATGGCATCCTGTTTGTCATGCCATAAATCATTCCCCGCCATGCATTGCCGCCATCCTGTAACATCTCTCCCATTAACCCAAAAGGTATACCACTTACTTCTGTTAAGAAAAAATCAGGGTTGCCTTTTTCATAATCAAAATATTCGCCAAACCATAGTTTATTTAAATACGGAAAATGTTCCATGTACAAATTGGCACTGTTATTAAAGCCATCGCTTTTATTATACTGGTTGGCACTGTGCAAATCCAAAATGCCCGGATGCCCCTCCTGTGTAAGTACCCTTTTGATCCGTTTCATGGTTACCCTGTCAAAAGCCACATCATCAAGGTAAATTCCATCAATGCCTGTATTTTGTACCAGCCAGTTCATTCCTTCAACATAGTAATTATGCCAACGGTTGGTGCCGCTGTTTACAATGGCAGCATCCTTTAATTCGGGTACAAACCATGCCGCAATATAATCGTCGCCCAAATGCTCTTGTAACCAGCTAAACCCGCCGCCTTTACCCGCAGAAAATATTTCATGGTTAAGGCTACGCATAGCATGAATTTCATAAGCCTTATTGCTCAGCTCACGGATGGTATTATAAATTTTTACTTTCTCCCCCTTGCTGTGCGCCTCATCAACATAGGCCTTCATTTTTTTGTATTCAATAAACGGATAATTGATATAAGGATTAATAGGAGTAGCATGATGGATATTGATGACAGTAGCACCCGTTGCCACAATAGAATCTATTTCGTTATAGTGGTGATAAAATTTACTGTCCCATTGAAATGCTGTATTGATTGGGTGAAATGGCGTGATGAGCAAATTAAAATTATAATAAAGAACCTCTCCCTTTTTAATGCTGCGGCTGCCACTGTATGCATTTACCAAAACAGTATTTTCTTTTTTAAAAATATTGATGCCGCCTTTATTATCATTACCCCACGAAGCAGGAAGTACTAAAGGTTTTTGTAAATAAAAATTAGTGTTTAAAGGGCGGCTGTATTTTTCATCCCGCAAAGAAAATTGCAGGCCCGCATTCACATTTCCTATCCATGCACCATCCTGGTTTTTATGCGCCACATCCCACTTCCATTGCAGGCTGTCAGGGCGGTTACCCCCTTTTAAACCCAGTCCCATCAGGTATTTGGCAGCTTCCGGCTGCATGGGTAAATTAAAATTTATATCCCTTAAAGCAATATCCTGCAGGGCAGTAAATTTAACGGTGTACAATAAAAATCCATCAAACTCCAGCGACGCATTTACATCCATTTGCAAAGCAGTAGATACACTGGTAGATTGCCATACAACTGTACCCGGTTCGTTTTTTAAAAAATTGACACCAGTAGTTTTCCATTGCAGCAGGTTTTGGTTACCATCATAAAAATTAAAATGAACAGGCTCTGTAAAAAGATTGTTGGGTTTTGTACCGATAGACGTCATTTCCGGTGTAAAAAAAGTTTGCACCTGTGCAGGAAACCCATCCTTACTTAAAAACAGTTTTCTGCCCAATAAAGAAATAATTGTATCCGCTACCGTTAGTGGTGTGTATGGAGCAATTACCGTATTTTCCTGCGCCATGGTCGAGTTGAGCCATTTTAAACGGGTCATTGTTTCTGGCTTATCAATTCCCCCATTTTTTGTGACGCCCTCACTCAATTTTACCTGCAACGAAATTTCCTTTGTTGCACCGCCGCAACTAACAGTAGCTCTACCAGCATACTTATCGGGTACTGCGTCTTGCGGCACATCAATACCGCACCACATGGCCTGCACCTTCCCCTGTAACACATCTACTTTATTAGTGTAAACAGTGCCGTCGTATTTTATACCGTCAGTATTGATACAGCTAATATTTTTTGCAGGGATAATATTTCCTTTTTCATTTTTTAAATCAGTAAAATAAATGGTGACATCCTTCAAATCCTTTAAAGCATATACGCCCAATTGAAAAGTAAAAAACTCTCCGCGAAGAGCAATATCCGAAAAAGAATTTTGCATGCCCCGCAATATCCATCGCTGCGGCAGGTCATTTTTCATTCGTATAGAATACAACCTGCTTTCGGGAAAAACTAAAAAAGGTTTGCCGCTGTTTTTTTCGAACAGTTTTTTTGTTTCTGCTGCAGTTGCAATTACTTCCATTGGGTAAAAGCTGTTAAAAGCATTAATGCTCTCCATTTTTTTTACAATGCAATTAGCCTGCAAATTTGCATTTGCGTTAAGGAGGGTGAGCCATTGTGCATCCGCAGTATTTTCCGGCTTGTAATAAACACCCTTGGGATAATAAGTATTGGGGCCTTCATAAATATAGGGCATGTAGTAAATAAAATAGGTACCGTTGCCGGAAAGGGGTTCAAAAAAAACAGTGCCCGTTTCTCTTGTAATATCTTGCGTTTTTACATTTAATATTTTTTTACCTGTTGCAGCATCCTGAACTATAATTCTTTTTTGACCGGGATTTGTATCTCTTCTTCGCCAGCCAATATTTACTTTGGCAATAGACCCTTTCCCGGTAAACTGAACCACCACACGATGATTGCCAAGCGAATCTGCGTTCCAGCAATCATTGCAAGAGCTGTATTTAATTTCCTGGCCAAAAATGGCTGAAATAAAAAAATAAAAAACCATAGCCAGCAATCCATTTTTCATAATATTTGTAGTATTGTATTTTTCAAATTTATTCAATTTCTTTCAGAGATAATTTTATTGATACAAATGTGTGCATTTCAAATTGTCGCCTACAAGTGCTTGGTGGACATCAACCACGGCTGAAAAAAATACTTAGCCGTTTAAATTATGGTAAACAGCCATCATTCACTTATTTTCACTCCTGATTATAATCAATAATTTATGCAACAAAAAGAAAGTAACCGAAGCGCTATTATCATTATAGGCATTTTATTTTTCGTTTTTGGTTTTGTTACCTGGCTTAATGGCCCGTTAATTACTTATGTAAAACTGGCTTTTGAACTGGATACAGATTCCAAAGCCTTTTTAGTGACCACCGCTTTTTACATGGCTTATTTTTTTCTTGCCCTGCCCTCCTCATGGGTGCTGGAAAAAACAGGCATGAAAAAAGGGATGGCGATGGCCCTATTTGTTATGGCCATTGGAACGTTTTTGTTTGGACAATTTGCCACGCATAGAAATTATTCTATGTGTTTGGTAGGTCTTTTTGTGATAGGGTCTGGGTTGTCGTTGCTGCAAATAGCCTCTAACCCATACATCAGTATTATTGGGCCTATTGAAAGTGCGGCACAGCGTATAAGCATCGTAGGTATTTGCAATAAAGTTGCCGGCATTACAAGCCCTATAATTCTGAGTGCATTTGTACTAAAAGGTATTAGCGGCCTTGAAGGAAAAGTAAAAGCTGCAACAGATCCGCAATCAAAAGACGCTATCCTAAATGAATTTGCAGCAAAGATTTATACACCTTATATCATTATGTCTGCAGTGCTGGTGGCACTTGGTTTTTGGATAATGAAATCAGCTTTACCGGAAGTGAAATCTTCTGAAGCCAATGTGCAACCAACGGGAACTGATCTTTCAAAAGAAAAAACCAGCCTCTTTCAATTTCCTCATTTATTGCTGGGTAGTATATGTATATTTTTTTATGTAGGTGCGGAAGTAATGGCCGGTGATGCTATTGGCACTTACGGAAAAGGGTTTGGTATTTCTACCGATTATACAAAATATTTTACCTCATTTACTTTAGGTGCCATGTTGCTTGGTTATGTAATCGGGCTTTTTACGATACCCAAATATCTTTCACAAAAATTGGCATTAAAAATCTCCGCAATATTGGGGATAGTTTTTACCATTACCGCTTATTTGTCTACCGGCTATTTATCGGTGGGTTTTGTTGCCGCACTTGGTTTGGCCAATGCATTGATGTGGCCGGCAATTTTTCCACTGGCCATCAGCGGCCTGGGAAAATTTACAGAAAAGGGATCGGCACTGCTTATTATGGGTATTGCGGGTGGGGCAATTATTCCCAAAATATTTGCCGGTTTAAAAGAAGAATATAACTTTCAAATGGTGTTTTGTGCATTAATGATTCCCTGTTACATGTATATACTTTACTATTCTATAAAAGGATATAAGGCGGGGAAATAAAATTGCAGGAGTTTTACATTTGTTTCTTGATTCACTTCATGCTGTTGATCCAGTCTTGTATCAGTTTTACAGCCGGCTTATGAATCACGGTTCTTGCCAGTTCAGGCATTGCTGTACCGGGTTCTGTACTATTCATCCGGTAAGCTAAAATAGAATGAGCGGCATCGCCAGGAATAATATCATAATTTAAACCTCCGGCCCCACCACCTGCTGAAACAGGGGCTTTCATAATTCCGAGGTGACCTTTTTCGGTTTGTTCATATTCTAAAAACAAACCGGTATTGTAAGCATCACCACCTTTAGTATGGCAGTGGGCACAATTAATATCAAGGTAAGCTCTTGCTCGCTGGTCGAGGCTAAAATGTTTGCTGTCTTTCCAATCGGGCAATGCTGCAATTGTTGATGGATCAGGTAACCCTTTTAATACTCCCAACGATGCCCATTGTGCCAGTTGGTTAGTGGATTGTCCCGCAATTACAAAATTCAGGTTTCTTGCTTTGGGGCCGATTAGTGTAAGTGTATCGTTATTTACATGGCATCGTTTACAATCATTGGTATTGGGTACCTGGTAAACAGTTGATATTTTATTGCCTTCATCATCCAGCAAAACAATGGGCACCCTTGCACCGGTAATATGTTTAACCGCATCCGTTTGTTCATTGTTCCACAAATAATCCATCACTTTCCATTTTTTATCCCACGGGTCTTTTACCAGCAGCCTTGTCTCTATCATTATTTTTTGATGAGATGCATTGGTGTATGCAAAGTTTTTTATGATAATGGTAGAATCCGGAAAATCAAGAACACCCTTTGCTTTGTATTGAATAGAACTGCCTTTTGGTAAATAAATAAACCTATCTTTTACCGCGTAGTCTGTAAATAAAGCTGAACTTAATTCATAATTGGTAAGTTCCTTTTCAGGATGCAGTTCGTTTAACTTACCTGTAAAAAATCCGTAGTCCGACAACTTCTCTTTAAATTGAAAATCTTTTTTATCAACAACCGCTGATTCCTTTTGAGCAGATTTACTTTTACAACTTTGTACAAATATTACAGCAAATGCAGTTATAAAAAAAAGCAGAGTTGCTATAAAAAAAGTCTTCTTCATTTGGTATAAAATATAAAAAAATTACAATTAGGTTATTTACAAGTGTAAGGTGCAATATCAGTTCCCGGCTTCCATTGTGCTGGTTTTTTCATGTTCAAAAAATCAGCATTTACAAAAATATTATCGCCTGTTTGTTGAATGCAAAGTGAGTCGGGATTTACTTTTGCAGCCTTTGTTAATATATTAGTGCTGATACCATCATACATAATAAAAGGTATGCGTTTATTTTTACGGGATATATCCAAAGTATTCAATTGTTGCTCAACAGCAACCAGTAATTTACCAATATGATGTTCGAATGCAGGAGCTGGAAATGCTGCGCCCATTTCCATAGTGTTACCATAAATTTTTATATTTTGGGAAACAGGGAAATAATTATCATTAATTTTTGACGCTGCATGCTTCCTGGTGGGTGGAGCGAACGTCGCTTTAGCGACATCAGCCGAGCCGTCACTTTA
>JANYGZ010000009.1 GCA_025362235.1 Ferruginibacter sp. | reverse complement strand
TAAATATTTACTGCAAAAAATTAAAAAACGAAAAAGTGCTTTATGTAAATCCTGCTTACTGTAAAAAAAATCCCTCCTTTACGCCGCTAAACAACAACAACTTTTCAACGCAAAACCCATAGAACAAAATAATTCCGGCACCGGTTCCGTACAACATGGAACTTCATCGTTGGCACTGCGTGCCCGACGAAGTCTTATTTGTTACATGCCGTTTTGAGTCAGCTTACCCTTTGAATAACTTTCTTTTTTTATAAGCTTTCCTGTCTTGTCAAAATAAACCCATTGTCCATTTTTTACGGTCAAACTACCGCTGGTTCTTTTTGTTGCTGACCTTTTTGTTGTCTGTGTTTTACTTAACTTTTCTTTTTTGGGAATAGCTTTTATTTGAGTATAATCGCCTTCTGATTTTATTTTCCCGTTTAAATAGTAGTCAATTAAATGCTTTTGTCTGTTTCTCTCGTAAGTAATCTTTTTTTCTAAAACACCTTTAGAATTATAAAAAGCCCAAACACTGTCTTGAGTACTTTGTTTCTGAAATCCTTCTTCTTTTAATTTTCCATTTTTATAAAATTCTTTTCGCAATCCATTTTCTTTATCGTCAGTATAGATTTGAGTAAATAACATTTCTCCTGTTTCATAAAAGTATGTCACTTCCCCTTGTCGTTGCCCATTTATATAATTGCCCTCTGCTCTTTTTATTCGGTCTTTCTTGTAGGGAACAAAACAAACAAATTGCCCTTGCTTTATGCTGTCTTTTATTGTGTAAATTGTACTATCGTCAGAAAATCCAATGTCTGTCCATGTTTGATAGAATTTTCCATTTCCATTAGTGCAAATTTGTTGTCCGTTACCTGTCCAACAATTAATGTACTTTGTCAAATATGGGTCATTCCTAATTTCTTCAGATAGCTTATTCCCGTTTTCATACCAATATGTCCACAAACCTAAGTCAGCACTTGAAGTGCTGTCAACTTGAATGTCAGAACCTCTTGCATAAATTTTTCCACTTTCATAGAAATCCTCATATTGTCTAACCTCTTGTGAAAAAAGTTTAGTGCAAATAATTAATGAAAGGATTGTCAATTTGAGTGGTCGCATAAAATGGCTGCCAACTTAAAATATGCGAAAGTTTAGTTTAGCAAAAAACAAATCTTCGCCATACTGGGTTTGCTTTTTAAATATATACATAAATAACAATATTAAATACGAAAGTTTGTAAACTTGCGCTTTTTCAATTGTTTATTACCAACAATACAAAAAACGAAAGTTTTTTACGGCCTTTTTTTAAGAATTATTTTACCTAGAACACTCAGTGTCCAGCACAGGGAATGGCAACGGGGAAATAGAAGTAGTTGTATCAAATAGTTTGTAAAGCGGGCTGCTGTATTGCCGTTTTTATAAAATCTTCTTTGGGTGCTTCGCACAAGGGGCAGCAGTAGGTGGGGGATAATTCACTAAATAATATGCCGGCTGCAATGGCATTTTCTGGTTCGCCAAGTGCTTCATCGTATACGCTTAAACAATGCCGGCATTGGTAAAATATTTTTGTTATTTCTTTTTCTTGTTCTTCGTTTGCTACAGTGGTGTAGGTGCTTCCGGGTAATAACTGGCTGCTGTCTTCCTGCTCATAAAAGTTTTTACAAAGTGCAATAAGATAGGTAGCAAGGTGCTCCTTTTCTACATCTCTTCTAAACAAGATATACTCTTTTGAATTGGGATTAAAATCGGCCGTATATAAAATATCAAATTTATAGACCGTCTTCGTTTTGTCCTTAGTAGAACTTTGCTGGCGCTTTATTAAAACCGATCCAAACACACCGGAGTTGGGCTGTGTTTTCACCGCAAAACACAAACCGAAAGTGCGCACATCTTCCTTATCAAATTGCCGTATTACCTGCTGTTTGATACTTAACCCATCGTTGTTGCCATCTTCAACCTGCCAGTTAAGTTCGTTGGATGCATGGCGCACATTGATGCGGTACTTGCCCAAAATAAAACCCCACAAATTGCGGTGCTTATCTTCAATGCCTTTTATAATGATGCTCTTCCATGGCGTAGTGTATAGTTCGCCTGATTTTGTTTCCAGGCAAATGCGGCAAATGTCTTTCAGGAAACTGATATCAAACAATTCATCTCTTCTGTAAATGCCCAGCCATGCTTTGTTGCCGTAATGATTATAGCCTTCGTAATAGGGTAATTTAAACGAAGGCAAAACAAGTTTCTCTTCAATGGATTTTACAATAAAATTGGCATCCTGCATTATTGCAACATACAGTCTATCACCGTCTGCATCGTTGTTATTATAATACAAAGCCTGCCCATTTAAAATAGCCTGCTCAATAGCAGCGGATAGTTTTGCTATATCATTGGTGTACACCAGTTGTTTCCACTGGTACAGTTTATTTGTTTTGGGAAACCTGATATACAGCCACCAAAAGTGATTGTGCGATGAAGCTATCCAATTGATATTACCGGTAAAAAAGGGGGTAAAGGTTTGGTTACTGTCGGTGATATTTATTTTTAGTTTTGGCTTATATTCAAAAAGGTCGAACACATCTTTATATACACCTTCGCTTAACCAAGTTTCTTTGATAAATATTTCCGCAGCAGGGTAGGAGCTGCTGATATTTGGATATTCATCTTTATTCATTTCATAAATTACCTGTGCCTTGTCAAGTGCAGTAATAACTTTATCATATTCTTTTGCAGATGCATCAATCAACAATTGCTGGCGCAGGCCAAAACGTACTTCTTTTAAACCTGCATCCTGCAGGCATTGCAGCAACCCATACAGATACCCGGGCGAAACAATGCCACCTGTAAAATTTACTTTAAACTGAAATGAATGACGCATACCTTTTTATTTTATTATGCCAGGCCAAATTCTTTAATGGCTTTGGGCAAATTTTTATTTTCGTGTGCCGAACTGCACAATTTTACCAAGGCAAAGCGCTGCAAATTGCTTAATGCCTGCCATTGGTATAAGGAGATGCTCCAGTTAAATTGCGCCACCTGTTCTTTTAATTGCTGCGGCAGTTCATCAATATTCGACCATACCGGTGCCGGGTCTATCAGCAATTCGGTGGCTGGTTGCCCGGTACGTTGTATAATAAGCTGTTGCAGGTATTGGCGGTATTGCAACAGGTCTTGGTTTGTTGTACATGCTGCTGCCGATAATTGCTGTCTTTCTTCAACACTCATTTTGCTCCACTCACTTAATTTTAATTTTATGCCACAGCCATCTAATTTAAACCGAACATACATGGGTATGCAGCGTACATTATCTTCAATAAAATCTTCTTCAAAATAAAAGTAATTTTGAGCAATTTTTTTAAGCCCCCCAAAGGCACGGTGGGGTTGCAAATAAGCTGTATAAACCTGGTTCATATTTTTTATATTTATGGGTGTATAAATTATAGAATAACTTACATAAACCGGAAAGTCTTACCCAGTAAGGGTAGTGCCTATTTTCTTTTTTGCCTTGATGCAAAAAAGAAACAAAAAAAATCAAGGCTGCATAAAAAAAGCTAAAAATTTAAATGTTTGTCTAAAATGAAATTAGCTCAAACAAAAAAATGTATCCCAGCTTTATTGCGACTTACGGACTAATAGTAAAGCCAAACATTTGTAACATCAATTTCATTTCTTAACGACAATCATTCAAATTTTCTTAACGCTTTTTTTATGATGCCGTAAAGAGTGCGGTTACTCTATCATAAAAATTATTTTTTCTACTGGTGTTACCTCCTCCTCCTTCTCCTTCTCCAAAAGAGAAGGAGCGGTACTTTATAATTTTAATCCAACATTTGTTCTTCGATCTTTACATTTATTTTTGATTCAACAAAGCCACTAAAAGTAAAACTCATATTGAATTGTATAGAAATCTTATCAAAAAAAATCACACTAAAACGATTAATCGTGAGAGCTTTAAACTCTCTGTCAGTAACGGTTTAGCATAGTATGCTATTTGTGTATAATAGTTTATCATTATATTTTTTCATTAACCGCTTATAGCCTCCTGTAGTTTTATAGCTGTTTCATTTTTCAGTATTGCTTTTACTTCGGGGCGGCAACTGCCACAACCCATGCCGGCACCGGAAAGCTGGCATAGCTGTACTAAATCTTTACAGCCTTCTTTTATTTTATTGATGATATTGCCCTCGCCCACACCTGCACAACTGCAAACCAATTTGCCAATAACGGGTTCGGCTTTTTTACCACTGCGCAATAGCTGCAGCCGCTTATCGCTCAGCTCTATTTTATTTTCTATCAGGTCCCTGAATTCAAGAAATTCTGTTTTATCACCAATTAAAATAGCGCCAACTAATTTATCATGGTGAATGATGCATTTTTTATAATAGCGTTTGGCTTTATCAATAAAAACTACTTCTTCATAAGCCGGGTCATTGGGCGCTTCGGCCATGCCAAGCGAGCATACATCTGTACCATGCATTTTTAAAATATTCATCAGCAAAGAACCCTGGTAATATTTTGCAATATCGCCGCTTAAATGGCTGGCAACAATTTGCGCCTGTTGTTCCGCGGCAGCTGTTATGCCATACAAAAACCCATCGAACTCTGCCATTTCGCCAATTGCATATACTGCGTCGCTGCCGGTTTGCAGGTATTCATCTACCAGCACACCTCTTTTACAAGGAATGCCCGCCGCCTTTGCCACTTCAATATTTGGTACCGTTCCTACCGCTATAACAATGGCCTGGCAGTTGATGGCAAGCCCGCTTTTTAATTGTATGCCTTCAATAACAGTGCTGCCTAAAAAACGTTCTATTTCATCATTGTAATAAATCTGTATGCCTTTATCTATAAGCTCTTCGTGCAGCAACTGGCTGCCAAGCGGATCCAGCTGCCTGTCCATTAAACGGGAAATACGTTGAATGATAATTATCTCTACACCTACTTCCTGCAATGCAGCCGCCAATTCTATCCCCAGCAGGCCACCACCAACAATTATTACTTTTCCTTTTGCCGGGTCGATATGTGCCTTAAAATTATCAGCATCCATGCGGTTTCGCATGGTGAAAATACCTGCTAATGCGGGTACATCTTTTAACATAGCCGCACGGCTGCCTGTTGCCATAATCAATACATCATATTGATGTGTATTGCCGTTGCTGTCGTGCAGCAATTTATTTTCTTTGTCAATTTTTTCTATGCTTACACCACGGTGCAGCTGAATATTGTAGCCCGGCTCTTCCTCTGTTTTCATTTTTACAAGATGATGCCATTGCTGGGCCCCGCTGATATAATCCGGCAGCAATACCCTGTTGTAAAAAGGAAAATCTTCTTTGCTGAACACTACAATTTCATCCTGCATTTGCAAGGCGCGGTAACTTTTAATAAAACCAAAAGCACCGGCACCTGCGCCAATGATAACTATTTTTTGTAATGGTTTTTTATAGCGTGTAACCTGTACCGTACTGAATTTAAAGTTTGGCTGTTTAGATATCGGGTCAAGCAGGGTATGGGTTAAATTATTGGCACGGTTTAAATCGTTGTTCAATATTTTCCCCCAATGCATGGGAAGAAAAACCACACCTTTTTTTATGTCGGCTGAATATTTTGCCTTTACCCGTACATTTCCTTTTGCATTAAATATCTCCACCAGTTGATCGTTCAATATATTTCGCTCCCTTGCATCTTCAGGATGAATCTCCAAAAAAGATTCGCTGATGTGCTGCTTCAGTTTTTGCACTTTGCCTGTCTTGCTCATGGTATGCCACTGATCCCGTATACGCCCTGTAGTTAGTATCAACGGATAGGTTTCATTGGGCTGCTCGGTTTCATTTGTATCCGGAAAGGAATGGATGATGGCTTTGCCTGAAGCAGTGTAAAAATGCTTATCTGCAAACAATCTTGCTACACCGTTACCGGTAGCATTTTTTGGATAGGGCCATTGCACGCTGTGCTTTTGTAATACTTCGTAGCTTAGGCCGCTGATATCAATAGTGGTACCTTCAGTGAGTGCACAATGTTCTGCATATATTTCAGAAAAATTATTAAAATCAAATCCTTTAAAACCCATTTTTTGTGCAAAGCGGCAAATGATTTCTGCATCGGGCAAAGCTTCGCCGGGGGCATCTGTAATTTTATTTAAGTAGCTGATTCGCCTGTCGGCATTGGTCATTGTTCCTTCTTTTTCTGTCCAGGATGCGGCAGGTAATACCACATCAGCGTACTGCAATGTTTCGGGCTTATTGCTTACATCCTGCACCACTACAAATTTTGCTTTTTTTAAACCTTCTTCTGCCATTCGGCTATCGGGCAAACTGAGTAATGGGTTGGTGCATAATATCCAGATGGCTTTTAACTTTCCGCTGTTCAATGCTTCAAACATTTGCGTAGCTGTAAGCCCTGATGTTGGTTGAATGGTTCCTAATGGTATTTGCCAGAATTTTTCTACTTCCTGTCTTTGTGCTGCATCTGCAAGGTTTCTATGTGCGGGCAGTAAATTGGCCAATCCCCCGACTTCCCTGCCCCCCATGGCATTGGGCTGCCCCGTTAGGGAGAATGGCCCTGCGCCTGGCTTTCCTATCTGTCCCGTGATAAGGTTAAGGTTAATGAGCGAAAGGTTTTTATTTACGCCAATTACACTTTGATTGAGCCCCATCGTCCACATAGAAATAAATGCTTTGGCATTGCCGATATACAAAGCTGCAAGGCGTATATCCGCTGCTGTTATGCCACATATAATGGCAGCTTCTTCTACTGTTTTTTCAAAAACTGTTGCAGCATATTTTTCAAATCCTTCAGTATGCTGCTGAATAAAATCGGCAGCAATATCACCTTCTTCAATAAGGCAACGGCCAATAGCATGGTGCAATACTATATCCGTTCCGGGATGCAGTTGAAGATGTACATCGGCAATTGCACAGGTTTGCGTTTTACGTGGGTCGCTTACAATTATCTTTAGCGAAGGGTTTTTTTCCTTTGCAGCTTCCACACGTCTCCATAATATTGGGTGGCACCATGCCGGGTTGGCGCCCGCTACAAAAATGCAATCGGCCAGTTCAATGTCATCATAACTTACTGGCACGCTGTCTTCTCCCAAGCTCATTTTGTATGCAGCAACTGCGCTGCTCATACAAAGGCGGGAGTTGGTATCGATATTATTGCTGCCAATAAAACCTTTCACCAGTTTATTTACCACATAATATTCTTCTGTTAAGCATTGGCCCGAAGCATAAAAAGCTACCGAATCGGGGCCATATTTTTCAACGAGTGTTTTAAATACTGCGGCGGTTCTTTCTAAAGCCGTATCCCATGAAACCCTTTGCCGTGGCTGATTTTTGCCATAGCGCATTTCGGGGTACAGCAGGCGGTCGCTTTTATCCATTACGGTATAATGCAGGTTCATGCCTTTGCTGCAAAGCATGCCTTTGTTTACGGGATGATCTTTGTCTCCTTCAATACGCAGGCTTCCATTTTTTTCTTTGTGTACAATAATGCCGCAGCCCACACCACAATAACAACAGGTGCTAGTATTGCCTGCAATCTGCCCGTTTATTTTACCTGCTGTATTCAATGTGTTGTTTGTTTTATAGAATAATTAATTTAAGCTTACCCTAATTATGTTAATGTCTGTTTACTTTTTTTTCTTGATAAAAAAAAGTAACAAAAAAAATCAAGGCTGCAGAAAAAAAGCTAAAAATTTAAACGCTTACCTAAAATGAAATTAGCTCAAGCAGTAAAATATATCCACGATTTAGTGCGACTTACAAGCTAATAGCAAAGCCAAACATTTGTAACATCAATTTCATTTCTTAACGGTAATCATTCAAATTTTCTTCACGCTTTTTTTCTGAGGCCATAAATGTGTGTCGTTGCCATTTTATATTCAATTTTTTTATAAAAAATCCGGTTGATTATGCATTTATTTTTGCGGGTACAAGTGCAAGGTCTTTTATGCCTGCTGTGTTCCTTGCTGCAATCGTTCTGAAAATAAATACCCCGACACCAATACCTAAAATAATATAGCCCAATAATGTAAATGCTGCTGTGTAATCAATAAGGTCTTTTGTTTTAACAACACCGTTTTCTATCACCTCTTTTGTAGCATGTGTGGCTTTGGCTTTAAACATAAATGCAATAAGCATTGCACCAATATTTCCACCGGCACCTACAATGCCAGCTACGCTGCCTACCGCAACGGGGCTTATAAAAGGCACCAGGCTGTAAGTAGCGCCGTTGGCCATCTTCAGGCTAAGGCCAAAGAAGAACATCATAAAAATTGCCATCCCCAAATTGCCTGATTTGGCAAACCAGATGATGCCGATACCTTCCAGCAACAATAAAACGGAGAGCAGTAAAGACTTGCCATCGAAGCCCCATACTTTCCCAATTTTATCTGCAACAATACCACCCATTGGGCGGGCAAATAAATTTATCCAGCCGAATATACCTGCCGCCATTCCGGCAACGGCCAGTGTGGCACCAAATGAATCCATAAAAAACAGGGGTGCAAAATTATCAACAGTAATTTCTACACCAAAGCATGCAGCATATGCAATGGTTAAGATCCATGTGCGGTAATCTTTAATTGCTATCATAAAAGTATTTTTCTTTACATCAACGGTGTAACCAATTTCTTTAAAATTGCCTGATGCTGTATCTTTTGTGTATCGGTAATATAAATAGGCACAAACCAGCAATAATATTCCTGGTACAATCATGGCATATCTCCAGCTATCCTCTTTGGCACAAAAACCAAGGCCCACAAAACCAGATGCAATCATGGGCATAAAAAAATTAGCTGCCCCACCGCCTGCATTACCAAAGCCACCGGCAGTTGCATTGGCTGTACCTTTTATGTTTGGTGCAAACATGATGGAAGTATGAAACTGCGTAATAACAAAAGAAGCACCTATAACACCAATGGCCAGACGAAATAATAAAAATGAAATATAAGACTGACTAGTTCCGATTAATAAAACAGGGATTGCACAAATAATCAATAACCATGTGTACACCAGGCGGGGGCCATATTTATCTACCAGGCGGCCAATTAATAAACGGGCAATAATAGTTGCAGAAACGGAAGCTATCTGTATGTTGCCAATCTGATCTTTGGTTAAATGCAATTGTTCTTTCGCAATCTTCATTAATGGTGCCATGCCAAACCAGGCAAAAAAGCAACAGAAAAAAGTAAACCAGGTTATGTGAAAGGTACGCATCTGCACACCTTTGCCAGAGAAAATATTGAGTTTGTTAAGTGGTAGTTGTATTTGAGTTGGCATAATTATTTTTGTTTGTTGATGTTAAAAAAATAGCAGCTCTATACTGCCCCATTCAGCACAGCTTTTTATTTGTCTTTTGCCGGTTTTTTATACAAAAAATCGGGCGTAAATTTTAGACTTGCATAAAACCAATTGCCTGTTTTTCTATAATTATCTGCAGCTGCATCAGTAACAGCCTGCCCTTTGGCGAATGCCATACTGCTGGTAGCAAACATGGTTGAGTAACCTAATTCTATATTGGTTACCCTGCTTATGGTATAATTCATACCCAAATCAATTTCATTACCCAGTTTTTTATCTATTATAGTTCCGTCGGCTTTGGCCATATCTTTATTTAAAGAAAAATGGTGATAATCTATACCAAGCGTAAGCGCATTGTTGGTATATTTTACTTTTACAAACGGGTTATTTAAACCTCCAGCTGCAGAGCCTGTGCCTGCATAGAAATAATCCATATAGCCCCAAAACTTGTGTGGCGTTCCATATAAGGGGTCAAACTTTTCATCTTGCGCAGTGGCTGAATTGTTGCCACTCAATACATCGTACCCCGGCATTACAGTAATTTTTCCTTTTTGCCAGGCTGCTGATATGGTGTAGTGATAAGCATTTTTCATGGTGACCCCATCCCGGTCTTTACCTGATTGTGCATAGTAAGCGGCTTGTATCGAAATTTTACCAAAGCCTATACCATTGCCCAATGTACTATTCATCATCAATCCGTAAGTGTACCTGCTGTTGGTTCCGCTGTAATCAAAATCATCCGCTTTACCTGCGGATATAAACCTGCGGCCGTAGGTATAACCGGCAATTTGGCTGCCAACAGAATCGAGTTTATATTTTCCGAAATGGTCATTAAAAAACAGCCCTGAAAATTTTGTTTGTGCAAACAGGCGGCTGATATATACGCTGGTAAAACTTTTATAATCCTGCGTGCCTCCGTTGGTATTTGGGGGGTTTAAAAAAACCGGTGTTCCTGTTTTGGTACTAACGTTTGCTGCATTACCACCGGCAGCAAGTGTTATCATCCCGGCTGGTGTTGCAACAAGGGTACCCAATGAATTTTTTACAGTTGCAGGTAAATTGGCAGGTACATAAGCAGTACCTGTAACACCAGCTGCATCGGTGTTTTGGTTGAAGGCATAACCAATATCTACCTGCCAGCCTTTGTGTATGGTTTTTAATAAAGCCATATCAAATCTGCGGGCCTGTTGCAGCCAGTCAAGATTTCCTATCAACCTTGAATCATCATAAATTAATTCCTGCCGGCCCACCTTCAGCGTCATCATGTCTACCAGCTTAAATTGAATGCTGCTGTCTGCTTTATTCGCCAACACCAAACCAGCCCATGCTTCATGAACCATTAGTTTGTTACCATCTGCATTAGAGATGCTGGAAGCATCCTGCCCCCATACCCGAACGTCCTGTATCGATAGCCCAAACACAAGCCTGTCCACAGTATAACCAAATGCAAGCCTCGTTCTTTGCGAGGTAAACGCAGCTGATTTGGATCCATTTATAACAAGGTTACCGAAGCCATTGCGTACTTCAGTACGCGTTCTTAACTGCCCCGTTAAAGTAAACTGCGAACGGGCGCTGTTAGTAATTGTGCAAAGCACCATCACTAAAACGAAATGCCATTTGTTTAAATTTTTAGCCATAGTTTTGTTTTGATTTTAGGTTGTTTGTCAATTTAAAGTCTACTCCCCGGTTTAGACTTCCACATCGGCCGGGGTTTTTTTATAAAGTTTAGGGTAACAGTAAGGCATACCCGAAAATTATTTTATTCCTTTACTTCAATATATACTTTACCGCCTTCTACCTTTACAGGGTAGGTTTTAATTTTACATTCATCCCCGCTTAAACATTCGCCTGTTTGCAGCGAAAAGGTTTTTTTGTGAAACGGGCAGGCAATTTTTGCTTCATCGCCTTGAGTGCCTATCATACCCCGGCTCAACGCCATTTGCCTGCGATGGGGACATTCATTTTGCGTTGCATACCATTCATTTTTGCGGGTAAAATAAAACAAGGCTATCTGCTCGTCTTTATACTTGACACATACGCCGCCATTTTCCGGAACATCTTCTGTATGGCAGGCGGCAAACCAATTTTCAACTTCTTGTTTTTGTGTTACTTGCATAATTTTGTTTTAATAATTAATTTTCTGCATCGTTCATGAACGATGCTGTTACAGTTATCAGTCAGCAAATAAAAAAGGCAAACAATCGTCAGGCATGCAATCGAAAATCGTTTTCAGTCAGGTAAACATTGGATTGTCGAATTACAACTGGCAGGCATAATTCTTTTATTTATATTTTTTGGTACCTCCTCCTCCTTCTCCTTCTCCAAAAGAGAAGGAGCGGTACTTTATAACTTTAATCAAACATTTGTCCTTCCATCTTTACATTTTCTTTTATTCAACAAGACCATTAAAAGCAGAGCTCACATTGAATTATATAGAAATTGGATTAAAATTAAATTAGCGCCAATGCCATAGTTACCGGGTCTTGTACATTTTATCTTTATGTTACTTCCAGTTGCTTACTTTTTTCTGGTCACGCATTTGTTCAAATTGTACTGAAGGGTCTTTTTCTTCAGGCGCATTTACAAAGTGGCTAAACCTTTTTCGTATCTCCGGGTTTTCAACTGCCGCTTTCCATTCACATTCGTAACTATCTACCAGTACCTGCATTTCTTTTTGCCATTGCGCATTCATACCCAGGCTATCATTCACCACTACGTTGCGTAGATAATCTATGCCCCCTTCCATTTTATTTAACCAGGTAGCTGTTCGGGAAAGCGGGTCGGCAGTTCTTATATAAAACATTAAAAAGCTATCAATGTATTGTATGCAGGTTTCATTATCCAGGTCGGATGCAAGCAATAAAGCGTGCTGTGGTTTACTGCCGCCGTTGCCACAAACAAATAAGTTCCATCCCTTTTCTGTGGCAATAATTCCAAAATCCTTGCTCTGTGCTTCAGCACATTCGCGGATGCAGCCGCTTACACCGCCCTTTAATTTATGGGGCGACCTAAGGCCACGGTAACGTTCTTCTATTTTAATAGCGAAACTAACGCTGTCGTGTAGCCCAAACCTGCACCAGGTACTGCCTACACAGCTTTTTACGGTACGTAAAGATTTGCCATACGCATGGCCACTTTCAAAACCGGCTGCTATCAATGCTTCCCAAATTTCAGGCAGGTCGCTTAAGTGGGCGCCAAACATATCAATGCGCTGGCCGCCGGTAATTTTTGTATAGAGGTTGTATTTTTTTGCAACAGAGCCAATCACAATTAATTTATCTGGTGTTATCTCGCCGCCTGGTATGCGTGGCACCACAGAATAGGTGCCACCTTTTTGTATGTTGGCAAGAAAACGGTCATTGCTGTCCTGTGCTGTAGCATTGCCATTTTTCAAAATCATTTCGCCCCACAAACTTGCCAATATCGATACTACAGGAGGTTTGCATTGTTCGCAGCCATGGCCGGTACCCAGCGTATCAAGCACTTCATCATATGTTTTTAATTGATGGATCTTTACCAGGTCGTACAATTCCTGGCGGCTGTAATCAAAATGTTCGCACAATACATTTCTTACATATTTTCCCTGTGCCTTCATGGTATACAGCATCAGGTCTTTCACCATTGGCACACAGCCACCACAACCGGTTCCGGCTTTAGTACATTTTTTTATGGCGTCGATGGTTTCGCAACCCTGTTGGCCAACGGCGTTACATATATCGTCTTTGGTGATTCCTTCACAACTGCAAATAACTGCCTCTGCCGGCAGGCTTAATACACCTGCACCTGCATCGGCCCCACCATTACGGGAGCCCATTATTATATCTTCAGGGTTTGGTGGCAACACCGTTTTATTTTTGCAGGTTTGCAATAACATATTGTATTGTTCTGCATCACCAATCAATATACCACCCACCAATTGTTTACCATCGGCGCTTACATTAATACGCTTGTAAATGCCTTTCATCGTGTCTTCAAAAACAACGGTACGAATGTCGTTGCCTGTTGCGAATGGTTCTCCAAAACTGGCTACATCTACACCAATCAGTTTTAGCTTGGTACTCATATCATAACCCGTAAATGTTTTTTGGCCACCCATTAAATTAGCGGCTACAACTTTAGCCATATCATAACCAGGTGCTACCAACCCGTAAACCATGCCATTATATAAAGCACATTCGCCAACGGCAAAAATGCGGTTATCATTTGTCTGTAATTTTTCATTTACGGTAATACCGCCACGGGTACCGGTTTCCAGTCCTGATAATTTTGCCAGTTCGTCCCGTGGCTTTATACCAGCGGAAATCACCAGCATGTCTACCTCAATTTTTGTATCATCACTAAACAGCATTCCATTAATACATGCGCCGCCTGTTATTTCACTGGTATTTTTATTAGTGTGAATGGTGAGGCCAAGCTGTTGCAATTTATTTTTTAATATGCCCGAGCCGGCATCATCAATTTGCCTGGGCATTAACCGTGGAGCAAATTCAATAACATGGGTATCAGTAATGCCAAGGTCCATCATGGCTTTGGCTGCTTCCAATCCCAATAGCCCTCCACCAATAACGGCACCTTTTTTTGCTTTGCGTGCATAGGCAGTCATCATTTCCAGGTCCTCAATAGTGCGGTAAATAAACACGCCATCTTTTTCAACACCGGGTATTGGGGGAACAAAAGCTGCTGAACCTGTGGCTAAGACGAGGTAATCATAACTTTCTGTAATGCCTTTGTAAGAATGTACTGTTTGGTTTTGCCTGTCTATGCTTTGTACAGGGTCTGATAAGTGGAGGGTAATGTTATTGGTGGCATACCATTCAAGCGGTGCCATTAAAAGGTCATCGGCAGATTTGCCGGAAAAGTATTCACTAAGATGAACCCGGTCATACGCAGGCCTGGGTTCTTCACCAAAAACAACAAGCTGAATATTTTCGGTATTTTGTTTTGCTAATAATTTTTCACAAAATTTATAACCTACCATTCCATTACCAATAACAATAACCTTCATAACTATGTATTTTAGTTGTTATTAGGAAGGCAATCGTTATATTAGTAAATAGTATATGTAATAAACTATGTAGTAAAAATAAAAATATAGTTATTTAAATATTATTTATATCATAAAAATATGTAAAAAAATACAAAAAACAACATTATTACATTTTATTTTTACATTTTAAATTTAATAATATAAAATGTAAAGCTTATTATGATGTTTTCGATTGTAAATTGTACTTTATGCCCTGATGGAAAATTATTAGATTGAAACATGCAGGTTTATTAAAGAATTTGCAGGAAGACAAGCTATTAACAGGCGTTTTACCCACAGCAAATCATTGAACTCATTATTGCCGGCGCCAGGTATGCCATTAAATTAAATCGATAATTATGCAGTATACTTGCACAATAACCAGTTACTTGCTCACGATATGAAAAACAGTAAACATAATTGCGATCTTAAATCCTGCTTTTTATGTACCCTGTGTTTAAAAGAATGGATACCTGCAATTGATGCGCACCGGCAAACAATACCCGTAAAAAAAGGAGAAGTGATATTTGAAGAAGGTGATGCAGTGAAGGGTATTTATTTTGTGTACGAGGGAAAAGTTAAGGTGCATAAAAAATGGGGCAACGATAAAGGGCTGATTCTTCGCATTGCAAATAAAGGCGCTATCCTTGGGCATCGGGGGTTAGGGCATAACCATTTTTACCCGATATCTGCCACAGCACTGGAACCTTCATCTGTATGTTTTATTGACCTCGATTTTTTTCAATCTACCTTAAAAGTCAATCCGCAGCTTACTTACGAATTGATGATGTTTTTTGCAGATGAATTACAGGAATCAGAAAATAACATGCGCAACCTGGCGCACATGCCAGTAAAAGGGCGCATAGCACAAGCCCTGTTGGCCTTACACGAAAAATTTGGCAGCACAAAAGATAATGGCATTGATATAATATTGAGCCGGCAAGATCTTGCATCTTTGGCAGGCACTACTTATGAAACTGTTTTCAGGTTTATGAATCAGTTAACGGAAGAAAAGATAATTGCTGTTACAAATAAAAACATAGCGATTACAAATATGGAAAAACTGGTATTGCTTACAAAAGAAAAGGAGTAATTCATAACTGTAAACCTGCAACGGGCATTTGACATTTTTGAAATATTTTTTAATAAGTACTTATATCCGGCAGATATCACTCACCGGCAATATTATTGCAAGGATGAATGAAGAAGAAAAAAAAATATTCAGGCAGCTCGTAGGCATGTCGAATAATATTAATCAGTTGGCAAAGAAAGCACACCAGGAAAGATTTGTATATGCACAAATTGATTTTGAAAAATATCGCAATGAGATAAATGTATTGTTACAACAATTTAAAATGCAGCAATTGAAAAAATGATCAGCAAAACTATTACAGGAAAAACATTTTCCGGTGCATGCAGGTATATCTGTAAAGATCAGAAGCGGGCAGTTATTTTAAAATCAGAAGGTGTAAGAGATTATGACTATAAACTGATGGCAAAAGATTTTGAAACACAATATCAGTTAAGACCCCGGTTTACAGAAGGCAGTTTTTCACGGCATAGTAAGTTTTTATCCGGGGGAGAAAGTAGCTGATGCAACCATGGTAGAGATAGCCGAAAAATACCTGGACGAATTAAAGATCGCCAATACACAATATGTCATTACCAAACACATTGATAAAAGCCACCAGCACCTGCATATTTTGGCAAACCTGGTGAACAATGATGGAGCAAATATCAACGACAACTGGACTGGATTAAGGAGCAAGAAAACAGCAGAGAAATTGACGCAGGAATACCAGCTAATAACAGTACAAAAAAAGAACATTGGTTTAACAAATGTCAACAACCTGAATGAAAGAGAAAAAATCAAGTACAAAATTTACGAAGCCATTACCAATAACCTTCCCCAATCTGCAACACTTAACCATTTAGAAAAGCAGTTGGCAAAACATGGCGTTGAAACAGTATACAAATACAAGGGCCAAACAGAGGAGTTACAAGGCATCAGTTTTAGCCTTGGAAAATTTAAATACAAAGGGAGTGAAATAGACCGCAGTTTTTCTTTGAAAAACCTGCAAAAAACAATCGCTAACAAGCAATTGAAAACGGAGAAGAAAAGTACAATACCGGCAATTTTTACTCCACATAAAAGTATGGAAATGCAACACAAAGAAATGATGCAAAAGGAGTAGAATTCTTTATTGCACGAACTGATGAAACCTGACGTTTTGGTAAATTACCAAAGCTCCTTACTGCCAAAGAAAAGGGAGAGAAAAAAAAGGAAATATCTGGGCTTGTAATTGTAAAACAATTAAATTAACCATCAAATATTTATACATAATAAATAAATCTCTCTAAAAAATTCAACCATTCAAATTCCTATTTTCATTTTCAATAATGTAGCATAAATTATAATTCACATCCATTAAGATCTATGGGTAGCAGAAAAACAAGAGGACAACAAAGTTTTTAAAAACAATATTCATTTTCATGTAATTACCAATAAGCATTGGGAAATTAAAAAATGGTGGGATTACTGGTTAGCACTCCAAAAAAAGAACGGCATTGTTCCAAGGGATGAAAATTATAAGCCATCATCAGCTTTTGACGTAAAAACGATTACTAAAAACAATGTAAAAGGCATTGGTAATTATTTAACGCATTATGTTACAAAAAATAAGGGACAGTTTTTTTGCCAAATTTGGAATTGCTCGGAAAAGGTTTCCTGACTTTACACAAGTTATATAGATGATACAAGTATTCTTAAGCGTATTGAAGCACTTGAAAAACAGGACTTGTTAGGAGGAAAAAGAAAAATATATACCCCTAGTGATTATTGTGTTGTGCATACAATCCCAGTAAATAGAGTTACAGTAAATCTTTATAGAGGACTTGAAGAAAAAAATAAGGACGTTTGGAATAAGGAAAAAAGAAAGGAGGTAAAGAATGGAATATGATGAAATACCTCACCTGCCATATATCGAAGATAAAAACGAGAGTTTTAAATATGAAGATTTGGTAAAAGCAAAGAACAAATTTATCTTCTACCAAGACGAACAAGGAATTATAAAGCTTAGCTATTCTAAACTGAATGCTGAACTATACGCCTGCTTAATTGCAAGCTTAGCAAATCCCTCATTTATCAAAGTGTATGAATTTTTAAAACTGGTTTTGGAAGACACAAGGCTTGTCAAACAAAACAATAAAAAAAGTTTTGAAATGGCCGTAAGGATTGAAAAGTATTTGAAATAGTATTTTATACTAAAAACGAATTGTCCAAATAAGAATACAAATTGTATAATACTAATCTGCTGAAGACCTTTGACTGAAAATTTGGTAGTACCGCATCTTATATCATATATTTACGTGTTAGCAAAAAGCCAAAGAACGCACTAATTATGGCGAAATTATTAAGTCCAATAGAAGCAATGAATAAGAATTTGGAGACACCCAATTCTGAAAATATAGATTTCTCTTTATTCAAGTATAATGGCACAAGTACAAAATCAATCTATTATTGCAAAAAACATAAATCAAAATTCGAAATGACCCCGTCCAACTTTTGGGTAGGACATGGATGCTCACTTTGTGGAAAGGAAAATTCAATTCAGAAGCATATTGGTAAAAAAGTCGTTCATAAAGTAAGAAAATCCCACGAACAAATTATTAAAGAATTCAAAAATGTACATGGCAGGGTGAAATATAATTATGACAATGTAGTATATGAAAGGAATAATAAAAAAGTACAAATTAGATGTATAGAACATGGCATTTTCTATCAAACGCCAAATAAACACTTATTAGGTCGGGGCTGCCCAATATGTGCTAATAGAATTCGAAATATTAATAACAAATGGACGCTTTCAGATTTTATAAAAGCAGCTAAAAAAAACCATAAGAATAAATATGATTATTCATTGTCAATTTACAGCGGAGCATTATCATTTGTGAATATCAATTGTAGAGAACATGGAATATTCAAACAAAAAGCAATTGACCATCTCAATGGTCATGGATGTAAGAAATGCGGTATTGAACTAAATCGGGTTAAACTATTTAAGTCAAACGAAGAAGTAATTTCAAAAGCTAAAATTGTTCACAACGAATATTATAATTACGACAAAGTAAAATATACTGGAGTATACGAAAAGATAATAATAATCTGCCCGATACACGGAGAATTTAAGCAGATTGCAAATGGACATCTAAGAGGAGCTGGTTGCCCTAAATGCAATAAATCGAAAGGCGAAAAATTAATTTCAGAATTACTAGAAAAGAGGAATATAAAATACAACGAACAATACAAATTCCATGATTGCAGAAATAAGGCCCCCCTACCTTTTGACTTTTATTTATCAGAACTAAATCTTTGTGTTGAATTTCAGGGCGAACAACATTACCGTGTAATGGAACACTGGGGAGGAAAATCTGCTTACGAAAGAGTTGTAATAAATGATAGAATTAAGAAAGAATATTGTGAAAATAAATCAATTCGATTATTAGAAATTCCACATAATCTTAACGCCGTAGAAATAGAAAAATTATTATTTACTTTCATAAAAGACTGAATGGCCTGTCGCTAACAGTACGACTTTACAACTTAAACATTATGACACTTACCAACAATCTTAAAGAACAACTGACAGATTTTGTTGACAGTTACAAAAAACATTTCAAGAAGACGTTTGGTGTTGCTATAACGTTTACATTAATATGCTTTATTATAGCAGCATTACTTTTTAGATTTAGTGAGTTTGACAAGTCTGTTACTGCAAAACCGATTAGCCTTTTAAGTTACTTTTTTCATCGTTACAGTAAAGGTGACACTTACCTTATTATTGACCTAACCAAAACTGTATTCATTTTTTTTGTTTCGCTATACTCATTGGGACTATTAAGATTATCAAATAAAGACATAGAAAATAAAGAACTTTCTTTTAAACATTTTTTCCGCTTAATCAAAGGCAAAGACGTTCTTATATTAATAACAATTTTTGTGGTTTGTGCAGTAATAGATTTCATTTTATTTAAAATTGACAGCTTTTCTGCTATAAACACAAAGACTAAAAATGCAGACATTTATATTCACGACACATGTTTTCATTTAAGAATTTATCTTCCGCTTGTTTTTTTTGCTTTAGCGCTTCGAGCTTTAACTACCATTGACAAGACCAAACTGACTTTAAAAAGAATTCTGTTTCTATATATTTCACTTTGGCTTTACAATGAATTTGCTAACGAAATTTCTTTGTGGGTTCGTGCACATGTCTTTGGACTTGTCCTAATGCCATTAGATAATCCTCAAACTTATTATTTAATTGAAAGTGTAATCGGTATCCCGTTAATTGCATTCTATTTTTTAGGTTATTTTTCGGCAATGACAACTTCTTTGAAATTAACTGTCTTGTCATAAAATAGAATGACCAAATAACAGCAAATGGTTAACATACAACAAATTATCAAAGCCATTAAATAGCCTTCAAATTCAAGTATACTGTCCCCCTAACTGTCCCCTGTATAATTAAAAAAGCCTTGAAAGTTATACTGTCAAGGATTTTACATTTTCAAAAGTACTCGGGATGGGAATTTATACAGAAAATGTAACACCCCTTAAAGTTATATGAAATGTCCCCCCCAGTGTCCCCTATAAAATCAAAAAACCCCTGAAAGTAAATGCTACCAAGGCTTTTAATTTAAAAAATGTGACCTGGATTGGATTCGAACCAATGACCCTCAGCTTAGAAGGCTGATGCTCTATCCAGCTGAGCTACCAAGTCGATAATTTTTGCAAATATAGGGCAATTAAATAATTCATTTTGTGTGTTTTTATGATGTAATGCGCAATTGTTTTTTTTAATATTTCTATGGTGTATTTGATATCAATGTTATATATTTGCCAAATTATATTAAATCAAAGGGAAATTAATATATTAAATATTTCCTGATATTGATTACTCTTAACTCAAAAATTAATTATGATTATGAAACAACTTAAAGCAACATTAGTTTTTATTTGTTTAGCCCATATGGCTTTTGCCCAAAATTATGGTGGCGTAAAAAAAGGTTCAGCTATAGGATTTAGTGCAAACCTTACTGATTTCACTGCTTCACTTTGGAAATCAGGACCATTGCAACCAGGATTTTCTATTATGTACTGGCACGGAATAGGAGCAAAAACTGACTATTCTATTCGCTATAATGGTGTTTTTACTAATTACTCAAAAAATTTAACCAGTAATAGCAGTTACGCAAATGAATTGGAAGCTTCTTTGCATTTAAGGATGTTTAATAATGATCATTTACTAAATCCTTTTCTTTCTGCTGGTCTTGGCGGCGGTGTTTACGGAGGTAACTTTGCCGGATATGCCCCATTAGGCGGCGGTTTACAAATGAATTTATTTAATGATGGTTATATTACTTTGCAGATGAATTACCGTGTTAGTTTTTCAACTGTCAATTTAGATAACAATTTGTTTTATTCACTAGGGTTTAGCCAGAGTATACATAGTACACAGGCTTATGTAGCTCCACCTCCTCCTCCTATTCCGGTTGTTGTAGACACTGACAAAGATGGTATTCCGGATAATGTTGATAAATGCCCAACTGTACCAGGTATTGCTAAATACAATGGTTGCCCAATACCAGATACGGATGGTGATGGTATTAATGATGAGCAGGATAAATGCCCAACTGTACCCGGTCTTGCTAAATATCAAGGTTGCCCAATACCAGATACTGATGGTGATGGTATTAACGATGAAGAAGATAAATGCCCAACTGTACGAGGTGTTGCTAAATATCAAGGTTGTCCAATACCAGATACTGATGGAGATGGTGTTAATGATGAAGAAGATAAATGTCCTAAAGTTGCAGGCCCTGCTGATAACTATGGCTGCCCGGTAATAGGTATCCAATCATATCAAATTGATTTCAAATCAGGTAGTGATAAATTACTGTTACACGGAAGAGGTATCTTAGATACAGTTGTAGCATACCTTAATAGAAATGATGCTGTTAGTGTTACCATTGATGGTTATACTGACAATTCAGGTTCAGACAAAATAAATAACCCTCTTTCTGTTAAACGTGCTGAAGCCACCAAAAAATACCTTGTTAGTAAAGGAATTGCTGCAGACCGTATGACAACTGCTGGTTTCGGATCTACTAACCCAATTGCAGATAATAAAACTGCTGCTGGACGTAAAAAGAACCGCAGGATTGAGATTAAGATTAAACCATAATTAAAAATTTCAAAATCATGATAAAAAATCCCCGGTTTTAACCGGGGATTTTTTTTACTATTTACATTTTTACTATTGTTACCAATGATAAGTAATACATTGTTTTATATTCATTACTAACGTTAATGGTGCTGAGTTTGCAAAAGAAATAGTTCACAGTTCTTGTATGCTAATACAAAAAAAAATGCCCTGCATAAGCGGGGAATTTTAATAATGTATTTTATAGAGTCTATCCCATTTTTTCTTCAAGTTCCATTACTTTTTCAAATACAGTTTCGTATTCTTTATTTAAAGCAGCAAGCTCTGCTGTAACTGATTTATAATCTTTCTCAGTTTGCTGAAATTTATCTTTGTCTGCATAATTATCAGGGGATGCCATTAAAGCTTCCAGGGATGTTTTACGCTGGTTAAGTTGAGCCAGTTTTTCTTCTATTTGCTGAAAACGGGTTTTGTTTTTTTGATATTCTTTTTTTACATCTTTATCAACAGGGCTGCGTTGATGCGTAACTGTTGGTAAAACTTCTGCTACTATTTCTTTCTTAACAATTTTTTCTTTATTATTTTTTTGCTCTGTATTTTTTTCAACAAGCTCTGCATTTTTAGCTGCAGTTATTCTTCTTTCCTTCCAGTCTTCCCACTCTGCATAACTGCCTTTAAATTCGACAATTTTATGGTCTTCAATTTCCCATATTTTATTGGCTATTTTGCTCACAAAATGCCTGTCGTGACTTACAAATACAATACTGCCTTCATAATTATTCAATGCGCCTATAAGCAAATCAACAGAATGTATATCAAGGTGATTAGTAGGTTCGTCCAGCATTAAAAAATTAGCTTTGCTTACAATTGTTTTTGCAAGCGCAACCCTCGCTTTTTCACCACCGCTTAATACTTTTATTTTTTTATCAACATCATCACCACTAAATAAAAAACAACCCAGTAAACTTCTTAATTCAAGATCGGTTTTTCCACTGCGGCTTTCCCGCATCTCGTCCAATACATTATTGTTGATGTTTAAGGCTTCCAGCTGGTGCTGTGCATAAAAAGATTCTTCTACATTATGTCCCCAGATTCTTTCGCCGGTTATTGCTTCGCTGCCAACAATAACTCTTAGCAAAGTAGATTTGCCTTTACCGTTTGCACCAATCAATGCAATCTTATCACCGCGGTCTATCTCAGCCCCGGTATCTTCCATAATTATGAGGTCGCCAAAACTTTTAGATACATGTTTTAAAGTACACAAAACCCTTCCAGGTTGTTTATCTACAGCAAAGTTGATGCGCATATTTGGCCTTTCTATTTCAACATTTTCTATGCGCTCTAATTTTTCAAGCCGCTTTACAATACTTTGTGCTGCTGCGGCTTTGCTGGCTTTTGCTTTAAACCTTTCTACAAAACGTTCGTTCTGCCTTATATAATCTTGCTGGTTTTCATAAGCCTTTTGCTGCATATCAACCCTTAGTGCTTTCTCCGTTTCGTAGTAGGTATAATTGCCGGTATAAAAATGTAATTTTTGCTGGTATAACTCTACTACCTTATTTACCATCCTGTCTAAAAAATAGCGGTCATGGCTTACCATCACTACCGCTCCCTGGTAGTGTTGCAGATATTTTTCAAGCCATTCAATACTTGGTAAATCAAGGTGGTTAGTAGGTTCATCCAATAATAAAACATCGGGATGCATCAATATCATTTTTGCCAGCAAAACCCGCATGCGCCAGCCTCCACTAAATAATTTATAGGGCCTGTGTAAATTTTCGTTTGTAAAGCCAAGCCCTTGTAAAATTTCCTCTGTTTTATGATGGATATCATAACCACCTAATACTTCTAATTCATGTAGTTTTTCACTATAATCATGCGCCAGTGTTTCGTCGCCTGTTTTTTCAAGCTCAAGCCCGATAGCTTCAATTTCTTTTTCCAGTTCTTTTACTCTTTCAAAAGCACCCATGGCAACTTCTAAAATTGAATCTTCTGTATCAAAACTTAACAGGTCCTGGTGCAAAAAACCGATGGTAGTTTCCTTGCCTTGTTCAACGGTTCCTTTATTTGGTAAATATTGCCTGGTGAGCACTTTTAATAAAGTAGATTTACCTGTACCATTATACCCAATTAAAGCAATACGCTCATTGGGTTGTATATGCCATGTGGCATCTTCAACAATAGTTCTGGCGCCAAATTCAAACGTCACATTTTGTAATCCTAAAAGCATAGATGTATATAAAAATTTTCATTATTGAGTCCCTGTCTGGGTGCAAAAGTAATTCAATCGGCAAACTATTTAAAGATTTTGATGTTATAACTTAGCTTTGCAAAAATTTTATACATGAAAAGGATAGCATTGATACTTCTGTTTTTTTTGGTTGGCTTTAGTATTTACTGGTTTAAATTCAGAACAGAGGCTGGTGTGGCGGAGGTAAAAGAAAAACCAATAGCAACCAGTATGCATTCTATGGTTTTTAATAATAGTATCGACAAAATGATGAATGCTTATTTTGAATTGAAAACGGCTTTTGTGGAGGCAGATACTTTGCAGGCAAAGAACGCAGCTAAAAAATTTCTTATAACAACAGATAGCATTCAATTGAGTGAATTGAATAAAGATTCGAGCGGTATTGCTGAAAGCGCAGTAATGCAGTTAGCTGACATAAAAATAAATGCTGAAAGCCTGTTAAAACAAACCGACATAACCGAAATGAGACATGATTTTAGAATGGTGAGCGAAAGCATTTATCCCTTGCTAAAAACGATTCATTATGAAGGCGAAACTTTGTATTGGCAAAATTGCCCAATGGCATTTGGGGAAGGAAAAGAAGCTAACTGGATAAGCAATACTGAAGAAATAATAAATCCATACCTGGGCAAAAAAAATCCGGAGTATAAAGCTACGATGCTGCATTGCGGCGAAGTAAAAGACAGTATTAAAGCGCAGTGAAAACAATATTACTCCAATAAAAATCCGTTAATCCCTAAATTGAAAAAGACATTTTGGTAAAAATTCTGAAAGTACAGGTATGTTTATTTTTTTTTATGCTGATTTGCTTTTTTGTTTCGGCACAAAAAAAATTTACCATTAGTGGTTATGCCAAGGATGCACAAAACGGAGAAACGTTAATTGGTGCCACCATTACGGTTAAAGGAAATACAAAAGGAATTACAAGTAATCAGTATGGGTTTTACTCAATAACATTATTAGAAGGAAATTACGAACTGCTTTGTTCTTATACGGGTTACCAGGCCAAATTAAAAGAAGTAAAACTGGATGGAGATCAAAAGCTTGATTTTGACCTGTCGACAAAAGGCGCTATGCAGGAACTGGTAATAGCTTCCAAAAAAACAGATGGCAATATCAAGAATGCACAAATGGGGAAGTTTGTATTACCTATTGATCAAATAAAAGCCCTTCCAGCTTTTTTAGGCGAAGCCGATTTATTAAAAACAATTCAATTGCTGCCAGGTGTTCGTAACGCCGGCGAAGGAAGTGCAGGCTTATATGTGCGTGGCGGCGGCCCGGATCAAAATCTTATTTTACTGGATGATGCAATAGTATATAACACGGGTCATTTATTTGGATTCTTTTCTATTTTTAACTCAGATGCCATTAAAAATGTTTCCTTAATAAAAGGAGGAATGCCTGCACAATATGGCGGGCGCTTGTCAAGTGTATTGGATATTTCCATGAAGGAAGGAAATGATAAAAAATTCCAGGTTGAAGGTGGATTAGGATTGATTGCTTCACGGATTTCAATACAGGGCCCTATCAAAAAAAACAAAGCTTCTTTTATTATTTCTGCAAGGCGAACCTACATTGATGCACTAACAAAACCTTTCATAAAAAGGAGCGCCCAGTTTTATGGCTCCAGTTATTATTTTTATGATGTAAATGCAAAAGTGAACTATCGTTTTTCTGATAAAGACCGCTTGTATATAAGTGGTTATTTCGGCAGGGATGTATTTAATTTTGTAAATGGAAAAAGAAGCCTTGCTGTAGCTATTCCCTGGGGCAATTCAACTGGTACCGTACGCTATAACCATATTTTCAGTAAAAAGCTTTTTGGCAATACTTCCCTTATTTTTAATAATTATAATTTTAGTTTCGAGGCTGCCCAAAGTAACTTTAAAATTAAATTAGCTTCGGGTATACGGGATGAAACTATAAAGCAGGATTTTGATTTATATCCTTTTGCCGGGCATAAAATAAAATTCGGAGGATTATTTACCTATCACAAATTTACCCCTTCAGTAGTGAGCGGAACGCAGGATAGCGTAGTGTTTGCACCTCAAAATGCTCAGGCCAAATATGCGAGAGAAGCAGCATTATATGTGCAGGATGACTGGGATGTAAGCAACAAAATAAAAATAAGTGCAGGATTACGATATAGTTTATTTCAGCAAACCGGGCCATATAATATTTATACAACAGATGCTAATGGCAACCGGTTAGACAGCACTGTATACAACGCTGGCCAGGTTGTAAAAAACTACGGCGGTTTTGAGCCAAGGTTTACAATACGCTATGGTATAAACGATGAAACTTCTGTTAAGGGTTCTGTAACAAGAAATTTGCAATACATACATTTGGTAAGTAATTCCGCTACTACTTTGCCTACAGATTTGTGGGTGCCAAGTACCTATAAGGTAAGCCCCCAGCAAAGCTGGTTATATGCTGCAGGCCTGTTTAAAAACTTTAGCGATAATATGTTTGAAACTTCTGTAGAGTTGTATTACAAAAGCATTCAGAACCAAATTGAGTACCAGGAAGGCTACACTCCTAATACACTGGAGGATACTGAAAATTTTTTCACTTTCGGTAAGGGCTGGAGCTATGGAAGTGAATTTTTTGTCAATAAATCAAGAGGCAGGTTAACAGGGTGGGTGGGGTATACTTTAAGCTGGGTATGGAGAAAATTCCCAAAACTAAACTCAGGAGAAACTTATCCGGCAAAGTACGATAGAAGAAATGACATTAGTGTTGTAGCAATGTATCAACTAAATAACCGCTGGAAATTTTCTTCCGTTTTTGTTTATGCCAGCGGCAATGCTACAACTTTACCGCAACGTTTTTACCTGGTAAATGGTGTATTGACACAGGAATATAGCCGTATAAATGAATACCGTTTACCCCCTTATCACCGCCTTGATTTAGCAGCTACTTATTCACCAAAAAGAAATGAAACACGTAATTTGAAATCGGAATGGGTATTTAGTATTTACAATGTGTACAACCGAAAGAACCCTTACTTTATTTATTTTGATCAAACCGGCAGCGCTTATAATGGAACACTGCAAGTGCAGGGTAAGCAGGTAAGTATATTTCCGATAATTACTTCCGTTACCTGGAACTTTAAATTTTGATGACAGTTATTCTGTTTTAGTCTTATGTATAAAACGGATTGTGCCGCTTTTTTTAAGGTCGGATGAAATGCGTACTTCATAACGGCTATCACCATCTGTAACAACCATTAGTGCGGTATTGGGTGGTATTGTTCCCAAATTTTCAGCGTACATCGTCAGTTCGTTAACAGCATGGTTTGTAGTTGCATCCAGGGTTAAACTGATTGGCTTTTCACTTAGCATTTTGTGCGACAATATAAGTTTGCCGTTGTAAAAAAGTGAAATGCTATCCCCGTCAACAGCACCATTATCGTATAGTGTTACCATAAAATTTTCGTTGGTAATTTCAATGGTCTTTAAAATTTCACTGCCCCTTTTTTCAAAACCCATTTCTGTAATAACCGGAACTATTTCATTTTGTTTTTTTATGTCCGCAATAATTTTGTCCGGCATAATTTTAGGCAACGCCTCAGTTTTGTGTACAGGATTATTTTTTGCTACTGGAGGTGTTACAGTTTTGTTTTGTTTTACAGGAGGTTTGGTTTTAGTAACTGGGGCAGCAGAACTTACACTTTTATTTTTATCAGAAAGGACATGTGTTTTTGCAGCAGGTTTGGGGCTGGAAAACGGTGTATTTGTATTTGGTTTATTAAAAGAAGAAAGATCCTTGCTAAGTGTTCTACGGGTTAGGGTTGTAACACCGGTTCCACAATCCCCTAATTGCCCGGGTGCAGTTCTCCAGCTTCCTTTCATCTCTTCTGTATCACCTTGTTTTTGATAAGTTAAAATATGTGTTTGAAGACAATCGCTCCAATTTAAGGGTGTAGATCCTTTAACCTTGGCGGTTTCTGTAACCCTCATACTTTTTGTGCTTTTATAATAGGTACCAGTTAAAGAACAGATTACATAATACTTTCTATCTTGAAAATAAGTGTATGAATAACCTGTTATATTTGAATCTTTGATCTCAATTTCCAGCACATACTCTGTATTTTCGCCACCAGATAAAACAATATCTCCTTTACTGTTAAAAAAGCCCCGCCATTGCCCATTTATTTTTTGTGCAATACTGATATTGTTAATCAGCAGCATTATTAAAACAATCAGTAAATTTTTTTTCATCTCATCAATTTATTGTTTAATTGCTTTAACCCTAATTATAAAATTTCATTACCCTGGTTTTGAAAGAAAGAAATCCTTTCTATTCTCAATGCAATACAAAGATATTTTAGATATGCGCTTCCTTAGCTAATAGTTCGTTAAATTTGCAAACTTAAAAGAATGAAGCTAAGTAAATATGATAAAAATTACATTACCGGATGGTGCAGTAAGAGAATATGAGGCAGGTGTTTCTGCAATGGATATTGCTAAATCTATCAGTGAAGGACTGGCCAGGAAGGTGCTGGCAGCAGGTGTTAACGGGCATATTTGGGATGCGGCAAGGCCGATTGATACAGATGCTACGCTGCAATTATTAACATGGAACGATATCAACGGCAAATCTGTTTTTTGGCATTCATCTGCACATTTAATGGCAGAAGCAATTGAGTCTATGTTTCCAGGCGTAAAGTTTTGGGTTGGGCCTCCTTTAGAAACTGGTTTTTATTATGATGTTGATTTGGGAGATAATTCTATCGCTGAAGAAGACCTGCGAAAGCTGGAAATAAAAATGATAGAACTGGCAAAACAAAGCAATCCATTTTTGCGAAAAGAAATTTCCAAAGCAGATGCGGTTAATTTGTTTACCCAAAAAGGGGATGAATATAAATTAGATCTTTTAAGCAACCTGGAAGATGGCGGAATAACTTTATACACTCAAGGTAATTTTACAGATCTCTGCCGTGGTCCACATATTCCTAACACAGGTTTTATAAAGGGAATAAAACTGACTAATATAGCCGGTGCTTATTGGAAGGGTGATGATAAAAATAAAATGCTTACCCGTATTTATGGCGTTACATTTCCTTCTGCCAAAGAACTGGATGAATACCTAGTATTGCTGGAAGAAGCAAAAAAACGTGATCACCGTAAATTGGGGAAAGAGCTGGAACTGTTTGCCTTTTCAGAAAAAGTAGGTATGGGCCTGCCTTTGTGGTTACCCAAAGGTGCTATGTTAAGGGAAAGGTTACAACAGTTTTTACAAAAGGCCCAGGTAGAAAGTGGCTATCTTCCTGTTATAACACCACATATTGGGCATAAAAATTTATATGTTACTTCAGGCCATTATGAAAAATATGGTAAGGATAGTTTTCAGCCCATCAAAACACCACAGGAAGGAGAAGAGTTTTTTTTAAAACCCATGAACTGTCCACACCATTGTGAAATTTATAAAACCTCTCCACGCAGTTATAAAGATTTGCCATTACGTTTAGCCGAATTTGGCACTGTATATCGGTATGAACAGCATGGCGAATTACATGGCCTTACAAGGGTAAGGGGCTTTACCCAGGATGATGCACATTTATTTTGTATGCCTCACCAGGTAAAGGATGAGTTTAAAAAAGTGATAGACCTGGTGCTATATGTTTTTAAATCTTTAAGTTTTACAGATTACACAGCACAGATATCGTTAAGGCATAAAACCGACAGGGAAAAATATATGGGTACCGATGAAAATTGGGAACTGGCTGAACAGGCCATTATTGAAGCTTCTGTAGAAAAAGGTTTGACAACTGTTATAGAATATGATGAAGCCGCTTTTTATGGCCCTAAGTTAGATTTTATGGTTAGGGATGCCATTGGCCGCAAATGGCAATTAGGCACCATACAGGTAGATTATAATTTGCCGGAGCGTTTTGACCTTACTTATATCGGGGAAGACAATGCCAAACACAGGCCTGTAATGATTCACCGTGCGCCTTTTGGCAGCATGGAACGTTTTATTGCGGTATTAATTGAACATTGTGCAGGTAAGTTTCCTTTATGGCTTGCACCCACACAAGTAAAATTATTACCAATCAGCGATAAATTTTTGCCTTATACAGAAAATGTGGCACAACAATTGAAAAATGCAGATATTCGTGCAGAGGTAGACGACCGTAACGAAAAAATAGGGAAAAAGATACGGGATACAGAATTAGCAAAAATACCTTTAATGCTGGTAATAGGCGAGAAAGAAATGAATGAAGGCAAAGTGGCGGTACGCAGGCAGGGCAAAGGAGATATTGGCGTACAATCTGTAGCAGAATTTATTGAACTGGTAAACCAGGAAGTAAAAAGTAAAAGCGCATTCGAATAGAAAATATTTATTAACTTTAAATCAAAACCCGGGCAGCTGCCCAACATTTTAAACATAAAATCAATTAATGGCATTTCCACCAAGAGCCCCAAGAGGCGCATTTAACCCCCGTTTTAAAAAAGAACAACAACAGGAACACCGTACCAATCACATGATAAGAGTACCCGAAGTACGGCTTGTAGGTGAAAACATCGAACCTGGCATTTACTCCTTCGCCGATGCACAAAAAATGGCACAGGACCAACAATTAGATTTAGTAGAAATTTCTCCGGGCGCTACGCCACCAGTATGTAAAATCATCGATTACAATAAATTTTTGTACGATGAGAAGAAGAAGAAAAAAGAGATGAAAGCGAAATCTAAAACCAGCGAGGTTAAAGAAGTTCGTTTTACGCCCAATACAGATGACCACGATTTTGAGTTTAAATGTAAACATGCAGAAAAGTTTTTGCAGGATGGCAATAAAGTAAAGGCTCATGTTCAGTTTAAAGGCCGTGCCATTATGTTTAAAGAAAGAGGCGAATTACTTTTATTGAAATTTGCAGACCGTTTAAAAGATGTTGGGGCATTGGAAGGAATGCCCAAAATGGAAGGCAAAAGAATGTTGGTTATGTTTGCACCTAAAAGTCAGAAAAAACCTAAAAATTAATAAAGCATATTTGTATAAAAAGGGAAACGATGGGTTCTCTTTTTATATGGCAAAATAGAATTGATTGTAAATAAGCACTTATATATAGTTTTTTTTCTTACCTTTGCCGCCCGAAAAAGAGCTATTCTCTTTTTTGAACATTTCCCACATGGCTCAAAAAGTGTTCGTCTGTTCGAAACGCCAGCAGGGAGTAACTATAATAAGTTATTAAATGCCAAAAGTAAAAACAAACTCAAGCGCAAAAAAGCGTTTTAAAGTTACAGGTACCGGACTGGTAACCTTTCAAAAGCCCTTCAAACGTCACATCTTAACAAAGAAATCAAAAAAACGTAAACGTAATTTAAGAAAAGATGGAGTAGTTCATTCAACTAACCATGATTTTGTATTACGTTTATTACGCCTGAAAGGTTAAATCAGTTTCAATTAAACCAATTTACATTTCAACACATTAACATTTCAAATTATTAAGATATGCCACGTTCAAAAAATGCAGTCGCATCAAGGGCCAGAAGAAAAAGAGTTCTAAAAGCCGCAAAAGGTTATTACGGTAAACGTAAAAATGTATACACCGTAGCCAAAAACGTAATGGAAAAAGGTTTAACGTATAGCTACGTTGGCCGTAAATTAAAAAAGCGTGAATACCGCACTTTGTGGATTGCCCGTATTAATGCTGCAGTAAGGGCAGAGGGATTAACTTACAGCGAATTCATTCACCAGTTAGCAGTTAAAAACATAGATATTAACCGTAAGGTATTGGCTGATTTAGCCATGAACGAACCTGAAAGTTTTAAAAGTTTGATAGTTCAGGTAAAAGCTTAAGTGAATATTATTGTTTTAAAGCCTGTTTGGTTTTAATTTCAGCAAAATAAAAAAAGTCCGGATATGATAAAATCATAGCCGGATTTTTATTTATTGCATTTATCATTCAGTTACATTTGCAATTCATAAATAAAACCCATTCAGTCAATGAATAACATGAACAATACTTACGCTGACCTGGTAGATCAGACTTTTAACTTTCCACAGCATGATTTTAAAGTTGAAGATGAGTATTTGCAATATAACGGTCTTGATATTAAAAGCCTGATTGATAAATACGGCACGCCATTAAAGCTTACCTATTTACCAAAAATTGGCATGCAGATAAAAAAAGCCAAAGACATGTTTGCCATTGCTTTTAAAAAGCACAAATACGAGGGTAAGTATAATTATTGTTATTGCACAAAAAGTTCTCATTTTTCATTTATTATAGAAGAAGCACTAAAAAATGATATCCACCTGGAAACTTCTTATGCATACGATATAGAAATTGTAAATAAATTATACGAAAAGAAAAAAATATCCAAGGATACATATATAATCTGTAATGGCTACAAACAAAAATCGTATACAAGCCGTATATCCCGTTTATTAAATACCGGCTTTAAAAATGTTATCCCTATTCTTGATAATAAAGAAGAATTAAAAGCCTATAAATCGGTAAAAACACCCTTTAAAGTTGGTATAAGGGTAGCTGCAGAAGAAGAACCAAATTTTCCTTTCTACACTTCACGACTTGGAATGAGGGCTAAAGATATCCTGGAATTTTATGTAGATGAAATAGAAGGATTTGAACATAAGTTTCAGTTAAAAATGCTTCATATCTTTTTAAATAAAGGTATAAAGGATGATATTTATTATTGGAGTGAATTAAATAAAGTAATTAACCTGTATTGCCAGTTAAAAAAAATCTGTCCTGAATTAGATTCTATCAATATTGGTGGCGGGTTTCCCATAAAACATTCTTTGGGTTTTGAATACGATTACCAGTTCATGATCAATGAAATTGTGCGTAATATAAAAGTAGCCTGTAAAAGAAATAAAGTGCAGATGCCTAATATTTTTACAGAATTTGGCAGCTACACTGTAGGAGAAAGCATGGCGCATATTTATAGTGTGATTGGTGAAAAGATGCAAAATGACCGTGAGATATGGTACATGATTGATTCTTCTTTTATAACTACTTTACCCGATACCTGGGGCATTGGCGAAAAATTCCTGATGCTCCCCATTAATAAATGGAAAGACGAATACCAGCGTGTAACCTTAGGCGGTATTACCTGCGATAGCCATGATTATTATGACTCTGAAGAGCATATTAATGAAGTGTTTTTACCCAAACTGACAGCTGGCGGCGAACCACTGTATGTTGGTTTTTTTCATACAGGAGCTTACCAGGATCAGATAAGCGGGTATGGTGGAATAAAACACTGCCTGATACCCTCTCCTAAACATATTATTGTGGGGCAAGATAAAAATGGTAAGCTGATTGATTGGGTGTATGCAAAAGAACAGACAGCACAAAGTATGCTTAAAATTCTGGGATACATTTAATCTCTTATGTAAAATGCAGTAGAAGTTAGCTGTAGCAAACCTGCTATTGTTATAATGAGGGATATTATTTATTTTGTTTTACCTGGTATTTTTTATTCACTTTAGGGTTGTTGAAATAATCATCCACTTCTTTATTGGTAGCATTACTTTCAGCAATCGGAATATCTATCAGTTGAATTTGGGTTTGCTTTAATTCTTCTTTTAGTTTTCTTGATTTATTTAAGATATCCGGGTCTTTTTCTCCAACAAGTGTATTATCCGCCATCTGGTATTCAAGCCTTTTAATGCTGCTTCGTATTAATGTTGCCGTATTTTGATCTGCACTACTGGTTGGGGCAGCTGCTTCTTTAACAGGAACCAATGCCACACCGACACTTGGTAATATTGTGCCGGCTGTGTGCAGGCCATCACCCGGCATGGCTAATAAAACTGTACCACTAAGCGCCGTTGATGCAGAGGCAATATCAAATCCGGTTCTGGTTCCTTTGGTTTTTTTTATTTTTTTATCAACCAGCATAAAACTACTTTTCAACTGAAGTATATAATTTTTAATTTCAATTTGCAGTTTATCAAATTCCTTTACCTGTAGGGGATAATTAATACTTTCATTTACTACAATATTAATTATAGCAGAGTCTTTATTATTAAATTTATCAGTGCCTATAAAATATAACTCTAATTTTCTTTGTTTGTCTTTATCTGTTGGTTTTACAAAATCAAAAGATGCATACCAGGTAAAATCATCATTACATTTGGTTACAGGTGTTAATGATTTTACAGAGTAGTTGCTATAGTAAGTAATTCCCTCTATGGGAAAATTACCGTCATCGCACTGTAACTTAAAACTTACCGTATCACCTTCATCAATAAATAAAGTTTTGGTTACAGTGGGTTTTACTTTTGATGGAACAATTTCTGTATTATAAAAAAGAAGCCTGAAACTGGTATCCAGCCTTTCATTTGGATTGTCAAGATTTTGTACACTTAACTCTACCTTATATTCATAATCATATTTTAACCTTCCGGAAAGAAAAAATGATTTTTCTGCCTTAAAACTAAGCAGCCCATTATCTTTATTAATTTTTAAGCCGACAGGGGAATTTTTTAAAAACCAATAATATTTTGCAAGGTCCTTATTGATTAGAAAAGGATAATTTAATGTAGAATCTACATGAATGTTAAAATAAGGATTTAAATTTTTTATACGTAATATGGTATCTGTAGAACCATACATATTAATATCCTTTTGATTAAATATAGTAACAATAGAATCAGGCTTTATTTGAGAAATCAGGGCAATCGGTGTAATCAAGAAAATAAGGAAATAGAAAATCTTTCTTTTAATCATTTTTAGTTTTTAGAGATATAGACCGTAAAATTAAAACAAAAAATAAAGATAATGCACAAAAAATTAGGCTATCCCGTTTTACCGAAATAGCCTTCTTAACCAAAACCAACTTATGCTTATTTAAATATTATTGTATTTTAATTTCTTTGCTGGCTCTTTTTGTTTCTTCCTTTTTTGGAAGGTCAACTTTTAAAATACCGTTTTCGTACCTGGCAACAATATTAGCGGCATCAATCTTTTCATCTAACGTAAAGCTTCTGTTAAATGCTTTACTACTAAATTCTTTTCTGATGCTCTTTGAGGTTTCATCTTTTACTTCTTCTTTTTTTGTTGCACCAATGGTTAATAAAGTACCGTCTAATTTTATGGTAAAATCTGTTTTTTCCAAACCCGGGGCGGCCACTTCCAAATGATAGGCATTATTGCTCTCACTGATATTTACAGGAGGAAAGCCAAATACATTTTCCCTGAATGTTTTACCAAACGAGGCGGGTATTTCATTAAAAATGTCCTTCATAAAACCATCAAAATTTTTTGTTGCCTGGTTGTTTACTTTTACGAATGTCATAGATTTATATTTTTATGTTTAAATTTTTTGTTTTTTACTAGCTACTCAAAATATATTCCAAACCTTTTTTAAGTAAAATTTGTCTCACTATTTAAAATGAGTACGACATTTCGGCATGTTAATTATAATTATAGCGACCAAGTGTCATTAATCTGCTACCCGCTATTTTTAAACATATTGATAACCATCGATGTTAATTGAAACTAAGCTTGTAAATTTGCATTCTAAAAATTATAAAAATATGTATCCGGAAGAAATAGTAATACCAATGAAGGAAGAGTTAACAGAAAATGGTTTTGTTGAAATGTTAACTGCTACAGATGTAGATAATAAATTAGCTGATGCAGGAACTACACTTGTAATGATCAATTCTGTTTGTGGATGCAGTGCAGGTACTGCAAGGCCAGGCGTTTTAATGGCCGTTCACAATAGTGCAAAAAAGCCCGATAATTTAGCAACAAGCTTTGCTGGTTTTGATGTAGATGCAGTAAAAAAAATAAGGGAACATTTATTGCCTTATCCTCCATCTTCGCCCGCTATTGCTCTATTTAAAAATGGCCAGTTGGTTCATTTTATTGAAAGGCATAATATTGAAGGTAGAAGTGCACAAATGATTGCAGAGAATTTGATTGGCGCTTTTGATCAGTATTGTAACTAAATAATTTATTGAAATTTTATTTAATCCCGAAGCATAACGCTTCGGGATTTTTATTTACCATAGTATTAGTCGCTGCAATGAATAATTGAATATCTTGCAGCCCTTAATTTTATACAGCATGTATCCCAATTTATATTATGTTTTTAAAGACTGGTTTGGTGTGGAGTGGAAACCTCTTTACCTTTTAAACACCTTTGGATTGATGGTAGCATTGGGCTTTATATCTGCTGCAGTTGTTTTATCAAGCGAATTAAGACGTAAAGAAAAGCAAGGGCTTTTATTACCAAGAGAAGAAGCTATTACAGTAGGAACACCTGCAAGTTTCCTGGATCTTTTTGTAAATTTTATTACTGGTTTTGTATTTGGGTATAAGTTATTTGGATTGTTGCTAAATAAGCCCGAAGATATTACTGCGCAGGCATATATTTTTTCAAGGGATGGAAATATGTTGGCAGGTGTAATTTTAGGCTGCATATTGATTGCTTTAAAATGGAGGGAAAAAAATAAACAAAAACTAAAAGTACCTGAGCAAAGAAGTGTAAGAATTTGGCCCCATGATAGGGTAGGGGACATTATTGTTCTGGGTTTAATATTTGGTATTTTGGGTGCAAAATTATTTGATGCAGCCGAAAATATGGATGAGCTTATCAGTGATCCGATTGGTACCATATTTTCTGGTGGTGGATTAACATTTTACGGCGGTTTAATTTTGGCAACTATTGCTATTTGCTGGTTCGCTTATAAAAAAGGTATAAAGCTTGTTCATTTAACCGATGCGGCTGCACCTGCTTTAATGATTGCATACGCAGTGGGCCGTATTGGTTGCCAGGTTGCAGGCGATGGAGATTGGGGTATTTATAATAGCGCTTACTTAAGCGATGAATATGGCGAAGTGAGGGAATGTAAAGAAGGCGAATTTAATCAACAGCTACAAAAATATTCAACCTATCATTTACAAAGACGAATGCTGGATAGTGGTAATGTATACACCTTCATACCAGCCGCACGTACTTTCGCAAGTCTTGATGCGGTGCCTCATAAATCATTAAAGGGGCCATCCTTTTTACCCAAATGGATGATTGCTTATTCATACCCGATGAATGTAAATGTAGATGGAAAGAAAATACCGGGATGCACTGATGAGCATTGCCGTGCACTGCCTCAACCTGTTTTTCCAACTGCTTTTTATGAAACAGTTTTATGCACTTTGCTTTTTTTAATTCTATGGGCCTATAGAAAACGAATACTGGTTCCCGGTGTTATGTTTGGTACCTACCTGGTTTTAAATGGGTTTGAACGTTTTTTTATTGAAAAAATACGGGTAAATCATTTATATACTGTTATAGGTTTACAACTTAGCCAGGCAGAAATAATAGCTTTATTTCTGATACTTGCAGGTGTTATACTTATCATTTTTGCAAAATTAAAATACGCCAAGTCTCAATAAATTTTTTAGCCCAACCCTTTTTCACTTTCGCTATTAAAAAATATTATAGAAATACAATGAGCAGCTCAACGGGCTGCTCATTGTATTATGGGCATTTAGTATAAATTTTTTTAAAAAATCTATCTGCAAAATCGTATAATCCCTATAGTATATATTCCTATAAAAAAATAATTAAGGTGAATTTACTTTTTTTTTCAACAATATTAAGTTTAGCATAATACTTGCATAGTTAATGAGTTATATTTTATGAAAACTCATCCTGTGCTAAAAAATAAATACATACTAGGCTGTGCTTTTTTTTTATTCAGTCATACTGCATGGGCACAGTTGCCAAAACTTAATTGGTCAACACATTATGGGGGCTCTTCCACTGACATCCCTTTCACTATAAAATTCACTACAGATGGCGGTACTATCGCTGCCGGGTATACGTCTTCAAAAGATGGGCAGGTTGGTAAATATCCTGAAAGGGACTATTGGGATATGTGGATAGTGAAGCTAAGCAGTTGCGGTATAATTGAATGGCAAAAATCAATGGGCGGCACAGGCTACGAAAGTGCCAGGGATATTGAACAAACTGCTGATGGTGGTTTTATTGTACTGGCAGAAACCAATTCAACAGATGGTGGTGTGGTAGCAGGTTATGGAGGTACAAAAGATATATGGGTGCTTAAATTATCTGCAAACGGAAATGTAGAATGGCAAAAAAGATACGGAGGTAATGGGCTTGATATTGGATTTGTATTACCGGTGATGGTGGTTATTTAATTGCTGCCACATCCTCATCCAATGATGGTGATATAAAAGGAAATCATAGTACCGGAACTTACACAGATGGGGTATTGATGAAATTATCTTCAGCCGGTGCTATAGAGTGGAGTAAATGTTTTGGAGGAAGCAAAAATGATGAATTACTTGATGTTGAAATCATCAATGGAAAAATATTTGCTGTAGGTTATGCAAATTCTATAGACGGTGATATTCCTCCAAACCAAAAAAATTACGATGTATGGTTGCTTTCCCTTGATGCAAATGGCAACAAAATTTTTAGTAAAATTTATGGCGGTTCTCAAAACGATGTTGCCTATTCTTTTTGTAAAGGAGTAGATGAAACATTAACACTTGGCGGATATACCACCAGTAATGATGGTGATGTAAGTGGCGCTAAGGGTAGCCAGGACTACTGGATAATTAATATCAGTCAGAATGGAACATTAAATTGGCAAAAAGTGCTGGGAGGTTCGGATGCAGACTATGCAAATACAATTATTGCAGACAGTGATGGTGGTTACCTGGCAGGCGGCGTTTCTTATTCTGATAATGGTGATGTTACCGGTGCAAAAGGAGATGGCGATTATTGGTTAGTGAAGTTAGATAGTAAAGGAACTATGTTATGGCAAAAAAGCTATGGAGGTTCAAAGGCTGATAATTTGCATTGTATTATTCACAAGCCTTTCCCTGATGAATATTATCTCGCCGGCGATTCAGAATCGGGTGACGGAGACTTTAATAATGTATTTAATGATGCAGATTTCGGCATTATTAAATTAAAAAATCCTTTGACAAAAAACCAGGATACCACTGTTTGCAATATCAATAGTTTTGTTGCTTTTACTGATACTTTAAAAGATGTTTGTGGTTTTGACTCGATGCTGGTTACATATAAGCCTGTGATAATAAGCGGGCCATTGACTAATATTAAAAAACAGGATACTATTTTTGCTGGCCAAAGTATTACACTGCCATATAACGGTAACGGACAGCCCCTATGGGACAAAGACCCGACACTTAGCTGTTTCGCTTGTGCCAGCCCCGTAGCAACACCGGCAGTTTCAACAAAATATACCATTACCAGTTCGTTATCCAATGGATGTTTAATAACTGACTATTTTACCGTAATAGTTTTAAACGACGCTGTAGTAATGACGCCCAATGCGTTTACTCCTAACAATGATGGCCTTAATGATTTTTTTGGCCCTTCCGGAAAAGTACCCGACGGATATTTAATGCAGATATTTAACCGCTTCGGGCAATTGATATACACAAGCTCATCATTAAAAGCCAGGTGGAACGGAACTTTTAGCGGAAGCCCTCAGCCTCTAGGTGTTTACGTTTATATAATTACTTACCCTGACCTGCAAAACAAACAGCATCAGCAAAAAGGAACTGTTACATTAATCCGTTAGCAGTATATACGGTTAAATAAAAGTTATGGATAGAAAAGATTTTTTTAAAACAGCTATTAAAAACAGGCAGGCAGAAACTCCTGCAAAAAAATATTCCGCCTTTCCTCCAACATCCGGATTGAGCAATTATACCGGCAACTGGACAAAGAATGAAGTAGCACATCTTTTAAAAAGAACAATGTTTGGTGCAAAAAAAGAAGACATTGATTATTTTCTTTCAAAAACATTGAATGAATCTGTAGACGAATTATTAAATAATACCTATTCCCCGTCTCCGCCATTACGTGATTATGGTTTGATAGAAGATAATGCGGGTGTATTTTTTGATGATATGGGTGTTGCAAAAGGAGCTACATGGGTAAACGACCCTAACATGGCCAGTGTTAGCCAGATAAGGGGAATAATAAATACTTACCGTATTTATAGTTTACAGAGATGGTGGGCGGGCCTTATTATCAAACAGCAACGCGGTATCCAGGAAAAAATGGTGTTGTTTTGGCATCATCATTTTTCTGTTCAAAAAGAAGAAGTTAACAACTCCCAGATATTATACAAACATCATAAATTATTACGGGATAATTATTTGGGCAATATAAAAAGCCTTACAAGGGAAGTAACTATTGATCCGGCAATGCTGATACATTTAAATGGTTTTCTCAATGCCCGGCAGGCACCAGACGAAAACTTTGCCAGGGAGTTACAGGAACTGTTTACTATTGGAAGAGGGTCAGACAGCAACTTTACCGAAAATGATGTAATAGCTGCTGCAAAAGTATTAACCGGATGGCGCTTTAAAACCGACCCTTCCGTTTCAACCTGGTTTGATGCGGATGCCCATGATACAAGTTCTAAATCGTTCTCTGCGTTTTATAATAATACTGTTATAAGTGGCAGCAGTGATGGCATTGCAGAACTGGATGCGCTGGTAAATATGATTTTTGCAACTACAGAATCAGCCAGGTTTATTTGTCGTAAAATTTATAAATGGTTTGTATACTACGATATTGATGATAGTGTTGAAGCAAATGTGATTACACCATTGGCAACTATTTTAAAGAATAACAATTTTGAAATAAAACCAGTGCTCGATGCATTGTTTAAAAGCGAACACTTTTTTGATACTATCAACCAGGCTTGTTATATAAAAGGCCCGTTCGACTTGCTGGTAGGCACTTTAAGAGAATTTAGCGTGCCATTTCCGGAGTATACAGATTACGTTAACGGATATCCGCTTTTTAATGCAGTTTATGAAAATGCGGCGGATATGCAACAGGAATTATTTCAGCCACCTGATGTATCCGGATATGCGGCGTATACCCAGGACCCCATGAATTATGAATTATGGGTAAACAGTAATTCGTTGCCACGTTATGCAGATTTTACCAATAATCTCGTAAAAGATAAGCTCATCAATACAAAAGCATTCGCTCAATATTCGACCAACCCTTCTGACCCGGATCAACTGGTCCTCGATATTACTACTTTATTACTACGGTACCCATTATCAGCAACATCAAGAGACTATGTAAAGACAAGATTTTTATTAAATAATACAACTGTAAATAGTGTATGGACAAATGCCTGGAATTCAAATAATGCAGCTGTAATAAATCCCGCATTAGATGGCATGTTTACATTCATTATGAACCTGCCGGAGTTTCATTTGTGTTAATTTCTTAAAAACCTATTTAAAACCAATATCATGAACAGAAGAAAATTTTTATCGGGATCAATACCGGCAGCAGTAGGTTTGCCTGCTTTGTTAAATGGATTTTCATTTACTGCATTTGGTGCAACACACAGCGAATTGGCGATGATGTTGGGCGAAACCACCAATAATACAGACCATGTGTTGGTTTTGGTGCAGTTAAAAGGTGGTAATGATGGTTTAAATATGGTGGTGCCGCTGGATGTATACTCTGGATATTATAATGCCCGTACAAATGTGGCCATACCACAAAGTAAAGTGCTGCGACTGGCCGGTACAGATAAATCCGGGCTTCATCCTGCAATGACGGAATTACAAAAGATGTACAATAATGGAAAGATGAATGTGATTCAGTCTGTAGGATATGATAAACCAAATTTTTCTCATTTTCAATCAAGGGATATCTGGGCAAGTGGCGATACCACTACTGTAAGGGCAAACAGGGTTAAAACGGGGTGGATGGGCAGGTACCTGGAAGAAGAATTTACAGGTTACCCGGAAGCCTTTCCTAATTCAAACATGCCTGATCCGCTGGCCATACAAATCAGCACTGCGCCAACTTTAGATGTGCAAGGCAATATTTATTCTATGGGGCTTTCTATTACAGACCCTGAAAAAGTATATACTTTTGAAAATCCATTTACTGATTATCCGTTAAACTCGGCACCTGCAAATAAAGAATTAAAATTTTTAAGGGTAATTACAGATAAAACAAAAATATATTCAGATATTATCCGCAATGCTTACCAAAGCAGCAGCACATTGGGGGCATACCCAATAGAAAACAATCTTGCAGACCAGTTAAAGATTGTGGCAAGATTAATAAAAGGAGGATTAAAGACAAGGGTATATACCGTAACTATTGGCGAATTTGATACCCATAAAAGACAGGTGAACGCAAGCGATACTACTACAGGTAAACATGCTACTTTAATGAAAAATGTATCTGCAGCTATCGATGCTTTTCAAAAAGATATTGAGTTAATGCAATTGGAAGACAGGGTGCTTGGTATGACTTTCTCAGAATTCGGCAGGCGCATTAAATCCAACGCAAGCCTTGGCACAGACCATGGCGCTGCAGCGCCTGTTATAATGTTTGGCAAGCATGTAAAAAATGGTATTTTAGGCAATAGTCCTGATATACCTGCCGATGTTCAGGTTGTAAATAATATTCCCTTTCAATACGATTTCAGAAGCGTGTATGCTTCTGTGTTACAGCAATGGTTTTGTGTTAAGCAACCATTATTAGATACTATTTTATTAAAAAATTACCAGGCCCTGCCTTTGATACAGGGAGGCCCCTGTGGCTTGCCGGAAGACATTGATACCAGCAATGAAAATTCAAACAACCTTGTTTTAAAAATGAGCCCAAACCCATACAGTACAAGTGCCACTATACAGTTTTCTACAACAGGTGGCAACACCATCATTCAGCAAATTGATGGACTGGGACAAGTAGTAAAAATAATTACAAATAAAAATTATGCAGCCGGTACATATAATATCGATGTTTACAACGATGGCTTACCATCTGGTGTATATTTTTTAAGGTTACAAAATAAATCGCTTCAAAAAGTTATTACTGTTATAAAGATGCCATAACGATAAACTGTATCCTTCAGTATAAAATACTGCTAGCATTTCAGCATCCTTACCTGCTTTTGAAACTATATTTAAGGCAAAAAAATACATAAACCTAACTCAAGTAATCCATTTAAAATATGATGACTATCGGATGTCATTGTTTATTTATGGGGAATAAATAATCTCGTTTAAACGTTGTACCTGCAAAAAATAAAAACGTCTCAACGCCTAAACGGCGATAATAAATAACCACTTGATGCTTTGAAAATTTGAATTGTAGGCAACAGCAATTGAGGTTAGGTTTAAAAAATAAAAGCCCTAATTTTACAATTCATTACAATATTTTAAAATTACCATTATGCCATCATTTGATTTTGCAAGTAAGGTTGACCTTCAAACATTAGACAATGCCATCAATATTGTTAGCAAAGAAATCACCAACAGGTTCGATTTTAAGGGGAGCCATGTATTGATTGAATTAAATAAAAAAGATTTTAAAGTAAATCTTGAAGCCGATAGTGAAATGAAGCTAAGCCAGATTGTTGATGTGCTGATTAGCAGGAGCATGAAACAGGGCCTTGCTGCAGAAGTATATGATTTAAGTAAAGAGCCGCACCAAAGCGGAAAAATTGTAAAGCAGGAAGTACCCGTAAGAAATGGCATTAAACAGGAAGACGCTAAAAAAATTGTAAAATTGATAAAAGACAGCGGGCTTAAAGTACAGGCGGCTATTATGGATGATATTATCCGTATTACAGGAAAAAAGATAGACGATTTACAGGAAGTAATACAGGCATCTAAAAGCTGGAATGTTGGTATTGCTTTACAGCAAACCAATATGAAAAGTTAGTAGATATACTACCACACTCATCAAAGCACTATTAATTACTACCAAATTTCTTAGTTAAGCTGTTTTTTTAAGTTTTTTGCCCTACTTTTGCATTCTTTAAAAATCGCATGGCAAAATCCATGCACAAACTTTTATAATTATGAAAAAAGATTTGCATCCCAAAAATTACCGTTATGTTGTTTTTAAGGACATGAGTAATGGAACTACTTTTTTAAGCCGTTCTACTGCCAACTCCAGCGAAACTATTAAGCATGAAGATGGTAAAGACTACCCTGTAATTAAATTAGAAATATCAAATACATCTCACCCGTTTTATACCGGTAAAAATGTATTGGTTGATACTGCGGGACGTATTGATAAATTTAAAAAACGTTACGAAAAGAAAGCGAATTAGTAGTTGTTTACTAAGCTTTGTTTCATGGCTATATTGTATATCCCTTCGGTTTTCCGGAGGGATTTTTGTTTTTATGCTATAAAGATTGGGCTAATACTTTTTTGATTTGTAATTTAGATGCGATGACAATTATTTTAGATGACAGCCTTAGCAGGGAACAGCTCTATCCCTTTACCGCAACAAGGCATGTGGCTGATATTCGGATAGGCATTTTAACCATCAGGGAAAAATGGGCTTTACTTAATGCCCGAAAAAATAGTCATATAGATGAAAATATTGTAACAGTCCCCGCAAATATTCTTCCTTCAATTGAAAATATCGATGCAATATTAGCTTCAATAAAAGCAGGTAATTTATTGGCAGATGATGAGAACATAAAATCAATCAATCATCCTTGGGATATTTTTTTATTAAATGCTTGGGCAATAAAAAAGGATGTTGAATTGATAACTGATGGAAGAAAGTCTCAGCCCTTGTCCAGCACAAATAAAGCAATATCACCCGAAAATATTTTTATTGAAGAAGGAGCAAAAGTTGAACACAGCATAATAAATGCAGCTACCGGGCCGGTATATATTGGCAGAAATGCCGAGGTAATGGAAGGCTGCATAATACGTGGCCCCTTTTGCCTGGGTGAAGGAGCAACACTTAAGATGGGTAGTAAAATATATGGGGCTACTACCGTTGGGCCATATTGTGTAGCGGGTGGAGAAATAAAAAATTCGGTCATGTTTGCCCATAGCAATAAAGCGCATGATGGATATTTAGGAGATAGTGTAATTGGGGAATGGTGTAATTTAGGCGGAGGCACCACCACATCCAATATAAAAAATACAGCAGGCGGGGTAAGGGTTTGGGACAATAAAAGCAAGGTCTATATTGAAATAGGGTTAAAGTGTGGTCTGCTAATGGGCGATTACAGCAGGGCTGCAATAAATACTGCTTTTAATACAGGAACTGTTGTAGGGATTTGTTGTAATATATTTGGAGATAGTTTTCCTCCCAAATTTGTAAATGATTTTACATGGGGTAAAGAAAGATATATTTTTGAAAAAGCTATACAGGATATTATAAATTGGAAAAAATTAAAGGGAGAAATTATTTCTGAACAGGAAAAGAAAATTTTAAAGCAACTTTACAATCAATAAAAAATATAAAAATGAGAAAACAAATTGCCGCGGCAAACTGGAAAATGAACCTGACACTTCAACAGGGCGAAATATTGGTTGAAGAATTATTAAAAGCTACAACTGGGCTAAATGAAAATCAACAGGCAGTTTTTGCGGTTCCTTTTCCTTACCTGGTAAATATAAAAAATATGCTGGCGGGCAAACAGCACGTTTTTGTGGCCGCACAAAATTGTTACAACAAAATATCGGGCGCTTTTACCGGCGAAGTAAGTGCAGAGATATTAAAAAGTATTGCTGTAGATTATGTTATTTTAGGCCATAGTGAACGAAGGGAATATTTTAATGAAACCAATGAAGTACTGGCAGAAAAAATAAACATCTGTATTGAATATGGCTTAAAGCCAATTTTTTGCTGTGGGGAAGCTTTGGAAATAAGAGAAGCAGGTACTCAAAATACTTTTGTAGAAAAGCAAATAAAAGAAAGCCTTTTTCATTTAACTGCTGAACAGTTATTTGGCTTTGTAATTGCCTATGAGCCAATCTGGGCAATAGGTACAGGCAAAACAGCTACCAGCGCACAGGCTCAGGAAATACATGCATACATACGCAGTGTTTTAGCAAGTAAATATGGAAACGAAACAGCAGACAGTATATCTATTTTGTATGGCGGCAGTGTAAAAGCGGCAAATGCAAAAGAAATATTTGGCCAGCCTGATGTAGACGGGGGGCTTGTAGGGGGTGCTTCTTTAGTGGCTGCAGAATTTTCAGCCATAATCAAAAGCCTTAAATAAAAAAAATAAAATCACATAAGGTCTAATGCCTTTACCATAAAAGTAAAGTTAAAAGGTAGTACCATTGATGCATAACCACCGGCATAGGAATAGGTTACTACAAGAACCACTAATGACAATAAAAATAAAATCCAGTAAAGAGCGGTATATTTTTTAGTTGTTTCCATTTATAATATCTTTTTTGGCAAAAATAAGGCAAAACCAACAAATTAGGTTTACAGAATGGTTTCAATTTTATTTTTTAAATAAAATCCTTCTTGCTGTTATTAAAAAATTGGCTAAACAATAGTTGACTTTTCTTTTTTATTTTGTAATTTTTACTTTATGCAGCAAAGGTTTTATATTGCTGCTCATTAACATGCCTTACAAATGATCTTTAACTTTTACTTGCGGTTTAAAACCATTTTTGGACAAACAATTTTTGTTTCAGGCAATTGCGATGCATTGGGAAATGACGCTATCAATAAAGCCATTCCACTTCAATATTTAAATGATCAGTTCTGCTACTGCCAGGTGGAAATACCGGTTGGCGATATTGATAATATTGAGTACCGTTATATATTAAAAGATACTGGCAGCAATGAAATTATTGAAGGAAGGGATGACAAAAGCATTGATTTTAAGATAAAAGATATTACGGAGATAACTATAATTGATACCTGGAACCATGCCGGTACCATTGAAAATGCCTTCTATACAAAACCTTTCAAAGATGTTTTATTAAAGATAAAACCCAATCCAAAAAAAACTCCTGCGGATAAAACCGCTACACATGAATTTAAAGTAAAATACCCTTTATTAAAAGAAAATGAAATATTGTGCATTACAGGAAGTGGAAAGGCATTGGGTAATTGGGATATTATAAATCCATTATTACTTGCAAAACAGGGGGAGTGGTGGGGCATAAAAATCAATCTTTCAAACGACGCTTTTCCGTTAACCTATAAGTATGGTATTTATGATGTGGAGCAAAATAAATTTCTGCGTTTTGAAACTGGTGAAAACCGCCTTTTGCCAGGCGATAATGGTATAGGAAAATTCACTATTCTTCATGATGGTTTTGTAAGGGTCTCTTCTACTGAGTGGAAGGGGGCAGGTGTTGCTATCCCGGTATTTAGTTTACGAAGCCAAAACAGTTTTGGTACGGGCGAATTTACTGATATTAAATTATTGGTCGACTGGGCAAAAGAAACTGGCCTGAAGTTGATTCAATTATTACCGGTAAATGATACCACTGCAACCCATACAAGGGTAGATTCTTATCCCTATGCAGCCATCTCTGCATTTGGTTTGCACCCCCTATTTTTAAATCTTGAAAAAGTTGCAGGCAGTAAAAATAGTGCCCAGATAAAATTATTAAAATCAAAGCAAAAAGAACTGAATGCGTTGGCGGAAGTGGATTATGAACAGGTAATGCAGTACAAGTTTGATACAATAAAAAAAATATACGATCTGCAAAAGGAAGAATTTAAAACCGATATAAAATATTTTGAATTTTTCGATTTAAACCGTGAGTGGCTTGTGCCATATGCTGTATTTTGTTATTTAAGGGATTTATACAAAACTGCTGATTATAATAAATGGCCTTCCCATAATGTATATGATGAAGAAGCGGTACAAGATCTTGCATCACCAGAACAGCCGCATTATGATGGCATTGCCCTTCATTATTTTATTCAATATCATTTGCACCTGCAATTAAAAGCAGCTACAACTTACGCACATAAAAATGGCATAGTTGTAAAAGGCGATTTACCCATTGGTATTTATCGCTACAGTTGCGATGCATGGATGGCGCCTGGCTTATACAATATGAATGCACAGGCTGGTGCACCACCCGATGATTTTGCAGTAAAGGGGCAAAATTGGGGTTTTCCTACCTACAACTGGAAAAAAATGCAGGAAGATGATTTTGGATGGTGGCGTCAGCGCTTTGAGCAAATGAGTGAATACTTTGATGTTTTTCGCATTGATCATATACTGGGTTTTTTTAGAATATGGAGTATTCCTTTAGATGCTGTAGAAGGAATACTTGGTCATTTTGTACCGGCAATTCCGGTTCGCATCAATGAACTGTTTCAAAACAATATTTCATTTCAGTACCATCGTTATTGTAAACCATATATTACAGAAACAATATTGCAGGAAAGGTTGGGCCACCAGGTAAATTTTGTAAAAGAAAAATTTTTAGACCCTGTTGATGGTTTATTTGAATTGAAGCCAGCATTTGATACGCAACGAAAAGTTGAAAATTATTTTAACCAGCAGCCGAAAACAGAAGTCGGGCAATATATAAAGCAAGGGCTTTTTGATTTGATAAGCAATGTAATTTTAATTGAAGAAGAAGGGTCACAGATGCAGCAGTTCCATTTTCGGATTGGCATGGATGCAACCTCCTCTTTCAGGAATCTTGATGATTATAACAAACAGAAATTAAAAGATCTTTACATTAATTATTTCTTTCGCAGACAGGATGATTTTTGGAGAATAGAAGCCATGCGTAAATTACCTGAATTAAAGCGCAGTACCGAAATGCTGGTTTGTGGCGAAGACCTTGGTATGGTGCCCGATTGTGTGCCGGATGTAATGCGGCAATTAGGCATGTTAAGCCTGGAGATACAAAGGATGCCAAAAAAGAATACAGATGTTTTCTTTCACCCCAATGATGCACCATACTTAAGCGTGGTAACACCATCTACACACGATATGAGTACGATACGTGGCTGGTGGGAAGAAGACCCAGCTAAAACACAACGGTTCTATAATAATATGCTGGGACATTATGGTGCAGCGCCATTTTATTGCGAACCTTATATCAATAAGGAAATCGTTTTACAACATTTATACTCTCCGGCTATTTGGTGTATTTTTCAGTTGCAGGATATTTTAGGTAGCAGTAAAATATTGCGCAGGACTAACCCCAATGATGAACGCATAAATATACCTGCAGATTCTAAACATTACTGGAACTACAGAATGCACATTACATTGGAAAACCTGATAAAAGAAAAGTTATTTAATGAAGAATTTAAAAATGATGTATTGTTAAGTGGAAGATAAGTTAAAGAGAAAATTAAATAAAAATGCCCCGACATTTTCGGGGCATTTTTATTATAGTAACTATTTTAAAATCAGTGTTTAATAAAAGGCAAATTTGTTATTTCACCATCCGGTGTTTTTATTTTTACGAAATAACTACCCGCACTTAATTTTTGAACATCTACATATAAAATGCTTTCACTGCCAATGGCATAATCACGTCTGTAAACAATTTGACCGCTTGCAGAACTGATTATTACATCTGCTTTTCCTTTTTGCCCGGCTTTTGTTTGAATATTTAGATAATTAACAGCAGGGTTGGGGAAAACAGTAATACTTGCGGAAGACCTGTTTTTATTATTATTTACAACGGCAATGGTACTGTAGGAAATAAGATTTGTTTTTTCAATTATTTTTAAACGATAAAAATTCAATTTTTCAAAAGGAGCATTATCAGTGTAGTTGTAATAGCTATTAGTTGGCAAATTTCGTCCATCAATAATTGCACCTGCAATATCAGTAAAACCACTGCCATCAATGCTATGTTGCACTTGATATTTATCTATATTGCTTTCTCCAGCACTAACCCATTTCAATAAATTTTTACCTCCACTTGCTTTTTCTACAGTAAATGAAATTAAACGTACCGGTAATACACCCCCTTCGGTACTTGTTAAAGAATAACTACCCAAGCTTGGGTTTTTGAAAGGGCAAACAACAATATAGTAAACACCCGGTACAGTAAAATTATAAGTAATGGCAAAATTAACACCTGGTCCAGAATCATCATCTGCAACAAGCGCATTTGATAAAGGATTTGCAGGATCAAAACCAGCAGGACCATATAAAATTCCAAAAGTATCAAAGTTTGCAGGGCCGGTACATACAAAAGTAACTAGCCCCGTAGTAGTTATAGTCACTGGTATAACATCGTAATGAACATTTGTACCATCTTGTGAAAGTGTGGTAGGTGGAGCTCCCTGGTCAGGTCTGTGAAATGTTGGATCTGAGGTAGTAATAGCACCAGTAATTACACTCTGCGCCTGTGAAAAATAAACACTTATGGTTAACAAAAAAAGAAGTAAAGATTTTTTCATAATAAATGTATTAAAGTTTATAATATATTACATTTGTACAAGCAAATAACAGATTGAAAACCAACATAGTTAGTTTGTTAAAAAATCGTTTAACATTTGGGGGCAATGGTTAAATCAAGGGTCGAAAGCGGCAAAATTTTAAAGGAGAATAAAGTATTTTGAATTAATTATTCCTGTAATTAAAATAAGCTAAGTTTTTGTGGAGGAATTGTGACTCTGTAGGTAAATAAGAATATAAAATTAGTGTAAAAAATTTCATTAACAAATTTATTTTATTTTTCTGTAAATGTAAAGGGAAATTATCTGCAGTCGAAAAGTTATTGATTACGCCATTAAGTAGATCTTTTATTCTTGATTTAGTAGCTATCTTTTAAAATGTAAAGCTGGCTGATTAGCAACGAAATTTATTTAAGCTTAGATAAACCAATTTTCATAAAATGGTAGTAAAATTTAATGAGTATAATCTCCTGTTTAAATATCCGTTTACCATTTCTAAAGGAACAAAAACACATCAGCCAACATTTGTTGTGGAATTGGGATACTTTGGCGTAAAGGGGTATGGAGAGGCCCCGGCCATTAGTTATTACAATATTCCTGTTGAAAAGATGGTAGCTGACCTCGAAAGAAAAAGGGTATTTATTGAAAAATTTGCCTTTTCTGATCCCGAAAGATACTGGCACTACCTGCATCATTTATTTCCTGCAAACCCCTTTTTAGTATGTGCTTTAGACATGGCCGGATGGGATTTGTATGGCAAATTAAAGGGGAAGCAGCTACATAATTTATGGGGATTAGATATTGCTAAAAGCCCAACAACTGATTATACTATTGGTATTGATTCCATTGAAAACATGGTAGCTAAAATGAAAGAAAAGCCCTGGCCCATTTATAAAATAAAAGTAGGGGTACAAAACGACATAGAAATGGTAGTGGAATTGAGAAAACATACGGACGCCATTTTTAGGGTAGATGCTAATGCCGGATGGACATTAGAAGAGGCGCTTGAAAAAATCCCATTATTAAAAGAATTAGGAGTTGAACTGGTTGAACAACCTTTGGCAAAAGATGATTGGGATGGAATGAAGACATTATTCGAGTCATCACCCTTGCCGCTTTTTGCTGATGAGAGTTGTGTTGCAGAAACAGATGTTGAAAAATGTTCCGGGTATTTTCATGGCATTAATATTAAACTAACCAAATGCAGCGGCATTACCCCTGCCAGAAGAATGATTGAAAAAGCGAAGGCATTAAACATCCAGGTGATGATTGGTTGTATGAATGAAACCTCTGTTGGCACGGCCGCCATTGCCCAGCTTGCTCCATTGGTTGATTTTGTAGATATGGATGGCCCTTTGTTGCTGGCAGAAGATATTGCAGCTGGCGTTGGGTTTGATAATGGCCATATTTGCTATACCAATTCCCCTGGATTGGGTATTAGCATCAATCCGTTCTAACTAAGGTAATGCCAAACCCGATGGCTATCAATACAATTTTTTAAACTCAATTGAAATAGGGGAATCCTTTATTGCAAAAGGTTTTAAAGCCCTCCCGATAATCAGGAGGGTTTGGGTGAGGTCAAACGAAATGCGCCCCCTTCTAAATTTTATTTGGAAAAATAATTTATCAGCCTTTACTTTGCAATGGCAATGAAACAAATTACACACATACATCATCATCATTCTTTACCGCAGGGTAAGCTATGTTGATTGGTATGTGTTAAACATATTTTCAAAAAAGGGCTTACTCAAAAAGTAAGCCCTTTTTGTTTTCAGGATAAAATATTTTAAAATAAAGTACATAAAATTTAACCGATGTTAAAAATTGCAGTTCAAAAATCCGGAAGGTTGTACGAAGATTCTATCAGGCTTTTAAAAGAGTGTGGTATAGAACTAAACAACGGGAATAAGCAATTAAAGGCCGCTGCTTTTAATTTTCCGTTGGAAGTTTATTTTTTAAGAGATGATGATATTCCACAGTATGTATATGATGGTGTTGCTGATATTGGAATTGTAGGTGAAAATGTTTTGCTGGAAAAGGCAAAAGATATTGACAGGGTGTACAGGTTGGGTTTTGGAAAATGCCGGTTAAGCATTGCTGTTCCAAAGGCAATGCAATACAAGGGTGTGAGCGATTTAAAAGGATTAAAAATTGCAACTACTTATTCAACTATTTTGCAGGATTATTTAACCAAAAATAATATTGATGCAGAAATACACGAAATCAGTGGCTCGGTAGAAATAGCGCCAGGCATAGGTTTGGCCGATGCGATCTGTGATTTGGTAAGTAGTGGCAGTACACTTTTTACCAATGGTTTAAAAGAGGTTGAAGTTATTTTGCAATCAGAAGCTGTGTTAACAGCCAATAAAAAATTAAGTGCTGAAAACAGGGCTATCCTTGATAAACTGCTGTTACGTATCAACGCTGTTAAAACGGCCAAAAACAATAAATATATTTTACTAAATGCACCCAATAAGCAGTTAAAAAATATAGCCGGGCTTTTGCCTGGCATCAAAAGCCCTACAATTGTGCCCTTGCAGGAAGAAGGCTGGAGCAGTGTGCAAAGTGTGGTAAATGAAAATGATTTTTGGGAAGTAATAGAAAAATTAAAAGAGTTTGGAGCCGAAGGAATTATTGTTTTACCAATTGAGAAGATGATCGTGTAATACTGCAATTATACCGCTATGTTGAAGAAGGATGTAAATTTTATTTTCGGTTATCAGAGTTTAAATATTTATTATGCAAAACATCTTTATAAATCCATTGAAAGAACAATGGCCTGAAATTTTAAAGCGGCCTGCATTTGACGGTACGGAGTTAGAAAATACCGTCGCATCAATTTTATTGGATGTTCAGTTAAATGGGGATGAGGCCATTAAAAAATATGCGGCAAAATTTGATGGAGTTAAGTTAGCAGAGTTTAAAGTAAGCGACATGGAAATTACTGAATCTGTAAGTTCGGTTGATGATACTTTAAAGGCTGCCATTGCAGTGGCCAAAAATAATATCACCACATTTCACTACGCACAGAAAGAAGCCGTTAAGCAAATAGAGACTATGCCTGGCGTATTATGCTGGAGAAAATCAGTAGCGATTCAAAAAGTTGGGTTATATATTCCCGGCGGTACAGCTCCTTTGTTTTCTACCTTGCTGATGCTGGGTATACCTGCTGTGCTGGCTGGTTGCAATGAAATTGTTGTGTGCACGCCTCCCGACAAGCAGGGAAATATAAACCCGGTTATTTTATACGTGGCCCAATTAATCGGGCTTACAAATATTTATAAAATCGGCGGGGTGCAGGCTATTGGAGCGATGGCTTATGGTACTAAAACAATACCGCAGGTATATAAAATATTTGGGCCAGGCAATCAATATGTAACCTGCGCCAAGCAACTGGTAAATAAAGGTGGGGTTGCTGTCGACATGCCGGCAGGTCCTAGTGAGGTGGCAGTATTTGCAGATGAAACGGCTAAACCAGGTTTTGTTGCCGCAGATTTGCTAAGCCAGGCCGAGCATGGCGCCGACAGCCAGGTTATTTTATTAGCCACTTCATTAAAAATAGTGGAAAAGGTAATGGAGGAAATAGATAACCAACTGGAAGGTATATCAAGAAAAGATATCGCCTTAAAAGCCCTGCAAAACACAAGATACATAACTGTGGAAAGCGAGGATGATGCTTTTGATCTGTTGAACGAATATGCGCCTGAACATTTAATTATTGCTTCAGATAAGGCTGTGCATTTAGCAGAAAAAGTAATCAATGCGGGAAGTGTTTTTCTGGGTCATTATTCACCAGAAAGTGCAGGTGATTATGCTTCGGGAACCAACCATACTTTGCCTACCAATGGCTATGCAAAAGCTTATAGCGGTGTTTCACTGGATAGTTTTGTCAAGAAGATAACATTTCAACAGATAAGCGAAACTGGTATTGAAAATATTGGCAACGCTGTAGAAGTGATGGCAGCCGCTGAAGGCCTGGATGCTCATAAGAATGCCGTTAGTATCCGGTTAAAAAAATAGCAAAAATTTTGAAGAGAAAATAAAAATCAGCAATATGATTTCTTTTAAATTACTAAATGAAACAAACAAATTAGATATCATTCCATTTCTTTTGTTACTGGATAAAAAAATCACTGAAGATATCCTTGAAGACAGGTTAACCGAAATGTTTGTCCAGGGTTATAAGTGTGTAGGTATTTTTGAAGGAGAAAAAATGATTGGTATTTCCGGCCTTTGGATTATGACAAAATATTATGTAGGTAAACATATTGAACCGGATAATGTAATTATTCATCCGGAATATCGTGGTGCTGGGGTAGGCGAGGCTTTGATGAAATGGATAGATGAATATGCGATTTCACAAAATTGTATTGCTTCCGAGTTGAATTGTTATGTATCAAATACTGCGGCGCAAAAATTTTGGGTAAAAGAAGGATATAATATTATTGGATTTCATTATCAAAAAATGCTAAACAGTTCTTCCTAACATCTATTTTTAAAAATATGTTCAATTTAAATAAACTAATCAGGGATAATATCAAAACATTAAAACCCTATTCATCCGCAAGGAACGAGTTTACAGGAAAGGCATCTGTGTTTTTGGATGCCAACGAAAATGCATACGGCTCACCGCTGCCAGAAAAATTTAACCGCTATCCCGATCCTTTGCAATGGCAGTTAAAGTTTCAATTGGCACGTATCAAGGGAGTACCAGCAGAGAATATATTTATTGGCAATGGCAGCGACGAAGTGATTGACCTTGCATATCGTATTTTTTGTAATCCCTCAAAAGACAATGTAATTGTTTGCCCGCCTACTTATGGCATGTATGAAGTAAGTGCCAATATCAACGATGTAGCCATAAAAAAAGTTAATCTTGCCAGCAATTTTCAATTGGATGTACAAGGAATACTGAATGCAATTGATGCCCATACAAAACTTATATTTATCTGTAGCCCCAACAACCCTACGGGAAATAATATGACCAGGGAAGATATAGAAATGATATTAAATAACTTTGGTGGCATTGTTATTATTGACGAAGCATATATCAATTATTCCAAGCAAAAAACATTTATACAGGAGCTTACAGAATATCCCAATTTAATAGTAATGCAAACCTTATCAAAAGCATGGGGGCTGGCTGCATTAAGGCTGGGACTGTGCTATGCTTCAATGGATATTATCGACTTTTTCAATAAAATAAAGCCTCCTTACAATATAAATGAGGCTTCCCAGCAACTGGCATTGGAAGCTTTGCAAAACACTATGCTTGTAAATGAATGGATAGAGGCATGCGTTTTACAAAAAAAAATGCTTCTTGTTGAAATGAGTAATTTTAGTTTTGTCAGGAAAGTTTATCCAAGCGATGCTAACTTTTTTTTATTGAAAGTAAAAGATGCAAAAGATTTATATACATATTTATCCGAAAATGAAATAGTGGTAAGAAACAGGAGCAAAGATCCGGGTTGCGACAACTGTTTACGTATTACCATAGGAACCCCGGAAGAAAATAAACAACTACTCAATTTATTTAAAAACTATCAATTATAATATGTCAGCCATTGAATCAAAAAAAGTATTATTCATTGACCGTGATGGTACATTGATAAAGGAAGCACCACCAACTTACCAGTTGGATGATTTTTCAAAACTGGAGTTTTATCCTGATATGTTTTATTATATGCGTAAGATAGCAACGGAGCTGGATTATGAATTGGTGATGGTAACCAACCAGGATGGTCTTGGAACTGCTTCATTTCCCGAAGCTACTTTTTGGCCTGTACAAAATTTTGTAATGACCAATCTTGCCAATGAAGCCATTCATTTTTCTGAAGTGTTTATAGATAAATCATTTCCAGCCGATAATGCGCCTACCCGTAAACCTGCCACGGGGATGCTTACACGCTATTTAAATAACCCTGCTTATGATGTATCCAATTCATTTGTAATTGGCGACCGGATCACTGATATGCAGCTGGCAAAAAACTTGCAGTGCAAAGGGATATGGTTAAACACAGATGCAACATTGGGTGCATCAGAAATAAAAGATACCATTGACGATTTAAAAAAAGAAACAATCGTGGTAGAAACCCCCAGTTGGGAAACTATTTATAATTACCTGAAATTACCGCCACGAAAAATTATCCATCAGCGCAATACCAACGAAACAAAAATTACGGTTGAAATAAATCTTGATGGAAGCGGAAAATCAGCAATCCATACAGGGCTTTCTTTTTTTGATCACATGTTAGATCAGTTGGCAAGACATGGAAATATAGATTTGTCCATTGAGTGCAAAGGCGATTTGCATATTGATGAACACCATAGCATTGAAGATACCGGCATTGCTTTGGGAGAAGCCATAGCACAGGCTTTGGGAAATAAACGGGGCATTGAACGGTATGGATTTTTATTGCCAATGGATGATTGCCTTGCGCAGGTAGCCATTGATTTTGGTGGCCGTAACTGGATAGTATGGGAAGCCGGATTTAAAAGAGAAAAAATAGGCGAAATGCCCACTGAAATGTTTTTTCATTTCTTTAAATCTTTTAGCGATGCGGCTAAATGCAATTTAAATATTAAGGCGGAAGGAGAGAATGAGCACCATAAAATAGAAGCGATATTTAAGGCTTTTGCCAAAGCAATAAAGATGGCCGTAAAAAGGGATATCAATAACAATGCTTTACCAACAACCAAAGGGTTGTTGTAAAATAGAATAATAACAGTAAACAATTAAATTAAAAAAACCTTAAAGCAGGGGAGTCAAATCCCCCTTTAGGGGATAGGGGTATGATAGCAATAATAAAATACAATGCTGGGAACGTACAAAGCGTGCAATATGCTTTGCAGCGTGTTGGTATTGATTCTTTAGTTACGGATGATGAAACTGTTATTCGTGCGGCAGATAAAGTGATTTTTCCTGGTGTAGGCCATGCTCAATCGGCTATGCAATATTTGCAGGAAAAGCAATTAGATAAACTGATTGTTTCTTTGCGGCAGCCTGTATTGGGTATTTGCCTTGGGTTACAATTATTGTGCAAACATTCAGAAGAAGGCGATACAAGTTGTTTGGGTATTTTTGACACCGAGGTGAAATTATTTCCACCAGGTAATTTTAAGGTGCCGCAAATTGGATGGAATAATATTGGTGAGTACAAATCAGTCTTGTTTAATGGCTTGGTGAATGAAGCATTTGTTTATACGGTGCATAGTTATTATGCAGCCCTTAGTAACGAAACAACTGCTATAACTGATTATATTTTGCCGTACAGTGCGGCACTTGAAAAAAATAATTTTTATGCCGTACAGTTTCACCCGGAAAAATCTGGTGGTATTGGCGAAACAATATTGAAAAATTTTATTCAGATAACATGACCATTATTCCTGCCATAGATATTATCAACGGCAAATGTGTACGCCTTACCAGGGGTGATTATGCGCAGCAAAAAATTTACAACGATAACCCGGTAGATGTTGCCAAACAGTTTGCAGATGCAGGTATACAACGTGTACATCTTGTAGATCTTGATGGGGCAAAAGCTGGAAAAATTGTAAACCTGGCAGTGTTGGAAGCCATAGCTGCCGCTACCAATCTTATTATTGATTTTGGAGGAGGTATAAAAAATATAAATGATGTGGCAAATGTTTTTAATGCCGGCGCTGCAATGGCTACTATCGGCAGCCTGGCTGTTAAACGTCCGGGAATATTGGAAGAATGGCTGATAGAATTTGGTGCCGATAAATTTTTAATAGGAGCCGATGTGCTGGGCGGGAAGATAAAAATCAGCGGCTGGTTGGAGGACGGAGGTATTGATATTTTTACTTTTATCGGTAAAATGATCGGGCTTGGTGCCGCTAATATTTTCTGTACCGATATTTCAAAAGATGGCGCAATGGAAGGCCCCTCTGTAGAACTCTATAAACAAATTATGGAACAGCATCCTGAAATAAATTTAATAGCCAGCGGAGGTGTAACCAATATCAATGATGTAATTGAATTAAAATCAATAGGATGCAGTGGGGCCATTATTGGTAAAGCTATTTATGAAGGAAACATAACTTTAGAGCAATTATTAAGTATCAATTAATGCTAACAAAAAGAATCATACCCTGCCTGGATATAAAAGATGGCCGCACGGTGAAAGGGGTAAATTTTGAAAATATACGGGATGCAGGTGACCCTGTTGAACTGGCCATATTATATTCGCAACAGGGAGCAGATGAGTTGGTTTTTTTAGATATTACCGCTACTGTTGAGAAAAGAAAAACGTTGATTGAACTGGTAAAACGGATTTCGGCAAATATCAATATACCGTTTACTGTGGGTGGCGGTATTAGTACTGTTGAAGATGTTGCTGTATTGCTGCAATATGGCGCTGATAAGGTTTCTATCAATACAGCAGCTTTTAAAAACCCCAGCCTGATAAGCGAATTGAGCAACCGTTTTGGCAGCCAATGTGTTGTACTTGCTATTGATACTAAAAAAGAAGCAGATGGCGAATGGTATGTGTACCTGAATGGCGGCAGAACAAAAACGGATGCCAAAACAATTGATTGGGCAAGGCAGGCAGTGGCTTTAGGTGCAGGAGAAATTTTATTGACTTCGATGAATAACGATGGTACAAAAGGCGGTTTTGCTGTTGATATTACATTACTGTTATCCAAAGAACTACCAGTGCCAGTAATTGCTTCAGGTGGCGCCGGAACTATGGAACATTTTAAAGAAATATTTATTGATGGTAATGCAGATGCCGCTTTGGCCGCCAGTATTTTTCATTATAAAGAAATAGGAATACCTGATTTAAAAGAATATTTAACAAACGAAAAAATAGCCATAAGAATATGATAGTCGATTTTTCAAAATATGCAGACGGGTTGGTACCGGCAATAGTACAAGATAATGCAACCGGTAAAGTATTGATGCTTGGTTTTATGAACAGCGAGGCATTGTTAAAAACAAAGGAATTGCAAAAAGTTACTTTCTTTAGCAGGAGTAAAAACAGGTTGTGGACAAAAGGAGAGGAGAGTGGCAATTTTCTTTTATTAAAAAGTATCAGCGTTGATTGCGATAATGATACACTATTAATAAAAACAAACCCGGTTGGCCCGGTTTGCCATACCGGCGCAGATACCTGTTTTGATGAAAAAAACGAAGCAACTGATTTTCTTGCCAGCCTTGAAAAAATTATTGCCAACAGAAAAAATAATCCTTCAGACGGTTCTTACACTTCTTCTTTATTTAAAAAAGGCATCAATAAAATTGCACAGAAAGTTGGTGAAGAAGCCGTTGAACTGGTGATTGAAGCAAAAGATGATAATGATGTATTGTTTAAAGACGAAGCGGCAGACCTGTTGTTTCACTATTTAATTTTATTACAGGCCAAGGGTTTTAGTTTGCAGGATGTTGTTGATGTTTTAAAAGAACGTCATAAGAAGAAAGCTTAAAAATGATTAACCTACTGGATGATGCAGGCCTTACCTGTATTGTTTTTTCAATACTCTGCTGTAATAGTTGTTTTGATACCGCTTTCAAAAAGAATGGGTTTAAAAAAACCATTTTGGGTAATTTGTTGCGTATTTTAGCGTAAATACGCATGTTGAACCAACATTGCTATCGCAATGAACTTTGCGTATTCTTCTTTACTTTTCCATTTCATTAAAAATATTTTAAGATGGAAAAAAAACGCTGACACAATTTGCAGCAAATGCACTGCAACGCACTTCCGACATTTTTGC
>JANYGZ010000008.1 GCA_025362235.1 Ferruginibacter sp. | reverse complement strand
AAAATATTTATTGCAAAAAAAACCTTATGTAGTTAAATATATTAAAATAACATTTAAAAAAACTGGATAAAAGATATAATATGGACCAGTTAAATAAAAAATAAGCATGAGTTGAGAATAAAAAATAGCAAATATTTTAATAATAATTCCAATTGAATATACTAAAACCTGAATTGAAGCCTGCAGGTTAACAAATTATCTTTTACATCAGCTGTAAAACCAGGAAGTGCTGTTATTTCATTATGTATAAAATCGTACTGCAACATAAGTTTCAAATTGTCAGTAGCGTAATAAACATAGCCAATGCTTAAGGTGTTATATTTAATATCAGCTGCATTAAAGTTACTGCCTGGTGCTCCAATGCCAGTAGTCTTTACATAAGTGTTCGGGTCGTACCAGTCGTACTTAATTACAGCCTGGTGCTTTAAACTTCCAAGGTTTTGTATAAAATAAAAATAAGCGCCATTAAAATTTCTTACATAATAACCTTGCGTACCGGTAAAAGAGGCCGCCGGTGTTGTACTGCTTACAGCAGATGCAGTTTGGCTACCAGTAATAAATTCGGCCCTAAGCTGAGAAAACCCAACTTTATTTTTCAATATTAATTGCATATCTGCCTCATAATATTTTCTTGGGGCAATATTGCCTACATTAATTACAGATGAATCAACAACAAAAGTTTTTATACCGGCCACCGTTGCGGCATTGTAAACATATTGTGTGTTTTGAGTAATGCCGCCGTAATATATACCCACAGAACCCCCAAGGGTAATATTTTTAGAAAGATTTTGAGGTTTTATAACTACCCGGCTGATAATATCTTTATGGCTGTCGTAGTCTGTTGGAGATGGAAGTCCGGGGCCGTTAAAGAGGCCGAAATCTACTTTCAAAAATTTTAATTTACTTGTACTTTTTCTTGGTTCAAATGATATCATTGCCCCAAGGTCTCTTTCTGTATTCATCAATATCTGGCTCATACGCCCGCGTTCAGCACTTTCACGGAAGGCACTCGATAAATTTAATTCATAACTAAATGGCCGGGCAAATAAACCCATAGTAAAAGAAAATTGCTGGTATTTATTTTCATAAACTGCTCCCCACATATCCCTTACATTAACGCCTCTTTCTGTAGCGTCAACCTGCAATACAAAATGTACAGATGGGCCGGTTAGTGTTTGTGAAAAACGTGCATAATCAAAAAGAAACCTTGCCCTTCGTAACATAAAACGGGTATTGCTGTTAGGGGCAAAAGCCCCACCCCCATAAGTTATTTGGCCCTTTGTTTCTGCCACCTGAAATTGTGGTTGAAGGTATCCGGATAATTTTATATAATCATAACGGTTGTATAATGAGAGCATATCTTTACCCATAGTTTTTGAGGTATCAATCATATCCATTAAATACTGGGCCGGTAATAATTGGCAAAATAATAGCGTAACAGCCAGCAAGAGCAGTTTTTTCTTAAGCATATATACAAATTTCGCCGCAAAGAAATAACAAATTAATGTTACCTCTGTGTTACCAAATTGTTACCTTTTAAAATGTTTATAATTCTAAACAGCTATTCATTCAACTTTGCCAAAAAATTTTAGCCATGGGATTTAACTCAATTTTTAAAATATTTTTACCGAAAGACAGGGTGTTTTTTCATCTATTTGAAAACGTTGCAGAAGAGCTGGTAAAAATGGGTAACAAATTAAAGGAAGTAGTCAATGAACCTGATTTTGATAAAAGAGGGAAATTGATACAGGAAATTGAAGATATGGAGCATGTAAATGATGATTACACCCATAATATTTTTACAGAACTAGGCAAAAATTTTATTACCCCTTTTGACCGCGAAGACATCCATTACCTTGCCTCCTCACTGGATGATATTGCTGATTATATTTATGCTGCTGCAAAAAAAATAAATTTTTACCGGGTTAATCCTAATGAAACCGGCTTTCTCAAAATGGCTGAATTGATTGCAGTAGGTTGTACACAGGTACATAAGGCGGTTACAGAATTGCGCAATATGAAAAATATGCGCCAGATAACAGATGCCCTCGTTGCCATTAACAGTATAGAAAACCAGGCAGACGATATTTTTGACATGAGTATTGAACATCTCTTTGCTTCGGAACCTGACGCAAAAGAAGTAATAAAAAAGAGGGAGATTTACCAGGTAATGGAAATTGTTACAGACAAATGTGAAGATGCCGCAAATGTTATTGAATCTATCATTGTAAAATACGCCTAAACTAATTAGATAATTGCTGATCGCCAATGGTAAATACAATTGTATACGCCCGTTATATCATTAGCAAATTAGTTGATCAGCAAATTATTAAATTAATATTATGACCCTCCTTATAGTTATAGTTATTTTAGCATTAATCTTCGATTACATCAATGGGTTTCATGATGCAGCTAATTCAATTGCCACGATTGTTTCTACAAAAGTTTTAACTCCTTTTCAGGCAGTGGTTTGGGCCGCATTTTTTAATTTTGTTGCTTATTTTATTTTTAAGGATCATGCTGTTGCTAACACCATCGGAAAAACAGTTCACCAGGAATTTATAACACTTCCCGTTATTTTAGCAGGTTTAATAGCAGCTATTATCTGGAACTTATTAACCTGGTGGTATGGTATTCCTTCTTCTTCTTCCCATACACTAATCGGGGGCTTTGCGGGCGCAGCAATTACGCATGCATTTTTAACAAAGGGGTTTACCGGTATTGGAAATATAGTTGAGTTAAAAAAAATAACCCAGATTGTATTATTTATATTTCTTGCACCACTTATAGGTATGGTAATTTCCATTTACATTTCAGTAATTACCATTATGCGCAATACATGGGCAAAAGTGGGTTTAATTATTTTGACAGGAATTGGCACATGGTTTTTGTTTGCGCATTTTGAACAGGACAAACTGGACGAAAACCTTGTAAAGTTTTATAAAATTGATAAGTTAAAAAAAGACTCAGAGACTGACCCTTCAAAAACAGTGGCCTATACAACTGCTGTTGCTTATGTTGATGCAGCAAGGCCAATGCTGGCTGATTACAAATCCTTAGGTTCAGCTAAACTTGCCGAAAAAATTAAGACACATGTAGATACTAATGTTGATGATATTGCATTGTCGAAGGCATTAGGAAAAGCAGATAATTCTATTATTATAAATGGCATTTTAATAATGATGTTTATTTTTATATGCGCCTACATTTATTCAGAAAAAATCAAAACCCCCAATGCATACCGGACCGGCAATATGTTTAAAAAGCTACAGTTATTTTCTTCCGGTGCATTTAGTATTGGCCATGGGGGTAATGATGCACAAAAAGTAATGGGAATTATTGGGGCTGCTTTTGTTGCTTATAACAGTACAAAATATCCTGATGTAGGAGCCGCATTAAAAGATCTTACGTGGGTTCCACTGGCATGTTATACGGCTATTGGTTTAGGAACAATGAGTGGCGGCTGGAAGATTGTAAAAACCATGGGTACCAAAATAACCAAGGTAACTCCTTTGGAAGGAGTAGCAGCAGAAACTGCCGGTGCTTTAACTTTATTTATGACAGAACAAATGGGTATCCCTGTAAGTACAACACATACCATTACCGGCGCTATTATTGGCGTAGGAGCCACCAAGCGGTTAAGCGCAGTGAGGTGGGGTGTTACAGTTAGCTTATTATGGGCCTGGATACTAACTATTCCGGTAAGCGCTATAGTTGCAGGCATTGTTTATTTTATCGTCTCTTTCTTTATAAAATAATTTTTCTACTATTTTTTTGCAATCACTCATCACTCATGAGTGATTTTTTATTTTGGTAAAAAACATATTGTAAATTTGTACAAACAATAAATTATGGAAGCAATAAAAGCAATTGCTAAAAGAACTAAAACAGGGAAATATACAATTGACCTGCCGATTAAATATTATGAGGATGAAGTGGAGGTGATGTTAATTATAGAATCCAAAAAAACAACAAGTAAGAAAACGCTGGCGGATTTTTCAGGTAAAATGCACAGCAATATTGACTGGATAGCCTACTAAAAAAAAATTAGAAATGAGTGGAAATAAAGTTTTACCTGACACTAATGCCGTCGGGCTTTATCTTGATGATAGAAAATTTGCATCAAAGTATTTATATCCTGATTTAGTTGTTTCTATTTCGGTTATTACCCAATTGGGGTTTTTAAGTAATCCTCAACTTACGATTAAAAATAGGTCCATGTTTGATGAATTTATTAAACTGATTGAAATCTTTCCAGTAACAGGAGAAAATAAAGAATTAGTAAAGCAGGTTGTTTCGATTAGAAAGAAATATAAAATAAAACTACCTGATGCAATAATTGCAGCAACTGCTTTAGTAAATAATGCAACGTTGATTAGTGCCGATAATATTTTTTCAAAAGTACATAACTTAAAATTTCAATTAGTTAAAGCATGAATAAAATATTGGTAACGGGAGGATGCGGATATATTGGTGTACACACTATTGTAGACCTTGTACAAAACGGGTATGAAGTAATTTCTGTAGACAACAACTCAAGAAGTGATGCGGCTATTTTAGAAGGCGCTGAAAAAATCTTAGGTAAAAAAATAAAAAATTATAAAATAGATATCTGTAACCTTAGCGAAACAAAAGTTATTTTTCAAGAAAATAATGATATCATTGGCATTATACATTTTGCGGCATATAAGGCTGTTGGAGAGTCTGTAGAAAAGCCTCTTTTATACTTTGGGAACAATCTTGTTTCACTAATAAATATCTTAAAATGTGCCCAGGAATTTAATGTTCTGCATTTTATATTTTCTTCGTCATGCACTGTGTATGGCAATCCGGATAAGATACCAGTTACAGAAGATACCCCACAAAAACCAGCTGAGTCGCCCTATGGAGCTACCAAACAAATAGGCGAAGTAATTGTGGCAAATACAATTAGCAGCAATAATATCAATGCCATTCTTTTACGATATTTTAACCCGGTAGGTGCTCACCCATCTATATTAATTGGCGAAATGCCTTTAGGTAAACCTGCCAATCTTGTACCCGCCATTACACAAACTGCCATTGGCAAATTACCAGCCATGCAAATACATGGCCGCGATTACGAAACAAAGGATGGTAGCTGTTTGCGTGATTATATTCATGTTTGTGATATTGCACATGCCCATACGTTGGCAATTGATTATTTAGTAAATAAAAAGCATTCGGCTAAATGCGAAATATTTAACCTGGGTACCGGCACAGGCTACACCGTTTTAGAAGTAATTAAAGCATTTGAAAAAGTTAGTGGCGTTAAATTAAATTATACAATAGGGCCACGAAGAGCTGGAGATGTTATTGCTATTTATGCCAATAATAACAAGGCAAAAACTGAATTAGGGTGGCAACCAAAATATAACCTGGACGATATGATGGACAGTGCCTGGAAATGGGAACTTCAATTAAAAAACAACAAAAATTGAGTTTGCAAAAAAACTACCGCTTAATTTAACAACAACCCATTATCTTGCGCCTCAATTAATAAAAATTAAGTAAATATTTATGTTAAAAGATATACAGGTAACAGGTAATAAAGACACCCGTAGCGGTTTTGGTGATGGCATTTTGGAAGCCGGCAGAAAAAACAATAACATTGTAGCATTAACTGCAGATCTTTTAGGCTCTATGAAGTTGCAGGGTTTTATAAAAGAATTTCCAGAACGTTTTATACAATGTGGTATTGCCGAAGCCAATATGATTTGTATTGCTGCAGGTTTAACAATCGGTGGTAAAATTCCGTATACCACAACCTTTGCTAATTTTTCTACCGGCCGTGTGTACGATCAAATTCGGCAGTCTGTTGCCTACAGTAAAAAAAATGTAAAGATTTGTGCTTCACATGCTGGCCTTACATTGGGCGAAGATGGTGCTACTCACCAGATTTTAGAAGATATAGGATTGATGAAAATGTTGCCTGGCATGACGGTAATTGTTCCATGTGATTATAACCAGACAAAGGCTGCAACTATAGCCATTGCTGATTATGAAGGGCCGGTTTATCTTCGATTTGGGCGCCCTGTTTGGCCCATTTTTACAAATGAAAGCGACTTTGTAATTGGCAAGGCACAAAAATTTTCAGACGGTAAGGATGTAAGTATTTTTGCCTGTGGTCATTTAGTGTGGAAGGCAATTGAAGCAGGAGTAATTTTAGAAGAAAAAGGTATCAGTGTGGAGGTTATAAATATACATACCATTAAACCTTTGGATGAAGCTGCTGTAATTGCCTCTATTGCTAAAACGAAATGTGCTGTTACCTGCGAAGAACATAATATTATTGGAGGTTTGGGAGATAGTATTGCACAGGTATCCGCAAAGAATTTACCCATACCTATTGAATATGTCGGTACTAATGATACTTTTGGAGAAAGCGGCAAACCACTTGAATTATTAATTAAATATGGCTTAGATACAAGCCATATTGTTGCCGCAGCCGAAAAGGCGATAGCAAGAAAAAATTCCTGAGCTGATTAAACTTTATAATAAAAAACCAATCATATGATTGGTTTTTCTATTTTTATACCTGCTGAACAATTATGAACCAACAACATTTAGACGACGAGGAGCTATTGCTCCAGTTTAAAGATCCTTATTCAAAAGAGAAAGGATTTACCGGTATTATTAAAAAGTACCAGGAAAAATTGTATTGGCATGTACGCCGTATGGTGGTAAATCACGAGGATGCCAACGACGTTTTGCAAAACATGTTTATCAAAGTATGGAATGCACTGGATAATTTTAGGGAAGACAGCCAGGTATACACCTGGCTGTACCGCATTGCAACCAATGAAAGCCTTTCGTATATTGAACAACAGAAAAAAAGGGCTTCTGTATCACTTAGTGATGTAGAAAACGGGTTAAGCAATAAGTTAAAAGCAGAAAAAAATTACGATAGCAATAAAATTGAATGGAAACTTCAACTGGCAATGCAGCAATTGCCTGAAAAACAAAGGGTGGTTTTTAACCTGAGGTATTATGACGAAATGCCCTACCATGAAATGAGTGTTGTACTTGAAACCAGTGAAGGTGCATTAAAAGCGAGTTATCACCATGCAGTAAAGAAAATTGAAGATTATATATTAAATCATTAAACTTTTAAGGCCTTTTATGGTCTCATTAACGAATGAAATTTGACAACGACATATTAAATGAATTACAGCAACTCAGCCCCCTATTGGCTGAGCTGCCTAAAACAAATTTGTTTGTTGTGCCGGGTGGGTATTTTGAAACATTGGGTGCAACTATTTTACTATGTATAAAAAATGACGATGTTATATTTAACCACGCAAAAGCTCAAGATGTTCCGGAGGGATATTTTGAAAATTTATCATCAGCCATCATCAATAAAATAAAAGAACAACAAATAAATACTGCAGCGAATGATACAACAACCATTTCTGCATTATTACAAAGCGTACAACGTATAAAACAATTTGAAGTACCCGATGGGTATTTTGAAAACTTGTCATCGAACATTTTAAATAAAATAAATCAAGAACAGGCAAATACTTCAATGGAAGAAATACAATCAATTTCTCCATTGTTGCATAGTGTCAGGAATGTAAATGTTTTTGAAATACCGGAAGGGTATTTTAATAAAGTACCGGATAATATTTTTCACTTAGTTAGTATAACACCTGCAAAGTTGGTGAGCATGCCTAAGTTTAAATCTATATTGAGATATGCCGCAGCCGCAATTGTTACCGGTGCAATGGCTTTAGGTGTTTACAAATACACTGAAAAGCCCACTTTTACAAACCCGGTTCCTGCTGTTAGTTTTGCTGCAATTGATACCACTATTGAAAAGGGCAAGGTGATGAATGAGCAACAGTTTACTGAAGCATTAAACAATCTTACAAAAGAAGATATTACCAGCTACCTTGAAAAAAACGGCAGCGACGAAGATATATCCATGTTAACATCCAACATTGACGGCAATGATCTTCCTGCAAAGGGTGATTATTTACTGGATGAAAAAACTTTGGAGAATTATCTTGATAAAATCAAGTTTCAAAATTAATTATTAAAGAAAAGAGAGATGAAAAAATTATACTTTATATTGGCTTTAATAATCGTTACCAGTTTTGCCAAAGCACAGGATGAGCAAGCTTCTGTAAAAAAGCAACAAGATATTGAAGCGCTTAAAGTTGCTTTTATAAGTAAAGAATTAGAACTTACTCCAGATGAGGCTCAAAAATTCTGGCCAGTGTATAATCAATATTCCAAAGAAATAAAAGCAACACGGCTGGATAACCCTGATGTTTTAGACAGGGATGAAAAAATATTAAATCTTAGAAAAAATTATAAAGAGCAGTTTACAAAAATATTGGGGCCGCAAAGAGTTAATAATATGTACAACGCCGAAGGCAGATTTCATCAACTGTTATTTAAAGCTATGCGCAGACAAAATAAATTACAAACCCGGCCTAATATGGCTTTACCAAAAACAAATTAATTTGCTAACACACAAAGAATATTTATAATTGAATTTCAAATTATATACGTGCTTTTTTTTAAATAATCATTCAAAATTAAACACAGGTGTTTTTATATCGTGGTAAAAAAGAAAGGTCCATTTTTGCTGTTGGCCTGTTTGCCACCATTGTTGCCTTAGCTCCATACATTTCTTTCCATCAAAATCGTATTTAGCAATAAAGCGGCTTTTAATTTGCTGTAATTGTGGCGCTACGTCGCCACCAAAAAAAATCTTTTCGCCATTTTCTTCAATCCAAAATACCTGGTGAAAGGGGCAATGGGCGCCAGTTACCTCATAACTGATATACCCATCAATTATGCCGTTACCCTCTGTAAGAATCACTTTATCGGCATTGTTCAAAATCATAAAATCTTCGGGATGGTAAGATGTATTTGCTTTATCTAAGGCAAATGCCAATTCATCTTTGTTTACATAATAGGTGGCATTGGGAAAACTAAAAAATTGCTGATTAAGCTGATTATCTTTTATACTAATTCCTCCTGAATGATCTTTATGCAAATGGCTTAACAAAACCTTTGTTACATCTAATGGATTAATGCCATTATTTGCTAAATTTTGATGTATTTGTAAACTTCCGTTTTCTGTACTAAATCCTAACCCGGTATCAATTACAATAATATCTTTATTGGTAACAATACAAAATGGCTGTACTTCTACCAACAAACTACCTATAGCTCTTTGTTGCAGATCATCCTTTTCTTTATTAAAAGGAATAAAATTTTTGGTTTTATCTATTGTGAAAACCCCTTCGCTTAATGCAATTATTTTCATACGCTTTGCTCTCATCCCCGAAGGAGAACTTTAAACTCGCTTGAATAGGGAGCATTTGTTATCAATAAGTTTCACAGCAAAATTAATTGAAAGAAGCTATACAATTAAAAGTTCAAAAGCTCCTGGGGTATTTACCTTAAAACCATCTGCCTGTCTGAATCAAGCTTAATTAATATAAAAAGTAGAACCGTAAAAGTGAGCAAAGAAGATCCTCCGTAACTCATTAATGGTAATGTAATACCAATTACTGGTGCAAGGCCAATGGTAACAGAAATATTTACTGCTACATGAAAAAAGAAAATGCTGGCCACACAATAGGCATATACCCTGCTGAAAGTACTTCGTTGCCTCTCAGCAATAAATACAATCCGTAAAATTAAACTCAGGTACACTAACATTAGAAAGGTGCTGCCCAAAAAACCAAAATTTTCTCCAACAGAAGTAAATATAAAATCGGTATGCTGCTCCGGTACAAAATCGCCCTGTGTTTGGGTACCTTTTAAAAACCCTTTACCCAATAAACCTCCTGAACCAATGGCAATTTTAGATTGCTTTACATTATAGTTTTGTTGATCGTTTTTTTTCTGTTTGGCTTTTTCGTCTGCGCTGTTAGTGATGTCTATTGCATTTTTATCTGTAAACGGATTGTCAACACCTACCATACTAAAAATTCTGTCTGCCTGGTATTTTTTAAAAACATGTTTAAATGTAAAGGGCACAACTATACCAACAAACAAAATGCAGAAAGCCCAGCTGCTTATTACAATAATCAATAAACGGTTATTGCGTCGTATTTGCTTTCGGTTTGCAAAAAGTATAATAACACCCAGTATGGTAAATGCTATCAGCAATGTTTTTGTAGACAGTAAAAGCGATGCTACCAATAACAAAGCCATTGCCGCACCAAATATTAAATATCCGGGAGGAAGGCCTTCTCTATACATAGGGATTAGAAAAGAAAAATATACGAGTGCCAGACCGGTTTCACCTTGTAAAATTGATAACGCAGCTGGTGTAAAAGCAATAACAGCAGCAACCAGTTGCGATTTTGGTTTACTAAAATTTGTTTCGGGCATCGACAAATATTTTGCCAATGCAAGCGAGGTAAATATCTTACACATTTCAACCGGCTGCAAATTCATAAAGCCAAGCGGTATCCAGCTTTTAGAGCCCTTAATTTCTCTACCAACTACAAAGGTTGCCAGCACCAGTAAAATTCCCGCCAGGTAGGAAAGGTTTGCTGTGGCAGTAAATAATTTACTATCGGTTAATAAAATAAAAATCGCCAGTACAATACAGGCCATGAAATAAAACATTTGCTTGCTGTAATTTTTTTTGAACCCTAAAAAACTTTGCAGTACACCATCTCCATTTCTATACTCTACTGAAAAAATGCATAACAACCCAATGGCTACCAATATAAAGTATAGCCATATCATTATCCAGTCAACTCCTTTTCCTATTTCCGGGTTTTTTTGATACATTTTTTAAATAAGGTTTTATTTTTTCACCGTGTCCTTGGGTTCCGGTTTTTTATTTTCGCCGGGTAAAAGCGCTTCAGGCGCAGGTACGGTATTGTTGCTGTCTTTTTTTGGCAGTTCCTTTTTTGATGTTGTTGTATCCTTATCTTTTTTTATTTTATCCAAAATATCTGTTTCCTCATCCTGCTCTAAACCAATTGAATCTTTAATTGTATTGACATCTTTTTTTGAAACAAGATAAGAAGTATCTTTAGAACGCCTCACTGAATCCTGTTGTCTTATTGCTGCATAAATCCTGTCAGGTATCAAATTAGTATTTGCCATTTTTTCAATTAACTCCAACCTGCTTTTATCTGTAATAGAATCTTTTAAATATTTTTCTATCATTAAGCTTACAATTGGGGCAGCAAACCATGCCCCCTGGCCCGAATTTTCTACTACACACATGATAGCAATTTTAGCATTTTCTCTTGGTGCAAACGCCGCAAAAAAAGAATGGTTCTTTTGTTTCTCAAGCCCTATATAATTTTCTACAGTGCCTGTTTTACCACAAAAAACAATACCCGGAATTTTAGCTCTTTGGCCCGTTCCCCTATCTACCACGCCTTCCATACCATCGTGAACTGCTTCAAAAATACTATCCGGAATATCTATAGTACTATGTTGCTTTTTATATATATCCAACACGCCATATTTATCTCCTCCTTCAATTGAATCAACTACATGTGGTGTAACATACCAGCCTTTATTAGCAAGATAAGCCATCTCATTAGCTACCTGTAGTGGTGTAACACTTACTTCTCCCTGCCCAATACTAACCGAACGGAAATTGCAATAATTCCATCTGCCCGGCCCGTAAATTTTAGGGTTGTTGAAATAAGCAGGTGTTGGTATTAAGCCTCTTTTTTCAGAGGGGATATCTATTCCTAATTTATGTCCCAGCCCAAAAGCATACATGTATCTATCCCAGGCAGATAAGCTGCTATCAATATTGGGATACTTTGGATTATCAATAACCTTTTGCATTACAGTAGCAAAGTAAGTGTTATCAGAAACGGTTATTGCATTTCGTAAATCGAAAGTTCCCCTATCAAGGCATTTTTGTGGATGGCTATAACCACAACCATAAAAAGCACCAGTACAGGTAACCTTGAATTTTGTATTTATTACCCCTTCATGCAGCCCAACCAATGCCTGCAATGTTTTAAACGTAGAACCGGGAGAATAGGTAGCGCTCACCGTTCTGTTCAATAAGGGCAATGCAGGATTTAAAAAAAGTTCAGAAAAATGTTTTCTTCTTTCGCTGCCCGACAAAAACTTAGGTTTATAAGTAGGTGCACTTACCATGGCCAATATGCCACCGGTTTTTGGATCAACTGCTACAATGGCGCCTAATTTATTTTGCATCAGTTTTTCCCCTAATTCCTGCAATTCAATATCAAGAGATGTATGCATGTTTTGGCCTGCTATGGCTGCTGTATCATATTTACCATTTTCCAATTTTTCTGTAAGACGGTTTTTATTATCTCTTTTCCAGTACTCAATTCCTCTTTCTCCCATCAACACTTTTTCATAACTACGTTCAAGACCTGTATAGCCTGCATAATCGCCGGAAACATAGCCTTCGTCTTTATGCTTTTTTAAAAAACTGGTATCTATTTCGGCAGTATAACCTAATACATTTGCAGCTGCGTCGTAAGGATAGCTTCGTACAGATCTTTCCTGCAAATAAAAAGCGGGTGAAAATTTGTACATTACTTCGTTTAGCATCGCCATTTTAGCATCGCTCAATAATGGTTCAAATACTGCCGGCCTGGTTCTTCCATTTTTTATTATCAAATCCACCACACGTTTACTAAACTGAGCTTCATCAATATCCAGTATTTTACATAATGCAGCCGTATCTATACCTTTTAATTTATTGGGCGCAAGCATCAAATCATAGATGGTCATGTTTTGCAAAATGGCCTTATTCTTACGATCGTATATAATACCTCTATCAGGATAAATTACCTTTCTGAATTTACCCTGGTCGTCAGCCATTATTTTATACTTGGAGGAAATTACCTGCAATGTGAAGAGCCTTGCAATGATAACAATGAACATTATGGCAAAGATTAATCTTACAACATTTTTACGGGACTGGTTAAAGACAGACAATTTTTATATTATTTTAAGAATGCTTACTTTTTTAAATACCCAATTATCAGGTATCTTTTTGCTTTAAATATTACTACCTAAAGTTGAGCCGTTTTACGCTATCAGGAATAGAAATTATAAGGAATACAGCAATTATTTTTCCTTAAAAAAAAGAAACCTTACACCGTGTTAGTTCTAAATTGCTGTTTCCTTGAAAACAATAATTCTGTTATAATAATAAGTACTACACTTATTAATGTCGAAAACATTGTTTTTACAATAAACTCCCATACGCCTCCAAACTGAAGTGCTTCCAGCATAAACAACCAGCTATTATGCAAAAGGGTTAATACGCCTGCATATACAAGGTAAGGCATAAAACCACCAAGGCTTTTTAAAGAAGGTTCTTCATAATTGCTTTCTGCTCCTTCGTGAGGTACGAGTATATTTATTAAAAAAGGGCGAACATAGGCAATTAATACGCAGGCAGCTGCATGAAAACCAGGGTTATGGTGAAAGCTATCCAACACAAAGCCCAATAAAAATGCCAGTATCATTTGTAAAATGCGGCTAAATTTAAATGGCATCCATAAAATAAATAAAATATAAATATAGGGCGTAATCATATAGTTGAGATGCACTTTGTCCAATACAAAAAACTGAACCAATATCAGTAATATAAAACGTATAATATTTTTTACCAGGGTACTCATTGTTACTTTGTGCAGTGCAATTAATTGTTGATTTTGCTTTTTGCTTTTTCTATTAATTTATTAATTTCTTCCCTTTGATAATTATCAATAGCATACACGTATTGAAGATTATAAAAGTTAGCGGTTGATTTAATTGTAATGATGTAGTTATTGGTGCTTTTATCGGGTTCTACCTTGTCTACTGTACCAACCATTAAACCATAAGGAAAAGTAGTGGTAATGCCGCTTGTAAAAACGGTATCTCCCTTCGCCACTTTTACACTTTTCCTTACATTGATCATAGAAAGATAATTAGGCTCTTTGCCATCCCATATAATAGTACCGCCACCAAGCGGATCATTTTTTAGCAAGGCATTAATTTTGCTGTCTTTGTGCAGCAGGCTCATTACTACCGCATAATTTTCACTCACATCTGTTACAATGCCCACCACACCGTTATTGGCATCTATAACACCTTCATCTTTTTTTAATTGCTGTGCTGCCCCCCTTCCTAAAACCACGAAATTATTTTGTGTAGATACGGAGTTGGAAACTACTTTAGCCGCCTGGTATATCCACTTACGATGGTTACCCAACGTATCGTAAGGTATAGAATCAGTTACAATTTTTGTAGTTGTATCAGGCACCTCGAAGTTTTGTTTCATTAAATTCAGCAGCCGTTCGTTCTGACGCTGAAGTTCCTGGTTTTTCTTTTTGAGTGCCAGAAAATCATCTACTTTGGCGTATTGCTGATTTACCCTCCCGGTAATTTCGTTCATGTACCCAGAAGCCACCGCATTGTGGTAACGGTTATAATGCACAATTAAATAAATGCTCAACCATTGCAAAAGCAGGAAGACAATTAAATTAAAATACCTGCGTATGAAGAGAAAGATATTACCCATAGAGTATTCCTCCAAATCTCTCTACTGGAGAGCTATTTGAGTGTATGAAATGTAGCACAGTTTTCATAACTTAAGAACTTAAAACACTTATGGTTACTGGATAGTAAGCCTGATATTGAATTTTAGCGCATTACAAATGGATACCTGTCGTAATTTTTTAGAGCAATACCCGTTCCTCTAACCACACTCTTAAGCGGATCATCAGCAACATGTACAGGTAATTTTATTTTTGCAGCTATACGTTTATCCAACCCTCTTAGCAAAGCACCACCGCCGGTAAGGTATAAGCCACGGCGATAAATATCTGCAGCAAGTTCGGGTGGTGTAGTTTCCAACGCCTTTAAGATAGCTTCTTCTATTTTGAAAATACTTTTATCCAGTGCTTCTGCTACTTCCTGAAAACTTACCATTACCTGTTTAGGAATGCCGGTTACAAGGTCGCGGCCATTAACAGGAATATCGTCTGGCGGGTTTTCAAGATCTTTCATTGCAGCACCCACCTGGATTTTAATTTGTTCGGCAGTACGTTCGCCAATAAGTAAACTATGGTAACGGCGAAGTGCTTCCATAATATCGGCAGTAAATTCATCACCGGCAATACGGATACTCTGGTCGCATACGATACCTGCCAAAGCAATTACTGTAATACCGGTAGTACCACCACCAATATCAATAATCATATTGCCTACGGGTTCTTCTACATCAATACCAATACCCAAAGCTGCCGCCATTGGTTCATGTAAAAGATATACTTCTTTGGCACCTGCCTGTTCTGCACTATCCCTTACGGCACGTTTTTCTACTTCGGTAATACTGCTGGGTATGCAAATCATCATGCGCCAGCTTGGGGCAAATAAAGGTTTTTTGGGATAGATCATTTTGATCATTTCCCTAATCATCAATTCGGCCGCATTAAAATCGGCTATTACACCGTCTTTCAAAGGACGGACTGTTCTTATACTTTCATGGGTTTTTTCGTGCATCATTAATGCCTTTTTACCCACCGCTAAAATATTTTTAGGATTGTTTCTGTCCAGGGCAACGATAGAAGGTTCGTTTACAACAACTTCATCGTTAAAGATTATCAGGGTATTTGCGGTGCCCAAATCCATGGCAATTTCCTGAGTGAAAAAATTAAAGAGACCCATAATTTAAGTAGAGAAAAAAAGAAAGTAAGTAATGTTAGCAAAGTTGAAGTAAATTATTTGAATTAACAATTGCAAATACTTTATTTTTCAACATTTTACAGAAACCTTTATTACAACGCAAAAAGAATAAAAACATTGCATGCTGATTAATACAAATTTTTCGGCTAAAATAATTGCTGTAACTGGCTTTTTTAATTGGCTCTTCTTTCCTAAAAATGACAGCATTTTCACACAAGATCACTTTCTACCTAAACTCGTAGCCAATATCTTCCCTGTAATACATGTCATCAAAATGAAGCTGCTCCAGCATATAATTGGATTGTTCGGCAGCTTCCGCGATAGTGCTGCCAAAAGAAGTTACTGCAAGCACCCTTCCCCCATTGGTAAGCACTTTATCGCCTTCCTGCCTGGTGCCTGCATGAAAAATCATCGTTCCTTCCAATTTAGTCTCCGTTAATCCGGTGATAACTTTACCGGTTTCATGTTCGTTAGGATAGCCCCCGCTTACCGCCATTACAGTAACCGCAATTTGCGGACTGGTGATAATGCTTATTTCATTAAGCCGTTGTTGTGCCGTGGCCGATAAGATTTCTACAAGGTCATTTTCAATTCTTGGAATAATTACTTCTGTTTCCGGGTCTCCAAGGCGGCAATTGTACTCAATTACAAATGGCTCTCCCGCTACATTTATTAACCCAATAAAAACAAATCCTTTGTAATCAAGCGCCTCCTTTTGTAATCCTTCAATGGTAGGTTTAATAATTTTTTGGGTAACAATTTCCATGTAAGCAGCATCTACAAAAGGTACAGGGCTTACAGCCCCCATTCCACCTGTATTGGGTCCTCTATCGCCTTTGCCGATTTTTTTGTAGTCTTTTGCTTCTGGCAACACCACATAATTTTTGCCATCCGTTAAAACAAAAATACTTACTTCAATTCCATCTAAAAATTGTTCTACCACCACCCTTTTACCTGCTTCGCCAAATTTAGAATGTTGTATCATTAACTGAAACTCGGCCAGGGCTTCTATATGATTATTACAAATAATTACGCCTTTGCCTGCTGCTAATCCATCTGCTTTTAATACTATTGGTAAAGTGTGATTGCGGATATAGGTAATTCCATCTTCGTAAGTAGCTGCGTCAAATTCCTTATAGGCAGCAGTAGGAATTTTGTACCGATCCATAAATGCTTTGGCAAAAGCTTTGCTGCCTTCCAATTGTGCTGCCTTTTTTGATGGCCCTATTACCTGGATATGAGCAGTTGCAGCACTATCTTTAAAAAAATTATAAATTCCTTTTACCAGGGGTTCTTCTGGCCCAACTATAAGCATTTCAATTTTGTTGCTTAAACAAAAATAGGCAAGGCTCTCAAAGTCGTTTACCGAAATGGCAATATTGACACCAAATTGTGCAGTACCCGCATTACCGGGTGCAATAAATAACTGATCGCATAAATTACTTTTTTTAATTTTCCATGAAAGGGTATGCTCTCTTCCACCGCCGCCGACTAATAATATATTCATTAATAAATTAATTTTTTATGGGGGTATAGCTATTTCTGCGAAAATAAACCAGCCACTACAGTAAACAATAAAAAATTTATAAACGGTAATGAGAGAGAAAAAAATTTTAAATAGAAGAATTGGTTTGCTGTACTAAAAAGAAATTTACTACTTTGAGCCATTAAAACCAATTATAACCACCTTAAATAAATTGTATGACAGAACAACTTGCTCAAACGAAACATCCAAAAGGATTGTGGGTTCTTTTTGGAACTGAGATGTGGGAACGGTTTAATTTTTATGGCATGCGTGCTATTCTGTCTTTATTTATAGCGGAAGCTTTAATGAAAGGTGAAACAGAAGCTTCTATTATTTATGGTGGTTTTTTAGGATTGTCTTATTTGACCCCGATGCTGGGTGGTTATATATCAGACAAATATTTAGGTAATAGAAACTGTATTATTCTGGGAGGTACTATTATGGGTATCGGACAGTTACTTTTATTTCTCAGTGGCACATTATATCTCTCCAATTTAGGTTTGGCACAAAATGTTATGTGGCTTGCATTGCTGGCTATCATTTTTGGCAATGGTTTTTTTAAGCCTAATATTTCTTCAATGGTAGGTAGCCTGTATCCTAAAGAACAAAAAAATAAACTTGATTCAGCTTTTACCCTTTTTTATCTGGGGATTAATGTAGGTGCAACGCTGGGGCAGATTCTTTGTCCTATAGTTGGTGATGTAACTCACAACGGAGTTAGGGATCTGACTGCATTTAAATGGGGTTTCCTGGTTGCTGCTCTTGCTATGTTTACAGGTACATTAACATTTTTATTTCTTAAAAATAAATATGTCGTTACTCCAGATGGAGCAGCCATTGGGAGCAAACCTCAAAAATCTGATATCCCGGAAGGTGAATCCGATAGCGCAACTTTTACAGACACCAGTATTATTATTTCAGTAATATTATTATTGGCTGCCACATACGGCTTGCATCTTGTATTTGATGCACCCGGTGCTTCGCCTATAAAAACATGGCTTTATCCATTCATTTTTGCTGCGGGCATAAGCCTTGGTTATCTAATTCTCTCTGATAAAACTATTACCAAAGTTGAACGTGACAGGATATGGGTATTATATATTGTTTGCTTTTTTGTAATGTTCTTTTGGGGAGCTTTTGAACAGGCTGGTTCTTCTCTTACTTTTATTGCAAACAACCAAACAGATACGAGGATATTTGGCTGGACGATGCAGCCTACCATGGTACAAAGTTTCAATGGCATCTTTGTAATGGTGTTTGCAATACCATTCAGTATTTTATGGGTTTGGATGAGCAAAAGAAAAATAGAACCTATTTCACCTGTTAAGCAGGCTTGGGGGCTGTTGTTGATAGCACTTGGCTATTTTATAATTGCAACACAGGTAAAAGGGCTTGGTATGACGGGTAAGATCAGTATAATATGGTTTGTGGTTTTATACCTTCTTCATACCTGGGGTGAGTTATGTTTATCACCCATTGGTTTATCATTGGTAGCAAAACTGGCACCAAAAAGATTCGCATCGCTTTTAATGGGTGTATGGTTTCTTGGCAATGCCGGCGGTTATGTTCTCACTGGTGTATTGGGAGCTTTATTACCTCCATCGCCCGATAAATATATAGCGATGCAAAAAGAGAATATAGACCTGAAGGCGATATTAGATGGTACGAAAGAGCCAAGCGGAAGAGATCTTTATATTTTGGGTAAAGAGAAAATTGCCGTTGCTATTGATATAAAAAAAGCTAAAGAAAATAATATTGATCTTAATGGAGCTTTCGAAAAATCTACTGCACTGATTAAAAATGCAAAGGCTGCCAGAGACACTGCTTATACTGTAAGCAAAACACTTGATGCTGTTTTAACTCCTCCTCAATACGAAATGATAAAATCACAAGCACTCATAAAACCGTCTTACCCGGTTTTTATGGGATATAAATTGAAAGATGTATATGACTTTTTTATGCTGTTTGTAGTATTATGCGGGTTAGCGGGATTGGTACTTTATTCACTTACACCCATGATGAAAAAAATGATGCATGGTGTTAGATAATTTTAAACTTAAAGTAATAAGCAATAAGCAAGGCAACGATGGTTGCCTTTTTTATTTATCTTTAAATGGTGCAATTATTATACCTAAATAAATAAATATGCAATCTACTGCCGCGTCAGAAGAGATACAAGGTTTTAAAGGCAAATATCCCAAACAATTATTCCTGCTCTTTTTTACCGAAATGTGGGAGCGATTTTCTTTTTATGGTATGAGGGCATTATTACTTGCCTATATGGTAAGCCAGCTACATTACGACGATCCAAAAGCTTATGCTATTTTGGGATCGTATGCGGCATTGGTTTATACCATGCCTATGTTTGGTGGTTTTATGGCAGATCGTTTTATCGGTTATCAACGTGCTGTAATATTCGGGGGTATTTTGATGACGCTGGGACATTTCATTTTGGCATTGCCAAATGCGTGGAGTTTTTTTTACGGTATGGCTTTTATCATTTGTGGCAATGGTTTTTTTAAACCCAATATCTCAAGTCTTGTAGGCACTTTATACACTGTAAATGATCCGAGAAGAGATAGTGGCTTTTCAATTTTTTACATGGGTATTAATGTAGGTGCCGCCCTTGGCGGGTTTTTATGTGCTTATGTGGGTACCGAGATAAACTGGCATTATGGTTTTGGACTTGCAGGGATATTTATGGTACTGGGCCTGGTTATTTTTTTAATCGGAAAAAAATCTTTGGGCAATAGGGGACTGCCTCCAAATGCTGGCATCTTAAAAAAACCGGTCTTTGCTTTTTTTAAACCCGAACATTTAATTTATGGAGGCACCTTATTGGTGGTACCACTCGTAGTTGCATTATTCAATCATTACAAGGCAATGGATTATATCATGTTTAGTTTAGGAATACTTGCATTCATATACATCATTGCTGTTGGAATAAAACTGGAAAAGGAAGCAAAATTAAAGCTATTTGCCGCACTGATAATGATCATCTTCTCCATTATTTTTTGGGCAGTTTATGAACAAAGTGAAGGTTCTATGAATCTTTTGGCGGAAAGAAATTCGAAGATGGTTTTATTTGGTATTGATTTACCTGAATTATCTGTTAACAATTTTTTACCTCCCGGATTTGTAATCATCCTGACACTTATAATAGCACCACTATGGCCATGGCTAAATAAAAGAGGTAAAGAACCAAGTACCCCATTAAAATTCGCTCTGTCCTTTTTATTTATTAGTGCAGGGTTTTTTGTTTTTTATTTAGGATGTATTTCTAATGAAAGTACTGGTATCATTCCATTATGGCCATTTGTTTTTGGTTATTTATTTTTTGTTTTAGGTGAGCTTTGTTTATCGCCTATTGGTTTATCAATGGTTACAAAATTATCACCAACTAAAATGGTTTCCTTAATGATGGGCATCTGGTTTTTTGCAACCGCAATCGGCGAATTTTTTGCCGGAAAAATTGGTTCTTTAATGAGTGTCCCAAAAAATATTCTTGAAAAAAACGACCCTATACTTTCTTTGCCTTATTATGCCGATATAATTTTAAAGATCGGTATTACATCTGCTGTAATTGGAGGATTGCTATTATTGACCGTTCCGTTTTTAAGAAAATGGATGGGTGATGTAAAATAGTATTACACAAAATTTAAATGATCAAACTTTTTTCCCAGTACCAGGTTATCATCAGCCGCAAGCCATTTATTTAAAACGGTAGCATATACATTTTTAAAATCCACCGTATGTTTAAGATCGCCTTCATTAAGATCTGCCAGGTTGGGCATGGCATTTAAAACCCCTTTTTCTTTTAAACCGCCACTGATAAAAAACATATTACTAGCCGTTCCATGATCGGTTCCTCCACTGGCATTTTGCGAAACCCTTCTTCCAAATTCACTAAAGGTCATCATCAGTACATCCTGAAAACGATTATTCTTGTTAAGGTCTGTTGTAAATGCTTTTACAGCATCGTTTAGTTCAGTAAACAACCGCTTCTGTTGCTGCTCCTGGTTTACATGTGTATCAAAACTTCCTAGCGAAACATAATACACTTTTGTATTGATGTCGCTCATAATAAGCGAGGCAATGGTTTTAAGGTCTTTACCTAAGCCTGTTGCGGGATATATTTCTGCGGAGGGATGTAATTTACTTTGTTGAAAAATATAGTCCGCACTGCTAAGCGTTTCGCTCATTGTTTTATAGAGGTAATCTGCTGTTGCTTCCCCATGCTGGTGACTGGCATCAAGGTCTTTAAAATATTTTTCATTACTGCTGCTGTATAATTTCCGGGGGTCTTTAAACGCAAGCCCATTCATATCTTCACCCTTTAATGCAAGGCTTAAAATATCATCAATTTCCAGCGCCTGGGTTGGTTTATCACAGCCTTTACATTGTGCATCCAGGTACCGCCCTATCCACCCTGTACTTGTGTATTCATTGCTGGCACTTGCTGTTTGCCAGATATCCATACTTCTAAAATGAGAACGGTCGGGGTTGGGATAACCCACATTATTTAATATGCCCAAACTGCCATCATTATATAAATCTTTAAATGCTGACAAAGCTGGATTTAAGGCAACTTCATCTGTAAGTTGTACAGCATTTTCTTTGGTAATGCCCAGCTTTGGGCGCTCCCTGTAATAAATATCATTTCGTATAGGTATTACTGTATTCAATCCATCATTACCGCCACTAAACTGAATGACTACTACTACCTTATTACTAGGCGGCACCATCATTGGTTTTTCAAATGCTTTTAAAAATTTGGGCAACATAAAAGAAGCCGTAGCCAATGAGCCAACCTGTAAAAATTGTTTGCGTTTTATCAGCATAATAAAAAGGTTTTCAATTTAATCGAAAGAATAATACTCAAATTTGTTAAGCGTCTCAAATCATACTGCTGTTTCTTGTCCTTCCCTTCAGGGGGAGTTAGAGGGGGCTACCTCTAACACAACTGGTATTCAGGCGTACTCATTAAATAAATAATAGCAGTTTTTATATAATTTTCCCTACTATCATTTTGAATATATTTAGATAATACAACAGTGCTTATACTATTTCTTGTTTGCAAAACAGTCGCTGAAATTTCAGGCAGCAAATTTTCTCTTGGCACGCTTTCAAATATAGGTGAAACTGCTGCCCAATCCACTATTGCCGTACTGCCTTTATCGGCATATGATTTATTTAACTGACTGGGCATTTTATTTTCCGTCATCTGCCCCATCATTACATCATCATCATTTTTAGGGCGGATATTGATTGTTTCATTTGCTGTAATAATTTGAGGTATACGCAGGCGCAACATCAAAGTACTACTGTCTATCCAGCTTTTACCACCTGGCCATCCTGCTACATTAGGCGGGTAAAAAAGTATTTGCCCCAATGCCCTCTGAAATAGTAATTGAGCGGCATCATTTTGTAAAGTAAGCGGTAATAACCTGCGTATACCGGCTATCAGTTCAACGGGCGATTTTATTTTTGTTCCAATATTTTTATCATCATAAAACCAACTGCTGGTAAAAATATCTTCCATTAATTTTTTAATATCGTAACCGCTTTTATAAAACCTGTCGGCGAGCCATACTGTTTTTTCAGTATCTGGTTTTTCATTTACAAAAAAGCGGTATATTTTTTTCGTGATAAAAGTGGCTGTTTGTTTTTGTTGCAATAAAATATCAATAATATTATCGCCGTCAAAATTGCCCGTTTTGCCTAAAAATGTTTTGCTGCCGGTATCATGTTGAAATTCTCTGAATACAAATTCGCCCTGTAAATTAGAGCCCCAACCTGTAAAGGCCCTTGCCGCTTCCTTAACATCAGTCTCTGCATAATTTCCCCTGCCTAATGTAAACAGTTCCATCACTTCCCTGGCAAAATTTTCGTTGGGGTGTTCTTTTTTATTTTGCTGATTATTTAAAAACTGCAGCATCGAAGGGCTTTTGCATACTTCTCTTAAAAGGTTGCCAAAGTTTCCAAAAGTGTTTTGCCTTATTGTATCCAGCAATTGTTGCTGGTAAAAAATATTGATAACCCTGCAGGCAAAATGCCCATGCCAAAACAGGCTCATTTTTTCCCTGAACTGTGCCTCACTATTGATCATTTCATCAAGCCAACGGAGGTTGAGGTTTTTCAGGTCTTCCCTTGATTGTTTTTGAAGTTCCTTCTTTTGGTCTTTGGTTAGTTTGTCAAGCTGAGACAAATCTTGCACTCCTTTTACCAACCCGTCAAATAAATTACTCGCTACATTTATTTTTTCAGGCTTTTTCGCTGATGTTTTCAACAAAAGTTGCCACATTTTATCAGGGGAAACAGTATCCAGCTCAGCCGCATTTTCGGCCATTGGCCCAAAGCCTGCTCTCCATAAAAGGTGTTGATTTTTTAACCGGTTTGATAAAGGCATTTGTAAAATATTTATTTGCTGATGCGTTCTGGTGGTATTGACTGCTACAAACAGGGAACGTTTAATGTAGATTTATTATTTGTTATTTGCATACCTTAACAATTTTTTAGCCCTATTTTGTTAACTTGCTTTAACAACTATTGACGATGAATGTAAAAGCCATTAAATATCTTTCGCCCATTACTGTTTACCTGCTCGCTTATGTGGCATTTACTTACACCGGCTGGTTAACATGGTTACCCATGATATATGCGTGGATATTGTTGCCACTGTTTGAATTATTTTTAAAACCTGATGGTAAAAATCTGGATGCCGCAGAAGAGGAAATGGCAAAAAAAGATAAATCGTACGATTACCTGTTGTATATTTTTGTACTACTGCAATTTATTGCACTTATCTATTTTTTATTCAGTTTTAAATCAGCAACGCTTACATGGTGGGAACTTGCAGGAAGGATTTTTAGCATGGGCCTGCTTTGTGGTACGTTTGGTATAAACATTGGCCACGAACTGGGCCATCGGGTAAACAGTTTTGAACAATCATTGGCCAAAGCAGCTTTATTAAGTTCTTTATACATGCATTTTTTTATAGAACATAATAAGGGGCATCATAAAAATGTAGCTACACCACAAGACCCAAGCAGTGCGCATTATAATGAGCCTGTGTATCTTTTTTATTTCCGTACTATTTTCTTTTCCTACCTGTCTGCATGGAAAATTGCCAATGACGAAATATCAAAAAAAGGGCTACCCATATTACATTGGAAAAATGAAATGCTGCAGGCTCATATTATCCAGTTATTATTTGTTGCAACAATATTTTTTGTATTTGGCCTTAACGTTACCGTATACTATTTATGCGCCGCATTTATTGGAATTATTTTGCTGGAAACTGTAAATTATATTGAGCATTATGGTTTATTGCGAAATGAAACAACCATGGGTAAATACGAAAGGGCAATGCCCTGGCATAGCTGGAACAGCAACCACATTTTAGGAAGGGTAATGTTATTTGAGCTGAGCCGCCATAGCGACCATCATTACATGGCAAGTAAAAAATACCAGGTATTGCAACACCACCCCGATGCACCGCAATTACCAACCGGCTATCCCGGAAGTATGATACTTGCATTGATACCACCAGTTTGGTTTTTTATAATGAACAAGCGAATTAAGCAATTACAAAAACCCAATAACCCAGTATCAATAAAAATACTGATGGATTAAAATTTTAACTCCCCTCATCCATTTTATTTGCGGCGAATCATCCAACGTAAACCAACCTGTAAAGGCACGCCACTGCCCAGGTTGCTATACAAATTATAGCTATTACTACTGCCTTTATAAATGCCGCCCGCAAGGTTTTCTTCTTCTGTATTTTTTTGTTCGTATCCCACCGTTAGAAGATTGTTTAATGCCACTTCTAAAAACAGGCATTTATTAAGTTGGTAAGAAATTCCCGGAATTAGAGTCGCGTTTATTGCATAGCCTGTTTCTTTTTTGTAATATGTTTGTGGAATGGTGTAATTGCTGTAAGTAGATGCAGCATTTAAAGACGCATTACCGAAAAGATAGAAAGATTTGCCGATTGGTAAATATTTACGAATAAAAATACCTGCCCCTATACGATTACTCTTAGTATTGTTGCTGGGTTGTTGTGTATAATTTGAAAATGATAAAAGTAAATTACCGCCCACTACCATATTATCTTTTACAACCCAACCTATTGATGGATAAAAATTGAATTGATTATTTTTAGAAGTATAGTTAGCGGGGTTTTCAGAATTAGTTTTTGTCCCATAAATCGACAAATCGCCCCCAATAAAAACAGCGCCTTTGTTAATTTGTGCATGAAGCATTGAAGACAAGAATAAACAAATAGCAAGTAAATAAATTTTCATAAATGTAGTTTAAGTGGTATAAAATATATACAGCTAATGAGTTGTTGGTTGGCTCATTAGCTGCTATACAGTTGTTAAATAAAATCAAATAGAAGGGGCACCAAAATAACTATGCAATACTTCCGGCAGTTCAATACCATTGTCAGTCTGGTTATTTTCTAGCAGGCAGGCAACTATCCTGGGCAATGCCAATGATGAGCCATTTAAAGAATGTAATAATTGTGTTTTGCCATCCGCATTTTTATAGCGTATTTTCATCCGGTTGGTTTGAAAGCTTTCAAAATTAGTAACAGAGCTTACCTACAGCCATTTTTGCTGTGCTGCGCTAAACACTTCAAAGTCGTAAGTAAGTGCACCGGTAAAGCTCATATCGCCACCGCATAAACGCAGTATACGATATGGTAATTTCAGCGCAAGCAAAAGTGCTTCTACATGCTGCACCATTTCTTCCAGCACTTCATAACTTTTATCAGGGTGGGCTAATTGTATTATTTCTACTTTATCAAATTGGTGTACCCTGTTCAGGCCCCTTACATCGCTTCCAAAGCTACCCGCCTCTCTTCTAAAGCAAGGCGTATAAGCTGTCATCTTTACCGGAACATCTTTTTCTTTTACAATTTCGTCCCTGTAAATATTTGTTACCGGTACCTCTGCAGTTGGCAGCAGGTATAAATCATCTTCAACAGCATGATACATTTGCCCTTCTTTATCCGGTAAACTGCCCGTGCCGAAAGCACTTGCTTCATTTACCAACAGGGGTGGCAAATATTCTGTATAGCCAGCTGCAATATTATAATCTAAAAAATATTGTATTAATGCTCTTTGCAGTTTTGCACCCCTGCCTTTGTATAAAGGAAAGCCGCTGCCTGTTATTTTGGCGCCTGTTTCAAAATCAACCAGATCATATTTTTTTATTAAATCCCAATGTGGTACTGCATTTAATGGCAATACTGGTTTTGTTCCACCTTCCCGTACCAGTTCATTTTCTTCAGGTGTTTTTCCTTTCGGTACGGATGTGTGGGGCAGGTTGGGCAATTTTACCATCTCGTTATTCAAATGTTTTTCAGCAATAGCTAACTCATCGTGTAATTGCTGCATGGCAGATTTATGCTGTGTAACTTCCTGCTTTTTTTGTTCAGCCGCTTCTTTTTCGCCTTTACCCATCAACACACCAATGGCTTTGCTTGCTGCATTCATATCTGCCTGCAAAGTTTCGCTTTCTACTTTTAGTTTACGGACCTGTTCATCCAGTTCAATAACTTTATCAACCAACGATACATCGCCAAAATACTTTATAGCTAACCGCTCTTTTACCAATGCTGCATTTTGACGAATAAAACTAATCTGTAACATTTTGTATTAAATTTTGGCAAAGGTACTATTTTGATTTTTTTATACCCCAAACATAAAAGAGCAGTTTAAATTCAATATGGGCCTTTATAAATTTACACCCAGGTGAAAGATGCAGAATTTCTGCCATGGCAAAGTATTTTATGAAAATTTACAATGGCACTTTTACATTTATATTTGCCAAATGGAACATGCAAAAGAAGATTTACAGGTTCGCTGGTTAAAGCTTCGCATTAAATTAAAAGAAAAATTTAGTATTAAGCCAGATATGGACGGGGTATTATTTTTAATTGGGGTACAGGAACTGGGAACAGCAAAACAGGTATATACCAAAGAACAAAAACAAGACCTTATGCATATAGCTGTGTGTACCTTACTGGCGCAAAGCGGTTATTATATTATGGAAGGTTTGGATGAAGAAGGCTGGCCACATTTTAAACAATTAAAACCTTTGCCCGAATTTAATGTATACGAGCAGGAAAATTTTTTGAAAGACCATGTTTTACTTTACTTTGAACAGGTTTTTAAAAATGATAAATAAAGCAATGCATAAAATTTTTATTGTGCCCATTTTTTTTATGTTGATTTTGCCGGTTAGTTTTTCACAAACAAAAACACAAAAAAAACCGGTAAAGAAAATAGCTGCTGTTTCTTCACAAAGTAAAAACCCGGTTAAGGATACTATTTTAACTGCTGATAAAAAATTAACTGATATAAGGATTAAAATTACCACTGACCTGGGTATTATAATTTTGAAACTATCTGATAAAACGCCCAAACACCGGGATAATTTTGTAAAACTGGTAAAGGAACATTTTTATGATAGCCTGCTTTTTCACCGGGTAATTAATAGTTTTATGATACAGGGTGGTGACCCTAAAAGCAAAAATGCAATGCCCGGCATACTATTAGGCAGTGGTGAGGTAGGTTATACAATACCCGCAGAATTTGACACTACCTTATATCATAAAAAAGGAGCCCTTGCTGCTGCAAGAGATAATAATCCCGAAAAGGCCAGCAGTGGCTGCCAGTTTTATATTGTCGAGGGAAAAAAGTATGGCAACAGTGAACTGGACATTATAGAAACAAGAAATAATATTAAATTTTCTGCCGCAAAACGCATGACCTATAAAATGAACGGTGGTACCCCTGCACTGGATATGAATTATACCGTGTTTGGTGAAGTAGAAACGGGTATGGAAGTAGTAGATGAAATTGCTGCTGGGCCAACAGATAGTAACAACAGGCCAGTCACTGATATTAAAATGAAAATGGAAGTGATGGATGAAGCAGTAAAATGATTTAATTTGCGTGAATAAAGGCAAAGCGCTGAAAGCTAAAAGCTGAAGGCTGTTGTTAGCTAAGTGAGAAACATCTGAAATCAAAAAATCAGAAATCAGAAATTTTTTAATTTTTACATTTTAAATTATACAACATGAACGTTCCTTCAAATTTGCGGTACACAAAAGATCACGAATGGGTTTCTTTAGAAAATAATGTAGCCACCATTGGCATAACAGATTTTGCACAAGGTGAATTAGGAGATATTGTTTATGTTGATATATCAACAAAAGGCAAAGCCCTTGGTGCCGAAGAAATATTTGGCACTGTGGAAGCAGTTAAAACAGTAAGCGATCTTTTTTTACCCGTTGCAGGAACAATCACTGAAATAAATCCCTTGCTGGAAGCCCAGCCCGAGCTGATTAACAGCGACCCTTATGGAAGTGGATGGATGATTAAAATGACTGTTGACAATGTAAGTGCAGTAGAAGCCTTATTGAGCGCAGAAAATTATACAGCACTCGTTGGATAGTTTACTTTTAACACAGTTATTTACATTTATTCCTATTCCTGAATTTTAAGGCTCAACAATTTTTTACAATAGTGCAATCAGCAAAAGAACTTTCTTTTAAAAAATTTATACCGGGTATAATTTGGTTTATTGTGGTCGTAATCCTTACCACAATGCCAGGTAAAGACATTCCCCAATCAGGACTTTTCTTTAAAAATTTTGATAAGGTTGTTCATGTCGGCATATTTGGGCTATTAGCTCTTTTATTTTGCTGGCCATTTTATAAAACAAGTGCCACCAACCAAAAAAAAATCCGCTATTTTATAATTATTGCTTTATTAACAAGCGCATTTGGTTATAGTATTGAATTAATTCAGAAATATTGGGCAGAAGGAAGAGGGTATGATTTAATGGATTGGCTTGCCGACAGTGCCGGGGCTTTAGGTGCATTTATCTTTAGCAGAATAGTCTTCACCCGTAATTAAATTAATACCTGCACAATCTGCTTTCAGCGTAATTAACTTTATCACATATTATTTTTTAATAACAGCTATTGAGTTTTTACATGTTAATAGATGCAATAGCTGGTTTGCTTTGACGTTAAATTATTCCAGATAAGAGAAATATTCCCTTTAATTGCTGCTTGTAGCAGTTTTTAGTACATTTGCCTATATGATGAACGTAGAAAACATGGAATACAATACTACCCGCAAGTATTTAACGATGCGGGAGTATGGCCGCCATATACAAAAAATGGTAGATTATTTATTGACCATTGAAGATAAAGAAAAGCGCCAGCGCAATGCCATGAGCCTGATAGAGCTAATGGGATTTTTAAATCCGCATTTAAAAAATGTAGAAGATTTTCGCCACAAATTATGGGACCATTTATTTTTAATCAGCGATTTTAAATTAGATGTTGAAAGCCCATATCCTATCCCTACAAGAGAAACATTAAAGGCAAAACCAGAGCCATTGGGTTATCCAAAAAGATACCCTAAGTTTAATCACCTGGGTAAAAATATTGAGGTAGTTATTAATAAAGCATTGAAAGAAGAAAACCCTGAAAAACGCCAGGGTTTTGCTAATGCAATTGCCTATTATATGAAACTTACTTACAGCAATTGGCATAAGGAATTGGTGCATGACGACAATATACAGACGGAACTTCAAAGCATGACTGACGGTCAGTTAGAATTTAATAACCGGCCCTTCATCAAACACAGGGTTGATAACAGGCCTGACAGGGATGACTATAGAACTGGCGGTACCGGTGGTGGTAATTACCGCAAAAATTTTGGTGCCAGAAATACCAATGCAGGCAGAGATAACAGAAGTGGTAATTCCGGAAGGGCCAATGGTGGTAGCCGTGATAACAGGACCGGAGGCGATAACAGGAATAACAATAACCGTAATTTTAAGAAGCGGTTTTAAAAAAGAAAAAATTACTTTGCAAAATATTTCCCTGGTTCAATTAATTGAATCAGGGTTTTTTGTATAAAATGGTTATTTTCATTTTTTAGTATTCAGCATTTTCACCTTAGATATATTTTATGAGTTCATTTGAAGTAAGAGGGGGCAAAAAACTGGCCGGCGAAATAACACCACAAGGTGCTAAAAACGAGGCCCTGCAAATTATTTCAGCCGTGTTGCTTACAGCCGAAAAAGTTACCATTACCAATATCCCCGATATTATTGATGTAAATCTTTTAATAGAATTGTTGGGGGAAATGAATGTGAAAATTGACAGGGTAAGCAGGGATACCTGTACTTTTCAGGCTGATGATGTAAATATCGATTATTTAAACAGCAGTGATTATCATAAAAAAAGTGGTAAGCTTAGGGGCTCTGTAATGCTTGCTGGCCCTATGTTATCGCGTTTTAAAAAAGCATACATCCCAAAACCCGGCGGCGATAAAATTGGCAGAAGAAGATTAGATACGCATATTATTGGCTTTGAAAAATTAGGGGCAGGTTTTCAATACAATGCAGATGGTTTTTTTTATTTGTCGGCCACGGAATTAAAAGGTACCAGGATTGTGCTTGATGAACCAAGTGTAACCGGTACTGCCAATATTTTAATGGCTGCTGTAATGGCAAAAGGCACTACAGTAATTTACAATGCCGCCTGCGAACCTTACCTGCAGCAATTGTGTAAAATGCTTAACCGTATGGGCGCAAAAATAAGCGGCATAGCAAGCAATATGCTTACCATTGAGGGAGTAGATAGTTTGGGTGGCACAGAACACCGCATGTTGCCGGATATGATTGAAGTAGGTAGTTTTATTGGCCTTGCTGCAATGACCCATGGCGAAATAACTATTAAGAATGTTGGGCTTGAACATCTGGGTGTAATACCCGAAAGGTTCAAGCAATTAGGCATACAAATGGAATTTAGAGGAGATGATATTTATATCCCTTCGCAGGAATTATATGAAATTCAAAAATACATGGATGGTGGCATACTCACCATTTATGATCATCCATGGCCGGGCTTTACGCCAGATCTTTTAAGCATTGTTTTAGTAACGGCCATACAGGCAAAAGGCAGTGTACTCATCCATCAAAAAATGTTTGAGAGCCGTTTGTTTTTTGTAGATAAATTAATAGATATGGGCGCCCAGGTTATTCTTTGCGATCCACATCGTGCCGTAGTTGTAGGCTTAGAAAGAGAACAACAACTGCGTGGCATTACGATGAGCAGCCCTGATATAAGGGCCGGCGTGGCTTTGCTGATTGCTGCTTTAAGTGCGCAGGGCAAAAGTACTATTCAGAATATCGAGCAAATTGATAGGGGTTATCAAAATATTGATACAAGGCTGAAGGCTCTGGGAGCAGATATTAAAAGGGTTAGTTAGCTGTCAGGCTATGATGATGACAAAACTAAAGAAAAATTAGAAAATGCTAAATAGAGCTTTATCAACTTTCCCGACACTGACTACTGAACGGTTGACACTTCGGCAACTCTTAGAAAGCGATGTGCAAGAAATATTTTTGCTTCGGTCTGACACAATAATAAACAAGTTTCTTGACCGAAAACCAAGCGAAACATTAGAAGATGCATTGAATTTTATTAGAAACATCAAAAATAATGAGCTTCTATATTGGGCGATTGCACAGACACACAACGGAAAACTTATAGGAACAATTTGTCTTTTTGACTTTTCAGGCGAACTTAATAAATGCGAAATCGGATATGAGCTTTTAACCGGTTATCAAGGACAAGGAATTATGAGTGAAGCAACAAGAAAAATCATAGAATTTGCTGTTCATACACTTGGTCTAAAAACAATTGACGCCTTCACACATTGCGACAACCAAAGTTCAACTAAACTTCTTCAAAAATTTAACTTTGAGAAAACGGAAATTGTTGACGAGACAAATCCTAATTTAATAGTATTTCGGTTATCAAACTAAGAAGCAAAATAAAAGGGCAAAGCGAAAATAACAAAAGCCCGAACAGCTAAAAGGTTTGGCAAAATACGGACGGAAGTTATCATCGGCATTTGTAATTCTGTTGTGCTTTGGTTCGGGGCTGGACATTTACTATTTAGCTTTTTGTTGTTATCTTCATCAAAAAAATTTCACCCGATAGCTATAGGATCAGCATTTGTTCCGGGCTTAAAAAGCTACTATTCCCGTACTTCGCCAAGCCTCGAACGTTAATTGTTATAGTGTTTTATTGTTGAATTGTTTTGGGCTGCTTTGGGTGCGTATTTTTTAAATAAATTGTTTGATAATAATCCAACAATTTAGCTGTCAACAATTCCTTTTCTTTTCTTTTCTTTGCAAATGGCTATTTCCAACAAAATCATCATCATCACAGCTCCTTCAGGTGCAGGTAAAACATCCATTACCCGGCATTTGATGCGTGTGTTTCCCCAACTTGCTTTTTCCATTTCTGCAGCCACAAGACAGGCAAGAGGTATAGAAAAAAATGGAGTCGATTACCATTTCATTACACTGGATGAGTTTAAATATAATATACAGCATAACAATTTTGTAGAGTGGGAAATGGTGTACGAAGGAAAATATTATGGCACTTTAAAAAGTGAACTGGAAAGGATATGGAATGAAAGAAAAATACCTATACTGGATATTGATGTAAAAGGGGCTATCCATGTAAAACAACAATACCCTGAATCATCCATTACCCTTTTTATTGTTCCACCCTCTGTAGCAGAATTAAAAAACCGGCTGGAGGGGCGTGGCACAGAAACCGCAGAATCTTTGGCAGCAAGGGTTAATAAGGCCGCCTACGAAATATCTTTTAAAGACCAGTTTGACAAACTGATTGTGAACGATAATCTTGAACATGCCAGTATGGAAGCGGAAGGCATCATTCAAGGCTTTCTTGCCCAATAAAAAAAGTAGCATCAACTCAAATAAAAATTTGAGCGGTTTTATAAACTTTAGCTACACAGCTATTAAAAATAGTTGAAATATCACTGCTGATTTCAGTAAATAAATCAATACACTTCGTTATTTTTACCATATGGACTGGATAGCGCTTTTGGCAATAATAATTTCTTTGATACTGATTGGTTTTTTTTCGGGGATAGAAATTGCATTTGTATCTGCCAATAAACTTTCAATGGAGTTAAGAAAAAAGCAGGGTACTTATAGTGGAAAGATTTGGGGAGAGTATGCGGATAAACCTGCCAAATTTATAGGCAATACTTTAATAGGTGTAAATGTAGTCTTGGTAATTTATGGTTTACTGGTAGGCGAATTATTATACCCGCTGTGGCATTATATTGAAAAAATATTGCCGCTTTCGCTAACTGATTATATAAAGTATATCAAACTATTGGTTGAAACCATCATTTCTACCTTTATTGTGCTTTTTATTGAATTTCTTTTTAAGGCTTTTTTCAGGGCCACCAACGAAAGTATATTAAGCAGTGGCTTTATAGCTTATTTAGTCCAGTTTTTCTATGGTGCTTTTTCTTCAATATCTTCTTTTTTTGTAACCATTGCTGAATGGATACTGCGTTACATTTTTAATGTAAGGCTCAATGAAAAAAAAGACGCCTTCACTAAAATTGACCTGGAATATTTTATTCAGCAAAGTAAAAGCCACGAGCAGGAAGACATAAGGGAAATCAATAAAGAATTATTTGAAAATGCCTTATCGCTAAGTGAAATAAAAATAAGAGAATGCCTTATTCCACGTAAAGAAATTGAAGGGGTAGATATTAGTACCAATATTGAAGTGGTTAAAAATACCTTCATTACTACGCAGCTAAGCAAGCTGTTGGTATACGATGGAAATATAGATAATATTGTTGGCTATGTTCATCAGTTAGATATGTTTAAAAACCCGGCCGATTTAAAATCTATATTATTACCCATCGCAGCCATACCAGAAAGCATGAGCGCTACTGACCTTATGAATAAGTTTAGTAAAGAAAGAAAAAGTATTGCCTGGGTGGTAGACGAATTTGGTGGTACAGCAGGTATTGTAACAATGGAAGATTTGCTGGAAGAAATTTTTGGCGACATTAAAGATGAGCATGATACAGAAGAGTTTTTAGAAAAACAACTGGCAACCAACGAATTTATTTTTAGCGGCAGGCTGGAACTTGATTACATTACCGAGAAATACGATCTTGAATTTCCGGATAGCCAGGAAACGGAGACCCTTAGTGGTTTTATCATACAAAACAGGGATGATATCCCCAAACAAAAAGAATCTTTTACAGTAGGCAATTACCAGTTTGATATTTTAAACGTAAGCGATACCAGGATTGAAACTGTTAAGCTGAAAGTATTGAAATAAAGCCTGGAGCATTTTACAGGATAGCCGCTTTTATATACATCTGCAACCCATTGCCTCATTTTCTATTTTACTAACTATTTATTGGGCCGCACTCCTTTCAACTGTACAATTGATCAGATATGATTTTACAAACCTATTTTTACAGTAATGAACATTGTAATAAATATTAAAACAGTTTCAAAAAATTCCTATTTCGATCAGCAATTTTTCCTTGTTGATTGTATTGTTAACATCATCAATGATCATCCGGAACATTCTTTTTTTTTAATAGCTGAAATAGAGGACTCCAAATTTTTAAGTTCTAAAAATGCCGTCATTATTGACGCTGCACCAACTTCAGGAAATATTATTTTGTGGAAAATATGGTATGGTTATAAACTGCCTTTACTTTTAAAAAAATATAAAGCTGCTGTTTTTATCAATATGGATCCTATATGTTCATTAAAAACCCAGGTACCTCAATGTTTGCTTTTACCGGATCTTGCGTTTCCTGATCATTCCTCTTTTTTTAAAAAGAATATTCCTGCTTTTTTAGAAAAAGCAACATCAATCATTACTTTTTCTAATTGCATAAAAAATGAAATTTGTAAACAATATGCTTCATTAGCTGCCGAAAAAGTAACGGTAATATACAACGGTGTTAATGAAAATATTTTGCAAAAAAATGAGATAGAAAATACCAAAGAAAAATATACAGAAGGCAAAGAATATTTTTTATTTGTTGGTGATATTACTGCTCAACAATATTTAGTTAATTTATTAAAAGCATTTTCATTTTTTAAGAAAAGGCAAAAAAGTAATATGCAATTAATAATTGCAACAAAGGCTTTTTTACCAAATAATACATTTGCAAAAAGTTTAAAAACCTATAAGTATAGAGATGATGTAAAACTGCTGGTTGACTTGCAGGAAGAAGAATTATCAAAGCTTACACATGCCGCCTATGCATTTATTTATGCCCTGCAGCAAACCGGTTTTTATATACCGGTGTTAAAAGCCATGCAAAGCGAAGCGCCGGTTATTGCCGGTTATTCGCCTATACTGGCTGAAATTTTTGAAGATGCTGTTTTATATGCTGATCCCGATATTTTTGAAAATATAGCCGATAAAATGATGTTGCTTTTTAAAGACGAGGATAAACGGAACGAACTGATTAAAAAGGGTAAAAGTATAGCAGTAAAATATCCATTGTCTGCAAGCAATCAATTGTTTTGGCAAAACATTGTAAAATCTGCCGCATTAACTGCATAAACACCCATTCAAACTCTTTATCTTTGCCAACTTAATAACTAATAGATAGCCTTACCAAAAAGGTAATAATAATTGTATGAATCAGTCAACAATAAAAATAGATGTTCTTTTAGACCCCAATAAAATTCCTGAACAAATTAGCTGGATTGCAAGTGACAGTACCGCAGATATGGCCCAAAAGGCTAAAGCCATGTGTATTGCTTTTTGGGATGGAGCGGATAAAACTGCCCTGCGCATTGACCTGTGGACAAAAGATATGATGATGGATGAAATGGCAGATTTTTATTACCAGATGTTAATGACGATGGCTGATACATTTAAAAGAGCCACCCAGCAACAGGAGTTAAGCAACGACATGAAAAAATTTGCCAAAGAATTTTTTGATAAGTTTAAGGCAATACAATTGAAAGAACAGCAGTAAGGGCGATTAGTTGATTTATTAATGTGCTGATTACGAAATAATTTTTAACGATATAAAAAAGACCTGCCCTTTGGGATATGGCAAATTAATATGAGTTTAGAACAACAAATAATGGCTGAAATGAAAGATGCCATGAAAGCAAAGAACGAGGCTGCTTTACGTGGCCTGAGAGCCATAAAAGCAGAGATAATAAAAGCAAAAACAGAGCCGGGTGCAGGTGGCGAAATTAATGAGGCCACAGAGCAAAAGTTTTTACAAAAGATGATGAAACAACGAAGAGACTCTTTGGAGATTTTTGAGAAACAGGGCAGACAGGATTTGGCCATTAAAGAAAAAGAAGAAATAGAATTAATAGAAAGATTTTTACCCAAACAGCTCACCGAAGCTGAAATAAAAGAAGCTGTAGCAGCCATCATTACTGAAACTGGTGCCGGCTCACCTGCCGATATGGGTAAAGTAATGGGTGTTGCCAGTAAACAATTGGCTGGCCTGGCCGATGGAAAAACAATCAGCAATATTGTAAAAGAATTGTTGGATAAATAATATAACAATTGATAGATATAATTTTTGCCATATTAATTTTGATTGCGATTTTTAAAGGCTATAGAAAAGGGCTGATTATTGCATTATTTTCTATAATTGCTTTTATTGTTGGCATTGCCGCAGCATTAAAATTGTCTGCCGCCGTTGCCGCCTATTTGCAAAACAGTATAAACGTATCTGCTAAATGGCTGCCGTTTATATCTTTTATGCTGGTGTTTTTGGTAGTGGCTTTTTTAGTTAACCTTGGTGCAAAATTGATTGAGAAAAGTTTTGAAATGGCCTTGCTTGGGTGGGTTAACCGTATTGGAGGCATATTGTTATTTATTATATTATACATGATAATATACAGTGTATTTTTATTTTATGCAGAAAAGATACATTTATTTGACGGAGCAACCCTTCAATCATCCCGTACCTTTCCCTATATAAAGCCATGGGGGCCAAAAGTAATTAATGGCTTTGGCAAAATCATCCCGGTTTTTAAAGGCATGTTTACTCAATTAGAAATATATTTCGAAAGCTTATCCACCAAAATCCCGCATTAATTTGAGGCATTGTTTTATTTGATGTAATTTTAGCGCAATTCACTATTTTAGTGCTTATTAACACACCTGTATTATTATTAGTTCCAACAAATGAGTTACGAATACAAACAAGACGGAAAGTTTAAATATATAGAATTTGGCGAAGGCGAACCATTATTGTTGCTCCATGGATTATTTGGTGCACTCAGTAATTTTATGGATCTTATTGAACACTTTCGTAAAACAAATAAAGTAATAGTTCCTATTCTGCCATTACTGGAGATGGATCTTTTACATACTTCTGTAAGCGGGTTACAAAAATTTGTTTATAGGTTTATTGAACAACGCAATTACAATAACATTCATTTGCTGGGTAATTCATTAGGCGGCCATGTGGCATTGGTGCATATTCTTAAACATCCCCAACGTATAAAATCGCTGATATTAACCGGTAGTTCGGGCCTGTTTGAAAATGGCATGGGCGACACATATCCTAAGCGGGGCGACAAAGAATATATCCGCAGAAAAACGGCGCTCACCTTTTATGACCCGGCAATGGCAACAGATGAGCTGGTAAACGAGGTTTTTGAAATAACCAATAACCGTATTAAAGTAATAAAAATTATTGCACTTGCAAAAAGTGCCATCCGTAATAATCTCGGTGAAGAACTAAAGGATATAAAACAACCTACCTGCCTTATTTGGGGAAATAATGACAGCATTACACCACCTTTTGTGGGTAAAGAATTTAACAGCCTTATCCCAAACAGCGAACTGCATATTATTGATAAATGCGGCCATGCACCAATGATGGAAGTGCCACATGAGTTTAACAGTATACTGGATGCGTTTCTTACAAAACTAAAAACGCCAGCGGCATCACATTTATAATTTTGATTGTCCTATACTTTAATTATATACCTTTCGTTACAGTTTAAAGGATACAATTATATATAATTATGCTAACTGCAGAACTCGTCAATAATAATATCCCCCGGCTTCAGTTGCAGGATACCATTGGTAAGGCGCTTCGTCTTATCAATGATTACCGTATTACACATTTGCCAATAGTATCAGAAGATAAATTTCTTGGGATGATCAGCGAAGACGACTTATTAGATGCAGATGATGAAAAAGCAACTGTTGAATTATTACAGGAAAATTTTTTACATCAATCCCTTAAAGAAAATGTACATTTTTTAAATGCGGTAAATTACACCATACAGTTTGAGGCTTCTATTGTACCAATAGTAAATGAGGAGAATGAATTAACTGGTGTAATACCAATGGTTGATTTAATGAAAACCTTGGGCAATTTTTCTGGCGCCAATGAAATAGGAGGTATTATTGTTTTGGAAATGGAGCGGTCTCAGTTTTCGATTTCAGAAATAAGCAGGATAGTGGAAAGCAATGACGCAACTATTTTACACTTGAACACTACTACACATCCCGATACCGGTTTACTAACCATTACACTTCACCTGAATAAAAAAGAAATTACTGCAATATTGGCTGCTTTTGAAAGATACGAATACACTATTATTTTTGATTTCAACGATGGAAAATTTGAAGATAATATTGATACCAATTACCGCCACTTAATGAACTACCTGGATATTTAAATTCTAATTCGGCTCCTATCACCCGTTTACAATCCTGATTAATTGCACAAAACTTTTGTCTCAGGATACTTGAAAATGCTACCCATTTTTATGCGCTAACCTTCAATTAACATACAGTTTTAATCAATTACATCAAAACAGGTTATTTTTACACCCAGACACCAGGTTTTACTGTTTAAAAAAAGGAGGTTTTAGCTTCTTCAATTTTTTGTTGAATTTAAAATACTGCTCAAAGGTCTTCACAATTTGATGGCGGAAAAAAATAGCATAAATAATGAAAATAGCGATATACAGCCGTGGCATAGAAAATAATCAGCATAAAGACATTATAACCTTTATGGAAGAGCTGAAAACTTACCATGTTGAACCGGTTTTTTTTCAGGATTTTTTTAACCAGTTTTATTCTGCTGTAAACATGCAAGGCAAATATTCCACCTTTAACGCAGCAGAAGATCTTGATGATTCCATTGATTTTATAATAAGCCTTGGTGGTGATGGCACGTTATTGGATACGGTAACTTTTATTCAGAATAAGGGAATCCCGGTATTAGGAATAAATTACGGCAGGCTTGGCTTTTTAGCAACCATCGGCAAAGAAGATTTGAATTTGGCCATTAAAGCTTTAATAGACAGGACTTATGTACTCGATAAAAGAACATTAATTCATTTAGATGCGGATTTACCTTTATTTGACAATGCCCCTTATGCATTAAATGAGTTTGTGCTACATAAAAAAGATACTTCCTCCATGATAAAAATCCATACTTATTTAAATGGAGAATTTTTAAATACCTATTGGGCAGATGGATTAATTGTTGCTACACCAACTGGCTCTACAGGGTATTCATTGAGTTGCAATGGGCCAGTGGTTTTTCCGGATAGTGGCAGTTTTGTTATTACGCCGGTAGCTCCCCACAACTTAAATATAAGGCCGATTGTGGTGCCGGATGATAATATAATATCTTTTGAAATAGAAAGCAGAAGCGATGGTTTTTTGTGCAGCATGGACAGTCGAAGAGAAATTGTTCCAAAAGAGGTACAATTGGCTGTAAAAAAAGAAAAATTTCAAATTAACCTGGTTCGGTTAAACGAAAACAATTTTTTACAAACTTTACGCAATAAACTTTCATGGGGTTTGGATAAGCGCAATTAAATCCGGCTCCTTCCGTTATTTGTAATTGGCAAACAATCCTTTACTTTGTAATTATGAAAAAAAGTATTCTAACCCTATTTTTAGCTTTTGCAATGTTTGTAGGGGCTTTTGCCCAATCTGAATATGGTAATGTTCAGCAAGGCGAATTTGGCTTTACAATTGGCGTAGCTACCTATTTTGGGGATCTCAATACAAATGTTAGCCTTAACGCTCTTAAACCAGCAGTAGGTATTTTTTATAGAAAGCAATTTAATAACTACATGGGCGTACGCCTCAGCGCACATTACACCGAAGTGGGTTACAGTGATACTTACAGTAAAAACGATTATCAAAAAGCAAGGAATTTAAGTTTTAACAGTGCTATTACAGAGTTTGCAATAAGTGGTGATTTTAATTTTTTTAAATTTATTCCCGGCAATCCTGATTATTCATTTACTCCTTATGTTACCATTGGTTTAGGCGTATTCAATTACAACCCTTATGCCTATTTAAATGGAGATAAGTACTATCTGCGTCCATTGGGAACAGAGGGACAAAACATTGGCTATGTAGGCGCTGATGGCAAAACAAGAAAACCATATGGCAGCATTGCGATGTGTTTCCCTCTTGGATTGGGGCTAAAATACAGCATTAATAATAATTTAAACCTATCTGTTCAAATTGCCGAGCGTTTTACTACAACTGATTATTTAGACGATGTAAGTACCACTTATGTTGGCATAAACAATTTTCCTCCACTAAATGGCAAACCTTCTGTTGCCGGACTTTTACAAGACAGGAGTTATGAAACAGGGGCAACAATTGGAGTTGAGGGCGCACAACGTGGAGGGAGCAAACAAAAAGACCAATATATGATTGCTGAAGTCGGCCTTTCATTTAATATCAGCACTTACAAATGCCCTACGGCTAAATAAAAAATATTGAACGTTTCTTAGATTTTTAGATAATATAAAAGTGGGTTCAATTTTATTGAACCCACTTTTATATTAATGTATTTTATTACAATTTTATCTGCTACCTTCTGATAAAGGAATATCTCTCTTCAGCATCTCATCCCGGTTGGCAATTTCCCAGGCTGTGTAAAATATCATCCGTACTCGCTTTTCGTACAGCTCAAAATTTATTTTTTCAATTGTGTCAGTTGGTTTGTGGTAATCGGCTTTCAACATACCATCATAGAAAAATAAAATAGGTATACCTTTACGGGCAAAATTATAATGATCACTTCTGTAATAAATCCGCTCCTTATCGCTTGGATCATCAAATTTATAATCGAGCACTAATTGAGTATTTTTATTATTTGCTGCTTCATTAATTACCGGTAAGTCGCTGCTTAATTTATTATGGCCAATAACATATACATAGTTTAAACTATCGCCGGTTTTACGCTCTGTATCTACCCTTCCCACCATATCCGTATTTAAATCCGCTGTAGTTTTATCTAAAGAATAAACAGGATGATCGCTGTAATATTCGCTTCCCCATAAACCTTTTTCTTCTCCACTAACGGCCATAAAAATTATCGTTCTTCTCGGGCCACGCCCTGCTGCCTTGGCTTTTGCAAAAGCGGCTGCCATTTCTATAACGGCACAGGTACCGCTGCCATCATCATCTGCACCATAATAAATTTTGCCATCATGTTTACCCAAATGATCGTAATGCCCCGTTAAAAAAACATATTCATCTTTTTTATCTGTTCCTTCTAAAACACCTATTACATTACTTGCATTTATAGTAGTACGGAATTTTTCAAATGTATATTCTGCTTTCATTTTCTTTTCAACAGCCCACTGCTTATCCATTACCAGGGTCTGTCTGGAAATTTTTAACAACGTATCAAAATTGTTACCAATAATATTTTTTGCAAAATCGTGCGACAGCAGTGCATAATTTATTTGTTTTACATCCCCATTATTTCGTGGAAAATAAACGCCCGTTTTTTTACCATTATCTACGGCACCCTGTGTAAAAGATTCCAATCTTGGATTAATAACAAAAGCGCCCAATGCACCTTTTGCTGCGGCTGCAGCCAGTTTTTTAGTGATGCCAGGGTAAGTCCATTCTGAGCTGCGGCTGCTGTCGGTAATAATGTATTTGCCATCTTTTTTTGGTTCGCCCAAAAAGAATACTACAATTTTTCCTTTAACATCTAGCCCTTCGTAATCGTTGTATTTTACATCATCTATGCCATAACCCACAAAAATTATTTCTTTCCCTTTAAATTTTCCATTTTCGTTTGTGTTCAATGGAATAATAAAGTCTTTTCCAAATACTGCAGCCGTGCCATTTAGTGCCAGCTCGGTAGTTTTTAGGCTGTCCTGATACAATGGATACAATTGCTGATAACCTTTTAAGTCAGCCGGTGATGTTAAACCAAAAGTTTTAAATTGTGATTCTATATAAGTGGCAGCCTTGCGCTGGCCTTCTGTGCCTGTTTCACGGCCCTCCATTTCATCGCTTGCAATAATCTTTAGTTGTTTTTTTAAACCATCACCGGTAATAGAATTACCATATTGTGCAGCAATATCTGACTGAGCAAAAGAAACCAGTTTAAGGCAAAGCACCAGGATTAAAAGAGAAAATATTTTTTTCATAAATAAATTTTGCGCAAAATAATTATTTGCAATCAGTATTTTATTAGTTAGTGATAAATGGTAAGCTAAAGTTATATTTGGCGCAATATGCTCTATTATCAACAGGTCATTTTATTAACCCGGCCCTGGTGTCTGCCGCCCTCAAAAGCAGTGTTCATAAATATATCCAGCATTTTTTCTGCATCACCATCTCTTACAAAACGGGCAGGTATGCAAAGAATATTGGCATTGTTATGTTTACGGGCCAGTTCTGCCAGTTCTTCCCCCCAACAGATAGCGGCCCTTACTCCCTGGTGTTTATTAGCAGTAATGGCCACTCCATTGGCACTGCCACACAATAGAATACCAAAAGCTGCTGCTCCTTTTTCAACTGCTAAAGCAACAGGATGTGCAAAGTCGGGATAATCAACAGAATCCTTGTTATAAGTACCGAAGTCTTTAAATGAAACTCCTTCGCCTTCTAAAAAAGAAATAAGATCTTCCTTACAATCAAATCCGGCATGATCGCAACCAAGGGCTATGGGTAATTGTAAATTAAATGTAGACATGGTATAAATTGATAATTGGTGAATTGATAAAGGATAATTAAAAAACACACTACAAATTTAGCATATTATCAATTATCCATTATTAAATTATCGATTAACTTAATCCCATTCCTTTTCCTCTTTGGCTTTTTTCTTATCAACGCTGCTTGCCAGTATAATACTTACCCAGTATAACAACAACAGTGGAATAGCTACTATAAACTGGCTTGTCCAATCGGGCGAGGGTGTAATTACTGCAGCAACAACAAGTATAATAACAAATGCAAACTTGAAATATTTTTTTAACATGGCACCTGTAATGATGCCGATTTTTGCAAGTACAAATGCAAGAACGGGTAATTCAAAAGCAATACCACAGCCCAGTATAAGGTTGGTAAGGCTGTCTACATAATCATTAATGGCAGGCCGGTATTGTATTACGGCTGATTTACCTAATGTAAAGCTTGCCAAAAAATTAAATGTAAAAGGTGCCAGTAAATAATACCCAAAGGCAGCCCCGGTAAAGAAACAAAGGGATACAAAAAAGATACTGCTTTGACCATACTTTTTTTCTTTGGGCGAAAGAGCAGGTTTTATAAAACGCCAAAGTTCCCAAAAAATATAAGGAAATGCAACCACCAATGCACCGATCATTGCAATATTTATGGCCGAAGTAAATGTTCCGTTTACTTCTGTAACCTGAAAATTTATTGAAATTACAGGCATACAAAAACTATCGCCCAGATGCAGCCAGCGGCCGAAATTACATAAAGCCCCATATGTAAAAAATTGGGGGAATGTGGGGGCAAGAATGATATTATCGTACACCCAATCAATATACACAAAAATTAAAATGGCTGCAATAAGCCATACTAACAGGCTTCGTATTATATGCCAGCGCAATTCTTCAATGTGGTCGAAGAAGGTCATTTCAGTTTCCTCTTCCCCCTCCTGCTTTCCGCCTATTTTCTTTAGAAATGATTTTCTATCAGATGCCTTTGTTGCCAAGTTATTTAGTTAGGTATTTTGATATGATTATGTTGATGGGTCAATAAAGTTTGCGCAAAAGTAAAACAGTTTTACCATTGATGGTACTGTTTATATTGTTGCCACCTGTTTAACATTACCGGTACGTTTTAGAACACCCCATCCCTGTAGCTCTCCTTTAATAGCTTTGCTAAAAGATTTGATAATGATGTAATACATTAATTGACGATATACAAGGCGTTGAGGGATCATCCAGATTAGCTTCCTGTAATCTTCTTTTTCAAAAGCAAAAGCCAGTGCAGCCCCCGCAACATCTACCAGCGTAAATATCAGGTAATAAATAATGATATGTGATAAACTGGCAGGTATAATTCCAAACCCTGCGGCAATTAAACTCAATAGCAATACTAAATCTGCTAATGGAGCCAAAAAAGGCAATATCATTTGAAAGATTAAAATATTCGGCATGGCTATCATTCCAAAATTTTTATACCTGGGGTTAAACACGGCATCACGGTGTTTCCAAAAACATTGTATAACCCCAAAACTCCAGCGAAAACGTTGTTTCATAAACTGCTTCATTGTTTCGGGTGCTTCAGTATAAGAAATGGCGTCATTACAATTGCGCACTTCATAACCTATACGGTGCAGGCGCATAGTAAGGTCACAATCTTCTGCCAATGTATCCGTAGTTAAACCACCTGCTTCAATAACGGCTGCTTTTCTAAAAGCCCCGATGGCACCAGGTACCACAGTTATACAATTCAGCAGATCAAATGCTCTACGATCAAAATTTTGCGATGTGATATATTCAATGCTTTGCCATTTTGTAATCATATTTATTTCATTCCCCACTTTTACATTACCTGCTACTGCCGCTACTTTTTCGCTGGTAAACTTTTCCATCAATTTTGATACTGCGTCTTTTTTTAATTGTGTATCAGCATCAATACAAACCACAAATTCGCTGCCGGCCTGGGCAATCCCTACATTTAATGCGGAAGCTTTACCCCCATTTTGTTTAGTATATACTTTAACGTTTGGCGTATTTTTAAAAGCATTGCATACAGTTGCATAGGTGCTGTCCATGCTGCCGTCATCTACAAAAACTACCTGTAGGTTTGGATAGTCCTGCATTAGTAAACTGTTTAATGTTCTTACAGCATTTATTTCTTCATTGTATGCGGGTACAATAATACTTACCAATGGCATATTGTTAGCAGGCCACGCAGCAGGAGCTATTTGTTTTGCTTCCCTCCTTTTTTGCATACCTGCCAGTAAAGCCATCACAACCATTCTGCCAACAGAAAGAATGATACCAACGATAAACAAAGCAAATAAAATATGGCTTCCCCAGTAAGCGGCTTCTGCAAAAAAGAAATTGAGCTTCCTCATCCAGCTATCCTTGCTGGGCGGAAGGAGTGGCATTACATCATTTTTTGTCTTGCCCATTAAATCAGCAACAGTAGTAAATTTGCAGCCTCTTTTTTTAAAGTAATCAATTATTCGTGGTAAAGCCTCAACAGTAGCCTGTCTTGTTTCCCCTCCTGCATCGTGTAACAAAATAATACTGGCATCAGTTGATTCTGCAAGGCGGATGGTTCTTGCTACAATGCTGTCTGCACTTACATTTACCTCCCAATCATTGGGGTCAATACTTTCCCCAATGGTGATATAGTTATCCTTTTTGCTTCGGGCTATCGGTTCAATTTCTTCATAAGTCTGGGGTTCACTATCCGCATTATAGGGTGCCCTGAATAAAATAGTGGAATGGCCGGTAATACTTTCTATTAAGAGCCGTGTTGATTTCATTTCCAGTTCAGCTCTTTGCGGACTCATTTTTGCGATATTACCATGCGTAAACGTATGGTTACCTATTTCATAGCCATCTTTGTAAATGCGTTGCAGCAATGGTATATTTTGTTCAGCACTTAAACCAATTACAAAAAATGTAGCAGGTATCTTTGCTTTTTCAAGAATGTCTAATATTTTGGGTGTAAAATCTGGGCTGGGGCCATCATCAAAGGTTAAAATTATTTTATGCCCTGGCCCTAAAGGGGTTTTATCTTCTGCAAATTTTTGGTACACATAGCCGGAAGGCAACACCTTATATTCCTGCTCGGTAATCAGTAATTCGGCACTGTCAATCTGCAGGTCAATTTTACCTTCCTGCGGAGTATAAATTATGCGTAGTAATTCTCCTTCTCCGGTGGAAGTTGGTTTTTGATTTATATTATAAGGGATGCTGGCGAGCTCGTTAAAATTGAAAGGATTATTTTGTAAAGCGGCATTGCTTAAGTCAGTATTGTAATAGGTCCACATCCTGGGATCTTCTCCCCCTAAACGCCACAAAGCTGTACCAGCAGTTCTATACTCATCACTAAAGCGAAGTACATTAAAAGTGGTGGCAGCATCTGTACACCATATTTCATGTTTAATTTTTATCAGTTCTTTTGATTCTACATCTATATGTTCATCCGTATAACTAAAATGCAGGTTATAACTGTCGTTATCATAATCAATAGTTGAGTTGGAAATTTTGGCCTTGTTTATAGCCTCCGCATATGTTACTACATTTACTACTTTCTTTCCTTCACCATGAGTTGTCCAATCGTAACCATAACCCGCAACACCTAAAATTATTTTATTGCTTTCTATTTTAGCGGCTGTCCAGTCCAATGCTTCTTCAATCCATTTTTGTGCACTCACAGGGCCTGGGCCAGACTCGACTGTATTATATTGATCATAGGCCATTAAAATAATATAGTCGTTATAATCAGATAACTTTTTATAATCGTAGTCGTTATTTTTTACAGCAACATCCATGGTAACTACTATATTTTTTGCATGCAGGGCCCCATACAATTGCTGTTGAAAATTGCTTAGTGGGTCATTGGTAGGCTCATTTAAATCTTCAAAATCTATGTTGATGCCCTGTAAATTGTAATACAATAAAGTATCAACTACCTGTTGAATAAATATTTTTTGTTTTGCCGGATCATTTAAAATGGCGTGTAATAAAGTACCGTCAAAATCCGGGCTTATTTCACCTGAAGCATTTCTTTTTGTAGAATTAAAATTATTCAATATTGGCATAATGCGCAGCCCTTTTGCACGCATTAAAGAAAGGCCGGCACTATCTATCCTGGTTTGTAAGCGAAAATTATTTGCTGTGTCTATAAAGAACCATTCCGGGAAAATGGTATTCAGTTTATCCCCATATTTTTCAAGATCGGGCAAGGAAGTATTAGCCGTCCATGGAGTATAAAAAGCAGCCCTGATAAAAGGAATTTTATTAACAGGCTTATTTTGAGATTGCCTGATAGCTTTTAGTGAATCTTCCTTTGTTTTTTTTTCAAGAAAGTCTTTAAACCCTTTGTATTTTTTATTTTGACTGTTAGCAATGGTTAATGGATTGGAAGGGTCAAGCTTATTTTCATACGATTTAGCAAGGCTCTCAATATTAACGGGCGAAGGGTTAACCCCTCTTATCAATGCTATCGTCATTACCCCTAAAAAAAACAGGGCAATCATTAATAATATCCTAAATGACCATTTAAAATTTCTCCAGCGCTTAGCGCTGTCAGTTTGAAAAATTTGCGAACTAACACTCATAATTCAAACGTAGATTATTTATGCTGATTATATACAAAGTTAACCTTCAGGTAACTATTTTCTAATTACAATTTTATGAGTTTATAATTGAACATTATAAAAAAATTTCGATAAAAGAGAAGCCCCGATAGAAATCGGGGCCGTTTACCAAAACTAACTGCTTATGAGAAAAAGTTTATTTTAAAATTTATAATGTTCTTACTCTACCTATACAAACCAAATGCCACAAAGTTCAACCAATGTTAAGAATAACCTAATGTAATAAAGGATATTCCGTTTATTAAAATAGTTTTAAAGAACTGAGAAATCCATCACTTAAAAGCGTTTTAAACTTCTAATGTAAAGTTATATCAATAATTTAAAGCAAACTGAAATTTACCCTCATATTAATGCTCTTTAACAATAATTTAAACTGCTATTTCATAAACCCGTTAATCATATCCATTAAGCCATTACCATTCCCTGCAGTTTGAGCTTGCTGTTGCTGTTGAGCGCCGCCCGTTACTTTACTAATAATATCATCAAGACCAATATGTCCATCCTTATTGGCATCCAGACCGCCCCTTGTAAAATTGCTTACAAGTCCGCTTAAATCAAAATTACTGCCGCCGGCTATTTGCGCACCACCGCCAGTTAATGAACTTATAATGCCGCCAATATCGAAACTGGAATTACCGGGATCGTTGGTTTTATTGATCAAGTTACTAAGTACACTTGGTATAAGGCTGTTGGCAATTCCACTTGCCTGTCTCCAGCTATTCCATGATTAGTAGATAATTTATTGGTAAAACTGCTAATAATATTACTCACTATGGGGTTGTTTAGTAATCCTGCAGCAACTGCTCCGCTATTGTTGCCCCCCGTATTAAAGAGAGATAAAACCTTTCGCAGGCCACCGCCAGCTAATACGCTTTGTAGTTCATCAGCAACAGAATGTGTTGCATCTGCAATTACGGCATCATTTTTCTCGTTAGGGATTGCCGGGTTATTAATGACTGACTCTGCACCATTTTCTTTAATGAGATTGAACAGGTTCTCTAGCATGAATTGTTTTTCCTCAAGGTAATAAAAAACAATTTAATAAACAATACCTTTTTTGGGTAACATTTAACCAGGCATTAATCCTGGGTAGCCAGTTTTTCTGCATTTTCGGCAAACTGTAATGCATCTATAAACTCCTGGATATCCCCGTTTAAAACATTGTCAAGGTTATAAACTGTTAAGCCAATCCGATGATCGGTAACCCTGCCCTGTGGATAATTATATGTTCTTATTTTAGCACTTCTATCGCCTGTACTTACCAAACTTTTCCGTTTATGTGAAATCGCTTCTTCGGCTTTCCGTACTTCTTCATCGTACAATTTTGTACGCATCATATCCATTGCTTTTTCCTTATTGCCCAACTGGCTGCGTTCTGTTTGACACATTACAACCAAACCGGTAGGTTTATGGGTTAAAAAAACCTTTGTTTCTACTTTATTTACATTTTGGCCACCGGCACCACCACTACGTGCTGTTTCCATTTTAACATCGCTTTCTTTTAATTCAAAATCAATCTCTTCTGCCTCCGGCATTACAGCCACAGTAGCAGCGCTGGTATGTACGCGGCCGCTTGCTTCTGTATCTGGCACACGTTGTACACGATGTACACCGCTTTCAAATTTTAAAATTCCATACACATCATCACCCACCACTTCTACCTGAACCTCTTTAAAACCTCCTGCCGTGCCTTCACTTTCACTTAGCAAAGCCGTCTTCCAGCCCTTTTTTTCACAATATTTTAAATACATCCTTAAAAGGTTCCCCGCAAAGAGTGACGCTTCGTCACCACCTGTGCCAGCTCTTATTTCCAAAATGGCATTTTTTTCATCATAAGGATCTTTAGGTATCAGCATATTGCGGAGGGCCTTTTCCCAGGCCTCCTTACTTTCTTCCAAAGCCGGTAACTCCTGTTTGGCCAAATCCCGCATTTCTGCATCATCACCACTTAGTACTTCTTTATTGAATTCAATATGATCCAGCACTTTAATATACTCATTTCTGGCTTCCACAATTTTTTCTAAACTGCGGTATTCTTTACTCACTGAAGCAAATTTTTTATTATCGCTTACAATCTCCGGATTGGTTAATGAAATACCCAAATTATCAAATCTCCCCTTTATAGCGTCTAATTTATCTAACATATAATAATACTTCCACCGTTTTAAAGGTGATTTTGTTTAGCTTTAATTACATTTTACAGTGTCCGGCAAATGGGACAGGCGGCAAATTTACAATATATCAACCAATCAATTTGTACAGAAAATTCACGGCAAATCAAATTTTCACAGGTCACGAAATATTAGGCGACCATTTTGCTTTAATAACCACTACGGAAGGAGTAATTGTTGACATTGTAAATATTACAGATGCAGGGGACGATGTAGAGGCATTTAATGGCTTGCTTACCCCTGGCTTTATTAATGCACATTGCCATGTTGAATTAAGCCATTTAAAAGGTTTTATTAAAAGTGGTAGCGGTTTAGTAGAATTTGTGCAGCAGGTAATGGGTAAAAGAGATGCTTCTGAGGAGTTGAAACTTGATAAAATGCAAACTGCTGTACTGGAGATGTATGATAAGGGAATAACTGCAGTGGGAGACATTTGCAATACAACTAATACGATAACTATAAAACTAAAAAGCAAACTGCGCTGGCATAATTTTATTGAAGTAAGCGGTTTTACAGATGGTGGTGCAAACAAAAGATTAGGAGATATAAAAAAAGTATATGACAATTTTTATGAGAATGGACTCTTAAAAACTTCTTTGTCTCCACATGCGCCTTACTCTGTTTCAAAAACATTGTTCAGTCAATTAAATAATGAAACCGCCAATCAGTTTATTACCATCCATAACCAGGAGTGTGCTACAGAAAATGATTTGTATCAAAATAAATCGGGTGGTTTCCTGGAGCTATATAAAAATTTTGGAATAGATATTTCTTCTTTTGAACCAACCGGAAAAACGAGCCTGCAAAGCTGGCTACCCTATTTTACTAACAACCAATCCATCATATGTGTACATAATACTTTTATCGCTAAGGCCGATATTGATTTTTGTAAGCGACAATTAAATACCCAATTATACTTTTGCCTTTGTGTAAACGCAAATAAATATATTGAACAAAAGCTGCCTCCCATTGATTTGTTAGTAAAAAATAATTGCATTATTGTTATTGGCACAGATAGCTATGCCAGCAACTGGCAATTGGACATTCTTGAAGAAATAAAAACTATTCAGCAGGAAACCTCTTTTACAATTCCTTTAAGCGAAATATTAAAATGGGCCACTATTAACGGAGCAACGGCTTTACAAATGGACAATACATTGGGAAGTTTTGAGAAAGATAAAAAACCAGGTGTAGTTTTAATTGAAGGAATTGAAAACTCCAATACTACTGTACACTCTTCAGCAAAAAGAATTTTGTAAAGAATTTTATACAAATCTTTTTGTACACAATTATTAACCCAGCACTTCATGCAATATCATCAGGGTTTTCATTTGACCAAAACCGGTAATATGCAGTGCGTAATAATTCTGGTAATGCAACAGCAATCTTCTTCTCGTATCATGATGCAATTTTATATCTTCCAATTCATAAGGTTGCATCACTTTTAATACCTGGGAAGTCACGAGTGAATCATTGCCCTCAATAAAATTTGGATGTGTTGGTTGTATTGCAACAAAACTGCCTTCCTGCAAATCCAGTTTATTATGCAAAGTGTCATAATCATCATTCATTTTAAACCCAAAAAAATGAGTAAGGTGAAGCGAAAAATATAAGGCGAAATTAGCAGTTACGGCTTTGCTGGCTCCATCCAATTGTATCAAAACATCTTCGCAAAAAGAAAACAATGCAGTATTCTGTTCGGGCTGGTGCAAACACTTTTGCAACAACTCTACCATGTATAAAGCAATACTGTTTTTAATAACGTCGCTTAATACATTTTGATATAAAAAATCCCACTTAAATTCTTTGATGCGCTGCATTGTCTGCAGATCGTTATGGTAAACAACAAGGTCTAAAATAGCGGCAGGCTGAAAATGATTCGCTTTAGCTGAAGATTTTTTTGCAGTGCGTACGCCATTAACCATATACGTTTGCACGCCAAACAATTCAGTAAAAATGGTAACTACCACACTGGTTTCACCATATTTAACGGTGCGTAAAACGATGCCGTTTGTTTTGTGTGTCATAACACTTTATAAAAAAATGTTGCTTCTTTTCAACAACTTTAAAACCCATTGTAAAATGTATAAAGATAACTGTAAACTAATATTGGTGTACCAGTATATGGCTAAGCAATATAAAATGGCTTTCTTTGCAATTAATTTTTAATTATCTACAAATAAATATTCACACTATGTGGAACCGCCTGGGGAAATTCGCGTTACGATACCGCTTACCACTTTTGATTGCCTTGTTTGCAGTAACCGCTGTAATGGGCTATTTTGCCAAACAGGTAACACTAACTTATGATTTTGCAAAAGCAATCCCTGTTGATAATCCTAAATATCTTGATTATGTTGCCTTTCGTCAAAAATTTGGAGATGATGGAAACTTACTGGTAATAGGTATTCAAACCAATAAAATTTTTGAATTAAATACCTTTAAAGCTTATGTGCACCTGGAAGAACAATTAAAGAAAGTCAATAATGTAGAGAATATATTAAGCGTGCCGTCAGCTATTAGTTTGCATAAAAATGAACTAACCGAAAAGCTGATTCCAGTAAAAATATTTGCAGACATCATCAATACACAGGCGGAGCTGGATTCTGCAAAAGCAGTTTTTTTAAATCTGCCTTTTTACCGAACACTTTTATACAATCCTGAAACCAATGCATATTTGATGGGGGTGCGTATCAATAAAGATTCTCTCAATTCACCTAAGCGTACCAAAATAGTAAATGATATTATTAATGAGGTAAAAGCTTTTGAATCGCAAACAAAAATAGGCACTCATTTAAGTGGTTTGCCATTAATAAGGACTCTGGTAGCTAATAAGATTCAAAAAGAAATGAAGATTTTTTTAATCGGGTCACTTGTTTTAAGTGCACTAATATTATTAATTTTCTTTCGTTCTTTCAACACTACAATCCTTTCTTTACTGGTAGTAATTATGGGAGTAATATGGAGCGTAGGCCTTTTATTTTTATTAGGATATAAAATTACTATCCTTACTGCATTAACCCCCCCGTTGGTGGTGGTTATAGGCATACCAAACTGTATTTATTTTATTAATAAATACCATACAGCTTACCTCGACAGCTTTGATAAAAATAAATCGCTGGTAGATATGGTAAGTAAAATGGGGGTGGTAACCCTTTTTTGTAATATCACGGCTGCAATCGGATTTGGGGTGTTTGCTTTAACCCATAGTGCTATTTTAAAAGAGTTTGGTGTTGTAGCCGGAATTAGTATAATGCTGATTTTTGTGATTTCTTTTATTTTGTTACCAGCTGCTTTAAGTTATTTACCTACGCCAAAACCTGCACAAACAAAGTATTTGAATAATAAATGGATTGTTGCCTTTTTATTAAAGATTGAGCATTGGGTAATGAATCATAAAAAAATAGTTTTTGGGGTTACAGCAATAGTGCTTGTTTTTGCCATTGCAGGAATTTTTAAATTAAAGACAGTTGCTTTTATTGTAGACGATTTACCAAAAGAAGATAAAATTTATACCGATCTTAAATTTTTTGAAAAAAACTTTAAGGGTGTAATGCCGCTGGAGATCGTTGTGGATACTAAAAAACGAAGAGGCTTGGGAGGAATGAGGGCCTTAGTTGTTTTTGAAAAAGTAGATTCATTGGCTCAGTATATTACTGCGCAAAAAGAAATGAACAGGCCTTTAAGTATTGCTGAAGGATTAAAATTTATAAAGCAGGCTTTTTATGATGGTGATTCTGTTAATTACCAGTTGCCCAATTCGTCTGACGCAGCTTTTTTGGGAGAATATTTGAAAGCCGGCAAAAGCGACAGCAGCAGTAAAAATAATTTTACAAAAATGCTTAGCGCCTTTATGGATACTGCAAAACAAAGTACCCGCATAAGTATCAATATGGCTGATGTTGGCACACAACAGCTCACAGTATTGTTAGCAGGAATACAACAGCAAATAGACCGGTTGTTTGATACTGCACAATACAAAGTAACGCTTACGGGTACCAGTATTACTTTCCTGGAAGGGAGCCGGTTTATTATAAATGGCCTAAAGGAAAGTATATTGTATGCCTTTATACTTATTTCTTTTTGCATGTTATATCTTTTTAAATCGGCCAGGATATTGGTTTGCTCGCTAATACCAAATATTATCCCCCTTGTAATTACTGCAGGTGTAATGGGCTGGGCAGGTGTACCGCTAAAACCTTCTACTGTATTGGTTTTTAGTGTTGCTTTAGGCATAGCAATAGATATTACTATCAGGTTTTTGGTAAATTATAAGCAGGAACTTTCCACGTACAATAATAATATAAGCGCAACTGTTAGTGCAACCATTAAAAACACGGGGCTAAGTATAGTGTATACCTCAATGGTATTAATCGCAGGATTTATTATTTTTTGTTTGAGTAGCTTTGGAGGTACTAAATCTTTAGGGTGGCTTACCTCTATAACATTATTGGTGGCAACTTTTACAAACCTTATTTTATTGCCGGTATTGTTATTATTGTTTGCTCCTAAAAAAACAATGGCAGTTGATAAGAAATAGTTTATTGATTTACAATAATTTTTTCAGCTATTCAAAAAGTTTTTCTTCTCTCGTAAGTTGCCCCAGTTCATTAATGCCTTCTATAATTACCCGTATTTTTTTGCAGTTATCACTATTATAAAATGGGATGGTAATACGGCGGGTAGTTTTATCCAGTAATAAAAAAGGGTTCCAGTATAGCGTTGTTCTATAATCCCCTTCTGTTGCATCGTTGGTTGTTTCATAATCGGGCGAATAAAATTGTTTAATAACAGAGTAGCCTGCAAGTTTGGTATGATCTAACCCGGTTATAGATGAATTGGCAGCAGCGCCTTTTTTTGTATACACGGCAATTGCGCCTCCTGCACCACCACCAGTAGCACCAAAAAAAGGCGGACGAAACACTTTTATCATCGCAACATCACTCATAGATATTGTTTGTAATTGGGTAACATCAGAATTCATTTCATTTACAAAAAAACTGGTAGGGCTTCCCCGCCAGGTAGCGCTTCCATCGCCGACTGTTGATATCTGCAACCCAGCCACCTTACTTTGTAAATATGCTAAAATAGTTGTGGCTGAATTGGCAAAAGGATCACCCTCAGTGGTAAAAGTATACCCATCGCCACCTCTGAACAAACCAGATGTATATTCTTCATCCATTTTTTGTTTGAGGCTTTTTTGTTTGGCTTTTACAGTAACCCCGCTTAATGTTTGTATTTTATTTCTATTTTCCTGATCCAGCATTTGTTTTGCAAGGGAGCTGCCTTTTAGTAAAATGGAGCTGTCCGTTTTTTGGGGTGCATATAAAGAAGAAAGTAAGTTAACTGCTGGTACCGGGGATTTTACAAAACTACTGGTAAAGGAAAAACTGGCTGATGCAGTAAGGCTTTTATCCTTATCATTATTGAATTGATAGTATAAGGTGGATGTATCGAAAAAGTATAAATTATCTGTTTTAAACTGGCCTTCTTTATCAACGGGTATATTTAAAAACTGGGTTGTTCCGGTTTTTGATTTTAAAATTCCGGTTATTGTTCTATCATTCAGTTGAAGTTTAGATAATCCCAGTACCTTTCCTTTAATGGCAAGAAAATTTTCAGGCAAAAGGGTTAATACCGGCCATTTTTCTGCTAAAATATTTTCCCATTTAAATCTTCGCCACCCATTTGTCATCATAACAAGATCAAGGTGTTGTTTAACTGAATCTTCATCGCTTGAAAAATAATAAGCAGGGTTAGATACATATCCCTTCAGGTCGCTGCTAAGCAATAACTGTGTAAAAATATTTGCCTCATTATTTGTTATTGGATTGATACCTGCATCAGTAACAGCTATAGATAAATTAGTTAACAGGTTACTGCCTACATCTATCTGTAAAATATTTTTGCCACGTTTAGTGAGCTTCTTTTCTACTGCATGAATATCTGTATTGAAAAAATAAGTATTGTTATTAATAAATACAATTCTTTCGGCCACCGGTATTTGTTGAGCATTAAAAATAGTTAGCTGTAAAACACCATCTGGCAGGCTATCGGTTATAAAAGGCACAGTAACACCAGGCTGATTGGTAAGGTTTATTTTTGCCCCATATACCTGTCGTTGCTGCATTTGCGCAATTGCATAATAGATCATGGGAGACTTTGATACATTTTCTGATCTTGTCAAAGTATATTGTAAGCGGTTGCCTGAATAGATCACGCTCAATGCGACGCCATCTTTTTGGGCATCGGGCAATGGGGTTTCATGTTGTACTCCTTTTTTATCTTTCCAAACGGCTTTATATTTTTCGTTTGCAACTGGTAGCAGCGAAAAATAACCCATGCCATTATGCATAGAGGAGAAGGAAGTTATTTTATTGCCTTTTGCATCTACTATGTTTCCGGATACATCAACAGGTGTACCCTCCTGATCAGTAGCTTTAAATGCAACGGCAGAATTTACACCTTCTACAAGATCTCCACCTTCTGGAAACAGCGTTAAACTATAAACAGGTGCTACAGGCGTTTTTTTAACCGTCGGTTTTAATGGCATAATAATTATTGGCTGCAGATACAATAAAGAAGAATCAAAATTCAACATCCATGAAGTATATGCCCTGAGGTATAATTTATTTGAGTGAACTGTATCGGGTATATCAAAATTGGAAGCTGCGCCGGACTCAAGGACAGGTACCATTTTCCTTTGCAGCATCTTGCCATTTTCATCCAGCAATTCTGCATAACATGTTTTACTGATTGGCTTAGGAAAATTATCGGCTTTCAAATAAGCTTTAAACCAAATTGTTTCACCAGCGTTATAATATGATTTATCCATTTGCAGGTAAATTTTTTCCTGAGGATAATATTCATCTAAAATAGTCAATAAAGAATCAATTCGCTGTGCCTGCAAACCGATTACAGCTACAATAAAAAATAGGGTAAGGGCTATAATTTTATAAGGGCTGTTTTTCATCATTATAATTAATTTCGGTTGAATATAATAACAAAGTAAATGTTTGTTGCCTGATAAAGTTATTAATGAAATGCTAATGTGAAATAAAAAAAGCCCCTACGCTGGGCTATAAGTCAAATAATGAATTTTACTTTTTACCTGGCGGCCTTAAATCGTTTACTCCGATTTTATTAATGTCTTCATCAAATAAATTTGGCTTTTTTTCCAGGATTGATTTTACAATTAAGTAACCCCCAAAAGCGCTGATCATTCCAATAGCCCATAAACCATATAAATTACTTTTTTCGAGGGTATCTATATCTTTAAAATCTTCAACATTGATATTTCCAAATAACATTATACCAAACATGAGACCCACAATTTCTGCAGTAAACCATCCTAGTATAGTTAACCATTTCCATTTACTTGCACTTAAACCTTTTTGAATAGCCAAGGCTCCATTTCTTTTACAAAGAAAAAACAGAGCAATAATTTCTATTAACATATAATCCCTTTATTTAACAGTTTACAAATTTAGTTAACTAAAAGCTGCATTGAGTTTTTTTAACAATCTATTCTATCATAATTATTTGCCATATAATTTAATCGCCAGTTTTACCGCTTCAAATGCATTGATTATTTTACCGCTTCTGCATAATAGTTGCATAGATACTTTTGTATCACCCCCTGGTATAGCTACCAGTTCATTAACGGAAGACCCTGATTTCAACAATAGGTCGATCATTTGTTCTGGTGTTATACCTGGAAAATATGATTTTATTAGCCCTGCCACGCCTGCCGCAACCGGACTTGCCATGCTGGTACCATCGTAAGCTTCGTAGCCATTATTAAAAGTGGTAGAGTTAATATATACGCCCGGTGCAAAAATATCTACCAGTTGCCCGTAATTGGAAAAAGGTGCCGTAAGCGAACCGGTACTATAATCGCCACTGGCACCTACGGTTAAAAAATTGGTGGCTTTTGTACTATCTAAAAAAACAGGATTGGGATAAAAAGGGTCTTCATCAATATTGGCCGCATCATTACCTGCTGCATGTACCAGTAATACGCCATTTGCACCAGCATATTTTACAGCATCGTCAACCATTTGCTTATACGGCGAAACCGGTTTACCAAAACTCATATTAATAATTTTTGCACCATTATCAACTGCATACCTGATAGCCAATGCCACATCTTTATCATGCTCATCCCCTCCGGGTACCGCCCTTATAAACATGATGCGTACATTATCTACAATACCATCTACACCAATATTATTATTGCGTACCGCACCAATAATGCCCGATACATGTGTACCATGATTACCTGCATGGTCAAAGAGATTGTTGTTACCATAAATACTGTCATGGATGTTTTCGTAATCATCTTTTGTAAGTGCGCCTCTGTAATCTATGGGTATATCATCCTTCCTGTTTTTGTTGGTCAGCAAATTATTTTTATAACTGTTTACTTCGTTAATGATGACTGTATTTGTTGCACTTGTATCACCTACCCTGTTAAAAATATCTACCCACGCTTTTACTGCCCTGTCAATACTATCTACACCTTTTATAGGTACAATGGCCAATTTTGTAAAGGTTGCTTTATTAAGATAATTGGTGAGTACCACGCTAGCATTTTGTAAAGAAGTGGCAAGGTTTTCAATTCGTGGATATATTTTTACATATTCATCATACTGCTTATTTAGAATTTTTTCGGATCGTTTCCATTGTTGAAATAAAAATTGTCTATCCGCAGGGATTTCAGTTGCTGTTTTTCCGTCAAACGCTGTTTTCCAGTGATGGTACACCCTGGCAATTTCAAGGGTATTAACAGCCATGTTTTCGCCATTGGCAGATCCGCAAAAATTCCATCCATGCATATCGTCTGTATACCCATTACCATCATCGTCTTTTCCATTTCCGGGTATTTCTTTAGGGTTGGTCCACAGTACTGTTTTTAAATCTTCATGCAATGTATCAATGCCGCTATCTATTACTGCAATAATTACAGGCGTACTTTTTCTGCCGGCTAATAATTCATAGGCTTCTTTTACACCGGTACCAAAATACCCATCCTGCTGATAGTTTAATAAATGCCAACCCTTTATTTTAGGGCGGACCGTTTGTGTTTGAGAAAAAGCGGCTACGAAAACAAATTGTATAAAAAAGAGGTAAATAAATTTTTTAAGCATGGTTTAAAATTTAGGGCAGCAATCAAATAGTATGCAAATATATTGAAATAAAAAAGCCGAAGTTTCCATAACTCCGGCTTTAAATAATTTGTTAATCATTATCCCACAAGGTCAATTTCAAAATTTACCAATTGTACAAAATCTGCCAGCCTGGTATCAATATCTTTTTTTGTAATTTCCTTCATCCTGTTGGGACCAAATTTTTCAACACAAAAACTGGCTAAGGCGCTTCCCACAATAAGGGCAGTTTTCATATTTTCAAAACTGATATCTTTTGTTTTGGCAATATAGCCTATAAAGCCTCCGGCAAATGTATCACCGGCACCCGTTGGGTCAAACACTTCTTCCAAAGGTAAACCCGGCGCAGAAAAAACATGGTTTTTATGAAACAACAGTGCCCCATGTTCGCCTTTTTTAATTACTAAAAAGGCAGGCCCCATATCCATGATAACTTTGGCTGCTTTTACCAGCGATACTTCACCACTTAACTGCCTTGCTTCGCCATCATTCACCATCAATACATCTACCTTTTTCAATACGGCTTTTAAATCATTCAGTGCAATTTCCATCCAAAAATTCATGGTGTCCATTACAATTAATTTTGGCCTAACCCTTAATTGGTTAATAACGCTTAACTGGATGTTGGGCGATAAGTTACCCAGCATTAAAAACTCTGCCCCCTGGTAGTTTTCGGGTACAACTGGCTTAAAATCTGCCAATACGTTCAGGTCTGTAACCAGGGTATCACGGGTATTCATATCAATATGATACTTGCCACTCCAGAAAAAAGATTTTTTATCAGGTACAACTTCTACTCCTTCCATTTGCACACCACGCTTTTTAAGCAGTTCCATTTCTTCTTGTGGAAAATCATACCCCACAATAGAAATTTGATAAATAGGTTTGATATAATTGGTGGCAGCATAAGATACATAAGTACCCGAGCCTCCTACAATTTTATCTACTTTTCCAAAAGGGGTTTCAATGGAATCAAAAGCCATTGTACCTACTGAGATTAACGACATAATTAATAATATTTTTGTTGCTGTATTTAAAGTAAGCTGCAAAATTAATGGTTTTTGCCCCAAAGCCACAATGCATAATAATTTCAGATTAATATAAAATAGGTGTTTATGCAAATTGTACAATTATAAAAGCAATGAGTTTACAGTTATTAAAGTGTTCAGTTAACTTCGCTCAAAATTGTAATGCTGTAGTGAAGTATTAGCAGGTTATTGATAAAAATTATTTTCAATGTTAAAAATGAGTGGCTTAAAATATTAAGATGCTGATACAAATACATCCACAAGACCCGCAGCCAAGGCTGATAAAACAGGTAACAGAATGCCTGAAGGATGGAGGTGTAATAATATATCCTACAGATACAATTTATGGACTCGGTTGCGATATTTTTCAGCACAAAGCAGTTGCCCGTATTTGTACCATAAAAAATATAGACCCGTTAAAAGCACGCCTGAGCTTTATTTGCCGCGACCTTAGCCATTTGAGTGATTATACAAAAAGTATCGGCACCCCTTTGTACAGGATGCTGAAAAGGTATTTGCCGGGGCCATATACTTTTATTTTACCCGCCAGCAAACAGGTGCCTAAAATTTTACAAAGTAAAAAAAGCACTATTGGTTTGCGTGTACCCGGCAATGTTATTTGTCAGCATATACTTGATGCATTGGGCAACCCCATTTTAAGTACCTCCTTACCTGGTGATATGGCAGAGGAATATACTGATCCTGAAATTATTTATGAAAAATTTGGTGACCTTGTGGATTTTGTAATCGATGGCGGCATAGGTGGTATAGTGGCTTCAACCATTGTTGATTGCGTAACCGATGAATGGGTAATTACAAGGCAGGGAGCGGGTGAATGGGCTCCGTAAAAAAGTTGAAAAATTTAATTTGGCTTCTTCAAGGTGGTAAACCATCGCATAAGGGATAACTGAAGTTTTTAAAAAAAAGGATTAGAAGCTCCGTTGCGGCGGATTGTATACCCACAATGTTTATTAGAAAGCACCACTGTTTGACCTGCGTGCCGACATACAAGTTACCGATAAAGCCGCCTTTTTAAAAAATTTGCAGTTATCTTTTGTTACCTGCTGTGCTGCTGTCCGTTCAGGGCTCGTGAGTTCGTGTCAGCAGTCACTTTCTTTTTTGTAGCAACATAAGTATTAGTCGCACCTGTCAAACCGATTACATAGTTTGTCAACCATTCCTTAAATTTTGATTCTTTCAATTTCGGAATTAGTTTCATTAAACTGAAAACATAAAATCCTCTAAGCCGTCCTGTCAATGTTATTGAATTGTCGTGTTGTTGTTTCAATTCTTCTTCTGTTGTTATTTTCAAAAGGTCGCTTTCTACATCAATTGTGATTATCGGAAAGTCAATATTGTTTTCAGTAGTCAAAATAACTTCCTTGTTGAGAAGTTTGCTGATCGACTTCATAAAAGCGATAACAGTTTCAAAGTCCTTCTGTCCTTCAAATTCTTTTGGGTTAGCGTCAAACTCAATTTGGTTTTGCAAAAAGAAATGACAATTAAAAATAAGTTCGTCTGCGTAAATAGAAACTGTCCTGCGTTCAAGTTCACCTGTCTCATCAAGTAGAATTGTCTGAATGTAGTCCTTGTTAATTTTGTTTTCAGTTTCATTTGATGAAGTCGGAACATACTTCAATTTATAGTTGCTGTTTAAAAAGTCAACAAGTGTCAGTCAGTCATTAAGGTTCGTGTCCTGAACATAAATGTCCAAAAGCGAACCGTCTGGTTCAAAAACCCATTTATGATTGTTCCATTGTGCGTTCATTTATTGCAGTCATTTTGATGTTAGCACTGTCGCCATAGCATTATGCTAACATGTTTTATACGTACACAAAATAAACTTTTATTCGCTTATCAAACACTTTTACCATGATATTACGTGCATTTATTAAAGTTGCATGTACATTATATATCCATCTTGTCTAATGGACCTTTGCATGTTTGCGATATGCTTTTTGCTTACATGTGTATAGCGGCTGGTGGTGCGCAGGCTGTCGTGGCCCAACAGTTCTTTCTTCCGAAGGAAGTATCACCTTCAAAGGTGAGCTAAGGCCAGACCTGCCTGGGAAAGTTGGGGGAAGGCCCAGTGTGGATTAAATATCTTCTTTTAAAAAAAAGTGCCGGAAAATTCCGGCACTTTTTTCAAGTTTGCTTTACATACTGATTAAAACCTTCTTTGCCTGTCGTGTTTTTGACAATAAATATCCCTGCTAAATTGCCTGTTTTCCCTTCTTAAATCTGCTTTTTCCCATTTGCCGATATGGCCATCATTGTGCTTGTAGTTATAAGCTTCGGCCTGTAATTGCGATTTTTCAAATTCCAGCTTTTTTGTTTCTGCTGTTGTTAATTCTCCACTGGTAACGCCATTGTGTATGCGCCTATTTTCGTCCTGCGGCTAAGGTTATTTTTTTGTGCAGAGGCACTGATGGTTGCAAAGCTGCACATAGCAATTGCAATTACTGATACTACTGTTTTCATACTGTTAAGTTTAGTGTTTAAAAAAATTAAAAATTATAGGTAACCGGTTGTGTATATACAGGCGTGTATGGTGGGGCAACGTTTAATTGGAGAAAATAAAACCCTGTATCAATATGTTTGCTGCGCAGAAACAATATTAAAACTTTTGCGGTGGTATGGGCACAAACCATGCAGGTTGATAGCCTGCCGGTGAAATGCGGTGCCATATCCTTTATTGTCCTTCCATCCATAATGTGGATATTGATGGTGCAGTTGCTGCATATATTCGTCCCGGTAAGTTTTAGCTAAAATACTGGCGGCGGCAATAGAAGTATACTTACCATCACCCTTAATAATACATTGATGTGGTAAATTATTATATGCCGTAAAGCGGTTGCCATCAACTAGTAATAATTCCGGTGCAGTTAATAATTTACTGACAGAGAGATGCATGGCTTTAAAAGAGGCCTGTAAAATATTAATAACATCTATTTCATTGTTATCTACAGCGCCAACAGCATAAGCGATACTTTCCTTTTCAATGATGGGCCTTAGCAGGTTCCGTTCTTTTTCTTTTAATTGTTTACTGTCGTTTAGCAAAGGATGGTTGAATTCCCAGGGTAAAATAACCGCAGCGGCAAACACGGGCCCGGCATAACAGCCCCGGCCAGCTTCGTCAAGCCCTGCTTCCAATAATTCTTTTTGTAAATATGTCAGTAACATAAGTGTACGCAAATATCAAGTAAAAATTGTAAAACAAATTTCGTTAGTTGAAACAACAATTGCTGTACTAAATTTGCACCGCTATGGATAATGTAATGGAACAACGCAATAATAAACAGGTAGCCGTTTGGCTATTGATAGGTGTAGGAATGATTATCATCCAGGTATTGATTGGTGGTATTACCAGGCTGACAGAGTCGGGCCTTTCAATAACAGAATGGAAGCCTATTACAGGGGCATTGCCCCCATTAAATGATGCGGCCTGGCAGGCAGAATTTGACCGGTATAAAGTAACCGACCAGTTTAAATATGTACACCAAAATTTTTCTTTGCATGATTTTAAAGGGATTTTTTTCTGGGAGTGGTTTCATCGTTTGTGGGCCAGGCTGATGGGCATGGTTTTTTTAACAGGGTTTATTTATTTCTTAGCCACAAAAAAATTCAATAAAAAGATGATACTGCCCATGGCAATATTATTTTTATTAGGAGCAGTACAGGGTGCCATTGGATGGATTATGGTAAAGAGCGGATTGGTGCCTGAAAAATATTTTGTGGGCCATATAGAACTTGCTACTCATTTTATTGCTGCACTTGGTTTGCTGAGTTATACTTTATGGTTTGCACTTGGCTTACTGGAAGCAGTAAAGTATAAAGTGATTAACACCACTTTACAAAAATTACTGATGGGCATTGTAACCATATTATTTTTTCAATTGATTTATGGAGCTTTTATGGCGGGTTTAAAAGCTGCTGTTAGCGCACCTACCTGGCCGGATATCAACGGGCAAATGATCCCTGCTGCAATGAACGAATTATCGCCATGGGCAAAAAATCTTGTGTCTAATAATATAACTATCCATTTCATTCATCGCGGCCTTGCCTATTTACTTTTTATACTGATAAGTTACTGGTGGTATGCATCAAAATTTGTGGAGGGAAATAGATTATTTTATAACCTGCGCAAAGGAGTCTTATTATTGGTGATATTACAGGTAGTATTGGGGATATTGACAGTTTTAAATGCTACTTACCCTAATCGTTTGGTATTACTTGGCGTATCGCACCAGTTTGTAGCTATGTTGTTATTGATGTGTATTGTTTCTTTATTATTTATGTTAAAAAGAAAATAAATTACTTATAGCACAATAAAGATGTTGCTCAACTTGTCTTTATTTAGTAGTACATTTAAAAAAAGTCCATATACATGAATCTATTGCTGAAGAATATCTTTTATTCTTTTCCTATCCAGTTACTCATTTTACATTTTAGAAAATACCAGGTATTATTGATTTTTTGGTTTATGATGGCCAGCACTATCAATAGTGGTTTTTTAAAAAATTTTGGGGCCGATGCCTTGTTTTTTGTACCAGAATATTTGGGAAATGTAAATGCTTTGAGTGCTGCAACAGTTGGTATTGCAATGGGCGTATTTTTTATGAGCTGGAATATTACCACTTTTATTTTACACACACGCCGGTTTAAATTTTTAGCTACAGCTTCTACTCCCTTTTTAAAATATTGCATTAATAATGGCATATTACCCCTGGCATTCCTGGTTTTTTACCTTGTAAAATCTATCCGGTTTAATATCAACAAAGAATTATTAACCCCTATTGAAGAAGCGGCGATGATATTTGGATTTTTAGGCGGCTTTATTGCACTGATAACATTTTCATTTGCTTTCTTTTTTGGAGTAGACAGGACTATTTTGCGCACTATTGCCCCCGTTGCAGCGGACGCTGATTATTTTAAGACTACCCATGACCCAGAAAAAAGACACCATACGGATGGATTTGGGATGAAAGTGGGCTATTTTTTTAGCACTACATTTAAATTACGCAAAGCAAGGCCTGTAGCGCATTACAACCAGGATTTTTTAGACACTATTTTTAAGCGCCATCACTTTGCAGCAATTGTTGGTATCATACTGGCCTTTATTTTTTTAATAGTCGGGGGGTTTTTTTTAGATGTAAAATTTTTTCAGGCCCCGGCAGCAGCAAGTATCCTTATCTTTTTTGCTTTGATGGTTGCTGTAATAGGGGCGCTCACTTATTTTCTGCAAAGCTGGAGCCTTTTGTTTGTAATTGCATTGATTGCAATATTGAATATTTTATATCAAAATGAAATTATTGACCCACGTAATAAGGCATATGGTATTAATTACGACAATAAAAATCAACGGCCCGAATACAGTAAGGAATCTTTGCAACAATTATGCACACCTGGTATAATTGCAGCAGACAAAAATAATATGCTGGGCATTTTAAACAATTGGAAAGCCAGGCAGGCCACAGAAAAACCGGTAATGTTATTTATTAACGTAAGCGGAGGTGGTTTAAGAAGTGCCACTTTTGTAATGAACACCCTGCAGCAATTAGACAGCATTACCGGTGGAAAACTAATGCAGCAAACGTTTTTAATAAGTGGCGCCAGCGGTGGCATGCTCTCTGCTGCCTATTACAGGGAACTGTATAAAAATAAAAAAAGTGGCTTACCTGTTAACCTTCATCAATTAAACTATACTGATAATATTACGCAGGATCTTTTAAACCCTGTATTTTCTTCCATGATCAGCAGGGATATTTTTTCACCTGCACAAAAATTTTCGGTTGGTCCTTATCGCTATATCAAAGACAGGGGGTATGCTTTTGAAGAAAAATTAAATGAAAACTCAGGCAGGGTATTAGGCGGCCAGCTTAAAGACTATATAACCGAAGAAAAATTGGCGTCAATACCATTGATGATATTTAATTCGGTTGTTACAAGTGATGGGCGCAAAATGATGATTGGCACACAACCTTTAAGTTTTATGATGAAACCGGTGGCCTTTGAAAAAGACAGTAGCTTTAGCCCTGATGCAATTGATTTTGCGGCTTTGTTTTCAAAACAGAATCCGATGAACCTGAGAATGCTTACGGCTATGCGGATGAATGCTACATTTCCATATGTGTTGCCCAATGTATGGCTACCCAGCAACCCGGTTGTTGATGTTATGGATGCCGGGCTAAGGGATAATTTTGGCGAAGAAACCACCCTTCGCTTTATTGATAATTTTAAAGACTGGATTGTACAAAATACGGGTGGGGTTGTAATACTACAAATTCGTGACAGGCAAAAAGACGACTGGCTGCATCTTTTGGAAACAGGTACCGTTACCGATATATTGGTGAAACCTGCTACCATGCTGCAACACAATCTGTTCAGGCTGCAGGATTATTCTCAGAATGAAGCCTATAGTTTTTTATCTGATGCTGCTCAATATAATATAAACCGCCTTGCATTTATTTATATTCCTAAAATAGAAGACCAGGGAGCCTCCTTAAGCTTTCACTTAACAGCAGCAGAAAAAAAAGATGTAATAGCTTCCTTTAACACTGCGGATAACCAGGCAGTATTAAAAGAACTAAAAACATTAATGAAGTAAGGTTGAGAAATATTTACACAAAAGGAGATCAAAAAATTTTGTCCTGCATCTCTGTTGTTTCTTTAATCATCAATTCATCAAAAACCATTTCTTTATTTTCAATAGCCTCCCTCAATACATCATTAATGGTAACAATGCCTTTAAAATCATTTTCATCAAATACAATCAGGTAACGTGTTTTATGTATGTTTAACAGTTGCATACATTTTTCTACGGTATCCTGCATACCAATTACGGGCAGGTTTACACTCATTACCTCCCTTACGGTACAGGTATCACTGTGCAGCCCTTTTAAAATTACTTTACGGCTATAGTCCCTTTCAGAAAAAATACCATAAAAAGTATCGTTATGGTATACCACCAAGTAACTAAGGTTAACTGAGTTCATTATTTGCAGTGCTTCAATAACTTTTGCATCGGGTTCTACAAAATTAAATACCGGTGGTTTATGAATTAAAATATTTGCAACAGTACGCATTTGATATTCGTTTTAAGCTTTTTAAAATGTTAGATTGAAGTTACGGTATTTTACCAGATTTTATTACAGCAGGTTGTATTAATTTAAATGCATCTGGTATAATTTTTATCACTAGCTTTTTAGCTGTGTGCGATGGGTCGCCATCAATATGCAAGGGCGCCTGCTGCAGGTTGTGAATAATGAGTTGGGTGGTTTGAAAGTAGAGTACGTCCTTTTTATGAAAAGTCTTTTCATCATGCTCATTTATCTTACCTGCCATTAGTTGTTTTAACACAGCCCACAACATGCGCATTTTACTCATTTTTTTCACAATCACAATATCCAGCAACCCGTCATTTAAACTGGCTTTTGGTGCAATGGTAAACTGGTTGCCAAACTGGTTGCTATTGGCAATGCTGATAAAAAAAGCATCAGTAGCAAATGATTTGCCTTTATTCACAATCTCAAAAGCATAAGGACGGGCAATAATGAAATTTTCGAGAGTATTTTTAATATAAGTGGTTAGCCCCCTCGATGGCTCTTTGGCAAAATCATGCGCTACCTGTGCATCAAAACCCAATCCGCATAACATACAGCTAAAGGTTTCATTAATAAAAAAAGCATCTATATACCTGCCCTTACCGGTAAAAATTAAATCCAGCGCCTTGTTTATGTCTTTAGGAATTTTTGCAGCAAAGGCAAGCCCGTTGCCTGATCCCATCGGAATAATCCCAATATTTACATCTTCTTCTATCAACGATGCAGCCACCTGGCTAACACTACCATCACCACCGCAAATAACAATATCCGTAACACCTTCCTGCTCTATTTTATTTTTTAAAAAATAATAATTTCCCTGTGCATTGGTATATAAAATCTCAAAAGGGATATTTTGCTGCTGTGTTTTTTCTTCAATTATTTTTAGTGCAGATTCTTTTTTCTTTGTTCCTGAAACAGGGTTAATAAAATAAACTATTTTACGCTGCATGAATGACTATCTTTTTAGAATGCATAAAATTAAACCAATACTATAAGATTGCACTGAACTGTTAAACTTAAATACTTTGGTTATTTTATTACCAACGAATCAATGCACTGGCCCAGGTAAAACCGCTGCCAAAAGCAGCCAAACAAATAAGGTCGCCTTCTTTTACTTTACCTTCCTGCCAGGCCTGGCATAAGGCAATGGGTATCGATGCTGCAGTAGTATTGCCAAATTGCTGAATATTATTAAATACCTGGTCGTTGCGCAAAGCCAATTTTTGCTGAACAAACTGGCTGATACGTAAATTAGCCTGGTGGGGAATAAGCAGGTTAATATCAGTTGTACTAAGCCCGTTTTTTGTCAAAGCTTCGATAATAACTTCGGGAAATTTTATGATGGCTTTTTTAAATACTGCCTGGCCATCCATAAAGGGGAAATTCTGTGCTTTATCCATCATTTCCTTACTCATAAACATTTCGCCTATTGCCGCTTCAGTATAATCAGCTACGGGTTCTTTAACCCAATGATTGGCATGCGTACCCGGATTGTACATTGCCAGCAACTCTGCACTTTGCCCATCGCTGTGAAGATGGGTACTCATAATTCCCTGCCCTTCTTTTTCAGTTGCCTGCAATACAACAGCGCCGGCACCATCACCAAATATTACAGATATATTTCTTCCACGGGTACTAAAATCCAGTCCAAAAGAATGTTTCTCGCTGCCAATTACCAGGATGTTTTTATACATACCGGTTTTAATAAACTGGTCTGCTACCGATAAGGCATACACGAAACCACTGCACTGGTTACGGATATCCAGGGCTCCTATTTCTTTCATTTGCATGGCCCGTTGTACCAATACCCCACAACCCGGAAAATAATAATCCGGGCTCAGTGTGGCGAAAACAATAAAATCAATATCCTGTGCAGTAATACCGGCCCTTTCAATCGCAATTTTTGAGGCCTCAACTGCCATTGTAGTGGTAGTTTCATCAGTGCGATGTGCATAGCGCCGTTCCCTAATACCGGTACGTTCCTGTATCCATTCATCAGAAGTATCCATGTACTTCTTGAGGTCTTCATTGGTAACAGTATTTTCGGGAACATACAAACCAATACCGGCAATTTTACTAGTAGGCATATGCAATCTTTTAATTTATAAAAGCAAATTACATCATTGTGCAGTAATTGACATTTTTTATAGTGCAGGTAAAAGTTAAAGAGGAAAATTAATCTGTTTTCTGTAACTTTTTTAGTATAAAATAATCATCGTAAGAAACTGTGGCAGCAATTCTATAATGAAATTCAACTGCCTGCCGTAACTCAATGCTGTTTTTGATATATTTACTTGTAAAATGTTCTGCAAGACATAGTATTGATAAAGAATTATTTTCCCTTTTTACTTCTGCTATATACATTTTACCCTTTATAAAAGCATTTAAAAATTCCTTTTTAGCAACTATTGAAATAAAAGCGGTGCCCTTAACAGAATCATTTGTAATAACATGGAAGGGTTTTAACTCATTGATATAACCGGTGATGGCTATACTATATTCCGTGGCAGTGCTTTTTGAAAAAATAATCTTTACAGTATCTTCTTTGTACTGACCGTCATCGCACGGTTTTGATACAAGACCTGACCAGCTACCCAGCAAACTTTCGTCGATATCTTCCGTTGCCGTTTTATCTATTCCATAAGGAGAGTCGTAGGGGCAGCCCCATAATACAACGGGTACAGTAAAAAATAAAATGACTCGTAAAAACTGTTTCATAACAGGTTTTAAAATTACCCTTTAT
>JANYGZ010000095.1 GCA_025362235.1 Ferruginibacter sp. | reverse complement strand
GCATCGTTTACATTTAATAAAATAACTTTGAGATGTATTACAGTCAACCTATGCAGTCATCATTTGAAGCAGAAAAAAATAGAAAGGCATTTACCTATACTGCCATTATAGTAGCGATACTATTATTGCTGGCTGTTTTTATAACCTGGCCGCTGATACAGCCACCTCTTCCGCTTGTACAAGACCTCATCGAAATTAACCTTGGTAATAATGAAGAAAGTTTTGGAGAAGTGCAGCCGCTGATAAAAGGTGAAATGGCTCCGGCACAAGAACCAGCTCCGCAAACACAAAAGGCCGCAGCAGCACAGGAAACTCAGGCTGAAGATATTAAGCCTGATGAAAATGTAGATAAAGATGCAGCACCTGTTACAAAGCCTGAAAAGATAGTTCCAAAAACAAATAAAATTGCCAAAGAACCGGTTAAAGCCCCTGTTAAAACTACTAACCCTGCCCCAATAGTAATGCCCACACCAAAACCTCAAAAGCCAAAGGCAACTTACAATGGTTCAGGCACCGGTAATGGCAATGGCGCTACAGAAAACAATGGTGATACTTACCAGGGTAACAAGCCCGGTGGTAAAGGAGATGCCGGCGACCCTTCAGGCAAGCCAGATAGTTATGGTAATAGTCCCGGCGGCAAAAGCGGCAGAGGGCCAAAAGTATTTGGCAACAGAAAAATTATAAAATATTATTCTTTCACAGGCGATTTGCCAAAGGCAACTATTTATGCTACGGTAAAAGTATCGCTGGAAGGTGTTGGTACATTTACAGGATTTGCAAAAAACTCTTCTTCTACGAGTGCGAGTTATGCAACCTCTATTCAGCAATACCTTGGTAAAATTCAGTTTGATAAATCTTCGCAAGAATCTACAGTTATTGTGCAATTTAATTTTACTGAGCAATAATTTTTATAAACCAAAATAGATACATTTATCTTCTTACAATACGGTTATATTTAACATTGAATGACCTACCAGCAAACGATTGATTATTTATACGCACAACTGCCCATGTATAGCCGCATAGGTGCTGCTGCTTACAAAGAAGACCTTCACAACAGTATTGCTTTATGCAATGGGCTTGATAATCCGCAGACAAAATTTAAGAGCGTACATATTGCCGGCACCAATGGCAAAGGCAGTACCAGCCATATGTTAGCTGCCATACTGCAACAGGCAGGTTATAAAACAGGCTTATATACATCCCCGCATTTAAAAGATTTCAGGGAGCGCATAAAAATAAACGGTGAAATGATTGCAGAAGATTTTGTAATCAATTTTGTGCAGCGAACACAACAGCTATCTCAGCAAATTCAGCCATCTTTTTTTGAACTCACCATGACAATGGCATTTGATTATTTTGCACAGCAGCAGGTTGATATTGCCATCATTGAAACAGGTTTAGGAGGCAGGTTAGATAGTACCAATATTATTACACCCATACTTTCCATCATTACAAATATTGGTTATGACCATATAAATATTTTGGGTGATACCCTGGAAAAAATTGCAGCAGAAAAAGCAGGTATAATAAAACCTGGTATTCCGGTTGTTATTGGAGAATATCTTGCAGAAACTAAAGCCATTTTCATTAATAAAGCGAATGAGTGTAACAGTGCTATTTATTTTGCTGAAGAAGAATATACTGTTGACGATATAGTTTTATCAACACAAACATTGAATTGTTCTGTTACAGACAAAAAAAATAAAAGAAAAGAAAATTTTACACTTGATTTGAATGGCATTTACCAAACAAAAAACTTACGAACAGTTTTACTTGCTGAAGGAATTTTACTGCAAAATGGATTTGTAATTTCTGAAGCAGCAGAAAAATTTGCATTGGCCAATACAAAAAAATTAACTGGTTTGTATGGCCGGTGGGATACAATTGCAGAACACCCTTCTGTAGTATTGGATGTAGCTCACAATGAAGATGGAATAAAACAGGTATTACAACAGGTGGAATGGCTTATCGAAAAAACTGAAGGAACAAAACCTGCTGTACATTTTATTATTGGGATGGTAAAAGATAAAGAAGTTTCCACTGTTTTATCGCTGTTACCAAAAGATGCCAGCTATTATTTTACCAATGCACATATACCAAGAGCTTTACCAGCCAGTGAATTAAAGATAAAAGCGGCTGAATATAATTTAACCGGTAATTGTTTTGATGATGTAAATGAAGCTGTGAAAGTTGCCAGGAAAAGCGCCCATGAAAAGGACCTGGTAATTGTATGTGGAAGTATTTTTTTAGCGGGGGAAGTAATAATAAATTAACTAAATACTGCTCGAAAAATTATACGGTATTTATTTATCCACTGAGCAAACGAGTTACTGCATAGTTTGAGAAAAAATATTAAATTTGTTATATAAGCATTTATATGGCAGCAACAACTATATTGAGTAATACAGTAAGCAGTATTGTAAAAGAAATACAAAAATTATCTCTTTTGGAGCAGCAGCAGATATTGGTAAAAATAAAGTTGGCTAATTATTTAAAAGCTAATAAAAAGCCTATCGCCAAATATGACGCCAAAAAAGTGAAACTGCCTACAATGGAACAAATTGATAAATGGAAACATGATTCAAGGATAAAAAAATGAGGATAAAAAGATATGTTCTGGACGCCAATATCTGGTTTAGCTATTTTATCAGCAAACAGGAAAATAACTTAGCTACTATCATTTTAGAAAATGGCCTTACCATATTTTATTGCAATGAATTAATCGATGAAATTAAAAGAGTTGCCACCTACAAGCGTATACAAAAGTATAGCATTGAAGCCAGCACCATAGTTAGTTTTATAAAATTGGCTGCCATACATTTTTCACTCATATATCCAATAAAAAACTATATTCCCGATGATGAAAATGATAATTATATTATAGCATTGGCACTGCAAACCAATAGCGGGTTCATCACAAGTGGCGATAGCCATATTTTATCTCAAAAACAAACGCTTGAAGAAAGGCACAGTAAACTTAAGATTATTACTAAAGCTGAGTTTGAAAAAAAGTTTTCATAAATGAAATTTTGTTATTTTCCATTCGAAATGAATACATAAAATTAAATACTTCGGCTATAAAAGACCTGAATCTAAGAGATAAATGAAACCCGGCATCAAAAATCAGTACCGTCTGACCGGGTCTTTCTGTTGGACATCAGATATCATCATCCAATTTTTTAAAAGCATACATCAAACAACTAACATGTAATGCCTGCGCAAACTCATTGCGGTGCAGCATAGCCCTTACTTCTTCCAGGGGCAAAAGCAACAGATCAATTTGCTCATTATCATCCAAACTTTGTGCTGCAATTTTTTTTCCGCCTCTCGCTAAAAATAAATGTGTGTAGCTATTTATCAAACCCGGGTTGGCCGCTACTTTTCCCACGTAATCAAACTGGTTAAATGAATACCCCGTTTCTTCCAGTAATTCCCTGCCGATTGCTGTCTGTGGATCTTCCCCTTCATCAATAAAACCTCCGGGCAATTCTGTTAATACATCAGCTACGGGATGCCGGTATTGCTTTACTAAAATAACTTCTCCCTGCTCTGTAATGGCCAGGGCACAGACAGATACCGGAAGCTCTACTACAAAATAAGCTGGTACAATTCTACCGTCCGGCATTTCACACTTATCCTTTCGGGCAGTAAAATACTGGTGCCTGACAATGTATTCAGAAGAAAGTGTTTCCCAGTTCATAATGATTTTATCTAAAAATAAATCCGCTTAAAAATACATTCTATTTATTTATACGATAACCAAATAGTCAATATTTTTAAGCGGATAAAAATTACCAATTCATTCTGTGCCTTAGTGCAGTTATATGTGCTATGTGGTGGCGGCTATGCCATGCATACATGCCCAGTAAATTCCACAACGATATTTCCTTTTTCTGTTCTGGATGAAACACTTGCCTGTTCCACTCTTCTTCTTTTATGTTCACTAAAACTTCTATCCATCTTTTGTGAAGGGCAAATAAAAGCGTTAAGGATACATTGATTGGTAAATTCTTTGTGTCGCTTAAAACAGCCCATGCAGCTTCATCGTATGGTTTAATAACGGGTGTGTCTTCTGTTAGCCCAAGTTTAAAACGGATATAAGCATTCATGTGGCTATCAGCTACATGATGCACTACTTGTTTCACCGTCCACCCTTCCGGCCGGTAAGGAGTATCCAATTGATGCTCATCAAGATTCAATACAGCATTTTCTAAATGATTGGGCAAATATTTTATATCAATTATCCATTCTTCCAATTGCCTGGAAGAATAAGGTTGAGGTTCATATTTACCAATAGGATAACGTAAGTCTTCCATAATTATTTATTTTTAGTTGCAGGTTCCTGCTGTTTTGCTTCATGTGTACCTGGTGCTGCAACTATTCCAGGCTTTATGCTTAATAGTTCGATATCAAAAACCAATGCCGCACCACCTGGAATATCAGAACCGGCACCTCTATCGCCATAACCAAGTTCACTTGGAATATATGCTTTAAGCTTATCACCAATATGCATTAACTGCAATATTTCTGTCCAGCCCCTTATCACACCACCAACAGAAATAACTAATGGTTCGCCTCTTTTATATGAGTTGTCAAATTCTTTGCCATCAGTTAAAGCTCCGATATAGTTTACTACAACTGTATCTGTTGGTTTTGGAGTAGCAGATGCAGTATCTCCTTTTTTTATTAACTCGTATTGTAAACCGCTGGTTAATACAATTATACCGGCACGTTTTTTATTTGCTTCCAAAAATGCCGCAGATTTTGCTTTTTCATTACCGCTTTTAACAGCCGCATTTGCCTGCAACTGCTGCTGTATACAGGCATTAGCCTGCTGATCAGTAAGAGAAACAGCCTTCTTTTTAAATACATCATCCATTGCTTTCTGCATAGAAGCATAAGTTATTTGCCCAATACCCTGCTGTTTTAAATTGTTGGCCACATTCATACCAAGCGCATAGCTAAAAGAGTCGGTTGAATTTTTAAGTGTATTTACAACTGGTTTAACAGTAGTTGCAACAGGCTTTGCCGCCGTAGTTTTTTTTGTAGTAGTTGTTTTTGTTTGTGCATTTGCCTGTATGCCTGTTATTGCAAACGCAGCTGTGACTAAAAAAAATTGCTTCATTGTTTTGTTTTAATTTTTATTTTATGTTAATATTTAAATTAGTAATTATTTTTTATTATTATTTCCTGCTTTCTTATTCATCTCTTATTTCTTTACCGGTAAGGTGTATAAACACATCTTCAAGGTTGGCTGCCTTTACCTGTTTGGGTCTTTCAAAACCACTCGTCACCAGGTCGTCTATCATTTTATCGGGCGAAGCTAAGGCAATAATTTTTCCTTCGTCTAATATGGCTATCCTGTCGCATAGTTGCTCCGCTTCATCCATATAATGAGTGGTAATAATAACTGTGGCCCCTTTTGCCTGAATGTCCTTAATCAATTGCCATAAATTACGGCGTGCCTGCGGATCAAGCCCGGTTGTGGGTTCGTCTAAAAAAACAATTTTTGGTTTATTAATTAAAGTTGTGGCAATAGAAAAACGTTGCTTTTGGCCACCACTTAATTCTTTGTATTTATTTTTTGCTTTATCTTCTAAATTTACCAGTCGTAATAATTCCATTGGTTCTACCTGCCGGTTATACAAGCCTGCAAATAAATCAATCAGTTCCACCAATCTTAAGCCGGGGTAAAAACCAGATGATTGAAGTTGTACGCCAATTATTCTTTTAATTTTATCTGGTTCTTCATCAAGGTTCATTCCATCCACAATTACTTCTCCACTGGTTTTTTGGCGCAATGTTTCTATAATTTCAAGGGTAGTAGATTTACCTGCACCATTTGGACCCAATAATCCAAATATTTCACCTTCATATACATCAAAAGAAATTCCTTTCACCGCTTCAAAACTGCCGTAGCTCTTTTTTAAATTCTTTACCGAAATGATAGTGTTTTGCATTGAAATATATTAGCTATAAAATTATTTTGCAAATTAAGTGAATTTGAGGTGACGTAAGCCAATTATTGGCATTGCATAAAATAATTAGTGTTTACTTTAACGTTTATATGACCTATTATAGATAAATTGATAGGAAGGTATATTAGCCTTATTAAAAATTGAAAAATCGGGCAAATATTAAAAAAATTGATCCTGCTATAAAAGGAATTTTTCACATATAGTACTTATTGGAAAGTATTGTGGGATAACTACTTTAAATGGTCAGGAAATGCGACTTTTGCAAATCTCTTTTTAAATTTTAAATTAATTCGCAAATGAAGGTTTTTAAATTTGGTGGGGCCAGTATCAATAGTATTGAAAGAATACAGAACGTTGCAAAAATTATACAATCATTTACCGGGGAAAAACTATTGATTATTATATCGGCAATGGGTAAAACCACCAATGCACTTGAAAAAGTAGCTGAAGCATTTTATGCCGGCAATAAAGAAGAAGCATTACAATTGTTTCAACAAATTAAAGAAGATCATGTGAATATTTTATTTCAGCTTAACCCCCAGCCACTAACAATATTAAACGATTTGTTTACAGAAGTAGAATGGTTATTGCATGATAAACCGGTAAGGGATTATGACTACTACTACGACCAGATTGTATGTTGCGGCGAATTACTAAGCACCGCTATTGTAAGTAATTATTTAAATACTATTACTGTAAAAAATACTTGGGTAGATGTAAGGGATAATTTTAGAACAGATGATAATTTTAGGGATGCCACTTTAGACTGGAATTTTACCCAGCAAAAAATTGAGGAAAATATTGTACCGCTTTTTACAACAACCAATATTATTTTAACGCAAGGCTTTATTGGCGCCACTGATGAAAATGAAAGCACTACATTGGGCAGGGAAGGCAGCGATTACACTGCTGCTATTTTTGCCAATATGCTGAATGCAGAAAATCAAACCATTTGGAAAGATGTGGAAGGAGTGATGAATGCTGACCCAAAATTATTTCCGGATGCACAATTTATTGCGGCATTAAGCTATACTGAAGTAATTGAGATGGCTTATTATGGGGCACAGGTTATTCATCCAAAAACTATTAAACCATTACAAAACAAAGGCATTCCATTACATGTACGGTGTTTTTTAAAACCAGCTTTACCAGGCACTATCGTTAGCGATACCCCTGTTCATAACCTGCCGCCTATTATTGTTTTAAAAAATAACCAGGTGCTGATGCAGTTAAATTCAAAAGATTTTTCTTTTGTAGAAGACACCCTTGTAAATAAATTGCACCAGTTGTTTGTAGATATAAAAATAAGGCCTAATCTTTCACAGAATGGTGCTATCAGTTTGTATTGCTGCATGGATGATAAGCCGGATAAGATAGAAAAGCTGGCATTGGCTGCAAGCCAGTTATTTGATGTGCAGGTAGAAAAAGATGTTGTATTGCTTACAGTAAGACATTATAATGAAGCAATTGTTGAAAAATTAAAAGCAGGAAAAATTGAATTGTTAAGTCAAAAAACACAAGAGACTATACAGGTATTAATGAAAACTAATTGAGCTTTTTAATTCGGCAAAATCTGGAGAAGCAGGAATGAATAATTTGATATCAAAAGAGTAAAAATATCATCTGTCAATAATATACTGGCCATTTTTATTAATGGTTATTACAGGCAGCTTCTTATTTACTTCAAAATAATCGTAGGCGTCTTTTAAGGAAATAGCAAATTTTTGCAGCGATTGATTTCCTTTGGTGGTTCTTGCCAGGTAATCTAAAGATCTTCTAATACTATATTTTACAGGAAATAAATGCACCGGAATAAAATCCTGTCCATTTAATTTGGCCTGGCTTGTCAATACGTATAATTCTTCAATTGGTGCATCACTGATGGCGATACAACCTGTAGAAACACAATCGCCATGTATATAGATATTGTTACCTGGGTGCAATGAATCGCTTAATATTTTATCCGATGCATTTGGATAATTTAAACCAAGTGCCAAATGATAATTGGTATTTGTTTTAAATTCATTGATATAATAGAAGCCTTCGGGAACCTGGTAATCACCTTCAAAACGTTTGGGACCCATTGAACCGCTCTGCATACATACTTTGTAAGTTTTAAATAACTTAAATGTTTCCTTGTCGTCGGTTTTTACCCAAACTTCCAACAGGCGGTCGTATTTAAAACTGCGTATATAGAGGTCATTGGGTGGCCATTGCAGTTTTTTTTCTTCAAACTGTTTTTTTAAACTGTCTTCTACAGCACTGTATACATCAGATGAATTTCCTGAAGCTGTTTGTAAATTAATAAAATTAACCTGGGCAATTGAATTATTGATCGCTGTAAAAGCAAACAAAAAAATAATAGTAATTTTTATAAAATTGCCCTTCATTTAATTAATAAATTGTTGGTGCATAGGTAAACAATCACAAAATTATGATTTTTTTTAATGATAGAGTTATTAAAAACCCATCAGGAAGGATATTTGTGCTTTACAAAGTACCTTACAAAAACTGGCTAAATGAAAAATATTTAATAACACACTGTGTATTCCCAGTAATTATCAATTATAAGTATTTTATATATCAAAGAATAGATAGGTTTCAAAAAAATAAATTATTGCTTCATATGTTTTTTAACAACAAATTGTTCCATATATTTTACGACAACAAATTTTGTCGGTTTCAGATTTATTTTTTCAATATTTTTTCAATAATAAATGCTCCTACTTTTTTGCCTTGTGCAGCACCCGCCTCCACACCTGAGCGGTAATGGATACCTCCGTAAACGCGGCTGATAGATGCTTCAGCTGCAGCTTCCTGGAAAGAATTAAAATGGCGTTGCATACCGATATACCTAAGATCGCTGGTATCCTGAAAAGAAAAATTATCACCATACAGATAAGCTAATACAGAAGAAGCGGAAGCGGTAATAGTACTATGGCCACTGGTATATTCCGGAAATGGCGGTGTTTGTAAAAAAGGTAACCAGGTTTTGTCCATCCAGTCATCTATAACAGTAACCGGCCTTATAACGGCAGACCTGTATTTTTCATCCCAGCACGCAATAAACGCATCATATAAAGCTATTGAAGTCATTGTATAACCCTGTGCAATTTTTACAACACCTGCATTTGTTTTTCTCGCTGCAATTGCTGCAATGCCCATCCAATGCCCGCCTGGGGTAATTTTTTTATTGCCAAACATCATATGGCCTGCATGTTCAATTACAAAAGGATTGTCATCCCAGTAGCGGGCAATTGTCTTTTGCTCTTCTGTTAAATTTTTTGCAATGGTATAAACCTCCATTGTGTTTTTGTAAAATGCACTGTTTGCATCTTTACTAAATTGTGGTGGTGGTGGTGGCGTAAATTGAGAAGCTGAATCGAGTGTCATTGGTTTCATGGTATTCCAGCACCATTCTATACCATCTGAGTAATCAGGCGGTGTTGGCCTCCATTTTCCCGCATCATTGCTGCCAAGATATTTAGGTTTTCCCCTCGATTTTAAATAGCCGTCAGTTTTAGCCCTTGCTAAAATTGTCTTGCCAATGGTATCCCCAAAAGCAACAGAACGCTGATAGGTTGAGTCGTCCAGATACTCTTTAAAATTTGTATATACAGATTCTTCATAACTGTTTAAGGAATCAACTGAAAAAACTTTTACATTTCTGACTACCGTAAAAAAAGCTTTAGTGGCAGCAAGGGTAAAATCATATTTTTTATTTTTTTCCGGCTGGGGCATTTTTCCAAACGCATTTAGCTTCTCTGCAATAGAAGCAGTTCCTTCCTTGCTAAACCTTATGGCCTCATAAGATGCCAAAGAAGAATACACATAAATCCTTGACGCAACAGGAGGAGTAAATACGTCATAAATAATAATCTGGGTAAGTAAGTCCTGGTTCTGATGCAATATTTCAGCATCATTTAATTTTGGTAATTTTTTTTGCTGACAACCATTTAATAAAATAAAACCTGCAAATAAAAAAAGGGCTGTTTTCAATAAATCTTTCATGAATGGCTTCAATTTAAAAAAATACGTTAATAGTCATTTTTATTTTTCAAATATTTTTTAGGCTATAATCGATGAGATTATTTTCTACATGCTTAAAAATCAATTTTTCGTGAAGCTCCTTTTATAGTAAAAATGGTAACCGATGCTATGTTATTGTTGATGTTTAAAAACCTTGCTGACTGCGATAGAAAAGATGATCCGTAATAAAATTCCTGCCGTTGCGTTTTACCATTCTTTAATTTTATTTCAGCAAAAAAATCATCGGGCTGCAAGGCATATAATTTATTAGTGGCTTTTAATGTATATATTTTCATTGCTCCCCGGTTTTGTGTGGCAGCTACCAGGTACTGGCCATTACTGCTTCTTAATTTTGCAAGTGCCTTTCCATTGCCCGGTATATAAATACCACTTTGCAAAATAGTTTGTGCTTCAAAACTGCCATCCCCCTTTCCTTTCAGCATTAAACCATTTAATGCATCATACCGTCCTACGCTTACTTCGGTACCATAATCGTTACCATTTATCAGTATATCAAGATTACCATCTCCATCAAAATCATCTGCAACCATGCCGTTTAAAACGGATATCTGAGCCTCTGCCGGCAGTGGCGTCATTGTAAATTTTCCCTGTCCGTCGTTTCGTAAGTAGCTACTTTGTAAATTATTTGCTTTAAGTTTTAAGGCCCCAAATAATTGATCTTGGGTAAAGAGCTGGTCAATGGTGGCAGTGGAATATGATTTATAATTTTGAAACTTAGTTCGCATGCCTATCATTTGCTTTACAATATCGTCTCTTGTCTGCGCAGGGTATTCTTTCTTTGTTTGATCGATCTGGCTCGTAGGTAGCCATAAAGTAGGGAATGCATCATAACTTCCATTGTTGTCAAAATCTTTTGCATAAATGGATATAGGATATTGATCAGAGGCTTTGTAGAACGTGTTCTGCCCGGCGTTACCCACTACGTAATCTATATCACCATCATTGTCAAAATCTCCGGCTACAATCGTGTTCCACCAACCCAATTGGTTACTGATACCTGTAGTGGTAGTAATATTCTTAAATATGCCTTTATCATTTTTTAAAAAAGTTACCGGCATCCATTCTCCTGCCAATACAAGATCGGGCCAGCCATCATTGTCGAAATCTGTAAACAGTGCATCACACACCAATCCTATATTTTTTAAATCTTTTGCCACCTCATTGGTTACATCTGTAAATTTAATATGGCCATCTTTAGAGTCGTTTCTGTAAATAAAACTTGAAACTGGTTTGGGGTAGCTCCATGGATCTACCCTGCCTGCTATAAACAGGTCGAGATCGCCATCTTTATCATAATCAATTGCCCTTACACAAAACTTACTGGTAAGATTATTCGGCAATGCTAATGAATCTAATGAATAGTTTCCTTTGCCATCGTTTACATAAAATTTGTCCTGGTAGTTTTGTGAACCAGGCTGGTTGCCGTAGCCACCTCCGGCAATATACAAATCCTGATCGCCATCACCATCTGCATCAAAAAGTAACAGCCCCATATCATCGCCGTGTTTGCCTATAGTTGCTGGTAATAAGGATTTTTGAATAAACTGATTACCACCGGCCTGCTGCAAAAATAACTGTGCACTGTAGCCAGCTGCGCCACCGGTGATAATATCATCCAGCCCGTTACCATCTATATCACCTATAGCCATGGCAGGGCCATATTCGGAGAGTTTATGTGGCAGGAGTTTTTGAATATTGAAATCGACGAAATCATATTGCTGGTGCATATAATGGATACCCACCGAATCAGTGACTTCTTTAAATAAAGTATGCATTGCAAATACTTCTTTGTTACCCGGGGTATCTTGTACTGCTGCTGAAATATTTACCTGTAATAATTGGTCGGCATTAACATGTTGTAGTAATTGTGCTTTGCCATTTGGCCATTTTACAATAATAGAATCTATAATCTTTATATTGTTCAAACCAAAATGCCCAATATCCTGCACAGTAGAAAGATATCCCTTATAAGGTGTGTTTTCCCAAACCTGTTGTTTGCCATGATCATAGTGTAGTTCAACCCATGCCCCAATTCCTGCTTTATTAAGGCTGTCGCCGGTTAGTTTTATCTGTAGGTAATGGCTGCTGTCCTTGTTTTGATCTCTTTCATTGTTGCGATAAACAGAGGCTTTATCATTAATATTATTTACTATAAAATCAAGGTCGCCATCATTATCCAAATCGACATAAGCGGCGCCATTGGAAAAAGTAGGCATAGTAATCCCCCAATTTTCTGATACATCACTAAAGGTTAAATTGGCGTTGTTTTTAAAAGCATAATTGTGAATTTTTACCTCAGGGATTTGTGCCAGTAGTTGACTTTTGGAAGCAACCGCATATGCCGTATTTCTAAACATAATAAATTCATTATCTGTAACATCTCTTGGAAATCCATTAGTAACAATCAAATCACGATTACCATCATTATCAAAATCAGCCAATAACGGTGTCCAGCTCCAGTCGGTTTCTGCCATACCTGAATAAAAAGCTATTTCACTAAAAATGGGCGCTCCAATAGAATCATTTTGTTTCATCCTGGGGCCCTGGTTTAGCTGCAATGTGTTGCGCACATATTGATAATTATAACCAAACTGATCGCTGTTTTGATAAGTCTGATAGCTATTTGCTTTCATCATCTCCTTTTTGCGATAATTATCTCTTGGATTCATATCCAATGTAACCACATCCATTAGACCGTCATTATTAATATCCCCAATATCGTTGCCCATTGCGTTAAAGGAAGTATGCTTAAAATAATCAGACAAGTGTTCAGTAAAAGTTCCATCATGATTATTGATCCAAAGAAGGTCGTTGGGTAAATAGTCGTTGGTTACATAAATATCCTTCCACCCATCTCTATTAATATCGGTTATAGTTGCACTGTGTCCGTATCCATCTGCTGAAATACCAGCTTTTTTTGACACATCAGTAAAGACTCCATGTTTAAGAGTGCTGTTCCAGTCATTACGATACAAACGGCCGGCATTGCGGTACGAACTATCTTTATTAATGGGGTGAAAAATATTGGGTGTACGGGGATCAGAAATTTCATTTACTACAAGATACATGTCGAGGTCGCCATCATTATCATAATCGAAAAAAGAGGCCATCGTAGAATAAGAAGTATCCGCCAATCCGTATTCAGCAGCCATTTCTTTAAATTGCGGAATGCCATTTTTATCAACACCCTGGTTAATGTATAATAAATTTCTTCTTTGGTTGCTATCAGTATTAAGCGTAACACACACATACATATCTAACCATCCGTCGTTATTGATATCGATTACCGAAACACCCCTGCACCACTTACCATTTCCAGTAACTCCCGCTTCTTTTGTAATATCCTGAAACTTAAAATTACCCTTGTTTAAATATAGTTTGTTGGATACTTTGTTGCCTGTAAAGTAAACATCTTCAAGTCCATCTTTGTTGAAATCACCAATACCTACACCGCCTCCGTTATAAATATTAGATACATCAAGAATATTCAGCGAATCTGATTCAACAATCTTGTTGTTAAAATCTATCCCGGAATCAGCAGAATCTACAATTTGAAATAGTGGTTCCTTTTTTTTACAGGATGCAAATAAAAATATACAAACAAATAAAAAGCCACCTACTAAACGCATCACAACAAATTTAAAAATTTTAAAAAGGCAAATTAAGTAAAAATAGAGGAGAAATAATATTTGGAATACAACATTACTCAAAATAAAAGGAGGCAGGTTATAAAACCTGCCTCCTTTTATATAATTTAAAAAATCTTATACTTATTAATAACCAGGGTTCTGTGTTAAAACAGCTTTACCTCCAACCTGGCTAAGATCTATCTGCGCCTGTGGAATTGGCAAGTATTCACTCTTACCTGTTTTGTAAGAAACACCCACCATTGTTAAATAACCACTTGCTAATTCACGAGCCGCATAAGCAGTTAATTCAGTACCACCAATACCCCAACGGGTAATATCAAAAAAGCGATGCCCTTCTGTAGCAAGCTCTAATTTGCGTTCAAAACGGATAGCTGTTCTTGCAGTAGCCTGATCTGCAAAAGTTGGATATGTTCCAATTTGATAATTGGCTGGAGATAATTTAACAAAGCCTAGTGGATTAGATGCACGTGTACGAATCATGTTTACATACGTAGTTGCAGTTGCCAAAGATCCAACTTCAGCTTCAGCTTCTGCAGCCAACAACAATACATCTGCAAAGCGCATCAAATTATAGTTATTAGCAGTAAATCCATTTGACCATGCAGAAGCATCTGTATAAACACCGATCTGCGATTTATAAAATAAATGCTTCATTGTTACATATGGTCCGGCAGCTGCCTGGTTACGAATCCAATCCTGGCCAGGCATTACACCCCAGTCAAGAAAAGGAATTCCACGACGGCCCATTGTCCAGTCAATACGAGGATCAACCGGGGTAACCGCATCTGGTAAATATGGGGTAGTAGAGCTTTTACCTTGGTCGTTCTGTAAATCAGTGGTATTATAGCTACCATCCAGAAATGGTAATCCACTGGCATTTACTTTAAAAGAATTAGCTAAACTAAATGAGGGTTGAAAAAATCCGCAGCAAGATGTTTGAGCACCACCACCATAAGGAAAGTTTAAGGCATCCCCCTGGTTAGCATTTGCTCCACCTGTTCCATCGTTTACAAACATCTGAACAGCAAATACGCTTTCAACGCTGTTTTTTAAAGCAGGATTAAAATTATCAGCAAATTTTGCATTTAAAGCATATTTATCACCTCTTGCTGTTTTTCCATTGGCAATAATGGTAGTAAACAACGGTAGTGCATCACTGAATCTTTTCTGATACATATATACCTTGGCAAGGTAAGCCCCAGCGGCCCATTTATTTACACGGCCATACTGGCTTTGTGTTTCTGGTAAATTTGCATAAGCAAATGCAAGATCTGCTGCAATATTTGGCAACACATCTATGTTTGGCGTATTGAAATTACCGGCAGAATATGTTTGGTCTTCGCTAACCCATGGAACTTTACCAAAAGCCCTTGCTAACTCAAAATGATAATGGGCACGTAAAAACCTAGCCTCTGCAGCAGCCTGAAGCGTATCTGCAGGGGTCATATCTTTTGCCTGACGCATCAGGCGCAGTACATCATTTGCACGTTGTGCACCATCATAACGCTGTTGCCATAACTGGTTAATATAACTATTGGATGGAGACGTATTCCATGTCTCAATGGGGGTAATCAGGTTCTGATCACCAGGATCAGATCCTTTGTGCGCATCGCCACCAGCCACACTTCCATAAACCCAGTTACTGGAAGAAGTAGCCCAGGGACCATTGTTGGTACCGGCTTGACTACCCTCGCCATCCAACAGAGAATAGGCGCCCACTAAAACTTGGGCAACAGCTATTTTGTTGGCTACCAATTGGGGGCTTAACGAAGCTACTTGTGGAACGTCAAGATAATTCTTCGAACAGGCATTTAATAATACCAGCGAAGAAACCGCAATTGGTAAAAAGTATTTAAAATTATATTTTTTCATATATCAACTGTTTTATTTTAAAATTAAAATGTGAAGCTAACTCCTAGAAGAAATGTTTTTGATGAAGGATAATTACCATAATCAACACCAAAACTTTGTGATGAACCTGAAATTTCCGGATCAAGACCAGAGTAATTGGTAATGGTAAAAAGATTAGCAGCCTGAATATAAGCCCTTGCTCTTTCCATACCGATATGCTTTAGCAAATCAGGGGCAAATGTATACCCAATAGACAATTGTTTACATCTAAAATAAGTGCCGTTTTCGTTATAAAAATCATTTAATTCACCATTGGTACTAAATTTAGAGTCGTTTTCTACAATTGGATATGCACCTGCACTTTTCGCTGTCCATTGATCCCTTGGTAAAGTTCTGTCTGCTGGTATCCATGATTCAGTTAACAATTTTGCACTTTTAGCATTCTGGAACTGAGGCCAGAAATCCTGAAAATAACGGGTATAGTTTAAAACATTACCGCCAAAAGCGCCATACATTACCATCGATAAATCAAACTGCTTGTAAGAGACATTTATATTGATGCCCAATGTAAAGTCTGGATTTGGGTTACCGTAAAACACTTTGTCTGTTTCATCAATTTTACCATCCCCGTTAGTATCCTGGTATTTAAAACGTCCAGGGGCAGCATCTTTTTCTGTAGGCGATTTTGCCACATCAGCAGCATCTGCATAGATGCCAACAATATGATAGCCGTAAAATGCACCCACCGGATGACCAGCCTGGTTTCTAACCTGGTTGCCTGTATTGTGTGTACCTGCAGTTTCAAAGTAACCTGCAGCTCCCGGAATATTTACCACTAAGTTTTTATAAGCACCAAAGTTTGCACCAACTGATAAATTTACATCCTTATTTATTTTTGTGTGATAGGTTGCAGAAAAATCAATACCGGTATTCTGCATATCGCCAATATTAACCAATGGCAAACTTGCACCAACACCTGCTGTACCTAGCGACTGATCTGTAAATAAAAGCCCATTAATTTTTTTCTGATACCAGTCAAAAGAAATATCTAATGTATTTTTTATAACTGTTGCATCAACACCAAAATCTAAAACTTTATTCTGTTCCCAAGATGTTTTCAGGTTACCGTAAGATGCAGCGTAAAAGCCTGATGATGGGGTACCTGTGCCACTTACATCATAATAAGAGCCACCGCCACTGGTACCATAAGACGTATACTGATTACCTGCCGGTACATTAGAAATAGAACCCAGTATGCCATAACTACCACGTAGTTTAAGACTGTTAAGCCATGTTGTGCTCTTCATAAAACTTTCGCTGGTTACTATCCATCCTGCAGAAATAGACCAAAAATTACCATATTTTGATTGAGGCCCAAATACTGAGTTTCCATCCCGACGGAAATTTCCACCAACAAGGTACTTTTCTTTATACGCATAATCTAATTTTGCTAAAAGCGCAGTACCATGTACTTTACCTCCGTTGTTTCCGGCTTGACCGCTCGAATTAGACTGCCCGCCATTGGCACCAGTATTAAGGCTAAGATAGTTAGGATCATCAGAAAAATAATTAATCCTTTGACCATTGACATATCTTCCATTGTATTGCAATGCCTCATAACCTATCAAGGCTTTTACATTATGGTCACTCGCAAATGTATTGTTATAACTTAATGTATTGGTAAAGTTCCAGTTAGCATTATAAGAAGCATATTCGCCATAGCCATTAGAAGCAGAATTTTCTGCATTTTCATAACTTCTATAATTATGGTAGAAACCATAATTGTTGTTTAGGTTTCCACCAAATAATGTTTTTGCAGTAAAATGCTTTAAGAAATCTAACTCTGCGAAAACATCTCCCTGTATATTCCAGTCATTATTTTTGTTATCAGCATTTCTAACCGTACGTGCATAAGGGCTTGAAGAATTTCCTAATTCAGAACCAGCCGTTCCACCAAAACCACCACCTGCATTACGAATAGGAATAATGGGTTGTTCCCAAGCCGTGGTATTTACTTCATTACCTTCCTGGTTATTGCCGATTCTGTTACCATCTTTGTAAAAAATATACGCATTTTCGCCAATGCGGAAATTGTTTTTTACATTAAATACAGTATTGATCCTTGCTGAATAACGTTTCAGGTAAGTATTTAAGAGTGTTCCCTGTTGATTGAAATAGTTGAAAGCAAAAAGGTAAGCAGATTTATCTGAACCGCCACTTGCTGTAACTGTATGGCTTTGAATAGGTGAATTTTTAAATACTGCACTCCACCAGTCTGTACCAGTTTTATTGGCTGGTACTATCAGGTAAATATCACCCTTTGCATAATTGTCATTATACTTAGTTAAATCAACCGCTGGATTTGAAGCAGATACACCAGAAGCACTACCTGCTTTGATATAATCAGGCAATACAGGAGTCAGCCCTGTACCATACTGTTGAGAAACCACACAACCAGGGCAAATAGCCGCTGTATCTGGCCTTACCTGTTGAGAATTTTTTGCTGCCAGGAAAAGCAGGTCGGCCATTTGTTGTGAATTAGCCTTTCTCCATGGATCACTTGAAGGTACAGTTTGCGTTCCATAATAACCATCATAAGTAACAGAAGACCTGCCCCTGCCTCTTTTGGTGGTAACAAGAATTACACCTGAAGATCCACGGGCACCATAAATAGCGGCTTGTCCATCTTTTAATATCTGAACAGATTCGATATTTGCTGCATTTAAATCCTGTAAAGTACCTAAATCTCCAGGAGCAGATTGAACTCCATCAACAACAACCAATGGCGCTACGTTACCAAAAGAAGTTACACCCCTGATAAATACGTTGCTGCCTTCGCCTGGCTGACCAGAACCAATTATTGTAACACCAGCAGCCTGCCCTTGTAGCATCTGCTGTACAGTTCCTGAAGGAATAGTCTTCAGGTCTTTTACATTTACTACTGATACGGCACCGGTAATTTCTTTTCTTTTTTGAGCAGTGTAACCTGTTACAACCACTTCATTTAAAGAATTTGGTCTTTCGGTTAAAGACACTTTTACGGTAGATACGCCAGAAACACTGATATCTTCTTCGTCGTATCCAACGGAAGAAATAACCAGTTGGCTTTTACCATCTGGAACTGAAATGGAGAATTCTCCATTAGCACCTGTAACAGCAGCAATTTTAGTTCCTCTAACACCTACCGTTGCTAAAGGAATTGGGGTATTGTCTTTGCCGTTGGTAACAATACCTGTAACTGTTTTTTGCTGTGCATAAATTTGGGAAGATAGGAGCAGGCAGCATATTAATGCGCATAATCCTGAGAAGAGTTTTTTTAACATATAGCAGCTTGGTTTAATTAATGATAAAACGAAGTTAAATTTATTTTTTTAACAAACCATAAAAAATTATTAAAAAAATAATATTATTTTATCCAACTCTTATTAATTTATTTTTTACTATACCGCAATTGATAAATGTTAATACCTATTTTTAAAAATAAGGCATAGATGAAACTTTTACCAGAAAAGGGTTTGGGCGTTTTTATTTATTAATCTTTTTAAAGAAATTAATAAATATTGCTATTTAAACACTAAATTATTTTGTGGATAAACTATACAAGAAGGTGATTAAATTAATGCTTATAAATTCCCTCTTGCCGCTTGTTCCTTTTCTAAAGCTTCAAATAAGGCTTTAAAATTTCCTTTACCAAAACTCTTTGCTCCTTTCCGTTGAATAATTTCAAAAAACAATGTGGGCCTGTCTTGTAAAGGTTTACTGAATATCTGTAACAGGTATCCTTCTTCGTCTCTATCTATCAATATTCCCAATTCACTTAATGGTTCAAGGTCTTCGTCTATTTTACCCACCCTATCCAATATATTTTCGTAATAACTATAAGGGATTTTTAAAAATTCAATTCCGCGGCTTTTTAAATCTTTAACTGTTTTTACAATATCTGCTGTAGCTATGGCAACATGTTGCACCCCCTCTCCATTATAAAAATCAAGGTATTCTTCTACCTGGCTTTTCTTTTTTCCTTCTGCCGGCTCGTTAATAGGAAATTTTACAAATCCATTTCCATTACTCATTACCTTACTCATCAGGGCAGAATATTCTGTAGATATGTCTTTATCATCGAATGTGAGGATATTTTTAAACCCCATAACTTCTTCATAAAATTTTACCCATGTGTTCATCTGGTTCCAACCCACATTACCCACGCAATGATCTACATATAACAAGCCAGTTGGTGAAGGATTGTAATCTGATTTCCACTGTATAAAGCCAGGCATAAACAGTCCATTGTAATTTTCTTTTTCTATAAACAAATGCACGGTTTCTCCGTAAGTATGTATGCCGCTTATTACTACTTTACCGTTATTATCATTTAATATGGTTGGTTCCATATAGCTCTTACCGCCACGTTCTGTTGTTTCTTTCCATGCGGCAGTAGCGTCAATAACTTTTAAAGCTAAAAATTTTACGCCATCACCATGCCTGTAAATATGATCTGCAATAGGGTTATCACTACGTAATGGGGTTGTTAGTACAAAAGTTAATTTATTCTGCCTGATAACATAACTCACTTTATCTTTCATACCAGTTTCAGGACCGGCATAAGCCAGCGATTGAAATCCAAAAGCTGTTTTATAAAAATGTGCAGCTTGTTTTGCATTACCTACATAAAATTCTACATAATCAGTGCCTAGTAAAGGAAGGAAATCGTTTGGGGTATTAATTAATGCATTGGGTTGACTTGTGAAAGTTGCCATTTTGTAATTATTAAATTCGTAATTGTATTATTGTTTATCAAAAATCATTCAACAATATCACGAACCCATAGCAAGGGCAAGCAAAAGCAAAGTATAGCAATTGCGCTTGTCAAAAAATCTTTTATGAGGATAATCGGGAAGCATATCTTATAACGAAGGTAAATAGTCCTGAGCGAAGTCGAAGGATATTTTTGCCAATCCTGAGCGTAGCCGAAGGATGCAGGAGTCGAAAAATGGGTGAGTTTAAAAGTGGTAATAAAGAATTATTTTGCACCATGCTTTATAACACCCGTCAGGAAGCCTATTATTTGTATATAATTTTATGCAACGATGGTAGCTTTTATACCGGTCTTACGGATGACCTGATAAGAAGATTTGAAGAACATGTAAATGGTGTTTATGAAACATGTTATACTTTTAAAAGAAGGCCACTGGTATTAAAATATTACGAAACAATTCCGTTTTTAAAAGATGCTACAGAAAGAGAAGTACAAATTAAAGGTTGGTCCAGATCAAAGAAAGAAGCATTAATACAGGGCAATTTTCATAAGCTTCGGTTACTTTCGCAATGCAATAATTTATCACACCATAAATACTATAACTTGGAAAAAGGTCCCGACTCCGCTCAACCAACAAATACCCCCCTTCGACTCCGCTCAGGGCAGCCAAAAGCAGGAATATTAGGCGGGGGGCAACTTGGAAGGATGTTATTACAAGCAGGGGCCAATTACCCCGTGGAAACTTTTGTTATGGAAAATGACAGCGAATGCCCTTCAGCACATTTGTGCAATCATTTTATTAAGGGTGATATTGCCAATTTTGATGACGTATATAATTTTGGGAAAGGCCTTGATACGCTAACTATTGAAATAGAAAGTGTAAATACTGATGCCCTTGAAAAGCTTCAAAATGAAGGAGTAAAAATCTATCCAAATCCTGCGGCTTTAAAAATTATAAAAAATAAAATTTTACAAAAGCAATTTTATAAAAATCATGAAATACCGACCAGTGATTTTATTATAACAGAGAATTTAGCTGCACTAAAAAAACAGGGAAATTTTTTGCCTGCAGTACACAAATTAGGCCTGGGAGGTTATGATGGAAGAGGCGTTGAAATCCTTAAAACAAAAGAAGATCTTGAAAAGGGATTTGATGCACCTTCTGTATTGGAAAAAATGGTGAAAATTAAAAAAGAAATTTCAGTGATTGTGGCTGTAAATGATAAAGGAGAAACTGCTGTATACCCTGCTGTAGATATGCTGTTTGATAAAAGATTAAATTTATTGGAATACCAGATAAGCCCTGCTGATTTGCCCGAAAAAGTTTTGTGGAAAGTGGAAGCCATTGCAATGAAAGTGGTAAAGTATTTAAACAGTGCAGGTATTTTTGCAGTTGAACTTTTTGTAGATATGGAGGATAATGTTTTTGTAAATGAAACTGCTCCAAGGGTACATAACAGCGGGCATCATACTATTGAAGCAAATTTCTCTTCGCAGTTTGATATGTTATGGAGAATTATGCTGGGTTATCCATTGGGGAGTACTGAACATATATTGCCTGCAGCAATCGTGAATTTAGTGGGCGCCGATGGATTTTCCGGTACTGTGCAGTACGAAGGCCTGAATGAAATTTTACAAATTGAAAATGTTTTTGTCCATATTTATGGCAAAAAAGAAACAAGGCCTGGTAGGAAGATGGGTCATATTACCATTCTAAGTAAAGAAAAACAGGAATTGATACACCAGGCAAACCGGATAAAGCATACGGTAAAAGTTGTTGCAAGTCCTATGCTTTCTTAATAAAAAACAAACCATATTATGGGTGCGATATAACTATCTGTTAGCTGCAGCGTATGCGCAGTAAGAAGATTGCAATAAATAAAGACAATAGAAAATAATGCCTAAAGGGCGAGTTGGTTGGAAAGCCTTTTTAATTCTATTTCGGCAGCCTTGGCTGCATAATTTAAATTAACTAATCTAAACCCGGATTGTTCAAAACTATCCTGTGCATTTTTGACGTCTAAAATAGTTGCCTCTTTTAATTGAAACCTTTTTATTACAAGTTCGAGCAATTGAGCAGATAGTTTATAATTCTGTTGTTCAGTTTCCAATTGTACTAATGTGGTAGCATAAGTTTGGTATGATTTTACAACCTGCGAATTATAATCCCTGATCAAAATTTTATTATTCAATTCTGCATTACGCACATTTATTTCCGCTACTTTTTGTTGCCGCTTATAAACAGAGCCGTTGTAAATAGGTATGCCAACCGAAAGGCCAACATAGGGGCCATAACTTTGGTTTAAAAGCAGTTGACCGGCGCCTGCCTGGTTGCGGTTGAAATTGTAACCTGTTAAACCTTTTACGGAAGGATACATTTGTGCGCTTATTTCTTTTACTAACAGTTCATTTATCTTTATCTGATCCTGTGATGCAATTATATCCGGGTTCTGGTGAAGGTTATTCAACATTGCTTCAAGCGTGATTGTTTTATCAATCAAAATAGTATCCTGAACAGTAATTACAGAATCAGGTTTTAATGTTAATTGACGAAGCAGTTCTGTTTTAGCCTGTTTTATCACCAACTCTTGCAATAATTTTGTCTGCAGCAATGCGTTCAAATTAAGTTGTGCCTGAAAAAGATCAGCATTATTTGCCATACCTGCCTTTTGCCTTGTTTGCACAATTTCCAGTTGTTGTTGTGAAGCTTCGATAGACCTTTCGATGGTTTTTAAAAAACTCTGGTGCCGCACAATATTATAATAGGCAGTCATTACCGAACCCATAATATCCTGTACCTGCGAATTAAGCAACTCCTCGCTTTGCTTTTGTAATTGAGCCAGCCTATTTTTGGTAGCCACTACCCTATTACCGTTGTACAATAATATACTTGCACCAACAGTTGAATTTAAATTATTTACTGCGGCTCCTTTTCTGTCGATATTTACGCCGGTATTCAATTTTTGATTGATGTTGTATACCTGCTCATTGTTTGTTATAGAACTTGTGACAACCGGCAATCCACCTGCAATACCGATATTATTTAAAATAGTAGTTGCCTCAACATTGTTTTTTGCCAATTGAATATCAAGGCTGTTTTTTAAAGCAATATTAAGTGCTTCCGGCAAATGCATGATGCTTTGTGCACTGCCAGTTATAGAGATGGATAATAATAAAAAATATAAAATCGATTTTGTCATCCTGCTTTATTTGTATTTTAATTTGAGGAGGATTCTTCAGCTTTTTGCATCTCCCCTTCTATTGGTGTTTCCTCTTTGTGTATACCTGATAAAAAAGTATAGATGGCCGGTATAATAAACAAAGTTAAAATCAAAGAAAATAGAATACCGCCTACTACAACTATGCCGAGTGGAACCCGGCTGGTGGCCGAAGCTCCAAGTCCTAATGCGATAGGTAATGCTCCTAATGAAGTTGCAAGGCTGGTCATTAGAATGGGGCGCAAACGTTGCTGCGAAGCCTGCAATACTGCCTGCACTTTATCAAGACCATGTTCTCTTTTTTTATTGGCAAATTCAACAATCAAAATGCCGTTTTTTGTTACCAGGCCAATCAGCATGATCATCCCAATTTCAGAAAAAATATTGAGCGTTTGGCCAAATGTATACAAGCTTAACAAAGCACCCGCCATTGCCAATGGCACTGTAAGCATAATGATGAAAGGATCTACAAAACTTTCAAACTGCGCAGCAAGGATAAGGTATATTAGTATCAATGCTAAGCCAAATGCGAAAGCAATATTTGATGAGCTTTCAGCAAAATCCCTTGATGGGCCTGTTAAGGAAGTTTGATAAGTTTCATCCAGTAATTTTTTACCAATTGCATCCATTGCCTTTACCCCGTCGCCAATGGTTTTACCATCTGCTAATGATGCAGAAATTGTTGCTGCCTTATAACGGTTATAATGAAAAAGTGTAGATGGACTGCTGCTTTCTTCCAGTTTTACTACCGAACTTATTGGAATGTTTTCTCCTCGTTTATTACGTACATATAGTTTTGAAATATCGTTGGGTTCAGATCTGTCGCTTCTGTCAACCTGTGCTATTACTGAATACTGGTAACCGTTCATTATAAAATAGGCCAGCCTTCCACCGCTGAAAGCAGACTGCAATGCTGAAACTACATCCTGTGATGATAAACCCAGATCCTTTAGTTTTATCCTGTCCAGCGTAAGTTGTATTTCAGGCTTATTAAATTTTAGGTTTACATCAACATTTGCAAATGTTTTGTCCTTTCTGGCTTCCTCTAAAAATTTAGGTATTACTTCCTTTAATTTATTCAGGTCTTGATTTTGCAAAACATATTGCACAGGTAAACTACCTCTTGAACCGGCACCTACTGCAATTGTTTGTTCCTGTATGGCAAATATCCTGGCATTATTAAACCTTTGCAATTTTTTTTGCAAATCACTTGCTATTTCAGCTTGCGACCTGTTGCGCAAAGAGGGGTCTATCAGCACTAACCTTGGCTGGGAATTATTTAAAGAGCCGCCAAATGAAGGCGTACGTGCAAATACAAAATCTCTTTCAGGTACAGAGTCATACAGGTAACTGGTGATTTCATCAGATATCTTTTGCATACTGCTGTAGCTTGTACCCTCGGCAGCCGTTGCAGAAAAACGCACACTACTTCTATCCTCTAACGGGGCAATTTCACTTTGTAAATTTGTTATAATAAATACAATTACAACAATACATGCTACAACTACTACCCATGCAACCCACCTCACTTTTATAAACCCTTCTAACAAGCGCAGGTACCCATTTTCCATACCAGTAAAAAATGGTTCTGTCTTCCTGTAAAATTTACCATGCCCGGCTTTTTTTCTGTTTAATACCACATTTAAAACAGGTGTTATAGTAAGTGAAACCAGTGCCGATATTAATACAGCCGCAGCCAGGGTTACACCAAACTCCCTAAACAAGCGTCCTATAAAACCTTCTAAAAAAATAACGGGTAAAAACACCACTGCCAGTGTAATGGAGGTAGAAATTACTGCGAAAAATATTTCTTTACTGCCTTCTATTGCAGCCTGGCGAATGGGCATTCCTTTTTCAAATTTGCTGAAGATATTTTCCGTAACCACTATACCGTCATCTACCACCAAACCGGTTGCCAGCACAATGCCCAACAAGGTTAATATGTTAATTGAAAAACCCGAAATGTACATGATGAAAAAAGTAGCCACTAAAGAAATCGGGATATCTATCAAAGGGCGGATAGCAATTAGCCAATCTCTAAAAAAGAAAAATATAACCAGCACCACAAGTGTAAAAGAAATGATTAAAGTATCCTTTACTTCATTAATTGACTTTCTAATATTGCTTGTGTTGTCCAATATTACATTCATTTCTATATCAGACTTGTTAGCACCCTTTATTGCCTCCAGTCTTTTATAAAAGTCATTGGCAATCTGAATATTATTGGCACCTGGTTGCGGTATCAATACAATACCTACCGCATTTACACCATTGTATTTCCACCCCTGCTCAAGATTTTCCGGCCCTATTTCAACCCTTGCCACATCACTAAGCCTTAAAATACCGGCACCATCAGAGCGCAGGATCAGGTCGCGAAAATCTTTTTCAGAAGTAAGCCTCCCTAAGGTTTTTATAGTAAGCTCTGTATTATTGCCGTAAATTTTACCAGGCGGTAAATCAATATTTTCACTGTTCAGTGCAGTTCGTATATCGGAGTAAGATATGCCCTGTGAAACCATTTTATCCGGATCAATCCAAATGCGCATTGCATACCGCTTTTGCCCAAATATAATTACCGAACTTACCTGCTTAATTGTTTGAAATTGCTGCTGCAAAACATTCTCCGCATAGTCACTTAATTCCAGTAACCCTTTGGTTCTGCTTTGCACAGCAAGTATCAAAATAAAATCACTGCTGGCATCTGCTTTTGTTACAACGGGTGGTGCATCAATATCCTGTGGAAGGCTTCTGCTGGCCTGCCCAACCTTATCCCTTACATCGCTTGCAGCAGCTTCAAGGTTTACGCTTAACTCAAATTCAACAGTAATATTACTGTTGCCTAAAGTGCTGGAAGAGGTGATGGTTCTGATACCTGGTATGCCATTGATTTGTTTTTCCAAAGGTTCTGTAACCTGGCTCTCAATAATATCAGGGTTGGCACCCGTATAGGAAGTGCTGATGTTGATAATGGCAGGATCAATTGCAGGGTAATCTCTCACCGCCAGAAATGTATAGCCTACTACGCCAAACAGTATAATCATAAGATTTAATACAGTTGCAAAAACTGGCCGCTTTATAGAAAATTCTGAAATATTCATGAATCAAAAAAAATATTAATTATCAACAGGTAACTTTCGATTTTATCTCTGCACCTGCCTGTTACATTTCGTATACAGGTTACAGTTATTACTATTTAAAAGAAAACTTTTACAGATCGGCAAATTGGTTTTAATGCAATATAACTGCACTAACTTTCACTTATTTATGGTGTTGAAAGCGTAGTTATTTTTTTTACCTCCCGCACTTTCAACTTTGCATCAGGCCTTGCAAATAAAACACCGGTTACTACAATTGAATCCCCAACGTTAATGCCTTTTATTACTTCAACTATATTGGCCTCTCTTACCCCGGTCTGTATATTTACAAAACTGGCCTTCCCGTTTTTAACCAAAATTACCTGGTTGTTTTTATCATCGGGAATAATGCAATTAGTTGGCACTTTTACAGAAGACCTTTCTTTTCCTGCATCTATATAAATTTTTACAAATGCGCCAGGGTTAACATTTACCCCTTTTAATAATGCCCTCACTTTTATGTTACGGGTATCTGTGTTTGCGCCAGGCTCCGTTGCTAAAATAATTGCCCTGCCTTTTTCTTTGGCAATTGCATCTACTTCCACATCTACTATAGCACCGGTTTTTATGGCACTACTATATATTTCAGGTAAAGTAAAATCTATTTTTAGTTCGTTTGTTTGTTGCAAGCTGGCAATTACTGTAGCAGGCGTAACATACGCACCCGGACTTACCAGCCGTAAACCTGCCACTCCGCTAAAGGGTGCCCGCACAACAGTCTTATCAATAAGTGCCTGTGTATACACAATGTCTGCTTTTAAAGAATTTACCTGGTTTAATGCGGCATCATAATCGGCCTGGTTAAGTCCGTTTACATCTAGTAATTGCTTTAATCTTTCAAGGGTTTTTTCAGCAAGTGCAAGCTGTACTTTACTTTTTGAAATCTGGGCCTGCAGGTCTGCATCGTTTATCCTAGCCAACACAGTTCCTTTTGCTATTAATTTGCCCTCGGGTATATTTAAATAAATAAGCCTTCCATTTACTTCAGTGCGAAGCTCTACCTGTTCGCTTGGTATTACACTACCATTGGCTTCAATAACATTACTGATTGGTTCTTTTTGTGCAATCATAACATCTACCAAAACTGGGGGGCTTTCTTTTGGAGAATTAGCTGACTCTTTTACTTTATTTTTACAATTGGTGAAAATAAAAACCAGCATTATTATATTGAGAATATAAATAAGCTTTACAAAAAAATTGTGCATAAAAAATTCACATTAAAAATAAGGTCAAATATAGTTAGTTTTAATAGATGCACCAGCCATGCAATATAACATAAACATTGAAGTAAATATTTTAACGCATTGTTTTATTAGAAGCTTTTTTTGACGAAAGCAGGCGGTTTTGTAAAATAATTTAAAAAATATAGCGGATGGGGTTTTGTAATTTTTACCTTTCTTTGCTAAAAATTAAAAAGCATGAATCCTCTTGTTGGCATTATAATGGGTAGCGAAAGCGATCTTGAAATTATGAAAGGTGCTGCTGAAATGCTTCGCCAGTTTGATGTAGAGCCTGAATTAACCATTGTATCTGCGCATCGTACGCCAGAGCGTTTACGGGAGTATGCAAGCAAGGCTAAGGCAAGAGGATTAAAAGTAATCATTGCAGGAGCTGGTGGTGCAGCCCATTTAGCGGGCATGGTGGCAGCGCAAACCATTTTACCTGTTATTGGAGTACCCGTAAAATCATCTAATTCGCTTGATGGGTGGGATTCTATTTTATCTACTTTACAAATGCCCTATGGCGTACCGGTAGCAACTGTTGCGTTAAACGGTGCAAAGAATGCAGGTATCCTCGCTGCACAAATACTAGCATTGCATGATACTTCTATTGCTGGCAAATTAGAAGCTTATAAAGAGTACCAGGACGATATTGTAATGGAAAGTGTAAAGAATGTAAAGTACCTGGGTTTTACAAACGAGTTTGATAAGTTTGATAAATAAGAAGATTTTCGAATTACTGTTTCCTGGTATTGATAATAATTTTGGGCTGACTGCCGGCCTAAGCTTCCACCAAAATTCCAAATTGCTGGTCTAAACCTTTTGAGTTATCGTATATCATCCTGATAAAATCTTTACCCCATTTTGCATAATAAGGCATCAGGTTATCTGTTCTTTCCTGTAAATTATTATTTGGGAATAATTGTGCTTTTATTTTTTGTACTTGTCTTTGTTGCGCTGCAAATTTTTTCTTTTCTGCACGAAGCATTTTCTTTTCAAGAGCTGATATTTTCTTTAACGCCTGCGTTTGCAATGCTGACGTATGTGCCACCAATGTTGTATCTATTTTTTCAACTAAAGCCTTTACCTGTTCATAAAAAGCAGTTAACTCCAATTCTTCTTTATCAAGACTAAGCTGCTGCATACTATCCCGCTTTACCAATTGGTTGATGAGGTCAGTCTCTGATTGAAAGAGTTCTGTATAATTGAATTGCAATTTTTCTATAAGCACTTGTATTTCTTTAATTACAAAAAGAAACGAGTTGCGTACAATCATTAAAGGATAAGGCACAACTGATGCTTCAAATACTTTTTTCAACTGCAGCCAGTAAGCAATTTCACCGCCGCCGCCGATAAATACAATATTGGGCAAAATAAATTCCTGAAAAACAGGCCGGAGAATTACATTGGGACTAAACCTTTCAGGGTATTGTTTCAATTCTGCAAGCATTTCTTGCTCTGTAAACTTTAGTCCGGTATTTACAACCGACCAACCGCCACCAACAATCATTTCAATCCTTTCCCTTTTATCATCTATCAAATAAAACATATTCAACTCCCTGCCGCTTGCCTGCACTTTATAGTCCGATGTTAAAGTTGAAATTGTTTCTTTAACTGCTTTATGAGAAAATTCATCAGTTAATTCTTTTTGTATTACAGGTATAAAAGCTGCTTTTAAATTAGCATTATCAGGCAATAATATTATCAGCCCATACTCCTGAAATAATTTATTTACCAGTTTAAATGTAGTCTCCTCAATGGTCACTCCTACTTTATAACATTCTTTCATCAATGAAACAATCTCGGCTCCAAAGGGATTCACTAGTAATTGTCCGCTTACAGTATCCAGCATTTTTATCAAAGCTGCATCCACTTTCATTCTTCCTACAGCACCGGTTTGATTGGTCGCCCATTGGTACTTTTCACCTTCAATGTAGATATGCCCTAATTCTTCCAGATCTGCATCTTCGCTGCCCATGTAATAAACAGGCACAAAATTATTTTCGGGCAGTTCATTTTTTAACTGCTCTGCAAGTTTTACAACATGCAAAATTTTATAAATAAAATATAAGGGGCCTGTAAAAATATTTGGCTGATGCGCCGTGCAAATAGTAAAAGTATTTTCCTGTTGCAACAAATCAATATTCTTTGCAACTTCAATACTTGTTTCTACAGAAGTATATTGCTTTTGTAAAACATCCACCAGTAATTTTCTGTCTGTACTAAATTTTTTCCTTTCTGTGATGGATGTTTTTATTCCTTCAATGGAAACGGGGTGATTGTAAAAAGGTTGCAATTTTTTTTTTGCAGCAACATAATCTGTTACCATTTTTGAAAAGTAACCTGTTTGCCCGTAAGAAATAAACTGTGCTGCTGTATCCATTAATAATTACTTCATTTTTAAAACCGCATAATTGGGATGCTCCGGATTTACGATTAACTCCTGCCGCAATGGATGAATCAAGACATCCATTTCTTCCATTGGGATGGCACCTAAAAGCGGTTCACTATCACCTGGTAAAACAAATGCACTACAGGTTGCTTTTCTATTGGCAAATTTTACATTTACCGGACCCACAACATCGTATTCAACAACACGGCTATCTGCCATTTGCACTTTTCGCTTTTCAATAAAAGGTAGTTCTAACTGAGATTGAATTGTTTCATTAATTGCCATCATATAAGCACCGCTATCAACCAACATATTAAGATTCAATCGCCTGATTTCATTTTCGCCAATAACATGTTTTCTCGCCAATGCTACATCCTCGCAGTTGGTTAATTCAATATCAGCATAAACTAATCCCATAAAAATAAATTTAGTTGTACAAATATAGTTACACTACCTCGCCTTCCAAATCATAATCAAATGCTTTAGTGATTTTAACCTGTACAAACTCACCAATAGCAAGTCTTTTTTTACTTTGAATGATTACTTCGTTATCCACTTCAACACTATCAAATTCTGTACGTCCAAGGTAACGCCCTGCTTCTTTTTTATCAATTATTACTTTAAAAGTTTTACCGAGTTTTTCCTGGTTCTTTTCCAGGCTTATTTCCTGCTGCACTTCCATTATTTCCTGCGCACGTTCTTCTTTTTCTTCGGCCGGTATATTATCTTCAAGATCGTGTGCACTGGTACCTTCTTCATGGCTGTAAGTAAATATACCTACCCTGTCAAAACGCATTTTTGTAATAAAGGTTTTTAGCTCTTCCACATCATCCCTTGTTTCGCCCGGAAAGCCAGCTATCAACGTAGTGCGCAAACAGATATCCGGAATGCGGTTGCGGATTTCGCCCACAAGGTCTTCCATTTCTTCCCTTGTTATTTGCCGCTTCATCAATTTCAACATTTTATTGGCAGCATGTTGCAAAGGCATATCAAGATAATTGCAAATATTCTCTCTCTCTTTTATAGCATCTATTATTTCAATTGGAAATTTTGATGGGTATGCGTAGTGCAACCTTATCCATTCTAATCCCTTTACATCTGCAAGCGCATGCAGCAATTTAGGCAATTCTCTTTTTTTATAAATATCAAGACCGTAATAAGTTAATTCCTGCGCAATCAGCATTACTTCTTTTACACCGCGATCTACCAAACGTTTTGCTTCATCAACCAACGACTCAATCGGGCGACTGATATGCTGGCCACGCATTAATGGAATGGCGCAGAAAGAACAGGTTCTGTTGCAACCTTCGCTTATTTTCATGTAAGCGTAATGCTGAGGGGTAATTAATAAACGTTCGCCTATTAAATCTGTTTTATAATCGGCTTCAAATTGTTTTAATATCATCGGAAGCTCCATCGTTCCAAAATAGGCGTCCACTTCTGGTATTTCCGTTTCAAGGTTATTTTTATAGCGCTCGCTCAGGCAACCGGTAACATATACTTTATCAATTTTACCTCTGCGCTTTAATTCTACTTGTTGTAAAATTGTATTAACACTTTCTTCTTTAGCTTTTTCTATAAAACCACAGGTATTTACAATTACAATATTGTGATCCTTTTTGGCACTTTCATGCACCACATCAATTTCATTGGCAATTAACTGGCCACTGAGCACTTCACTGTCCACCATATTTTTACTACAGCCCAGTGTAATTATATTTACCTTATCCCTATGTAATGACTTTGTTTTCATATTAAATGTTGGCAAAGGTAAGCAGTTTACCGTGTACCACTTACACATAGCGGCTTTACGCAAATAAACAATGCTTAAAGTATAGTTAATTATAAACCCTGATTGCTAAATACACTCCCATTTTGAAGAAGGTAGCAAGAGACAATTTGTGCTATTTTTTAGTACCAGTTTTATAAAAATTAATTAACACAAGGTTAATACTAAACTTTTGCATTAAGCCTCAATTTTACACCTTACTAATTTACAAGTTTTGACTAAGCTCCACTCTACTATTACGGCAAAAGATTTTGGGCAAAATTTTTCATGGGGTGTTGCCATAGCAGCTGCACAATATGAAGGTGCTGCTAATATAGATGGAAAGGGCGCTAGCATTTGGGATAGTTTTGCACGTTATAGTAGTAAAATAAAAGGTGGTGATAAACTTACTATTGCGTGTGATTTTTATCATCGCTATAAAGATGATCTATTGCTCGTAAAAGCATTGGGATTTTCAGTTTTCAGGTTTTCTATTTCATGGGCACGGATATTACCCGATGGTACCGGCAAGATAAATAAAGAGGGTATTAATTTTTATCACCGTGTAATTGATGAATGTAATAAATTAGGCCTTACCCTTTATATAACCCTTTACCACTGGGACCTTCCGTTAGAGTTAGAGAAAAAAGGTGGTTGGACAAATTACCTTATCACCAAATGGTTCAGCCGGTTTGTAACTGTTTGCGCAGAGGCATACGGCAATAAGGTAAAGAATTGGATTATTTTAAATGAGCCTTTTGGATTTACCACACTGGGTTATATGCTTGGTAAACATGCTCCTGGCAAAAAAGGGTTGAGTAATTTTTTACCGGCCATTCATCACGCTGCAATGGCCCAGGCAGAAGGTGGGCGCATTATACGCAAGCTGGCTGCACAGGCCCATATTGGCACAACATTTTCCTGCTCACAAATTATTCCTTATTCTGATAAAAAAGAAGATATAGCTGCGGCCAACCGGATTGATATTTTAATGAACCGCTTGTTTATTGAACCGGCACTTGGTAAAGGTTATCCTGTAGATGACTCTTTTAAATTTTTAGAAAAATTACAACTGCAAAATAAAACCTGGAAGTATACAGAAAGGCTTCATTTTGATTTTGATTTTATTGGCCTGCAATATTATTTTCCGGTAACGGTGAGGCATAATAGTTATATACCTATTGTGCAGGCATCTGAAGTAAAACCAGCAAGCAGAAAAGTACCGGTTACTGCTATGGGATGGGAAATTAATGCTCATAGTTTTTATAAAACAATAAAAAAAATATGGTCGCATGGCGGGGTTAAAGAAATTATTATAACCGAGAATGGTGCTGCATTTAAAGATGAATTAAAGAATGGTGTAATTAATGATGCTGCAAGAATTGAATATTTTGACCAGCATCTTCAGGCCATGCTTAAAGCTAAAAAAGAAGGGGTGAATATAAAGGGTTATTTTGCCTGGACGCTGATGGACAATTTTGAATGGAGTGAAGGATATCATCCACGATTTGGTTTGGTACATGTAGATTTTAAAACACAATTACGCACTATTAAAAACTCTGGTTACTGGTGGAGAGACTTTTTGCAATAACACTTATTTAAACTTAAAATAAACAAATAGCCGGCCAAAATTTTTGCTATCATTTTCTATACAGTGGTAAAGAGGTTTTATATGAGGCATTTGTAAAAACCTTTGTACTTTTTTCTTTAGCTGTCCGCTGCCATTGCCCGGGATGATCTCTACTTCGGTAATGCGTTTTTCAATGGCCTCTTCAAATGCCTGTAATAATGCCTTATCTATTGCGTTACTGTTATTATATATTGGGTGAAGGTCAACTTTTATTTTTGCCATTGATATGCATTTTATTCCTCTATTCCTCCAACAATTTAATCCCTGTTTTTTCAAAAGAAATTTTTCTTTCTTTATACAAATTACCGGTAGTCATTTTAAAAGTCTTCTTGCTCATTCCAAAAAAATCATAAATATCTTCTGGTTTGCTTTTATCATTATAAGGCAAATAGCCATTATTTTCTTTTAATAATCTAACCACTTTACCTGCCTCATCCTCTACCCTGTTGTAACCGGGTTTTCCGGCAGCAACATCAATCCTGAAACGTTCATCCTTATCATTGCTTACAGGATATATTTTTTTTATAAACCCTTTAAATTTATCTCCTACACCTATATTTCTGTAAATTTCATTGAAGTGTAATACACCTGTGTGCTGGTTATTAATAATACATACATAGCCAATATCAGTACGGCGATAAACGATCAGGTCAACAATTTCAAGCTCTTTCACTGTTAATGTTTCATTTCTTAAAAAAGGTTCCAGTTTTTCTGTGGCTGCAATCCTGCCTGTTTGTTCATCCAGGTAAATTTTAACCAGGTAATCGCCGTTTACCCGCATATCAAATATTTGTTTGCTCTTAGGTACAAAAATATCTTTCATCAATCCCATGTCTAAAAAAGCGCCATGGGGTGTAACAGTTACCGCCCTCATTTTTACAATATCGCCCAATACACCTTTTGGTTCCTGGGTAGTGGCAATTATCCTGTCTTCACCATCATGGTATAAAAAAACTTTTAGTTCATCGCCAATAGAAGTGGCTGTTGGTACAAATCTTTTGGGCAGCAAAATACCTTCGGCATCATCATCAAGGTAAACACCAAAATCAACAGCCCGTATTACTTTTAAGAGATTATATTTACCAACTTCAACCATTAGAAAGAAATTAAAAATTAATTTAGGATACTTGTGTAAACAGTCCCTCTACAAATTCGTATTTATCAAACACCAGCAAATCTTCTGCTTTTTCTCCCACACCAATAAACTTAACAGGTATTTTAAATTGATGGGCAATGGCCAGCACTACGCCCCCTTTTGCTGTACCATCCAATTTAGTGATTGTTATGGCAGTAACATCTGTGGCGGCAGTAAAATGTTTTGCCTGTTCTAATGCATTCTGTCCGGTACTTCCGTCTAACACTAACATTACTTCATGCGGGGCATCCGGTATCACTTTTTGAATTACCCTTTTTATTTTTGTAAGCTCATCCATAAGATAAGCTTTATTGTGCAGTCGCCCGGCCGTATCTATGATGATAACATCTACATTTTTTGCTACACCGCTTATAACTGTATCGTATGCTACAGAAGCCGGATCGCTGCCCATTTCTTTTTTTACTATCGGCACATTGGTACGTTCGCTCCAAATGGTTAGCTGATCTACCGCAGCAGCCCTGAAAGTATCGGCAGCACCTAATAAAACTGATTTGCCTGCCTTTGAAAAATTATGCGCCAGCTTACCAATGGTGGTGGTTTTACCTACACCATTTACGCCTACTACTAAAATAATATGTGGTTTATGACCTACAGGTAATTCATAATTTTCGTAACTGGTATCCTGTGGTGCAGACACCAGGATATTTTGAATCTCTTGTTTAAGGATACTGTTTAATTCACTTGTGTTAAGATATTTGTCTTTGGCAACCCTGCTTTCAATCCGGTTAATAATTTCAACCGTTGTTTCAATACCAACATCTGCACTTACCAATGCTTCTTCCAGGTTATCCAGCACTTCTTCATCAACAGTGCTTTTGCCTGCTATCGCTTTGGTTATTTTGCTGAAAAATCCTTCCCGGGTTTTTTGTAAACCTTGTTCAAGTGTTTCCTGCTGTTGTTTTTTGCCAAAGAATTTATCAAAAAGTCCCATGCCATTAACCTCTTAAGGGAGGATTTTTTGTTTATTGGTTAGTACAAAAAGAGAAATGCTCAAATCTGTAAAAATGTGCAGGATTAAAATTAAGAAAGCTGTTCCGATATTAATCAGAACAGCTTGAATATATTAATTGTAATGCCTTTAATTATTGAGCTAAATGTTCCTTGATCTTGTCTTTATGAACGATAGACTCTTTAAAAGTATACGCACCGGTTTTAGGACTACGTAAGGCACGTATTACTTTTGTCCAGTTTTTGGCATCTGATGCTGCTTTCTGGTCCTTGGTTTTAATCGCTGTTTTAGCTGCTTTTGCCATGACTATTTAATTTTATAATGTGCTTATGTACCAATATGCTACTATGTTGATTGCGATTAATACCGCATTATCATATTAGCTAATCAGCTAATTATTTAATTTCTTTATGTACAGTTACTTTCTTTAAGATAGGGTTGAACTTTTTCAACTCTAAACGCTCAGGCGTATTTTTCTTGTTCTTTTTTGTAATGTAGCGGCTGGTACCCGGTTTGCCACTGGCTTTATGCTCAGTGCATTCCAAAATAACCTGAACCCTGTTACCTTTCTTTGCCATTGTTATTTAGTTTATTGTACCCTTCCCTTTCACAAAGAGAATGGGCGGGATTTAAATTTTTTCGCCTGCTGCCCTTAGTTGCTTTACAACTGAAAACAAACCATTTTTGTTGATAGTCCTGATTGCTTCTGAAGAAACTTTCAAAACTACCCACTTGTCTTCTTCAGCTAAAAAGTAACGTTTGGTTTGCAAATTCGGCAAAAACCTACGTTTTGTTTTTATGTTTGAATGAGACACTTTATTACCTGTAATAGGCTTCTTACCTGTAACCTGACATACTCTAGCCATTGTACTAAATTTTTGGACGGCGAAGGTAAGGAAGATTTTTGATTTTGAAAGGATGATTATTGATTTTTTTCAATTTTATCATACAATTATACTGTGGGCATATAAAAAATTTATTTTGGCAGGATGCGAACCTGTGTTTTTGTGTACCACAACCTTGCCATTTGCAAAATAACAGCTAGTAAAATTAGCCCCACCCCAATATAAAAATGGCCATTCAGCGATTTATTTTCACTAAAAAAAATAAAAGCAAGTATAATTCCATAAACCGGTTCCAGGTTATAGGTTAAATTGGCGGTAAAGGGGGAAATCCTTTTTAATGCATGTAACTGCAAGTCAAAACAAAGAACTGTGCAAAGCCAGGCTAACACCAGTAACCAAATCCAATCCCAATTGGTGGGCAGGTAATAATTTGCCGGAAAATGCATCAAATAAAAGGGCATCAACAGGCTTAGCATTAAAAAACCTCCGCCTAATTCGTACAATGTTAATAAACCTGGTCTAAACCTTCTTAAAAGCTTTTTATTAAAAATAGGGAACAGCGAACTGCCGATAGCTGATAAAATGCCAAAAATGATCCCCACCTTAAATTGTGGATGAAAATCGAAGACGATATATATACCGGCTATTGCCAACATTCCCAACAGTACTTCTGCAATAATAATATTCCTGTTAAAAATAAGCGGTTCAAAAAAAGCAGTAAAAAACCCTGATGCGGAAAAACATACAAGCGCTACGGATACATTAGCATATTTTATGCTACCATAAAATGTTACCCAATGCATAGCAACTATAAAACCTACACCGCCAATTTTTAAAACGTCTTTTAAAGCAATGCGATGCAATTGATTTTTAAAAAATAAAATTAGAGGCAGTGTTAATACTGTAATTAAAAGTCGATACCAAACCAACAAGCCTTCATTTAAGCCAATAAGTTTGCCTAAGATAGCAGTAAATCCTGCTAAAAAAACGGCAATATGTAATTGAATAAGGGCTTTTTTCATGAGGCGCAAAGATAAGGCCATCCATAGGAACAGGCCGCGGCCTGTTCCTATGGCAAACCAAAATTATTTTATTGAACCTTGTGGCTAATATTATTGAGCTGATTAACTAATTATTTACCTTCGCAGCCACATGACAGAAAAAATTTTAATCCTTGATTTTGGTTCTCAATACACACAGTTAATTGCAAGAGCAGTCAGGGAGGCCAATGTTTATTGCGAAATAACCCCTTATAACAAAGAGATAGTATTTGGCCCCGAATTAAAAGGCGTTATCCTTTCAGGGTCGCCTTTTTCGGTAAATGAAGACAATGCACCGACAGTAGATATTGCCGGTATAGCAGCTCAATTGCCTGTACTGGGCGTATGTTATGGCGCACAACTTACCGCCAAACTATTTGGAGGAAAGGTGGAGAAAAGTGATAAAAGGGAATATGGCCGTGCAAGGCTGGAGATTATTAAAGACAATATTTTATTAAAAAATGTATTGCCGCAAAGCCAGGTATGGATGAGCCATAGCGACACCGTGAAAGAGTTGCCCCAAGGATTTGAAATATTGGGTACTACAGAAAGTATTCCCGTGGCGGCGTTTGTGCGTACTGGTGAGGGATGCCCTTTATATGGCTTACAGTTTCACCCGGAAGTGTACCATAGCACCGAAGGTAAAACCATCCTCAAAAATTTTTTGGTAGCTATTTGCGGCTGTTCTCAGGACTGGACACCGGCTCATTTTATCAGTGATACAGTAGCCGCATTAAAAGAAAAGATAGGTGACAAAAGGGTAATCATGGCCATGAGTGGCGGCGTTGACAGCACAGTAGCTGCCACCCTTATTCACCAAGCCATTGGTAAAAATTTGTTTGGCATTTTTGTAGATAACGGTGTATTGCGTAAAAATGAATTTGAAGAAGTGCTGGCCATGTACCAACAACTTGGGTTAAATGTAAAAGGCGTAAATGCAAAAGAACATTTTTACACCCGGCTGGCAGGAAAAACAGACCCCGAAGAAAAGAGAAAAATAATCGGAGGTGGCTTTATTGAAATATTTGACCAGGAAGCTAAACGGATTGAAAATATTGATTTTTTAGGGCAGGGTACTATTTATCCGGATGTTATAGAATCGGCTTCGGTTCATGGGCCGTCAGTTACCATTAAATCGCACCATAACGTTGGTGGTTTACCGGCTACTATGAAGCTCTCGTTGGTAGAACCTTTGAGGTCGTTGTTTAAAGATGAGGTAAGAAAAGTAGGCGTAGAATTAGGCCTTCCTCATGAAATGCTTTTCCGGCACCCCTTTCCAGGACCAGGCTTGGGCATCCGCATTTTAGGAGAAATTACTGAAGAAAAGGTACGGTTATTGCAAGATGCAGATGCTATTTACACCAATGGTTTAAAAAAAGCAAAACTGTATGCCAGTGTATGGCAGGCTGGCACTATTTTATTACCCGTAAAAAGTGTAGGTGTAATGGGCGATGAAAGAACCTACGAATTTACCATAGCATTGAGAGCTGTAACTTCTGTAGATGGTATGACGGCGGACTGGGCACATTTGCCATACGAATTTTTAGCAGATATTTCCAATGAGATTATCAATAATGTAAGTGGAATAAATAGAGTGGTATATGATATAAGCAGCAAACCACCTGCTACTATTGAATGGGAATAAAATCTTCTATGTTTGGTTTTTGGTGTCTGATTCGTTTAACTTTAAAAAGTAAAAAGTCACCGAATATTGAAAGAGCGAACAATCTGGAGGAAATCAGACATCAGACATCTTACATCAGACATTAAAGTGTTGGTTAAATTCAAATTATGAGTAAGCAAATTATTAAAAAGTTACATGGGGTTTTGTTGCCGATTATAGTATCAATCGTTTTCATCAGTTGCTTTATTTTATCGGCAACAGCCCAAAAAGATTCTGTACCTGTTTTAAAAACATACCATATCGGCATTTTTGCCCCTTTGTATCTGGATTCGATTTTTACCAATATCGGAACAATTCGATTTACTGAAGCACTTCCTAAATTTATTACCCAGGGGCTTGATTTTGTTCATGGTGCCCAGATAGCATTAGACTCTATGCAGGTAGGAAAAGAAAATATAGAAGCTTTTATTTATGATACAAAATCCTACACACAGCCTATTGGGCAATTAATCAACAATAAAAAGCTGGATAGCCTTGATGTTATTATTGGCTCTGTAAAAGATGTTGAATTTAAACAACTTGCCGATTTTGCCCTTGCAAAAAAAATCCCTTTTATTTCCGCCACTTACCCTAATGATGGTGGCACGGTGGCCAACCCTTTTTTAGTGGTGGTTAACAGTACTTTAAAAGCACACTGCGAAGCTATTTATAGTTACCTGCTGCAAAATCATGGATCTGATATTATTTTTATTTGCCGGCAAAAAGGCACGCAGGAAGATAAGGTAGCATCCTATTTTAAAATGATCAATGAACAGGATGGCAAACCCTTATTGGATATCCAAACTTTAAATTTCGACAGTACAATTTCCCCTGATTTTTTAAAAGAAAAGTTAGACAGCAACCGCCAAACAGTAATTATCGGTGGGTCACTGGACGAAGTTTTTGCCAATAAATTAATTACAGCCTGTTACGAATTACACCAAACTTATCCTATCACTTTATTGGGTATGCCCAACTGGGATAATTTTAGGGCGCTGTTGAAAAAAGATACTTACCAGGACTTTCCTGTGTATATAACTACTCCTTATTTTAACAGTAAGTGGGATGTGTACAGCAAAATGGTAAATACGGCTTATTCAAAAAAATATAAGGGCAAGGCTGGAGATATGGTTTTTAAAGGGTTTGAATGTACTTACCTTTTCACCAAACTGCTTACAAAATACCCCGGCAACGTGATGAGCCATTTAAATGAGAAGAGTTTAAAAGTTTTTTCAGATTATAATTTCAGGCCAATACTACTTAAAAAGGAGTCTGCAGTTCCGGATTATTACGAGAATAAACATTTGTATTTTATCCGCATCATGAACGGAACCTTTTCTAAAGCCTGGTAATTTTTAACAGAAATAATAAATGGCTAGCCCGTAACAACCGGCTTTTTTTATATCTTCTCCATCCCTCACAAAACATTCACATCAATTAATTGTATTTAAGAGTATTGATATAGCTTTTGCCTGTAAAAAAATTTCGTAAATTGAAAGATGAAAAAGTTAAGTGCTTTAATAGTAATAGTAATTAGCTGTACTGCATTTATAATGGTTACCGATAAATTTAAAGAAGGTGACAAGCCTGAGTTTATTGAGCCCAGTAAACAGCGTACCGGTGATGCAGTAAAAGGTTTTGACTATTTAATTACCGGCGATTATTTAAAGAGTGGTATACCCTACAGTTTGTTTTTTATGGGTTTAACAAAAGACACTATTAATTTTTTACAACGCTCCGGCAATAATAAAAATATTCCTTATGCTTTTACAGCAGTGAAAGCGCCCAACGGCGAGCTGGTTGTAGCGCCCAATTGCCTGCAATGCCATGCTCAGGTTTTTGATGGTAAGCTGATTGTTGGCTTAGGAAATTCTTTATCAGATTATACCATTAACCGGGAAGGCGCTGCATTATTTGCAGAAAAGTTTTTAAAAAACCTAACTGGCGAAAATGCAAAAAAATATGAAGCAGCAAAAAATTTCATACGGTCTATAAAAGCCATTTCGCCATTGTTGATAACCAGTACAAAAGGAGTAAACCTTGCAGATGCATTGGCAGCATTACTGGTATCGCACAGAAACCCACAAACCCTGGAATGGAGCGAAACAAATTTACTTACACTGCCATCAGAAATAATACCTACTGACGTGGTTGCCTGGTGGCTTTTAAAAAAGAAGAATGCCATGTTTTACAATGGTTTTGGCAGGGGGGATTTTGGCCGTTTTTTAATGGCTTCTAATTTACTAACAGTAACGGATACTAGTGAAGCAAAAGAAGTAGACAGCCATTTTAATGATGTGTTGGCATATATCAATTCTATACAGGCGCCTAAATTTCCGAAGCCTGTTAATGAATCGTTGGCTGCCGAAGGCAAAAATATATTTTCCATTACCTGTAAAAAATGCCATGGCACTTATGGTGAAGGAGCCATCTATCCAAACCTGCTGATACCTGAAAATATTATTAAAACAGATTCTGCATTATACACTTCCAATTACAGCAATCCGCAGTTTGTAAATTGGTTTAACCAAAGCTGGTTCACCAGCGGCGATCATCCGGCAAAGCTGGTACCATACAGGGGCTATATTGCTCCTCCGCTGGATGGCATCTGGATAACGGCCCCATACCTGCACAATGGCTCGGTACCTGATTTAGAAACATTGTTAAACAGTAAAAAACGCCCTAAATACTGGCAAAGAAATTTTACTGCACCAAGTTATAATTATGACATACCGGGATATAATTATGAAACAAAAAACGCCCCTGGAAATAGTGAAGTGTACAACACTACGCTAAAAGGATTTAGCAACGAAGGCCATTATTTCGGCGATAAATTATCCGATGCGGAACGCCGCTCTGTAATTGAATATTTAAAAACTTTGTAAAATATAGTCTGAACTATGATTTATGTGATTGATAAGATTACTATGAATAATTTAGATGGGCAGACAAAAATCAAATCAATAAAGTAAATCATACCAATCACAATAATCACATAAATCACATAAATCATAGTTCAGACTATTGAAACTACAATCCACAAAAGGTTATTCCATCATCAACAATTGGCTTGCTGCAAAAGGCCATCATCCATTTTTATTTCAAGAACAAACATGGCAGGAAATAATTGATTACAAAAGTGGTTTGGTAAATGCACCCACGGGTTGTGGTAAAACATTCTCGGTTTTTTTAGGCGGCGTTATCAATTTTATAAATCAACATCCTGACGATTATAAAACCAAAACAAAAAGTGGTTTACAGCTTATCTGGATTACGCCCCTACGTGCGCTTGCAAAAGATATCGGCCGGGCAATGGAAGAAGTAATTATGGAATTAGGCATGAACTGGAGAGTGGGCATTCGTAATGGTGATACTACAATAAGTGACCGCCAGAAACAAAAAAGGCAAATGCCTGAAGTGCTTATTATTACTCCGGAGAGTTTACACTTATTATTGGCACAAAAAAATTACCCGGAAGTTTTTGCATCTTTAAAAATTCTGGCTGTAGATGAATGGCACGAATTGTTGGGCAGCAAAAGAGGTGTACAGGTAGAGCTCGCCATTTCAAGAATAATAGGTGCAAATAAAATTACCAATCAAAATAACATAAATCAACCAATCAGCATTTGGGGTATATCAGCCACTATCGGCAATCTGGAACAGGCAAAAGATGTATTGCTGGCTTCTATAAACAACAATAAACCTAAAGGCAAAATAATAAAAGCCGTCATCAATAAAAATATTAAAATTGAATCTATCATCCCCGATGAAATAGAAAAATATCCGTGGGCCGGGCACCTCGGGCTAAAGTTGGTAGAAAAAGTAATTCCCATCATCAACAATAATAAAACCACCCTCATTTTTATCAATACCCGTGGCATGACGGAAAGATGGTACCAGGCAATATTAAATGTAGCCCCGGAACTATCGGGTGCCATCGCCTTACACCACGGCAGTGTTGAACAGGATTTAAGGTTGTGGGTAGAAGATAATTTACATACAGGTAAACTAAAAGCGGTGGTATGCACTGCAAGCCTCGACCTTGGTGTAGATTTTCGTCCAGTCGATACTGTTATACAGGTTGGTTCGCCAAAAGGTGTAGCAAGATTTTTACAAAGGGCGGGTAGAAGCGGCCATCAGCCGGATGCTACCAGCAAGATATATTTTTTACCGACACATTCTTTAGAACTGGTAGAAGCAGCAGCATTGAAAGATGCTATCAGCCAAACATTTATCGAAAGCAGGGAACCAATGTTATTGTGCTTTGATGTATTGATACAATACCTGTGTACCATAGCCGTATCAGATGGTTTTGTTCCTTCAGAAATTTTTACCGAAATAAAAAACACCTGGTGTTTTAGTGCTATAACTGAGGAGGAATGGCAGCAATTATTATTCTTTCTAACACAGGGTGGCGCAGCCTTACAACAATATGATGAATATAAAAAAATAGAAGTTATCAATGGGCGGTATCATATTACCAACCGCAGCATTGCCATGCGCCACCGTATGCATATAGGCACCATCGTTAGTGATGCCATGCTGAAAGTAAAGTTTTTGAGTGGTGGTTATATTGGGGTTATTGAAGAATGGTTCATATCAAGGTTACAACCCGGCGATGTATTTACATTGGCAGGAAGAAACCTTGAATATGTGATGATAAAAGATATGACTGCATTGGTAAAAAAATCCAATTCTAAAAAATCAATAGTACCCAGTTGGATGGGTGGCCGTATGCCTTTGAGTGCCAACCTTGGGATAATGCTTCGTAAAACATTTGATAAAGCTTTTGAAATGAACAGCCGTGTACTCACCAAAAAAGAAAAACTGGAGCAACCTGAGTTATCAGTATTAAAACCACTGTTTGATTTACAGGAATCATTATCGCACATCCCAAAAGAGAATGAATTATTGATTGAACATATTGAAACCAAGGATGGGTTTCATTTATTTGTTTATCCGTTTGAAGGCAGGCTTGTACATGAAGCCATGGCAGCAATACTGGCTCATCGTATAAGCCTCATCACACCTATCACTTTTTCTTTTGCCATGAATGATTATGGATTTGAGTTATTGAGCGATCAGCCAATACCCGTTGATGATAGTAATGTGTATGAATTGTTCAGTGCAGAAAACCTCCTTGCAGATATTCAAAGATCAGTAAACAGTGTGGAAATGGCCAAGCGAAAATTCAGGGATATAGCAGTAATAGGAGGGTTAATTTTTCAGGGAGCGCCGGGAGAATATGTTAAAACAAAACATCTGCAAAACAGCGCCAGCCTGCTATTCAATGTATTCAACGAATACGACAGCGGCAATATTTTATTAAGGCAGGCTTACCAGGAAGTATTGGATCAGCAGATGGAAGAAGTGCGTTTACGCAATATGCTGCAACGCATACAAAACGGCAACATCGTTATAAAATACCCTGGGCAGTTAACCCCATTTTGCTTTCCTTTAAAAGTAGATAGCCTCAGAGAAAACCTGTCTTCTGAAAAACTGGAAGACAGAATAAAAAAAATGCAGTCCCAGCTTGAGTAATAATTTTTATTACAAAACGGAACTGCATTTTTTTAAGAAATACTATTTTAGCATTAATTTAAAAAATCAATAAACCAGGTACTTTCTTTTTACAACATATAGTATTATAAATATTACCGGAAACAGCATGGCTATTAAGCCAAAACCGCTAAACATACCTGCACCAATAAAAATCAATCCTGCAATGATGGGTAAAACTTCACCCACTAACCAAAGTATGAATCCCTGCTTTTTCAATTTACGCATTTCAAGGGCGCCATATAAGCAAAGTGCTATAGCTACAAGGCCCAAAAGCAAAATAGGTAATTTATTTTCCATTGATTTCCTGCTTACTTCAAGCATTTCGGGACCCATCATCCCTTTTGCCCATGCCGGGGCATCTGCCATTTTATCCTGTGCTGCCAGTAAATCTTTATAGCCCTTTTCTGCATTGATATAACCCCAGATAGAACTTATAAAGCCTATGGCACAGCCAATAAAGGTTAAAATAGTCAATACATTTAACCCTGAAGGCAGGGTAGGTTTTTCGCCTTCTGCAAAATCTAAAACATTTGATGTTGAGTTGGTGTCAGTCATAATTTAAATTTTTTTGTAAAGTAGCTACTTATTTTTTTATTTCAAAACCAATTTTCCAATTGTTTATAATATATATCCAATTTACATTTGCAGCTATGACGGCATTAATTCCTCACAAAATATTAAACAATACTTTTTTATTATCTGCAGAGCGATGTATTTTTTGGGAAGAAAAAAAAATATTGATTGTTTCAGACCTTCATTTGGGAAAGACCGGGCATTTTAGAAAATCGGGCATTGCCATACCGCAGGCGGTTTTTAAAGAAGACATGCAATGCTTCGTTACCCAGCTTCAAACTTTTAAACCGGATCAGTTAATTATTATAGGCGACATGTTTCACAGCGAAAGCAATAAAGAACATGATTTCTTTTTAAAATGGCGAAAAGATTTTGCTTCCTTACCCATTCACCTTGTAAAAGGCAACCACGATATTTTACAGGAAAGATGGTATTCGCTTGCAGAAATTACCATTCACAAATGCGAATTGGCAATAGATAATTTTATTTTTGTGCACGACATAAATGATTGCACCATTACAAATGATTGCTATGTTTTTAGTGGGCATATTCACCCATCTATTACTGTAAAAGGTTTGGCAAAACAAGCTTTACGGTTTCCCTGTTTTCATTTTAGCAAACAGCATGCGGTACTTCCGGCATTCAGCAAATTTACCGGTACCCATGGTATTGAACCAAAAAGAGGTGATAGTGTTTATGCATTGGTAAAGCAAACAATTGTAGCCCTGTGATGCAAAATAAAATTTTAAAAATCGCCTACGATCCCATCTATGCGCATCCATTACCGGAAGGGCACAGGTTTCCGATGTTGAAATACGAATTAATACCTGCACAGCTATTGCACGAAGGCAGTATTACAAAAGAAAATATTTTTTCTCCGACTGCATGCCCTGATGGAATTATTTTATGGACGCATAATAAAGAATACCTCTACAAATTACATCACCAAACACTATCGGCCAAAGAGCAACGCCATATTGGTTTCCCACAATCTCCGGCACTTACAAAAAGAGAACTCATCATTGCACAAGGCACCATTGATTGTTGCCACTATGCACTGCTAAACGGCGTAGCAATGAATGTTGCGGGTGGCACACATCATGCATTTGCCAACCACGGCGAAGGGTTTTGCCTGCTTAATGATATGGCTGTTGCGGCTAATTATTTATTGAAAAAAAATATTGTCCAACAAATTTTAATAATTGATCTTGACGTACACCAGGGTAATGGCTCTGCCAAATTATTTGAAAATGAAAAAAGGGTATTTACTTTTAGTATGCATGGTGAACACAATTATCCTTTTCACAAAGAAAAAAGCGACCTTGATATTCCATTAAAAGATGGTACTGATGATAGTACTTATTTGAATTTATTAAAAACTGCATTGCCCAAACTGATCAATGAAATAAGACCCAATTTCGCTTTCTTTTTATCCGGTGTTGATATATTAGATACAGACCGGTATGGAAAATTAAAAGTATCACTGGAAGGATGCCGGCAAAGAGACGAATTTGTTTTTAAAACACTGCTGCAGCAAGATATTCCCTGTACTGTTTCAATGGGTGGTGGTTATAGTGCTGACGTAAAAATTATTACAGCGGCACATTGCAATACTTTCAGAGCTGCATTGGACATATATTTTTAGTGACCGTTCAGGTAAACGGGGACATCATATACTACCTATAAGAAGTAAGCTGTTAATAATTCGAAGAAAAATTATAAATTTGTTAATGAAAGTCCGGGAAATAATTCAATTGATTGAAAAAGACGGATGGTATTTGGTAAGACAGAAGGGCAGTCATAAACAATATAAGCATCCCACCAAAAAAGGATTGGTTACTATTGCGGCACATAAACAAAGTGATGAAATTGCACCTGGCACTTTAAGCAGTATTTTTAAGCAGGCTCAAATAAATAAAAAATGAGAAAGTACTTAGTTGTATACGAAAAAACAAAAACTGGTTACTCAGCTTATGCCCCGGATTTACCAGGCGTTATTGCAACAGGTAAGACAAAATCAATTGTTGAAAAAAATATATTTGATGCCCTTCAGTTTCACATCGAAGGATTGAAAGAAAGCCATCTTTCGATTCCAAAATCCTCTGCTGAAAGTGAAATGTTTGTATTTACATTGTTATAAATTGTAGATTAATGCTACTTCTATTCCGTTTTTCGCCTGGTCAGTTCTTTCCTGATTAAACCCAGCTCCCTGCCCGTTTGCCCACCAACAGAAGAATTTTCCTGTGCCCTTCTCATCAGGTAAGGGATTACATCTTTAATAGGCCCAAAAGGCAGGTATTTGCTTACAGAACAACCAGCTTTGGCTAAATTAAAAGTAATATTATCACTCATGCCATATAGCTGGGAAAAATGTACATGTGTGTGATTAAGCGGAATATTTTTTTGTTGTAATAATTCGGTTGCGGTTAAATTACTTTGTTCATTATGCGATGCAATAATTACTGCAATCACGTCAAGATGTTCTATAGAAAATTTTACAGCCGCATTATAATCCTTATCACTACTTTCTTTATTGGGTTGTATGGGTGATGCATAATTTTTTTCTGAGGCACGCAATCTTTCCTTTTCCATGTATGCACCACGTACCAATTTGGCGCCGAGTACAAAATTTCTTTCAGCAGCTGCTTCGTAAGAATCTTTTAAAAATTGAAACCGGTCGTGCCGGTATAGCTGAATAGTATTGTACACCACTACCCGCTGTTTATTAAAACTATCCATCATCAAAATGGTTAATGCATCTACCGGGTCTTGTATCCAGGTTTCTTCTGCATCAACCAGTACACCAATTTTTTTTGCAGCAGCCACTTCGCAAATACGCAAAAGCCTTACCCTTACACGGTGCCATTCTTCTTTTTCATTATCGGGTAATTTTTCTATTGTGGTTAAATAACGTTTCATTAAAGTTCCTTCTGCGGCGTTCATCAACCCATCAATTTTTTCCAGCAAGGCAAAGCGTGAAAAACCAGTTACTTTAATACTCATGAAAGGAATATTAGGCTGTGTTGCAGCATAATCAATTACCCTGATAAATTCATCTGTAGAATGATCAAAGCCCTGTTCTCCATCATCGCCACCTTCTACACCATAATCTAAAATTACCTGAACAGTATACTCGCCTAATTTTTTTGCAACAGCAGAAGTTTCTTCCAGAGTTTCTCCACCTACAAACTGTTGAAAAATTGTATTGCGTATAACAGGAATGGTAAATGGTAAACGCCATTTAATGGCCAATGGTGTAAGTTTTAAACCAAGGTTTACCAACCAGGGTTTACCCATTGCACTAAAAAGAAAATGAGCGTTTTTTAATTGCTTGTCCTTTTTATAAGCAAAAGAATATTCTGAATTATCGAATGAAATTTCCTGGTTACTACTCATAAAAATTAAAAATATTAGTAAATATAAAGCAATCCACGGATTGGGTATTTTACACTATATTTTAAACATCTTAAAAATTCAGGAACCGACACATCTCACCTTTGCATCCCTACATCCTACATCAATCTTTCAGCCTTATCTTTGCGCAAAATGTATACATGGATAAAAAAGCAATTGAATCACTGGTAATAATGACAGAACTGGTGCTGCCCAACGATACAAATACCTTTGGTAACCTGATGGGTGGACGATTAATGTACTGGATGGATATCGCTTCTGCCCTGTCTGCAATGAAACATTGCGGTGCCCCTGTAGTAACCGCTTCTGTTGATAATATCTCTTTTGAAAATCCTATCAAGTTAGGCAATGTAGTACATATTGAAGCCAAAGTAACAAGGGCGTTTAAAACCAGTATGGAAGTACATTTAAAAGTATGGGGAGAAGATGCCATACATCAGTCTAAATATAAAAGTAATGAAGCTTATTTTACTTTTGTTGCCCTTGACCCTGACAGGAATCCACAACCAGTAGCTCAATTGATTGCTGAAACACCAGAAGAAACAACATTGTTTGATGGAGCTTTAAGACGCAGACAATTAAGGCTGGTATTGGGTGGAAAAATGAAGGCTGAAGATGCAGGTGAATTAAAAGCTTTATTTACAAAATAAACTAATCGGGCGTATAATTAAGGGGTAACATATTTGCTGCCTTTTCGTATATCCAATACCCGGCGTATTGCAGATCCATTGGGTTGTTGACAATACCTGCATTGTTAAGACTAATAAGGGACGAAGTAGAAGTGACATAAGAACGAAAACCTACCGGCAGGCTGCCCTGTATAAAAGTAATTTTACTTAAATAATTTTTAGAGGAAGGGTCTTTTTCATATTGCACCATCAGTTTACCAGGAACATTTACTATAAATTTATTACTATCTGTGCTGTCTTTTATAATAACCTGATTGGCATTTACTTCGACTGCTACATCCATTTCCTGCTGCGTTTTGGATTGTGTAATCATATTTTTATTACCCTTATTGCTGTTATCCGTTGATAAATGCATTGGTTTTATCATATAAATTTGATACCCTTCTTTTTTAAGATTGTTATCAATAAGAGACTTATAAAAATGCACCGTACTGCCATAATAAGTCTGTTTACGATTTTTAATCCACCTGTTTTTATCACCCATTTCTTCAAAACGGGTATACCCATAATAGGAAGTTCGGCCGCTTTGTTCATCATAAAAAAATTCAACCAGTTCAAAACTAATTGTGTACCCAAGCATTTTATTAACAATCACCAAAGCTGTATCGCTGTATGCATTAAAAACATTTTTCCCCTCGCCTTTGGTAAAATAAATATCTTTTTTATTTCTAATAGTACTTCGGGATGCTTCTTCAGTAATGCCCAAAAATTCTCTTTCAAAAATGGCCAGGTATTTTTTCCTTACCGCATCAGTCAAAATTAATACCTCTTTTAACTGCTCTTCTTTTTGGGCCAGTTTAAACACAAGGGTTTTATTTTGAATTGTGGTTGCTTCTGGTTTATACACCAACCACTGATATCCGAGGCTTGAAATAATCAGTTCTGTATTTTCTATATCCGGCAAGGAAATAGAAAACCGGCCTTCTGCATTGGTACTAGTACCAATAGATGTATTGTTAAAATAAACACTCGCTCCTTCTAACGGTAAATCTGTAGATTCGCTGACTACTTTTCCCTGAATGACTACCTGGGTAATACCATTAAATGGTAAAAAAAACAGAACGATCAATAGCACTGCGTTTATCCTTGTTAAAGAAAAGGTCATACAAGTGCAGGGTTTGTTTCTGGCAATTTTTTTGAAAGTATTGTTTAACATTTGCACTCAAATATTTTAATCGCACCATAGCTGTTGAATTCAATTAGTACTATTCTGGCTCATAATCATATGGCAAAGTGTTGGCCACTCTGTCATAATTCCAATACCCATCAAGAGACATATTTGCATCATCAACAGGCACGCCAATACTAGTAAGTTCTATTGGCGAATTTCTAAAATCAATATACACTTCAATACCCTTATCCAGATTACCGGATAGGTAAGGCACTATCTGGGAGAGATATGATTTTGTAGCAGGATTTTTATTGTATTGAACCAGCAACCGTCCATTAATGTCGATGGAGAAATTATTGGTGCTGTCTATCATTAATATTTGTTGTGCAGTTATTGGCCTGGCATTTTCTCTACTGTAAATGATAGTATTAGTACTATCCCCTGGTGCTATTGTGGCACTGATTAAAAATGTATTGAAACCCTGCTGGTATAACTGATCGGCAACAAGGCTTCGGTAAAAATGCTGCATGCTGCCTTTGTAACAATTATCGCGGGAGTGTTGATATTTTTTATCTTCTCCCAGTTTTTCGTAACGGCAATAGCCGGTAAAAAATGCCTCATCGCCTATTCCGCGGTATAAAAACTCTACAAGATTATAACTCATTTTATAGCCCAGCAGTCTGTTTACTATTTCAACGGACGTGTCTGCAAAAACCCTCAAAGCTTTGCCAATTGTATCCCCAATAAAATAAATATCCTTTTCGTTGGTGATTGAACTCTCTGCAGCCTCTTCAGTAATACCAATAAAATTTTTATGAAAAATATACTGGTAAAATGCTTTGTCTACAGGAACGTCTTTTTTTGTTCGCAGTATTTCCTTTGGATGCAGTTTAAAAATAAATCTTTTAACCGCCAGTTGAGCCGCAGTTGGCTTAAACACAATTAATTCATATCCGTAGCAAAAAATAACAAGCTCCGTGTTTAAAGAATTAATGTCTTCGAAACTAAATTCGCCTTGCTTGTTTGTTTGGGTGGCAATGGTTGTGTTATTAAAATATACTGAAGCGTTTTGGATAGGGCTATTATCAGTTTCATTGATTACTTTACCGGTAAAGCTTGTTTGAGTACAGGCTTGCTTAAAGAAAAAGAAGATAAACAAAACGAAGCAGCAATGATATTTCATGTACAAAGTGGCCATAGCTTATTTATCAAGTGAACTCATTAAATGATGCTTGCCCCTAAGCATATATTGTTTGCTCTGTTCTATAGCGTCCATTACTTTTTCAAGGATATTTTCGCAGGTATCATTGTAGTCTATATCTAAAGGTTCTTTAAATGTAACTGAAAGCAGAGAGCCCCGTTTTTTTAATTTTAATCCCTTTTTATTAAAGGCCCGCCAATAGCCATTAATCACTACCGGAATTACAATCGGGCGATGCTGCTTTATAATAAATGCTGTGCCTTTGCGACCGGGTGCAAAAGGTTTGGTGGTACCCTGCGGAAAAGTAATGACCCAATTATCTTTTAATGCCCTTTCAATTTTTCTTGTATCGGTCGGGTCAAGGCTTCTTCTTACTTCTGTTCCTTCAGATCGCCAGGTACGCTTTACAGTAATGGCGCCACCCAAACTTAATAGTTTGCTAAGCCAGTTACTTTTCATTGTTTCTTCAGCAGCTACATATTTTATTCTGGTAAATGGCCATAGTAAATAAAAAGGTATGCCCAGTTTATATTTTTTACGCCAGCTAACCGCACAAAAAATATGTATAAAGGTTATTACATCTGCAAAATAAGTTTGATGATTACTTACAAAAAGCACATTTCTTTTAGGAAGTGTATGCAGGTTTTCCATACCATTAACCTGTAGTTTATTAAAGATATTTATACCGGGATATGAGGCTGCGCCAACAATGGCATATACTAATCCCTTCACTAATCGGGTTTCTTTCAATCTGGCAAAAAAAGTTGACATGTAATTATTTTAGCAGTGCCGTTATGCAATATACACATTAATCAATTTTGAAATCAGGGAGGCTATTTTTTTATGAGTAGTTTTTGACACAAAAAATTTGTTAATATCTTTACCACTATGCAATTTAACACTGTAATATTTGATATGGATGGCTTACTGATAAACTCAGAGCCTTTGTGGGATGAAGCTGCCACTGAAATTTTTCAACAATATAATTTTCAGTTAACCAAGGCCCAGTATGCCACTACTACGGGTATGCGCACAAAAGAGTTTGTTGAATGGTGGTTTAATTATTATAAAATTGATGCCCGTCATAATGCTGCTGCAGAAACTGATATATTGAAAAAGGTAGTGGAAAAGGTAGCGGCGAAAGGCAATGCAATGCCAGGTGTAGCACATATTTTTAATTTTTTTATTGAAAGAAATTTTAAGATTGGCCTGGCTACCTCTTCGGGTAAACCTTTAATTGATTTGGTGGTGGATAAACTGGGTATCCGTAATTATTTACAATCTATTGAATCAGCATCCGACCTGCCTTATGGCAAACCTCATCCACAGGTATATTTAAACTGTGCTGAAGCACTTAACAGCCACCCAACGGAATGTATATGTTTTGAAGATTCTTTTAATGGCCTGATTGCAGCAAAAGCCGCCCGTATGAAATGTGTGGTAGTTCCGGCTGCTCATGATAGTAAAAATGAAAGGTTCAATGCCGCAGATTTAAAAATTTCTTCTTTGGTAAATTTTAATTCTCTGCTGATGCAGACATTATAAAATTTTTATCTGAGACATTGGTTATGAAAAAACAGCACTTAAAAAATAATTTAAGTATTTGTGGTAGTTTATACAAATACTATAAAAGCAGTAACTGCCCTGTTTACCCTATTTGCGAAAAAGGACGTAAACTACAAAACAGTTTTGACCCGTCCTGAAAAAAGTTAACTGGTGAATTTTCCCACCTTAGTTGCCTTGACAGATTATAAAAGCTCGTCAATATCTTGAGGTATTTTAAAACTTTGGGCATTCCAAATTTCGTCTTTCCTTTTTTGTTAGTTTATCTTTTGAATATCCAGATTGCTGCTCAGAGTTTTTTCCAGGCCGGATGGTAAATGCCAGGTACCCCCCACCGGTCTGCGACTTATTTTTTGAAAATAAAGTAGCCAGGTTATGTAAGCCCAATAAAACCGGGCCAGCCTTAAATGCCCCGCCAACCCATACCTGGCCCTTTGTATTTAAAAGAATGGGGAAATATGCCCCTAATGATTTTGTTTCCCACCTTGGTGTAATTGCAAGTAAATTCATATCTCTCATGTAAAGTAATTTTTTGGGTACTAATGAAAGTAGCGGTATAGTTATTTCGGCATTTAGAAAAAAGTTATTTACAAGATGCTGATCTACATTTATAACTAAGCGGGTGGGTTGATATATATAAAAATCACCTACAGCTTGAGTAAAAGTTTGGGATATACTTGCAAGGCTGTCATTAAAATTCTTAAGGGAAGTAATATTCGAAAATTTATTTTCAAGTACCGTATCGGTAGTGCCCGGTAACCATGTTGTTGCATAAGTGCTATACCGCCCTTGGGTATATTTATTTTTTCCTATGTCCATGATTGACATACCTATTTTTGTTTGATACAAATAAACGCTGTTTTCCTCATCGTTATTATTTGATCTAATAATAAATTCCAGTCCCAGGTCGGCACTGATACTGGAACGGGTAGTACGATAAAAATTTTTCCAGTTAGTAGCAGCAGATGCATTACTATCAATATCATCAAAATTTGAAGAATACCCATATTGCAAACTGCCTGTAGTAAGTAAATAACTATTAGCTGTAGAAGTATAACTTAATTCCTGTGCATTTGCATAGCCATACGCCAATGCCCTGTTTACTTTTAAGGTGATGCCTGCATTCAGTATTCTTAGCCCATCATCAATAATGTTGTGTGCATATGTACCATATAATTCTGCCCATGTACTTTCGATGGCTTGTACAGATAAGGGCATATGGTTTAGATTAATTTTCATATAATCAGCAAGGCTACGGGTGGTATCCTGCCAGTCAGATTCACTGGTATTTGAATATACATAATTACGAATGTTGGCACCAAAAGCAATGGCTGATTTTTCGTTGAGGTTAATTCTTGCATTCAATACACGGATATCCTGGTTGGCGAATACCCATCTTTTCATATCGCCATTTTGAGCTGTTATTGTTGCATTTTTTGGAGAAGAAAGCAACGAATAATTTTCTATTGTAAAAGCATTGGTAGTTTGTTTTGCCTGAACCGCAAAAACTGTAATATCCCATGCATAAGGAACATTTATAATAAACGCAGGGTTACTGCCGGGTGCCAAACTACCTGCATAAGGAGACCCATTGATGGCCTGGTAATTTTGTGCCGCCATGAAATTATACAACAATAAACACGGAATAAGAAGGTACTTTTTAAAAGACTGCATATTTTACAAACTTTCCACAAATGATGGAGACTTAATGAGTGAAAAGATACGATAATGTTAACTATTGACTGTTAATGCCAGGACCACTTTTGTTGGTAAGTGATTTTTGGTTGCAATATCTGATTATAATTTCTTTGAGGAAATAGTTAAAATCGATTCAATAAAAGCTGCCTATTGGTATGCCTTTGAACTGAGCGTGGCAACGATTAAGCCATGAAAAATAACTGCTGGTAACCAAAAAAATAAAAAATGCCATTTTAGGTTGCAAAAAAACGCTGAAACCCTATAAAAACCTGCTGTTCCTGCACTTTATTGCCTATATTTTATTACCTTTGCCCTCCCGTTAAAAAACCGGGGATTATATTATGTCATTTAACATTATTAAACAATTAAACGCAGATGCACAGGAAGGAGCGGCTACCAATGATGTAGCTGAAACTGCTGCGGTAACAAATGTGCCTGTTGAAGCGCCTGCTACAGAAGCTGTAGTGGCCAAAGCACCTGTTGAAGAAAGAATAGTTACAGCTCATGACGACTTCGACTGGAGTGTTGACAAACGCAACGTTTCAAGTTACAACAAAGAAGAAAAAGCCAAGTATGATGTTGTTTACGACAACACATTTAAACAGATCAATGATGGCGAAATGATCCAGGCTACCATTGAAGCTATTACAAAAACAGATGCAGTTGTAAACATTGGTTTTAAAAGTGATGGCCTTATTTCTCTGAATGAATTCAGGGATATAGTAGGCGGATTGAAAGTTGGGGATGTGATTGAAGTAATGGTGGTAGAAAAAGAAGACAGGGAAGGTAACTTAAACCTTAGCCGCAAACAGGCCCGTACCAGCAGAGCATGGGAAAGAATTGTTGAACTGCACAAAACCGGCGAAATTGTTACCGGTATTGTTACCAGCAAAACCAAGGGTGGCCTTATTGTGGATGTATTTGGTATGGAGACATTTTTACCAGGCAGCCAGATTGATGTTAAACCAGTTACAGATTACGATCAGTTTGTTGGTAAAACAATGGAATTTAAAGTAGTTAAGATAAACGAAACTATCAAGAATGCTGTTGTATCTCATAAAGCACTTATTGAAAGCGATATTGAAGCACAGCGAGCTGAAATTATTGGCAAACTTGAAAAAGGCCAGGTATTGGAAGGTACCATCAAAAACATTACCGACTTCGGTGCGTTTCTTGATTTGGGCGGCTTAGATGGTTTATTATACATCACTGATATTTCATGGGGACGTATCAACCATCCAACAGAAGTGTTGAAGATGGACCAGAAACTAAACGTTGTGGTATTGGATTTTGATGATGATAAAAAACGTATCAGTCTTGGTTTAAAACAATTGACACCGCATCCTTGGGATACGTTAAGCGAATCAATTAAAGAAGGTGAAGTAGTGAAAGGTAAAGTAGTAAATATTGAAGACTACGGCGCTTTCCTTGAAATAATGCCGGGTGTGGAAGGTTTGGTACACGTAAGTGAAATTACATGGGCAAACACTCCAATCAATGCTAAAGAATTCTTTAAGTTGGGTGATGAGTACGAAGCTAAAATTGTTACGTTAGACAAGGATACACGCAAGATGAGTCTTTCTATAAAACAAATGGCTAACGACCCTTGGAGCGAAATTGATGTTAAGTTTCCAGAAGGAAGCAAACATACAGGTACTGTTAAAAATATTACTCCTTACGGTGTATTTATTGAAATGGCAACAGGTATTGGCGGCATGATCCATATCAGCGATTTAAGCTGGTTAAAGCGCTTCAATAACCCTAACGAATACACGAAAGTTGGTGCTGCTATAGAAGTGATCATTATGAACATTGATAAAGACGGGCGCAAACTGCAGTTAGGCCACAAACAGATTGAAGAAGATCCATGGAATTCACTGGAAGAAACTTTCGCTGTAGGAACAACGCATGAAGGTACCGTTACCAAAAAAGATGATAAGGGCGCTGTAGTACAATTACCATACGGATTGGAGGGTTTTGCGCCAAACCGTCATCTTACAAAAGAAGATGGCAAAAGTATTGTTGCCGATGAAATTGCCCAGTTTATGGTAATTGAATTTGACCGTAACGACAAACGCATTGTGTTAAGCCATACCCGTATGTGGGAACAGGTGATAGAAGAAGAAAAACAAGCTGTGATAAAAGAAAAGAAAGCAGATGCTGAAGTAACCAAAAAGGCAGTGAAAACCCTACAAAGCAAAGTAGAAAAATCAACCTTAGGTGATCTTGGCGTATTAGCAGGATTAAAAGCTAAAATGGATAATGCTGTAGTTGATAAAACTATTGAAGAACCAAAAGCTGAAACTAAAGAAGAGCCAAAAGCTGAGTAATCTTTTATAAAAAAGATATAGAAGTCCCATTGCAACTGCAGTGGGACTTTTTATATTAATCCAATAATATTAAGTTAGTTGATCAAGAAAAAATAATTGTATTGTGTATTACAGGGCAACCCGAAGTGCAGCAAAAAACCAATTACCTTTGACAGATGAATAATTTTAATAAATATTTTAAATTGATGGCCTTGCTTTTTAGTGGGTTTGTTGCTTTTTTAGGTTTACTTATTGTTATTTTTTACCTGCTCAAATTATGTTCCATTACACTATTTAATATTCCGGGGTTCGATATTTTTTTTAATTTCATCATTATTGTAATTCCATACATTATTTTCTTTTCGGGCTACTATTATCTTCATAAAAAAATTACTTTATCTAAAAGTAAAACAGCAACCGTTATTGCAAGGGCATTTCTTATTATTGGCAGTTTGTTTTGTGTTTGTACAATGATACTCTCTTCGCTAAAATTATTTGGCGTTCAAAAAAGTTTCCTGCTTACATATGAAGACAATTCTCAATATGCCTGGATTATACAAATAGTTATGTTATTTTTTACAGCACTTATTATTGCTAGCGGAGATACCAAAGAAAAAAACTGGATGGATAAAAAAGTTATAAGTGATGATTTATAAGTGACGAGTTTTTACATTACAATTATTGAGTCGATTTATTTGCTATTGCTGCTGCTGCAATCCACCCGGTTGTCCATGCATTTTGAAAATTAAAGCCACCTGTTACGCCATCTGTATTAGTTACTTCACCACAAAAAAACAGGTTGCGTACAATTTTACTTTCCATACTGTTATAATCTATTTCATCTAATACAATACCGCCTGCTGTTACAAACTCTTCTTTAAAAGTTGTTTTTCCATTTATTGCAAATTCCTGCACACATAAATTTTTGATCAGTTTGTTTTGTTCCCTGGCAGGAAGATCTGCCCAGCGCATGTCTTCATTGATACCAGATTGCAGTAATAAATATTGCCACAATCGTTGTGGCAATGCAAAAGGGTTTCTGTTACTTATTTTTTGTGCAGCAATATCAAAACGTACCTGTTGAAATTTATCTTTTAGCGTTTGTTCATTATACAAGGGTAACCAATTTACCAGGGCGGTAAATTTATAATTATCAATAGCAAACTGTCTTGCACCCCAGGCAGATAATTTTAAAATAACCGGACCGCTAAGGCCCCAGTGTGTAATCAGCAATGGGCCTTGTTGAGAAAGCTTTGTACCAACTATTTTAACCACCACATTTTCTACAGTAACGCCCATCAATGTTGTAATTGTGTTACCGGGCATATTAAAAGTAAATAATGAAGGAACGGGTTCTTCAATAGTATGACTGGTTTTTTTTAACCACTCAAACTGTGTTGATTTAGGATATCCGCCGCTTGCAATACAAATAAAATCAGCCTCCAAAATACTTTCATTCGCAAACTGCAACTGCAAGTAATCGCCTGATTTATTGATTGATTTTACTTCTTTATTCATCAATATATCAACTCCGTATTTATTTGCCTCCTGCATTAAGCAATCAATAATGGTTTGCGAATTGTTGGTTACCGGAAACATCCTTCCATCAGTTTCAGTTTTTAGTTCTACGCCTCTTTCCTTAAACCAGGCAATTGTATCAGTAGTAAAAAAACGATGAAATGCTTTTTTCAAAAAGCTACCACCACGGGGATAGTCCTTAATCATATCTGCCATACTATAACAGGCGTGTGTAACATTACAACGGCCGCCACCACTTACTTTTACCTTACTTAAAAGTTTACCGGTTTTCTCTACAATAACTACTTCTAGTAATGGATTTATCCTTGCTGCATTAACAGCACAGAAAAACCCAGCGGCTCCTCCACCAATTACTATTAATCGCTTTTTATTCATGAAAGAAAATTTGACCCTATCTGCAGAAAGTAATAGGGTTACTGATATTAATAATCAGAACACAAATTGGTATTTGCTTTTTCAGCAGCTTCTATCTCAGTAAAGGAAGATAAAATATCAGCCTTTGTACCTTTTTGTATACACACGTTATGTTCGTAATGTGCTGACGGCTTGCCATCTTCGGTTCTTATCGTCCACCCGTCTTTATCGTGGTACACATTTTTTGTACCCATGTTAATCATCGGTTCAATTGCTATAACCATACCTTCTTTCAGCTTGGCTCCGGTACCTCTTTTACCATAATTAGGTACTTGTGGTTCTTCGTGCAAGTGCCTGCCCAATCCATGCCCAACCAATTCTCTTACCACTCCGTAGCCATGTTCACGCTCCGTATAATTTTGTACAGCATAAGAAATATCGCCTACCCTGTTACCGTGTGTTGCTTTTTCAATTCCTTTATATAAAGAATCTTTCGTTATCCTTAATAGCTGTTTTATTTCTGGTGCAATCTCTCCTATCGCAAACGTATATGCGCTATCTCCATGAAAACCATTTTTAAAAGTTCCCACATCTACAGAAACAATATCTCCTTCTTTTAATGCAGCCTTTGTTGGAAAACCATGTACTACTGCATCGTTAACAGACATACAGCAGGCAAACGGAAATGCCGGGCTTCCGTAACCTTTAAAAGAAGGTGTTGCTCCATTATCCCTTATAAATTGTTCTGCTACCTGATCCATATCCCAGGTAGAAATTCCGGGGCGTATAATTGAAGCAATATGAGCAAGCGTTTTACTTACCAGTAAACTACTTACCCGCATCAATTCAATTTCCGATTTTGTTTTATAATGAATCATTTATAAAATATTGAGTAAATATTAAACCCCGACTTGTTTGTCAGGGTTTAAAAATACAATTATGTTTATCCCTTTATGACTGGGATTGATTATCTTAAATACCTGATGAGGATACTGCAGATGATGTCTGTCTTCCCTGTATCCGTCCTGAACTCATCAAGCCATCATACTGACGCATCAGTAACTGGGTTTCTACCTGTTGCAAAGTATCTAAAATTACAGCCACCATAATCAATAAAGAAGTACCGCCGTAGAAGGTAGCAAAAGCCTGCTGTGTATTAAATACCAATTGAAACAATCCTGGCAAAATACCTACAAAGGCTAATATTATAGCGCCAGGTAAAGTAATTCTATCCATGATAGTACCAATATAATCTGCAGTTGGCTGGCCTGGTTTTACCCCTGGTATAAAACCATTATTGCGCTTAAGATCTTCAGCCATTTGCTTTGGATTAAATATCAATGCTGTGTACAAAAATGTAAATGCTATTACACAAATTGTATACACGAGCATATAAACTTTACTAGTGTGATTAGTAAAATATTGAGCCCATCCGCCGCCTGTAAAACCGGAAAATATCGTTGGTAAAAATAAGATTGCCTGTGCAAAGATGATCGGCATCACACCAGAAGCATTTACCTTTAATGGCAAGAAGTTTCTTGCTCCGCCAAACTGCCGGTTACCAACAATCTGCTTGGCATAATTAACTGGTACTTTTCTCGTTCCCTGTATCAATAATATCAATCCCATTATGATAGCTACTAAAAAAGCTATTTCAATTAAAAAGATTAATAATCCGCCGCCGCCTCTTGTAGCTCTTGCACTCCACTCTTGTATAAATGCCTGTGGAAGCCTGGCTAAAATACCCATCATAATAATGATAGATGTACCATTACCCAAACCTTTATCAGTAATTTTTTCACCCAGCCACATTACAAACAATGTACCTGTTGTCAAAAGAATAACTGTAGAAACAACAAAATAGCTATCGTAAGAATGAATGAGTGCTTCTGCATTTCCTGCACTTTTAAGATAACCGATATAAGCAGCTGCCTGAAAAGCAGTAACAATAACTGTAAGGTAACGTGTCCATTGATTGATTTTTTTTCTGCCGCTTTCTCCTTCTTTTTGCACTTTAGCCATTTGAGGAACCAGGATGGTTATCAATTGCATAAAGATAGAAGCAGAAATATAGGGCATGATACCTAACGCTAAGATGGAGGCTTTAGAAAAAGCGCCGCCAACAAATGCATCCAGTAAGCCAAGCATACCATTTTTAGTGCTATTGCTTAGATTAGCCAGTTTATTAGGATCGATACCGGGAAGAACAATATAAGAACCAAGGCGATAAATAAATATCAGCATTAAGGTAAACAATATCTTATTCCGCAGCTCTTCAATGCTCCAGATATTTTTTAGTGTTTGAATGAACTTCTTCACAGACTTAAATCGATTTTAAATGTTTTCGTAAAACTAAAAAGACGCTTATCGTACCTGCCCTTAGCGGCAAGCAGGAATGCGTCTGCAAATATCGTGAAATTATTTAACTATCTCAACTGAACCTCCGGCGGCTTCAATAGCAGCTTTAGCTTTTTCGCTAACGGCATTTACTTTAAAAGAATATTTTCCTTTTATTTCGCCAACACCCAAAATTTTAATGTTATCATTTTGGCTAATTAAACCATTGATATACAAATTTTGAGGGCTAAATTCTGTAATGCTATATTTTTCAGCGTAGTGATCAATCTGCCCTAAGTTGATTACTTTATATTCAATACGGTTGATATTTTTGAAACCACGTTTTGGAACACGGCGTTGAATCGGCATCTGGCCGCCTTCAAAAGCCATTTTACTTTTATAACCTGCACGGCTTTGTCCGCCTTTATTACCTTTGGTAGAAGTACCACCTTTACCACTTGCTTCACCACGGCCAATACGTTTTGCTTTATGTGTTGCTCCTTTGGCGGGTCTTAATGAATGTAATTCCATGTTAATTTGATTTTTTACTTACGGGGTATCACCCCTCGCAATTATAATTGATAATTATTTAATTTTATAATTGACAATGTAATGTTCTGGATGTGTAGCATACTTTTCGAGCTAAAGTATTTTCAATTATCCCACTATCAATTCTCAATTTCATTAAGTTAATTCAACCACACTTACAAGATGATTCACTTTGCGGACCATTCCTAATATTTGTGGGGTAGCTTCTACTTCTACAGAAGCATTCATCTTTTTTAAACCCAAAGCCACCATTGTTTTTTTCTGGCGTTCCGGTCTGTCGATTACACTTTTAACCTGTGTTACTTTTATCTTTTTCATAACTGAATCAGTTGTCAGTTGCCGTTTGCCAATTGCCAGTTATTGACCATTGACCATTGACTATTGACTATTTTTTATCCGTTGAATACTTTCTTTAAAGAAATGTTTCTTGTTTTTGCTACAGCGATAGGCTCACGTAAAGTAGCTAATGCTTTAACAGTTGCTTTAACCACATTAGTAGGATTAGCAGACCCAAGGCTTTTTGCCAATACATCCGTAATGCCTGCGGCTTCCAATACTGCACGCATGCTGCCTCCTGCAATTACACCAGTACCATGTGCGGCTGGTTTAATAAAAACTTTAGCAGCACCTTCTTTAGCCAATTGTTCGTGAGGTATTGTACCATGCATAACCGGAACTTTTATCAAATTCTTTTTTGCATCTTCAATACCTTTTGTAATAGCTTCCTGTACTTCTTTAGCTTTACCTAAACCCTGACCTACAACACCGGCACCGTTTCCAACTACTACCAATGCAGAAAAACTAAAGGCACGACCACCTTTGGTAGTTTTTACCACCCGGTTGATAGAAACAACCTTGTCTTTTAATTCAAGGTCTCCGGCTTTTACTCTGTTATCGTTTGCTTTTAACATGTATAGTTCTTATTAGAAAATTTATAATTAAAATTGTAAACCACCTTCTCTTGCTCCTTCTGCTACTGCTTTTACACGGCCATGATAAATATACCCACCACGATCAAAAACTACAGCAGTAAGTCCCAGTTCGGTTGCTTTTCTTGCGATAGCATTTCCTACAAGTTTACTCTTTGCTGTTTTATTTACTTTTTGTGCTTTAATATCCTTATCAAGTGATGAAACTGAAGCAATGGTTGCGCCATTTTCATCATTGATTAACTGTGCATAAATATCAGCATTGCTTCTAAAAACACTTAGCCTTGGCCTGGCAGCAACACCATTTATTTTTTTACGGATGCGGAACTTGATCTTTTCCCTTGCAACTGATTTGTTATTCATGATCTTTTATTTTTTGCCCCTATCCCCTAAAGGGGCTAAGGAGTACTAAAATTGTAATTCTCTTTAAGTTCTTCATTTCCCCTTCAGGGGGTTAGGGGGCTTTATTTACCGGCAGACTTACCTGCTTTTCTTCTAAGTACTTCGCCCTTAAATTTAACACCCTTTCCTTTGTATGGTTCAGGTTTACGTAATCCACGAATCTTTGCACACACCTGGCCTATTAATTGTTTGTCAACACCTTCCAAAGTGATAATAGGATTTTGTCCTTTTTCCTGTGAAGTAGCAACTTTTAATTCCTTAGGTATTTCAAAAATAATATTATGAGAATATCCTAAAGCAAGGTCCAAAATATTTCCTGTACTGGCGGCTTTAAAACCCACACCCACTAATTCCATTTGTTTTACATACCCTTCAGTTACACCTTTAACCATATTACTTACCAATGAACGGTATAAACCATGCATCGCTTTATGACGGATCTGATCAGTAGGACGAGCCAATTCTAATGTGCTCTCCTTAACTTCCAATTTAATATCCCTGTCAACTGCTTGTTTTAATTCGCCTTTAGGCCCTTTAACAGTAACTACATTATCTGTACCAACTGTTATGGTAACTCCTTTTGGAAATTCAACCGGTTTTTTTCCTATTCTAGACATCGTCGATTTTATTTTTATTATAATTAATTCGATTTGTGTTCAGCCACGACTTAGGCTTAATTGTCAAATCATTTTATTGTTCTTTATTGTTCCCCTTCAAGGGATAGGGGTTAGTAAATATTACACAATACTTCACCACCCACGTTTTGAGCTTTTGCTTCTTTATCCGTCATTACACCTTTAGATGTAGAAACGATAGCAATACCCAAACCATTTTTAACTCTTTTAAATTCATCTGGTTTTGCGTAGGTACGTAAACCCGGACGAGATACTCTTTCCAAACTTTGAATTACAGGTAGTTTTGTAGATGCATCATATTTCAAGGCTATTTTAATTACACCTTGTTTGCTGTCATCTTCAAATTTATATTTCAAAATGTACCCTTTATCGTACAAAATTTCTGTCATGCGTTTTTTTAAATTCGACGCAGGTATTTCCACAATGCGATGGTTTGCCATCTGTGCATTACGGATTCTTGTAAGAAAATCTGCTATAGGATCAGTAACCATAATTATTTAAATTGACTTTATTATTAGATAATTTTTTTACAGTGATTTCAATATTTCTATTGATCTGCTGTTTTTAATTTCTTACCAGCTTGCTTTTGTAACACCGGGTATTTTTCCTGCCAATGCCATATCACGGAACATGTTCCTGGATAAAGCAAAATGCCTCATGTATCCTCTTGGGCGGCCTGTTAGCTGGCAACGGTTCCTTAAACGTACCGGAGATGCATTCTTTGGTAAAAGGTCCAAAGCTTTGTAATCGCCGGCTGCTTTTAATGCTGCTCTTTTTTCAGCAAATTTTGCGCTCATTACTTCACGCTTTCTCTGCCTGGCTTCAATTGATTTTTTTGCCATGTTTTATTTTTATTTTAATTTATCCCTGAGCTTGTCGAAGGGTTATTTTTTTACATTTTTAAAAGGCATTCCCAATTCTTTCAGCAATTCAAAAGCTTCTTCATTAGTTGAAGCTGTTGTTACGAAAGTGATATCCATACCGGTAATTTTATTTACCTTATCAATATCAATTTCAGGAAAAATGATTTGTTCTGTAATACCTAATGTGTAGTTGCCACGGCCATCAAATGACTTGTCATTGATACCTTTAAAGTCACGTACACGAGGTAAAGACACAGATACAAACCTGTCTAAAAATTCAAACATCTTAACTCCACGAAGTGTAACCCTTGCGCCGATTGGCATGGCTTTACGCAACTTAAAGTTGGAGATATCTTTTTTACTCATAGTAGCTACTGCTTTCTGTCCAGTTATTGTAGATAACTCTTCAACAGCAATGTCTACTAATTTTTTATCCGCTACAGCGCCATTTACACCACGATTCAAACAAATCTTGGTAAGTTTTGGTGCCTGCATTACGGTTTTATAACCGAATTTTTTCATTAAAGCAGGTACAACTTCTTTAGTGTACTTATCTGCTAATCTTGGAGTGTATGTTGTTGTGCTCATTATTTTATTGCCTCCCCTGACTTTTTAGATACCCTGATTAATTTACCGTTTTCCCTGGTACGTTTAACTTTAGTTGCACTGCCCGCTTTAGCATCCCACAACATTACGTTACTGATATTGATTGGCGCTTCTATTTTTACAATACCACCTTTTGTATTTTGAGATGTTGGTTTAGTATGCTTGGTAACGATGTTTACACCTTCTACCAAAACACGACCCTTTTCCAATATTACTTCTAATACTTTGCGTGGCTTTTTCAGGTCTTTGTCATCACCGGTAATAACAATAACGTTATCGCCTTTTTTAATGCTAAACTTGGGTTTAAATCTTGTACTCATTTTATTAATGTGCCTTTCGGCTTTTTTTCTTTTAAAAACAAGTTTCGATCAACTCGAAACCGGAAACTTTAAATTCTTACAGAACTTCAGGAGCCAATGAAATGATCTTCATGAATCCTTTATCTCTCAACTCCCTGGCGACAGGCCCAAAAATACGTGTGCCCCTTGGCTCATCAGCATTGTTTAATAACACAACAGCGTTATCATCAAACCGAATATAAGAACCATCTTTACGACGTAATTTATTTACCGTTCTTACTATTACTGCTTTACTTACCGTACCTTTTTTAATACCCCCGTTAGGTGTTGCGTCCTTTACAGTAACAACTATTTTATCGCCGATTTTAGCGTAGTCTTGTCCTGAATTACCCAACACACGGATACACAAAACCTGTTTGGCACCACTGTTATCGGCTACGTTCAATCTACTTTCTTGCTGAATCATTTTATTTAATTTTAAGAAGCCTCACCCTTATTCTCCCGATAAATCGGAAGAGGCCTGGCATTGTTTATTTTATCATCATCTGCACTAACCCTTCAACTATTGTTCATCATTTAACATTAATACCCACTTATATTATAGTCCTTCCCTCGGGGAAGGATTTAGGATGGGCATTTTTATTTTACTTTTTCTACCACTTCAACCAGTCTCCAGCGTTTTGTTTTGCTGATAGGGCGGGTTTCCATAATCTTTACAGTATCGCCGATACTGCATTCGTTCTTTTCGTCGTGTGCATGAAATTTGGTAGATTTTTTTACGAACTTACCATAAAGCGGATGCTTTACTTTTCTTTCTACCAACACTACAATGGACTTATCCATTTTATTGCTGGAAACAACTCCAACTCTTATTTTACGTAAATTTCTTTCGATCGGTGTTATTACTGCGCTCATTGTTGCAAAATTTATGGTTTAATTTAAACCGAGTTCTATCTTTCTTAATGCTGTTTTTAAACGGGCTAAATCTTTGCGTAATAAACGCATGCTAACCGGGTTCTCCAATGGAGAAATACTATGAGCAAAAGATACTTTCTTCAAACGTAATTCGTCTTCTGTTATCTTAGCTTTTAGGTCTTCAAGGCCTAAACCCTTTATGCTCGTTAAATAATCTGCTTTCTTTGACATTATATTCTAATTTTCAAATTTTCGAATTTTCTTATTTGCTAATTACTTCTGCCTGGTAATCTCTGCGAACAACAAATTTTACAGCTATTGGTAATTTTTGTGCAGCCAGTTCAAAGGCTTCTTTTGCAACCTGTAAAGGAACACCGTCTGCCTCAAATAAAATGCGGCCTGGCTCTACAACTGCTGCCCAATATTCAGGGTTACCTTTACCTTTACCCATCCTTACTTCAGCTGGTTTTTTGGTAATTGGTTTATCAGGAAAAATCCTTATCCAAACATTCCCTTCCCTTTTCATGTGACGTGTTAAAGCCTGACGGGCACTTTCAATTTGCCTGTTAGTTAACCAAATTGGTTCCAGTGCTTTTAAAGCAAATGATCCGAAAGCAATGGTAGTGCCTCTTTTGGCAGTTTCCCTGATTCGGCCTTTTTGCGCCTTTCTATGTTTTGCTCTTTTTGGTTGTAACATTTCTAATAATTTGAAAATTTCTCAATTCAGCAAATACTCAATTGAGCTATTGCGTTATTTTCACATTTGTAATTAATTATCTTCTTCCACCCTGCTGTCCGCCACCACCACGGTTTCCGCCGCCCTGGCCTTGTCCGCCGCCACCTCTTCTATCGCCGCCTTGTCCGCCACCTCTTCTGTCTCCGCCGCCTCTTCTATCATCAAAACCTCCACGGTTTTCAAAACCACCTCTTGAATCGGCTTCTTTACCGCCACCTGCTAAGATGTTAGGATTAAGGTCTCTTTTTGCCAATACCTCACCTTTACAAATCCATACTTTAATACCAATTTTTCCGTAAACAGTTTGAGCGAATACGCTTGCATAATCAATATCCATACGCAATGTATGTAATGGGGTCCTGCCTTGTTTAATTTCTTCGCTACGTGCAATTTCAGCACCGCCTAAACGGCCACCACATCTAACCTTGATTCCTTCAGCTCCCATTCTTAATGCAGATGCAATTGCCATCTTTACAGCACGTTTAAAATTGATCCTTCCTTCTAACTGGCGTGCAATTGTATCTGCTACAATTTGAGCATCCAATTCAGGACGACGAATTTCAAGAATATTTATCTGAACATCTTCTTTACCTGTTAATTTCTTCAACTCTTCTTTAATCCTGTCAACTTCCCCACCGCCTTTACCGATAATAATACCAGGCTTAGATGTATGGATAGTTACGATTAATTTATTGAGCGTACGCTCAATAACTATCTTAGATATACCTCCTTTGTTGATACGGGCATTCAGGTAAGTTCTGATCTTATGATCTTCAATTAACTTGTTACCGAAATCTTTTTTATGTGCATACCAATTACTATCCCATCCACGGATGATTCCTAGCCTGATACCAATCGGATTTGTTTTCTGACCCATATTGTTTATTAAATCGTTTTAATTAATTTATTAACTTTTGCTATCTACTATTAATGTAACATGGTTACTGCGTTTGCGTACTTTGTATCCACGGCCTTGTGGTGCAGGGCGCATACGTTTAATCACTCTTCCTCCATCAACCGTCACTGTTTTAACGATCAGCTTAGCATCTTCAACCTTTACATCTGTATTTTTTTGCTCCCAGTTATTGATAGCACTTTTTAACAGCTTGTATAAAGGAACAGCCGGATGTTTAGGATTAAATTGTAATACCCCTAAAGCCTTTTCTACTTCCATTCCACGAATCAAATCAATCAACAAACGCATTTTACGCGGTGAGGTTGGATAATTGTTAAGTTTTGCTACTGCTTCCATTTTTATTTAGTTTCAAGTTTAAAATTTTAATGTTCCTTAGAACATTCTTCTCTTAACTTTTTTTATTACATTTTTTTACTTGAGTGACCCCTGAAATTTCTTGTTGGTGCAAATTCTCCCAATTTATGACCTACCATAAATTCTGTTACATACACCGGAATAAATTTGTTGCCATTATGAACTGCTATTGTATGACCAACAAAATCAGGAGAGATAGTAGAGCGGCGTGACCATGTTTTAATAACACCTTTCTTATTTTTTCCTTCATTTATTGCTAACACCTTTACTTCTAAGTTAGCATCGATATATGGACCTTTTTTAACTGAACGTGGCATAGTATTATTTTTTTTGTTGATTTTCCTGATTCATCACCAGGATATTTTAACAATGAATATTATTTATTACTTATTTTCTTTCCGTTTTTTCTTTGGATGATCATTTTATCTGATCCTTTTCCTCTTGTACGTGTAACCTGTCCTTTTGCATATTTACCTGTACGGCTACGTGGATGACCACCTGACGCCCTACCTTCACCACCACCCATCGGGTGATCTACCGGGTTCATGGCTACAGCCCTTGTTCTTGGCCTAACACCTTTCCACCTGTTTCTTCCTGCCTTACCTGCACTTTCCAGATTATGATCGCTGTTACTAACAACACCTACGGTTGCATAACAATTGATCAACACTTTTCTTAACTCACCGCTGGGCATTTTTAAAATACCGTATTTTTCTTCTTTGTTCGCTAACTGAGCTGTATTACCCGCACTTCGTACTAATTTACCACCCTGGCCCGGTTGCATTTCAACATTATGAATCATAGTACCCAATGGCATATATTTCAACTGTAATGCATTACCTAATTCCGGAGCAACATTATCACCACTTAAAACTGTAGCACCAACTTGTAAACCATTAGGTGCAATGATGTAACGTTTTTCACCATCAGCATAACTTAATAAAGCTATAAAGGCTGTACGGTTTGGATCATATTCAATGCTTTTTACTACAGCAGGGATATTCTTCTTATCTCTTTTGAAATCGATTATACGATACATGGTTTTGTTGCCGCCACCCATATAGCGCATTGATCTTCTACCCTGAGAGTTACGACCAGCAGTATTCTTTTGCTTTTCAAGCAATGTTTTTTCAGGAATATTGGTGGTAATTTCTGCATAAGCATTACCAATTCTCCAACGTGTACCTGCTGTGGTCGGTTTGTATTTTCTAAGTGCCATTTTGCCCTTATCCCCTAAAGGGGGACGAACTTTTTATTTTTATTAATCTCTGCGTTTTGCGGTAGCAGAATTACCATTCTTTAATATTTTTAACTACCCGTTTTACCCCTTCAGGAATACTGGGTTATACTGTTCCGTATAAATCAATTGTTTCGCCATCTGCAACAGTAACAAATGCTTTCTTTTTAGCAGGCTTGCGTCCACTAACCACACCAGCTTTTGTATTACGGCTTTTGGCTTTACCAGGCATTACTGTTGTATTAACATTTTTTACCTGAACGCCGTAGAATTCTTCTACTGCTTTTTTAATTTCCAGTTTGTTTGCTTTTCTGCTTACCACAAAAGCGTAACGGTTCATTTTTTCAGTTTGCTTATTTACCTTTTCAGATAAGATAGGCTTTATTAAAACTTCAGACAATTTCATAACTCTAATTTGATAATTTGCTAATTTATTCTTAAGCCTCTGCTACCACTTCTTCTTCACTAAAAATCTTTGCTACACTTTCTGTAAAAACCAATACGTTGGCATTTACTATATCGTAGGTATTAACATCGCTTAATAAAGTTCCCTGAACACCAGGTATATTTCTTAGGCTTAGGTACACGTTATCGTTATCTTCAGGAATAACAAACAAAGTCTTTTTATCGCTAACCTGTAAGCTCTTTAAAATACCAGCAAACTGTTTTGATTTTGGAGCACCCATCGTTACATCTTCTACAATTACAATAGCGTTGTCTTTTGCTTTGGCGCTTAAAGCACTTATTTTAGCAAGGTCTTTTACCTTACGGTTTAATTTAAAATTATATAAGTGAGGCGTAGGCCCAAAAATTGAACCACCACCTTTATATATCGGGCTACGCAAATTACCTTTACGTGCACCACCGGTTCCTTTCTGTTTTACCAATTTCTTAGAAGAACCATTTGCTTCTGCTCTTGTTTTCACTTTATGCGTACCCTGACGTTGAGCAGCCAGGTATTGTTTT
>JANYGZ010000090.1 GCA_025362235.1 Ferruginibacter sp. | reverse complement strand
GCAGTGAGTACGTTGGTATTTTTTGCCATTTTTTTAGCACAGGGTACTTTTACCAACTCTTCTTTCCTGCTCAGTTTACCTCCCCTTAGGATTTTTACATACGTGATGCAAAACATTAGCCTGCCTACAGCAAGTTCAGTTTTTTTGGCATTTGAATTTGCTTTTGCCAACCGTACCCTGCAGAAAAAATTACTGGAAGTAAATGATCTTTCACTAAAGAATATTGCACAGGAAAAGGAAAAACAACTTCTACTGGCTATGCAAAATGAAACACTTGAACAAGAGGTGCAGGAACGTACCGCAGCATTAAGCCAGTCACTCGAACATTTAAAGTCAACCCAATCACAACTCATCCAGTCAGAAAAAATGGCAAGCCTCGGAGAACTCACTGCCGGCATTGCGCATGAAATACAAAACCCATTAAATTTTGTGAATAATTTTTCGGAAGTGAACAAGGAAATGTTGGAAGAGCTGAAAGCTGAACGCTTAAAGCCAAAAGCTGAAAGAGACGATAGTCTGCAAGATGAACTAATAAATGATGTAACAGACAACTCAGAAAAAATAAATCATCACGGCAAACGTGCCGATGCCATTGTAAAAGGCATGTTACAACATAGCCAAACCAGTACCGGAAAAAAAGAACCAACAAACATCAATGGATTGGCTGATGAATACCTGCGTTTCTCCTACCGTGGCTTTCGTGCAAAAGACAACTCTTTTAATGCAACTATTACCACTGATTTTGACTTATCAATCGACAACATAAATATCATTCCACAGGATATCGGAAAGGTGCTATTGAATGTATACAACAATGCGTTTTACGCTGTAAGCCAAAAGCAGAAGGCAGAAAGCAAAGAATACGAGCCAGTTGTTTCGGTAGGTACAAAAAAGATGAACGATAAAATATTGATTTCTGTGAGAGACAATGGCAATGGCATTCCTCAAAAAGTAGTTGACAAAATATTTCAACCATTCTTTACCACAAAACCCACAGGACAGGGAACAGGATTGGGATTAAGTTTGAGCTACGATATTGTAAAAGCCCATGGCGGCGAAATAAAAGTAGAAACAAAAGAAGGAGAAGGTTCAATATTTATTATTCAATTACCGATTGTCGAAATCTTAGATTAAAAATACTAAAGGATTAAGCGGAGCTGGATATTGATGACTAATTAAAATTATAAAAATATCAAAAAAGCGAAGGGTGAAGAAGTCAGTGAAATCCATTTAAATCTATGATTCAGACATTTTATAAAGTTGTAAATGCAAACAGCGGATCAATACAGGTGGCAACGAAAGATGAGGAAAGAACGGCATTTATAATGAATATTCCTGTTTAAAATGAATACATTTAACATTAAAAACAATTATATGTACAAGCAACAATTATTGAACAGCATTGAAAAAGAAATGAATATTTGCCGCAGGCTCTATACAAAAATTCAACCCGGGCAAATGAATTTCAGGCCAAAAGAAGGCGTAAGAAGTACTTTAGAGATACTGCAATATTTATGTGTGATTGTGAATGCGATGCCAACCTATTGGCTGAAAAAAGAGGGTACCGACTTTAATAGTTTTTATACACCCATAATAAATGCAAGTAAAGAAATTCCACAGGAAGAATTTTTAACTGTGATGGAAAAACAATGGGCCGGCATAAAAGAACTCTTTGAACAGGTAACGGAAGACGACTTACTGCAAAAAGAAATTGCTTATCCCTGGGGTGGTACTGCACCACTGGGAGAAGGCATCATCGCAACCAGTATAAAATGGTCGGCTGCATACAAACTTCAGCTGTTTTTATATATCAAACTTTCTCATGATATCAACCTGGGTACAGCGGATGCCTGGATGTTGACTGACTTGTGAGTAAAAGCGTAAGGAAAATTTTATAGTATGGGAGAAACTAATATACCTGCTTTAAAGGAAAAAATTGACGAGCTTAATCAGCATGCCTGGCAGGTAAGAGTGAATGAATCCATACAGGCCCATATGTTAAGCAAAGAAGCCATTGACCTTGCGGAACAAATTAATTACGACAGGGGAAAAGCTGAAGGCTACCGTACTTTTGCTTTTAGCCTTATCCGTCTCTCCAGGCACCATGAAGCACATGAATATTGTAAAAAGTCGCTCACCTTGTTTGAATCATTAAATGACCTGGATGGGCAGGCATCCGCATATGGCTACTTAGGTATCATTGAAAGAAGTTTTGGAAATTATGCCGCGTCATTGGAATTCCTTTTTAAATTTTCTGAATTAGCCATACAGGCCGGAAATAAAGAAGCGGAGTCGCTTTCCTATTATCATTTGGGTGCCACTTACAAATATTTGGGAGATTACGAAAGAGCATTAAATTATTTATTAAAAAGTTTATCCACGGGTAAACTGATCGATTCCTGGATCGCTGAATCCGGGTCATTAAAATTGATTGGCCAGATCTATTTTGAAACAGGAGATTATTTAACTACCATTAATTATAATCTTCAAAGCCTGCAGCTGATGCAGGACAGTGGGGATAAATGGGGTGAAGCCGGCTGTCTTGATAATATTGGGTTTAGCAATTTTAAATTAAAACATCTTGATAAAGCGTTAGAATTTTGCTTGCGGGCTTTGTCTATCACAGAACTAATCAACGATAAAAAAGGGCAGGCCAATGCGCTTTTTCATTTGGCCAATATTTACCTGGAATTGCCAGATTATAACAAAGCTGCAGCATATTGTAACGAAAGCCTTGTAATACGACGGGCTATAGAAGACAAAAAAGGAGAAGCAGAGATATTGTTGTTTTTGGCAGGGTTAGATTTAAAAGAAAATGCGGCAGATCAATTCCCGCAAAAGACCATTGATTTATTTAATGCAGCATTGCAACTGGCCAACGAAATAAAAGCACTTGACCTGGTTGCCAGCATTCACCTGGGCTATTATGAAGCCTGTAAACATTTCCATCTTTACCAGGAAGCACTTACCCACATAGAAGCTCACATAAAACTGGCAAAAGAAATTCACAGCGATACCATCAAAGAGAGAATTCAGAATTTAGAAATTTCTCACAGGGCGGAAAAATCAAGAAAAGAGGCAGAGGCATACCGCCAGCGTAATATTGAACTGGCAGACTTGAATGAAAAGATCAACAATCAGAAGCAACAAGTGGAGGCGCAAAAAAAAATTGCAGAAGATGTACTGGCAGAACTGAAAGCTACGCAGGCGCAATTGATCCAGTCTGAAAAGATGGCCAGCCTTGGCGAGCTTACGGCAGGCATTGCACACGAGATACAGAATCCCTTGAACTTCGTGAACAATTTTTCTGAAGTGAACAGTGAATTAATTAAGGAATTAAAGAGTGAAGTAATGAAGGGCAACATGAAAGAGGTAAATGTCATTGCTGATGATATTGATGCCAACTCTGAAAAAATAAACCACCATGGCAAACGTGCTGATGCCATTGTAAAAGGAATGCTGCAACATAGCCAAACCAGTACAGGAAAAAAAGAACCAACAAACATCAATGGGCTGGTTGATGAATACCTGCAACTCTCCTACCATGGCTTTCGTGCAAAAGACAAATTATTCAATGCAACAATACAAACAGGCTTTGATGAAACGATTGGTAACATCAATATCATTCCGCAGGATATTGACAGGGTTATTTTGAATTTAACTACGAATGCATTTTATGCGATCAATGAAAAAAAGAACAGTTCGGCAAATAAAGAAAAGTATAAAGCCACAGTTTCTGTTAGCACAAAAAAACTGGGCAATAAGGTTGAAATAAAAGTTAGTGATAATGGCAATGGTATTCCGCAAAAAATTGTAGATAAAATATTCCAGCCTTTCTTCACAACCAAACCAACCGGACAAGGAACAGGATTGGGTTTATCATTAGCTTATGATATTATTAAAGCACATCGCGGTGAAATAAAAGTGGAGACGAAGGAAGGCGAAGGTGCTGAGTTTACTATTCAATTACCCATTGTTTAAGCTTTATTTTTTAAAACCTTGCTTAAATCTTTATAATTTTAATCAGATAGATTATTTTTAAGTGATTATAAAATCAGCAACACTTTATTATTATGAGAATAAAATTTGAGGCTTTCAAACATTTTCATTTTTCAAAGAGGGCAAATTCACTTATCAGTTGTTTTTTAATGATTTTTTGTGTAGTGTTAATTAGCAAAGTAGGCCATGCCCAAACCAAATACCTTTCGGGTAATTACTGGATTGAAAATTATGGAAAAAAAGAAGGGCTGCCAGAAAGTGTTATTATTGACATTATGCAGGACAGGAAAGGTTATATGTGGATTACAACTCCTTACAGCCTTGTTCGTTTTGACGGTTACCAGTTTAAAGTTTTTTCTTCGCATAAACAATTTCCTGGTTTGTATATCCATTTTTCTCCCGGGCTGCTGGAAGATAATGAAGGCATAATTTGGATAGCCTCCCTTGAAAAGGGGTTATTCAGTTTTGATCCCCGTACGCAAAAGTTTCGCCGGTTTTCTTCTGAGGCTAGAACTAATTCCTTAAGCAATAATGAAATAACCTCCATTATACAGGATGATAATAATTACCTATGGGTGGCCACTAAAAATGGATTAAACAGGCTATCGAAAAATAATGATAGCATTTCCATCAAACAATTTAATGTTTCTAGTCCGCAGAAACTAGTAGAATTATTTGACAGAATCACTTCACAAAGCCAGCCATTTGCAGGGTTTACTAAGGTTGGCGACGATCAAAAGAAAATTACTACTATAGAAATAAAAGAGATAACAAAGTTATTTATATCATGCATGGGAGAAATAAGTCACGGATTAAGTGATTATGGATGGATTGAAAATGACAAGGGTACCAGGATATGGACAATGGATAACAGAAAAAGTTTTAGTGCTGGTGGAGCAACAAAAAACAGGTTGGAATTAGACCTCATTATGCTTGCACCGGGGAAATATACAATTGGTTACCAAACAGACAAGGATCACTCCTGGAATAAATGGAACGCAGATGCACCTGACAGGCCAGACTTATGGGGAATTCAGTTATTTAAGCTGGATTCAAAACTGAACGACTCGGTTGAAATACTAATAAAAAGCATTTTTGAAAATCAGCCATTGTATGGAGCAAGTGTAAATGCACTTTTAAAAAATACAAAAAATTCTTTATGGGCTTTAACAAATGCCGGGCTCGAAAAAATAAATATAACCGATGCTGCAAATAATAAAATTAAAAGTGAAAAAAATGAATTGCCAGCTGATTTTTATCCGGATGCTAATTTGCTTCAATTGGATAATAACCGCCTTATCCTGGAAGGTTATATATTTAACCCCCTGACTAAAAAAACCACGATTGGCAGCCTTATTTATGATCATACAAAAAATACATTCGACTTACATGATGATAAATTTTTATCCGCTCTAAGTAAGTTGATAAGGGATAAACATCATAATTACTGGCTGGGCACTTTTTCCGATACTCTGGATGGTTTATACATTTCGGATGAAGGGAGCGATATTCCTTCTTTTAAAAAATTAGATATTACTTTACCCGAACTAAGAGAAGGCGATAAGCCGGGTGCTGAACAAATCTGGTCGGTATATGAAGACAGGTCAGGTTATATTTGGGTAGCCTCCCGCGGAAATGGACTATACAAAATTAAAGTACGTAAGGCTCCTATAAACTATACACATGTTTCAATTCCCGGCAACGATACTGCGAAAATCATTTTCAGTCAAATTACAGAAGATGTTAGAGGCAATATCTGGTTAAGAAGCAGGGAAAGAGGAATATTTAAATACAATACAAACAGTAAAGAAGTTGATTTTTTTCCATTAAATAATAAGGAGCAACCAACCCCCTTTATTTCTTACGCAAATGAAAGTATCGCCAGGTTACCAGAAAATAAACAGTACACTGGTAAGGAGGCAGCATTTAAACCTTTGCCAGTAAAAGTTCCTGATTCACTTAAATTATTAAGTATAGATGACAATGGCAATTATTGGGCAATAACTAAAAAAGCATCCAGGGGAGTAACTGATTTTTTTATTTCCGACGGAAAAGAATTTAAACCAGCAAGCTTTGATTCAGCTCATTTCAGATATAATTTTTACCGCAATTTTCATATTGGCAGAAATGGCAATGTCTGGATAGGACCGGCTTTTGAAGGGCTGCAACAATACAAGCTGGATAATCAAACAAAAAAACTACGCTTAATAAAAAAATACTTACCGGAAGGCGTTGATGTATATGATATTTATGAAGACGAGAAAGGGATTGTTTGGTTGGCTACTTATGATGACGGGCTTATAAAACTTGATCCAAAAACAAACAGCTTTAAATCTTTTGGCCGTAACGAAGGGGGGCCTTCCAATTTTATTTTAAAATTAGTTCCCATCAATAATAAAATATGGGTTATCGGCGATATAGGCACTGCATTTTTTGATACAGAAACTCAAACATTCAGCAGTAATAAAGAATTGGATGATTATATAGAGAAGAACATAGAAGGCTCTTCTTTGAGCATTTTCCACGATTACGGCTTTAATGATCACGCAATAAAAACAAGATCCGGCAAAATTGCCTTAATAGCTAAAGATGGTTTTTGTGTTTTCAATCCCAACGATATTCAGTTAGACACCATAAAACCTACGGTGCAAATTGCGAGGCTAACAGCAGGTGGACAGGATTTTGAATTTGAAAATCCCATCGATAATAACGGGCTTAGTTTAAAATACAATCAAAACAACATTGAAATAGAATACATTGGTCTTCAGTACGACCAACCAGTTAAAAATAAATACAGCTACCAGTTAAAGGGTGCCAATAAAGACTGGGTTTTAGCAGGTACAGAAAGGGTTGCCCGTTATTCAAATCTCCCGCCCGGATATTATGAATTTTACCTGATGGCATCCAATGCGGACGGGATATGGTCTGAATCAAAAAAAATGTTTTCATTTACCATATTGCCGCCCTGGTGGAAAACATGGTGGGCATATTCCCTGTATGCACTTTTTATTGCTGCTGCAATATGGTTATTTATAGCATATCGTTCACGGCAGTTAAAGAAAGAAAATCTTTTACTGGAAACAAAAGTAGAAAGCCGTACAGCACAATTGAATGAGTCATTTGAAAATTTGAAAGCTACTCAAAACCAATTGATACAATCCGAAAAAATGGCTTCGTTGGGTGAACTCACGGCAGGCATTGCGCATGAAATACAAAACCCTTTGAATTTTGTAAATAATTTTTCGGAAGTTAATGCAGAACTTATTGAAGAATTAAGAATTAAAAATGAAAAATTAAAAATTGAAGACGAGGAAGTAAATGAATTACTCAAGGATATCAAAGACAATTCAGAAAAAATAAATCATCATGGCAAACGTGCAGATGCCATTGTAAAAGGAATGTTACAACACAGCCGCACAGGCAGCATTGTAAAAGAACCTACAGACATAAATGCTTTGGCAGATGAATATTTACGGTTGGCGTATCATGGGCTTCGGGCAAAAGACAAAACATTCAACGCCCTGATAAAAACTGACTTTGATAAAAATATTGGTATCATTAATATTATTCCGCAGGAAATTGGAAGAGTTATACTAAACCTAATTACCAATGCATTTTATGCAGTAACAGAAAGAAAAAATGGCTTCCCGGCCTTGAAAGGAGGGGCTGAAAATCAGCAAGCTGCTTATGAACCTACTGTTACAGTAACTACAAAAAAAATAGATGATAAGGTTGAAATAAAAGTTAGTGATAATGGTAACGGCATACAGAAAAAGGATTTAGATAAAATATTTCAACCCTTCTTTACTACCAAGCCTACCGGAAAGGGAACTGGGCTTGGATTGAGTATGAGTTATGAAATAGTTACCAAAGGGCACGAAGGTGAACTAAAAGTGGAAACAAAAGAGATGGAAGGTTCTCAATTTATTATTATCTTACCATATAAATCTTAAAATCAATAAATGAAAATTTTAGTAGTAGACGACGAAAGGGATATCCAAACATTGTTTGAGCAACGGTTTAGAAAAGAAATCAGGGATAAATCACTTGAGTTTGTATTTGCCTTTTCGGGCGAAGATGCATTGACCTACCTTAACGGGCACGAACACGAAGCGGTATTAATATTATCCGATATTAATATGCCCGGCATGAGTGGCCTGGAATTGTTAGGGCACATAAAACAAAAATATCACAAACCACCGCCCATGGTAATGATGATAACTGCCTATGGTGATGCAGAAAATTTTAAAATAGCTACAGATTTGGGCGCTGATGCTTTTTTAACCAAGCCGGTTGATTTTGCTTTATTAAAAGAAAAATTTAAAACAATAAGCTGATGGCAAAAATATTAGTCGCGGATGATGAGGCAGATTTGGAAATGCTAATCAAACAAAAATTTCGCCAGAAAATAAGGGAGCAGCAATACGAATTTGTTTTTGCTGTAAATGGCAGTGATGCATTGGATAAAATTGAACAGCATGGTGATGTTGATATGGTGTTGAGTGATATCAATATGCCTGAAATGGACGGCCTTACTTTATTAAGCAGGCTCAGTGAATCGAGCCCGTTAATAAAATCGGTGATTGTTTCTGCCTATGGTGATATGGAAAATATCCGCACGGCCATGAACCGTGGCGCATTTGACTTTATCACCAAGCCCATCAATTTTGAAGACCTGTCGCTGACAATCATTAAAACTATCAATCATGTTACCCAGATACGGGAAACGTTAAAAGCCATAAAGGAAAATAATATATTAAAGATGTATGTGGACGAGACCGTATTAAATTTTATGGGCAGTCACGAATTTGAAACATCCTTAATGGTAAATGAAACAATAGAAGCTACCGTGGCTTTTATTGACATTTGCAGTTTTACTTCTATCAGCGAAAATGAAGAACCCGACACCGTAGTTAAATTATTGAACCAATACTTTGATGTAATGGTAAAGGAAATTATTGACCAGGGTGGTTATATTGATAAATTTATCGGTGATGCCATAATGACGGTTTTTAGAGGCGAATATCATTTGGACAGGGCGATTGAGGCTTGCATCGCAGTAAGGTCGCAAATTGAAAAACTACCTACCATATCAGAGCGTTTTAGTTTTACGCCAAAAGTATCCATAGGTATTAACAGTGGTGAAATGATTTCGGGCAATATCGGTTCGGCTAATTTGCGCCGCTTAGATTATACGGTAATTGGAGATGTTGTAAATACGGCACAGCGTCTTCAGTCTGCTGCAGGCCCCGGCAAAATTTTGATCAATGAAAATACATTCCTAAAAATAAAAGAATCTTTCAATTGCCAAAAATTAGGAGAAGCTGTTTTGAAAAATAAAGCCAATCCAATGAGTGTTTATGAGGTGATGGATTAATTTTTTCACACAACGGGGACAAAGAATACAAAGTACACAAAAAGAAATGCCATTTATTACCAAGGTATTACTTCGTACGCTTTGTTACCATTGCTGGCTTTGTGTGAAAAAATTAATCGTTTACCAGTTTCCGATTTTTTCAAATACGTCGCAAAAAGGTACAGCAATAAAAGCAATAACAGCTTCTAAGCCTTAAAACGATATAAACGTCATGCCTGAATCAATGAGAATTGTTATCAAAAAAAGCTTAAGATCGCCCTTCTTCTTTTAACCTTCCGGTTCTTTTTAAAGTGCGAAGTATCAAAACCAATACCAGCGTAACACCCAGCAGATACCCCTGCCATGCAAAAAACTTAAACTCTCCATTTATTGCGTAATAGCGTAACACATTCACAAACAAAAATCCAATTACAGTATTCAATACTCCTGAATATTCTCTTCTTAAAACAGTAGTCATTGAGAATGGAAGGGATGCTTTTACTAAATGCTTAAAGCTTGGAATAAACGCAGGTGCTTTTAACGACCAATCCAAATAAACCTGGCCAAATTTACGTTCAAGAAACCGTTCTTCAGCAAACATTATGCGCTCATAATATAACCAATACATTAATGAAACAGTTATAACAAAGTACCAATTCAAGGTATAAATTACTATCCCAATCCACATAAGATAATTCCCGAGATACAGTGGATGCCTGACCACACCATAAATTCCGGTCGAGTTTAAAGATTCTGCAATTTGCTCATCGGTGTTGCGGCCTGATGTACCTTTAGGTGTTGTAGCTACGGTGTACGCACGTATCAAAAGCCCAATAAAACTTACCAAAACAGCGGTTATACCTGTATATAATTTTACATTGTCGCCGATCTTATTGTAATCTGTTGTGAAAATTACGGGCACTGCAAGCAAAAATAAAACAACAGGCAGCCAGCCCCTGCGCTTAAACAACCAATTGCCACTGCTTTCAAAAGAATGTAAAAGACCCATTTATTATAGTATTAGATTGTATTAAAAGAGATGTTTGAGTTAAAAATATTTTTTCCATTAGCAATATCACAGTGATATAAATAACGCTTACAGCCTCTTAAATCCTCAGCCCTTGCCTAAAAACTTTGTCTGCTGTGCTCATCTCCTAATTATTTTAAATTAAAAAGACCGCTTTTTATTTAAATTTTTAACTGCCGCAATGTTGAAGAATGTAGGCAAATCAATTATTAAATCGCGGCAAAGTTATAGTTGTTTCGGGATTTAAAATAATCAATAAAAACGTCAACTGTCAAAAAGAGTGAATTGGTTAAGTAGCTGCTCTTTGATTCAGATTTGCCGTTTTATAAATGTGTTGGCCAGAAAAAAAGAGTCATTAACTATTAAAATATTATATTTAAAAAAGAATTCTCTTTTCTGCCATATTAAATATAACGTCTGCTAAAATGAAAAAAATTAACCTGTTCATTTGTTTTGCCTTTCTCTCTAATTTTTTGTTTGCGCAACAAAAAACAAGCACCCTGACTAAACAACAACTGAAAGATAAAATTATGGGTGGCTGGGCTGGCCAAACCATCGGAGTAACTTTTGGAGGCCCAATGGAATTCAGGTATAATGGCACCATCATTAACCAGTATCAACCAGTGCCCTGGTACGATGGCTATATAAAGAACACCATGCTTTACAATGCCGGTCTTTATGATGACCTATATATGGATTTGACATTTGTTGATATCATTGAAAAAGAAGGGTTGGATGCCCCGGCAGCATCTTTTGCAAATGCATTTGCACATGCGGCTTATCCGCTATGGCATGCTAACCAGGCCGCAAGGTATAATATTTTAAATGGCATAATGCCGCCAGCTTCCGGCCAGTGGCAAAATAACCCGCATGCCGATTGTATCGACTACCAGATAGAATGTGATTACGCAGGCTTAATGAGCCCAGGCATGCCCAATACTGCTGCAGTAATTTCAGATAAAATAGGCCATATAATGAACTATGGTGATGGCTTTTTTGGAGGAGTTTATTTAGGGGCCTGTTATACATTGGCTTTTACTTCCAATGATATTAATTATATAGTAACAGAGGCATTAAAAACTATACCAGCAGAAAGTGACTATTATAAATGTATAGCCGACGTAATTAAATGGCATAAAGCAAATCCGGATGACTGGAAAAGAACATGGTATAATATACAGGAAAAATGGGCCGAAGATATTGGCTGCCCCGAAGGTGTTTTTGCCCCCTTTAATATTGATGCCAAGGTTAATTCTGCTTACGTTGTTTTGGGATTATTGTATGGTAATGGTGACTATACCAAAACCTTGGAAATTACCACCCGTTGCGGCCAGGATGCAGATTGTAACCCATCATCTGCCGGAGGAATTTTAGGAACCATGCTTGGTTACAGCAATATACCGGCATATTGGAAAATGGGATTGAAAGAAGCAGAGGATATTAATTTTAAATACACAGAAATTTCGCTCAATAAAATCTATGAAATAGGCACTAAACATGCACTGATGAATATAGAAAAAAATGGCGGAAAGGTAGAGGGTGACAAAGTAACGATTGCCATCCAGGTACCAAAAGCTGTAAAAATGGAAAAAAGTTTTGACGGCATATTTCCTATTAATAAAATATTTGTAAACAAATCAATCAATGATGAATTTAGTTTTGATTTTGATGGAACAGGCTTTGTCGTTAAGGGAGAAGCGAAGAGCCTCGTAGAAGGAAAAAACTATGTTTTTGAAGCAGTGATGTATGTTGATGGAACTAAAACAGAAACCGCCAGGCTCCCTACAAAATTTGAAGAAAGACGCCATGAACTATTCTGGAAATATAAAATTGCTGCAGGTAAACATACTGTGAAATTGAAAATTATTAATCCTGATAAAGACAATAGCTGCAACATACAGGAAATATTAATTTATAGTGATAAACCAAATACAGCAAGCAGCCAATTAATTCATCGGTTTGAAAAATAAAAATAATTAAGAAACCCTTTGAGTTAATTAATGTTACAGCCCCGTCAGCGGTTGCAAACCCTGACGGCGGATGTAGCAAGAATTTTCAAAAAATTTACATAACCGCTGACAGCCTGTTCCGGTTTTTCGGAAGGGCTGATAGCCGCCGTCAGGGTTTACAAACAAATATTTTAATTAACTCAATCAGCTTCTTACATTGTAAAAATTATTAAATGAATGCAAACAAAATAATAGTAATAGGAAGTGCTAATACCGACATGGTTGTAAAAACAGATGAGCTTCCCTTACCGGGTGAAACAAAATTAGGGGGTACATTTTTTATGAATGCGGGCGGAAAGGGCGCTAACCAGGCCGTAGCAGCTGCAAGGTTGGGAGGTGATGTTACACTGGTAACAAAAGTAGGGAGCGATATATTTGGACAACAAACAATTGCCGGTTTAGGAAAAGAAAATATTGATACCAGTTATGTATTTATTGATAAAACAACTCCTTCAGGTACTGCTTTAATAATGGTAAATAAAACTGGAGAAAATTGTATTGCTGTTGCCCCTGGTGCCAATGCAAATTTGTTACCTGCAGATATTGAAAAAGTAAAACAGTTAGCAGAAGCCGCAATCATTTTAATGCAATTAGAAATACCAATGCAGGCAATTGCAGCAGTTGCAAAAAATGCAAAGGAAAACCAGCAAAAAGTAATTATTAATCCTGCACCAGCTCAGCAATTATCTGATGAATTATTGGATGGATTATTTTTGATAACACCCAATGAAACAGAAGCTTCTTTTTTAACAGGAATACCGGTAAGTGATGAGGCAACGGCTTCGCAGGCCGCTGCTATTTTTTTGAGTAAAGGTGTAAATAATGTAGTTATTACCTTAGGAAAGCAAGGAGCTTTCTTTCAAAACAATCAATTAAAATTCAGCACAGCTGCACCTACTGTTATTGCAGTAGATACAACAGCAGCTGGTGATACTTTCAATGGCGCAATAGCAGTTGCACTTACTGAAAAAATGGATTGGGAGAAAGCGGTACAATTTGCAATAGAGGCAGCTTCTATTTCTGTTACAAGAATGGGGGCACAGGCATCAGTTCCACACAGAAATGAAATAAGTTTTTAACCATCATAATATTTAAAAATCGTCTGTATGTTTATTGTAGAAAATTACTCACTCGCTATCATACTTTGTTTTGTCACCATGCTTTGCTGGGGTTCATGGGCCAATACAACAAAACTTACCAGTAAAACATGGCGGTTTGAATTATTGTATTGGGATTATGGTTTTGGCATACTGCTTACAACGCTCGTACTTGCGTTTACGCTAGGAAGTAATGGAAATGAGGGCAGGGCTTTTGTGGAAGATATTAAACAGGCAGATTCTGGTAATATACTTTCTTCTGTTATTGGTGGTGTAGTTTTTAATTTAGCCAACATATTATTGGTGGCGGCCATTGGTATTGCAGGCATGTCCGTTGCCTTTCCGGTTGGTATTGGTATTGCATTGGTATTGGGCGTGATTGTAAATTATATTTCTATTCCCCAGGGCAACCCTGTGTTGATTTTTAGTGGTGTTGCATTAATAGCCATTGCTATAATATTAAATGCAAAAGCCTATCAAAAATTGCAGACAAATTTGTCGGAAGGAGTTTCAAAAAAAGGGTTGATTCTATCCATAGTAAGTGGTTGCCTAATGGGTTTGTTTTATAAATATGTTGCCGGTTCAATGGTCACCAATTTTAATATACCGGAAACAGGTAAACTAACACCTTATACTGCACTGGTATTTTTTGCCCTTGGTGTAGTACTCAGTAGTTTTTTGTTTAACAGCCTGCAAATGAAATGGCCCTTTACAGGAATGGCCTTATCTTTTAAAGATTATTTCAGGGGCAAAACCAGTGATCATTTGGTAGGAATATTAGGAGGTGTTATCTGGAGCATAGGTATGTCATTGAGTATAATTGCTTCAGGCAAAGCCGGCCCTGCAGTTTCCTATGGACTTGGCCAGGGAGCAACAGTAGTTGCAGCAATATGGGGCATATATGTTTGGAAAGAATTTGATAAAGCCCCGTCCGGCACAAAGCCTTTATTGAATGTAATGCTGTTATTGTATATAATTGGATTGGCCATGATTATTCTTTCCAAATAAAAAATAATAAAGAAGACAATTATATAATGAATAAGACATTGATAAATTTATTAAGACAATATTGGTATCAATATTTTGAATGGTTGTTTTGGATAACAGCGTTGGTGTTGCTATTTACAATGAATGCAGACGCTGATGCCCCTACCCTTTGCATTTTTAGATGGCTCAATATTAATCATTGCCCCGGATGTGGCCTTGGCCATTCGATGCATTATGCAATGCACCTGCAGTTTGCTGCTTCTTTTAAATATCACCCGATGGGTATTGTTGGGGTATTAATTATTTTAAACAGGATAAAACAATTATCTTTCAAACCTAAATATATCATACAATGAGCACAAATTTAATTGCACTTATCCCTTCTATTGAACCAGACGAACTGGCCTATTTACAAGCTTTTACCAAAGATCTTTCAGAAGATAAACTACATCTTTTTATTTCGCTGTATAACAATAAGCGTAAAAAAACAGATACCATTTTAATATGTTGCCTGCTTGGTTTTGTTGGTGCTGCAGGTATACAGCGTTTTGTTACAGGCCAGGTGGGTATGGGTATATTGTATTTTTTTACAGGTGGTCTTTGTTTAATTGGTACCATTGTAGATATCATCAACCATAAATCACTTACGTTTGAATACAACCAAAAAATGGCAATGGAATCAATGGGGATGGTAAAAGGGTTTTAATGGTGAGTGGTCAGTGGTGAATTGTGAATTGATTATTTAACTTTAATCTTTTTAGAAATTATAGTTGCAATAGCCCAAACTTATGCAATCCATTTACTGGTTTATTGTCCCAAAAAAGCTCAAAATCGTCAAGGAAAGCTGCTTCGTAGTTTTGTTTTACTTCCTGGATGGTATAGGTTTTAAGTTGCGCTACAGATAATTTTTCCAGCATTTCTGCCAGCCATGCTCCCTGTTGCTCACTTACTTTTATACTTAAAACATCTCTTTTATTTTGAAATGTAAGTTCACTCATTTGCCAATGGTTGCCTTTTTTTGATTTGGTAAAATTTACAATAGAAGGCTTATTACCCAGCCATACAATTTTTGTTGTTGGCTTACTGCTTAACACATCTTCGTGCTGCAATGCATTTAAAATGTAATCAGGTGCCACGGTAGTTTTAGGAATTTTAAAATCAAACCATTTTTGTAAAGGATAGTCAAAACATGCACCATGCATGTAATTGAGTAACGATTTTTTTAATCCAAAACTAAAGCTTGGATGATCAGCGCCGGTTAGGTCTGAATGCTCAATATCATTGTTTGCAAAACTGCCAATAACGGTAGATATTTTTTTTACTTTATACTTCTCAGGATTTAGGCCAACGGGGCTATGTGCCGTCATGGTAAACTGGTGCCAAAATGCAGATTGTAAAATACCGGCTTCAAATAATTGCCTTACCATTTCCAGTGAGTTGATGGTTTCCTCCGCAGTTTGCGTAGGAAAACCATACATTAAATAAGCATGTACCATTATGCCCGCCTCACTAAAATGTTTGTTCACTCTTGCCACCTGTGCCACAGTAATGCCCTTTTCTATTAGCAGCAGCAAACGGTCAGAAGCAACTTCCAGCCCACCGGAAACTGCAATGCAACCAGCCGCTTTTAATAACAAACAAAGATCCCTTGTAAAGCTTTTTTCAAAACGTATATTTGCCCACCAGCTTACTGTTAGTTTACGTTTTATAATTTCTATTGCCAGTGCCCGCATTAATGCCGGTGGCGCTGCTTCATCAACAAAATGAAAACCGTTTTGCCCTGTCTGTGCAATCATCTCTTCCATTCTGTCGCATAGCAATTGTGCAGTTATAGGCTCATATAATTTTATATAGTCTAAAGAGATATCACAAAAAGTGCATTTACCCCAATAGCAACCATGCGCCATCGTTAGTTTATTCCATCGCCCATCACTCCATAAACTATGCATGGGATTTATAACTTCAATGGCACTGATATATTTATCCAGCAAAAGATCACTGTAATCAGGTGTGCCTACCTGCCCTTGCTTATAATCTGTACAGGCCGTGTTATTGATATAAGTTACCTGCCCGTTTATCAATGTAAAACTTCGTTTAAGCTCGTTGACTGCTTTTTTCCCTTCAAGAAACAGCAATAAATTTTCAATGGGCGCTTCTCCATCATCAAGGGTAATAAAATCGTAAAATTCAAATACCCTTTCATCTGATAATGATCGCAACTCTGTATTGGCAAAACCACCACCCATCACTACTTTTATACCCGGGTAATTTTTTTTAATCCACTGTCCGCAGCGAAGAGAGGTATATAAGTTGCCAGGAAATGGAACAGAAAGGGCGACTAAAGCTGGATCAACTTCTGCAATTCTTTTTTGTAAAATATCAATAAGAATTTTATCCAGGTAGGTGTATTCTTTTTGAAGAGAGGCGTACAATTCATCAAAGCTATTGGCGCTTCTGCCAAGTTTTTCTGCATACCTGCTAAAGCCAAAATGAGGATCCACACACTCAGTTATTAAATCCGACAGGTCTTCCAAATACATGGTGGCAAGATGCTTGGCTTTGTCTTGTGTACCCATGGTGCCGAAGGCCCATTTTAAATCATCTAACTGTGCAAAACGGCTGGCCTCAGGCAAAAAGTTTCTTTTGCTTATCAGGTGGCCAAGTGTTGGATTTTTTCCTTGTAAAAATAAAATTGTTGCGTCAATAGTATTGATATAATCATCCCGCAAGGCAATTATCCTTTTTGCATTGCCGGAAAAAACAGCCGGATCATTATTTACTTGTTGAAATAAATTGATTAAACCCTGTTTACTGAATAACTCAAGGGTAACTTCAATGCCAAGGTCGGCCTGGAAAGATTTGATTTGCCTGGTATTTAAAAAACCCTTTAAATACGCAGTAGCGGGATAAGGCGTATTTAATTGTGTAAATGGTGGTGTTATTAAAAAAACAGGAACGCTCAAATTATATTATTTGTGCAAAAATATCCTATAATATTTAAAATATTTCACACAAAGAACGCAAAGGATACAAAGTTAACAAAGAAGATAAATGTATAGAATTTGCTTTATGGCCAATGTTTAAGTTGCACCCTTCCCCGAAAATATCGGGACATGTGTGTGAAATAAATTTTCGTTTCCCCTCATCACACAATTGAAGCATACAAAGTGCAAAAAGAATATTGAGGCATAGAGATTTGCTTTGTGGCCTTTGTATCCTTTGCGTTCTTTGTGTGAAATAATCTATTTTCCTCCAAATACAGATTTTAATACGCTAGTAACCTGTGCAGCCGGGTCTTTTCTAATTTTTTGTTCCTGCAAACCAATATTTAAAAATAAACCACTCAATGCCTTTTCTGTAACATATGCAGTAAGATCTGGGTTTATTTTGTTTGGCGAAAATTTGTTGTAAGTATTAAACATATCTTTCCAGTATTTAGTAGCATCTACTTTAACAAGGCTTGTTTCTATTATTGGCCTGAACTTTTCAGTCAATTCAACAGTAGTTGTTTTCTTTAAATAATCAGTAGCTGCAAAATCGCCTCCTCTTAAAATTTGTAATCCGTCTGTAACAGTCATTTGTTTTATTGACTTCCAAAAAATATCACCCACACCACCAGCCGCATCTTCAGCTGCCCTGTTTAATGATAATATTGTTTTATCAACCAGGCTGCCCATGCCTAAACTACGCAAGGTTGTTTCTACTTTTTTTGCATCTTCAGGCATTAAAATTTTAATTGCAGCATCGCCAAAAAAGCCATTCACTTTGCTTAGTTTTACACTGCTGCTGTCTGTACCAATTTTAAGCGCTTCTTTAAGCCCATTAATAATCTGATCATTACTTAAACCACTGCCAAGTCCGCCACCTGCAGAACTGCCGCCTGATATCTTATCTAAAACACTTTTACCTGTGGTTGAATCTTTTTTTGTTACTTTATTCATCAGGCCCTTTAAACCCTGTGCGCTGGTATTGCCAATTAGGATACTAATAATAAACGCAGTAGTAATAATTTTTTTCATATAGTATTTTGATTAGTCAGACAAAAATAATGCCGCCTGGTTTAAGATGACTGATTTAGTTTCTACCTTTACGGTTTTTAACAATTTTTATTGTATGGTACAGCTATCGTTTTGGGAGAAAGAAAGTTTTTTTGCGCCGCAGGATATAATCATCGTGGGCAGTGGCTTTGTTGGTTTGTGGAGTGCCTTACAACTCAAATTAAAAAATCCTGCATATAAGATTACCATTTTAGAAAGAGGCATCATACCAACCGGCGCAAGCACACGCAATGCAGGTTTTAGTTGTTTTGGGAGCCCCGGCGAATTAATAGCAGACGCAGCTGAAATGGGTGAAGAAAAAATGTGGCAACTCGTAGAAATGCGGTATAAGGGTTTGCTTGAAATAAGAAAACATTTTAGTGATGAAACAATAGACTATGATGCCTGTGGCGGATATGAATGTTTTACAGATCAGTCATCAGACTGGAGCGATTGTATTGCAAAAACAGATTGGTTGAATGAGGGATTAAAAGTAATTACCGGTGAAGAAAATTTATTTAAAACCGCAGATGAAAAAATAAGTCATTTTGGCTTTAAAGGTTTCGACCACCTTATAGAAAACAAACTGGAAGCTGGTTTGCAACCCGGCAAACTGGTACAGGCATTGTTGCAAAAAATACAGGGTTTAGGTGTACAGGTATTAACAGGTATTGAAGTAAAAAGTTATCAAAACCACTACCATGGCATTGAACTGGAAACGGCAGTTTCTTCTGTTAAAGGTGAAGGCTTAAAATTTACTACACAACAATTATTGTTATGTACAAATGCTTTTACCAAACAATTATTTTCTTCCATTGATATTATACCCAACCGTGGCCAGGTGCTGATTACAAACCCGATTGATAATCTTAAAATAAAAGGGACTTTCCATTTTGATAAAGGCTATTATTATTTTAGAAATGTAGGCAACCGTTTATTGCTGGGTGGGGCAAGAAATAAGGCATTTGAAATGGAGAATACCAATGAAATGCAAACAACCGGTTTAATACAAGAAGTGTTAGAGCAATTTATACAGCAACATTTATTACCTGCAACTACATTTACTATTACAGACAGATGGAGTGGTATTATGGCCATGGGTACAGAAAAAATGCCGATTGTAAAATCAATCGGCAATAATGTATTTTGTTGTGTACGTATGAGTGGTATGGGCGTAGCATTGGCGCCAATCGCAGCGATGGAAATTGCTGTATTAATGAATAGCTGAATTATTCCTTAATGATTTTTGTAGAGAGCCTGTTGGTTCCTTCTTCAATTTGCAGAATATAAATACCCTTTGTAAAATCGGCAATATTTACGCTCATTTTTTGTTTACTGATTTGCCCGCTAAATACTTTTCTTCCGAGCACATTAAAAATATTGATTGTTTTAATACCACTACTTGTTGCATTGGCGCATTCAACTGTTATCATTGATTGTACAGGATTTGGATACACTTTTACAGTAAAGGAGGGTTTTACTTGTGGAACAACAACTGCGGCTACAGTATCATCTGTAGCTATTGGCCCGCCTTGTGCCAGCGTACTGTCGCATGCAAAAGAACCCAGGAATGAATTGTGTAAATTGTTTTTTGCAAATAGTGCACGCATCCTTAATTTTTGACCATAGGTAAACATGTTCATACAGGCGTCATCAGTAAAATCCATAAAATTCATAAACATGGCGCCATTACTATCAGGCGAACAATTAGTGATATGCGGAAAACTGGGGCAACCATAATTATAATACTGCTGTGTAGGTGTATCGTCCACGCCATCCGTACCACATACAGCGTCGCCCCAAATATGTTTCAGGCCAAGCCAATGGCCAATTTCGTGAGTAGCCGTGCGGCCTTTGTTATAGGGCGAACGAACATTCCCTTCTGTGCCAAAAACATCATAAGCAATCACAACACCATCAACTTCTGCAGGTCCGCCGGGTACACTGGAATACCCCATTGTTCTGCCAAACATTTTACACACCCATATATTCAGGTAACGTTTACTGTCCCATGCATCATCACCGCCTTGCGATGATGACTTAACTGCATCCTGTGCTGAAAAAGCATCTATACTGGTGTATTTTCTAATAATGCCGGTTGTTCTTCTACCGTGTGGATCTACCTGTGCCAAACAAAATCTTATCCTGGTATCAGCAGCCAATTTTGCAAAAACTGCAGGTGTGTTTATTTTATCTGCATTTGAATAACCGTAATCATCATTTAAAACTTTTAGTTGCGATAGTACCTGTGCAGCACTTAAATTTACATTAGCCGTTTTATATACAATATGTACAACAACCGGTATATAAATAATTTCGTCTGAAGATGTATCTCGTGCTGTTAATGAAATATTATTTGTCGTTCTTTTTTCAATTTGTTCTTCCGCTATTGCATAAGCATTTTTTAAAGAGGCGTCGGAACTTATTAATTTTTGAGTATAGTCTGTAGTGCCGCATACACGCTGTGCCTGTGCAACAAAAATAAACTGCATCAATAGCAATACCCCTAGAAAAACTTTCATAAAAAATATTAATTGTCCAAAAAATTAAATTTGGCTCATTGGGGGTCGGGCTGATAAAAGCAGAGGTATTGGAAATAGGGAAAAATCACTAAAGCGATAGAAGAATTGGGATGATGTCTCAGAATAAATGAACGGTATTAACTAACTATTGAGGGGTTGTGGTGGTAAATATCCGTTTCAGAGATAACACAAATATAGAACGATTTATTAAATTTCCAAAATATTTGCATTCTTTTATATAAATGAAGGCAGCAAAATTGTTTCACTTTAGTACTTTTGCCCCCAAATTAGAAACAGCATAAATGACAAAATATTTATTAGTTGCAATAGTAATTCTACTTTCAGCATGCAATGGCAATCAATCGCAAAATGAAGAAACTACAGTAGCTGAAACACCTTCAACGGGCATCCCGGCTCCCAAAAATATCGACCTGAATATTATTGGAATTTACCCTCACGATACAAGTGCTTATACACAAGGCTTAGAAATTTATAATGGTAAAATGTATGAAGGTACCGGTGATTTTGAAACTTCTTCTTTAAGGATAATCAGTGATATTAAAACTGGTAAAGTAGATCATAAACATATGATGGGTACCAATAAAATTTTTGGTGAGGGCATTACTATTTTTAACAATAAAATTTACCAGCTTACGTGGCAAAGCCATGTTGTAAATGTGTACGACATTAATAATATTGATAAACCAATTAAAATATTTACCTGGCCTTACGAAGGCTGGGGCATTACTCATACTGCTACAGACCTGATAATAAGTGATGGTACTGCAAATTTGTATTTTGTAAACCCTGATAATTTTAAAATAAGAACTACTGTACAGGTTACAGATAACCTGGGACCTGTAGAGGCAATAAACGAGTTGGAATTGATTGATGGTTTTGTATTTGCCAATGTATACCAGTCTGAATATATTGTAAAAATTGATCCTGCAAACGGTCATGTAGTGGGGAAAATAGATTTGCCTAATATAAAGGATAAATTTTTCAAAAATCAGAATATTCCTGTGAGAACGGATGTACTAAATGGCATCGCCTACGATAGTATTTCTAAAAAAATATATTTCACAGGTAAACGCTGGCCCAAAATGTTTGAAGCGTATATTAAGTAGATAAAGTTTATACCCTTATTGCATTACCCAATAATCCAAACCCGTTTTGTGCAATATAATAAATCAGTATCCCAGCTCCAATTGCGCCTAAAATAATTGCCCATATCCACCAGCGGCCCTTTACTATTTTCTCTTCTTCTAAATATACGGGCAATGCAATATCAGAAGTTTCTCTATCACCTACAAGTCTCGAATATGTTGCATCCTGGTGAATGGCTAATTCAGCAACAACAGGAGGTGTAAAATGCTGGCTTAATTGTAATGGAATAAAACCAATAGTACCATCTTCATTTTTTATAAAATCTCCTATCCCCTGCAGGTTAACTTTACCTGTTGCATGCAAATCTTTTTTTATCAATTCGCTTAATGCTGTAAACTCATTAAATCCATTTTTATCCTCTTGTAATGGTGTAAAAATGATCGATGTCGCAGGAGCATCTATCTGCTTACTATGCGATTCTAATTTGGTAGTATTGGTGATTACAGTAAAAGTACCAATACCCGGCAACCGGCAGGTTTTATTTTGAAAAAGTGTTGGTGCAATTAAATAATCCATAACATTTATGTATCACTCAAAGATATGCTTATACATTAAAAATACTACAGATAAAATATATTATGGGGCTTATAAAATACTTTGTGAGCTAACTACAACAGAAATAAAAAGCAATACTTCTAAAACTTCATAATTACGCCAACTAATGCATTTAGCCCATACACTTCATACATATACCAACGCTGGTATTTATCGTTTAAAATATTATTAATATCAAACCAGGCACTTACTTTTTTAGTAATAACAACTTCTACACCTGCACTAAGATCAAAGCCCCCGGTTAAAGTTCTGCTTACATTGCCTGGCAACAGGTACGAAGTACTTGAAAAGGTCATAAGATCACTCTTGATTAATACCTGCTTATATGCCCACCAGCGAAGAGAAGCATTTAGTTGCAGCGGTATTGTTCCCCATGCTTTGTTACCATTATCTAAACCAGTATAACCATTAAAAGTAAGCCCGCCGGTAACAGTAAATTTGTCCTGGCTTATAAAACTCATATCACCATGAATACGAAAATCGCTTATTTTTCCTTCGCTAATTATTTTAAAAGCGTTACCGCTTGACCCCGTTGTGGTATCATTCACAAAAAATGGATAATTTTCGTACGAGATAAAACTTGCGGTAGTACTAAAATTAAAGTGCTTACCTACAGAGGCTTTTAATCCTGCATACACTTCGGTTTCCTTGGTATTTTGTTGCGTAACAATAGTTGCCAGGTAAGGATTGATAACAGATAAATTTTGATAGGTGTTTTTAATAAACCGGCCTATCCATCCGCCCTGTACTAAAAATGGTTTATCAGCAATTTGTGCCTCAGCATAAATATTGGGCAGTACACTCAAATCGCTGTTGTTCCAGGTTGGTGTTATTCCTACATGTACAGATAAAAGCGGTTGTGCATAAATCAATTCAGGCGCTATTGCAAAAATATCATTGTGCACCGAATAATTATTAGGAATATAATTTTTAGTAGAATACCTGGTTAAATCTGCTTTAACAGCCAGTTTTATTGAAAGAACATCATTAATGGTTTTTTCGGCAGGCAGGTCTGCTATTATAGAATTTTCGGTTAGTTTATTTTGATTGCTAAAAACATTTATTTCCAAATTCGGATTGTAATTGATTCCTGTTTCATTTACATCCTTGTTTTTAAACCCCACTTTAAGTTTTATATCCGAAAATTGCTGCAGTAATTCAGCTTTGGTATAAGTATAATCCTGGTGGTTATAGCCATACAAATAATAATTATTCTGGCTAAAACCTATGTTGCCATACACTTCATTTCTTGCTGAAAAAAAACTGCCGCTTAATTTAGCATTGAACTTTGAATAATCCTGGTAGTCTATTTTTCCATTTGATGAAATGTAATTTGCATAAAGGTTTATCAAAGATTTTTTGCCGTCTCCAAAACTAAACCCGGCACTAACAAATGGAGTTGTATAGTTACCAAATCCTACTTTAATAAAATTTCTTGCGCCAAGTTCCATACCAGTATCCTGGGTAAGTGCCAATGGTTTTAACGACCGGGGCTGATAGGTATAAAATAAATTCTGATCAGGTATAGTATAGATTAAATATGGTTTGGAACTGTCTGCACTTAAATTAGCAGCGGAAAAATTTATTTTAACTGCATTACGTAATGCAGGTTTATAGCTTGAAGTAATATCAATGGTTTGTTTTTTGGTTGTATCTTTTTGTCCAAAAGAGGCTAAACCACATAAACAAAAAATTAAACCCGCTATACTTATTTTAGTACCCATAATAAATTGTATATTTTATTGCCTCACTTTTTTAATAATATTTGATACTATCAACAACTCTTCTTAATTAATTTTTGACCCTTCTTTTTCCGCAGCTATTGCATTATCCAATTTCTTTTGCGCTTCTGTTTTTAATTCAGCAATAGTTGAGTTTTGTGCTACGCTCTGGTAAGTTGCTTTTGCATTGAAATAATCTTTTTGCTGCATAAAAATATCCCCTAATAAAATATATGCTTTTGTAAGCCATACATCATAACTGCCCGATTCTTTTATTACCACCTGAGCAGCTTTTTCTGCAGCAGTATAATTGCCTAAAGTAAACTGGCAATTGGCTATTTCATACCTGGCCTCTGCACCCCAAGCCGATTTATTAATGGCAGAACACGATTTGAAAGAATTAATAGCACCTGCGCAATCATTTTTTATTTGCAAAGATTTACCCAATACTAAAAATGCTATTGATTTATCATCTGTACTTATTCCTTTGCTTTTTAACAATTCTTGGGCAGCTTCGTTCGCTTCTGCATATTCTTTTAATTGATAATCGCAGCGAACAAGCCCTCTATCTGCCTCCAGCCGGTTATCTTCGTTAACAGTGCTGGTTCTAAGTGATTCAAAATTTTTCTTCGCTTCTGCATAATTTTTTAATTCAAAATAATTTATTCTTGATTGAGCCAATGTCGCTCTTTCAAAATATTTATTAATGCCTTTTGCATTTACATACGCATACCCTGCTAATGCATTGTTCCAATCCCTGTTTTTTACATAACATTCGCTGCGGTAAAAATTTGCATCCAGTATATATTCACCATTGGGGAATTTCAATATATAATTATTGAAACCCGCAATAGCACCGATACAATCGTTGTTGTTATATTTTAATTCAGCGGCATTATAGGTAATACCATCTGCTTCCGTGGCAGAAATATTTTTACCGTTTTTTCGCATCAGTTCAACATATTCATTTGGCTTTCCGGCCTCAACATAAATATTTTTTATATTTGCCAAGGCCTCATCAGCTTCTGTTGACTGAGGGTACTGTTCAATTAAATGCTGGTAGTTGATTAAAGCCTGTTCATTATTATCAAGGTTGTAATAGCTAAGCCCCAGCTTTAAATAAGCGGCTGGTTTTAAGCCTCCGGCGTTGGCATCTGCCAACACCTTATTTAAATAAGGAATGGCATCCCTGAATTTTTCATCTGCCATATACGTTTTGGCAATTTCCATGGTAGCATCAGGTATTAAACTACTTTTTGGATACTGGCGGTTAAGATTGTTAAGAATGGTAATTTTAGTTGAAGCACTCTTAACCCCGGCAATCATTGCTTTTTGAAACATGGCGTAATCACTTTGTGGCAAGGCATTATTTATTACCGTTTCGTACATGCTGCTGGCTTTGCTAAAATCTTTTAGCATATAATAACAATCAGCGGTGCGTACATATGCATCCTGTTCTACCGAAGATGAAGTCGTACCTGATTTAGCAATGGCTTCAAAATATCCTAAGGATTGTTTATAATTTTCTTTTTTCATCCAGCAATAACCAAGATCATATTTTGCTGTTGTTGGGTTTGCTTCCCCCCTTGCTATGGCACCACTTTGCAAATAAGCAGATAGGAACCGGATGGCAGCATCATAATCAACAAGACGGTAAGCAATCTCTCCCAGCCAAAAATTAGCATAGGCGGTAACGTTAGATGCAGGTAGTTTTAAAATTTTTTCAAATAAATCTTCCGCCTTTAGTATCTGCTGATCGTTCATGTATTCAACTGCCCTGCCATATAAAATCCGTGGATAAATTTTTTGCATGGAAGAAGTAGGGTTTGCAAACGATTCGTACAAACTAAGCGCATCTTTAAAATTATTGGTATTGGCAAGCAGCCCCACTAAAATTTCTTTGGCTTCTGTTATGTTGACGGAATTAGGGTAATCATTTATAAACCTTTGCATTTCGTTTAAAGCTATATCCTGGTATCCCAAATCATACGATAACTTGGCATAATTAAAAACCGAAACTTCCTGCTGCTGTTTGTTACTGCTGTTATTGGCACAATATTGAAAAGCAGTTCTTGCATTTGCTTTTTGGTTAGTCCTTAAATAACAATCGCCCAAAAGATACATCGAATTCTGGCCTAAGGAATCCTGCTCATTACTTAATTGCTTAAACCCATCGATCGCCTTTGTTAATTGTTTTGTTTCATAATAACAATAGCTTAATTCATACAAGTCTTCTTTACTTACTTTAGTGGATTTGTTTACATAATATTCCAACAGTGGTAATGCCTTGGTATAATTTTTTTTCTCAAAATAAATCTGCCCCAGCAGCTGTTTCATTTCCTTTTCATAAAATAAGCCCCCCCTGCTCAACACGCTTTCGCCATAACGTAATGACTCGTCTTTTTTATTTTGAAAATAAAATATTTCAGCAATGTAGTACGGCACTACACCTTTATAATCATTCATCGATTCTACCAGTTTAAAAGCTTTTAAAGCTTCGCTGTAATTATGATCGTAATAACTTATAAAACCGTAATAATAATTTGCAGGAATATAATATTTACTATCTGGCAACTGGTGAATTTCATTAAACAAAGGCTTGGCGTCTGCAAAACGTTTTAAATTAAAATAGCAATATGCCATTTCAAATTTTGCATCTGCAATTTCTTCATTACTTAAATTATCCAATGCTGCCTTTTCATAATAGGTAATGGCTTTGGTAAAATCATTTTTGCTAAAATAAAATTTACCCAAATGATAACTCATTAATTCAATACGGGGTTGATTATTTACCCAGTCGATATAATGTTTTGCTTCTTCTTCTGCTTCGGGTAATTGCAATTTTAACCTGCAGACTATATAATAATAATTTACATCATCATGCAGGTATGCATTTTCACTTTTTTGTTTTTCCGGAAACTGTTCCTTTACTTCCTGTAAAATAGGATAGGCCAGTGCATACTGCTGTTTAATAAATAATTCTTTTGCTTCTTTAAAACCTTTTTCCAGGTCTGTAATAACGTAAGTGGGTTGTGCAAATATGGAAAAGGAAAATAAAACTGCTATCAGCAGCAAAGAGGATTTTAATCGTATCATGTTGTTTATATCATTCATTATTGCTGGTGGTAAAATTAGCTATATTGACAGTTATGCAAACACCATTCCAAACCCTTTGTTAATAAGTGGATAACTGCTGTAATCAAAAACGAATGTACATTTGTAACGCTGTTAAAAAAATGATAAAGATTACTTAACAAAAAACTAAAAGTTCAAATGAGAAAATTATTTTCTGTGAAGTATACCCCTGGTGCTGTAAATGCCGGTATGCTTGTGTTACGTTTAGCGTTGGGTATTTTAATGATGGTAATTTATGGTTACCAAAAAATAACGCATTTTAGTGCAACGGCCGAACACATGCCAAACCTGCTGGGAATGGGCACCACAATTAACACTTCGTTAGTTATTTTTGCTGAATTCTTTTGTTCATTATTTTTAATTCTTGGCTTATTTACAAGATTAGCATGTATACCGTTAATCATAACTATGTGTGTTGCTTTATATAAAGCAAATAATATGGATGTTTTTGGCCATGGTGAAATATCGGCTTTATTTTTAGCCGGGTTTATTACTATATTATTTATTGGCCCTGGAAAAATTAGTGTAGACGGAATGATTGGAAAATAATTTAGTTGGCAACAGAAACGATGGTTAACACTGTAGAAAATTAATACCATGTACACAACAGAAACTCAAATAAGAATTCATTATGCTTTAACCGACCAGATGGGCGTTGTTTACCATGGTCACTATGCACAGTTTTATGAAATTGGCAGGGGCGATGCTATCAGGCAATTGGGGTATAGTTATAAAGATATTGAAGCCATGGGCATTTTTATGCCTGTTGTAGATATCCATAGCCGGTTTTTAAGGCCCGCAAAATACGACGACTTGATTACAGTTAAAACTACCCTTAGGGAATTGCCGGTACATCATAAAATTGTTTTTCATTCTGAAATTTACCACCAGGATGGCTCTCTTTTAAATACAGGCGATGTAACGCTTTATTTTATGGAAGCCAAACAAATGAAACGCTGCGAAATGCCTGTTGAATTAAAAGTTAAACTGGCACCTTATTTTCCATCAACTATATAATATCCTACATTGAAAAAAATATTAAAATTTATTGCTGATGTTATCTTTTAAACACTTCATTTAGTTTTTTCTGCGAGGGTTTTTCTTTCAATTTTATTTTTCTCTTTATAAAACCTGCATAATGCTTCACCAGACCATTGTGTTTATTCATCCGCATTTTATTTATTAAATCAAATGGCAGTTTATTTTTTTATGTCTTTTTTGCCAGGTTTACTCAATAAAAAAATTATAAGTGTATTTATTACATTTATGAAAAATGATGTATATTTATTTTTTTTTTAACATTCCTTCCTTTTAATTTTAAATAAAAAGGAAGGTTGCGATTGATTTTGCAGTTTATTATTTCAATCAACATCTTAGTAATAAATAGGCCCTGGAATTTTTCAGGACATTCAACTAACTGCCCTTTCCAAGTGCCTGGTCAGAAGTTTTATGACTAAAGCAGGGTATTAAAAACTGAAAATATAATGATGAGCATTCAGCAGTATAAGTTTCGTGATAAGATATTGGTAGCAGTAGATTGTATCATTTTTGGCTTTGATGGGTTGCATTTAAAAGCCTTGCTTGTAAAGCGTGACCTTGACCCTGGTAAAGGAATAAACGCCCTGATGGGTGGCTTTGTAAATAGTAACGAAAGTGTAAATGACGCAGCAAAAAGAGTGCTCAATAAATTGACAGGCCTTACAGATATTTATATGGAGCAGCTTACCTGTCTTGGGGATGTTGAGCGGGACCCGGGGGGCAGGGTTATTTCAATGGCCTATTTTGCTTTAATAAAAATAGATGATTACAGCAATAACTTGATGATTGAGCACAATTCTAAATGGTACCCGCTGGATGCTTTACCTAAATTGGTTTTTGACCATGCTGATATGATTAAGCTTGCCAAGGAACGATTGCAGGAAAAAGTTTCCACTCACCCCTCTGGGTTTACTTTATTGCCGCAAAAGTTCACCTTGCAGCAATTGCAGGCATTGTATGAAGCCATTTATGAAACTCCTTTAGACAAACGGAATTTTACCCGTAAAATACTTTCATTAAACATTTTAAAAAAATTAAATGAAAAAGAAACATTTTCTTCCCGTAAAGGTGCTTTCCTTTATGAATTTGATAAGAAGAAGTATAAAATATTAGAGAAAGAAGGATTAAAGTTTTTATAGCTGATAGAAAGGTAAATTTAAATTGTAAACAAATGTTAATAAATTATTTTGAAATGATGTATAAACATATATATATTTGAAGTTAGATTGCTAATTCTACACCAACTAATTGCTATTAATTTAAAATTTATTACAAAGACGATTCAATTATTTTGATAAAATAAGCAACTAAAATTTTACTTGTTTTTTAAGTGTATCAACAACACTTAAAAAATTTTACATGTTTTATAAGTGTATTAACAACACTTAAAAAAGTGTTACCTGTTTTATAAGTTTAATTACAACACTTTTAAAATTTTGATACTTTCATTAATAACCAAACCAAATTGCCATCATGAAAAAGCAAACACACCAGTTTTGCTCAGGAAGCGGAAATCTGTTCAAACGCTTACCTGGGTACACCATTATTAAAATTTTTCTTTTCTCACTCATCCTCATCAGTAGCATGGGGGCTTATGCACAAAATCAAATACATGTAACTGGTATTGTGAAAGATGACAAAGGAATGCCCTCGGCTAACTCTACTGTTATTATAAAAGGCACTTTAAAAGGTGTTACAACAAATGATAATGGAGCATTTTCTATTGACGTTCCCGACCAAAAAACAGTGCTTGTTTTTTCAAGTACGGGTTATAGAACCCAGGAAAAACTAGTTGGAACTAATACAACTTTTGCCATTAATATGGCTACTGCAGTAAATGACCTCAATGAAGTGGTAGTTGTAGGCTATGGTACTCAAAAAAAGGTAACCGTTACCGGTGCTGTGAGTGCCATTAAAGGGGACGTTTTGGTGAGATCTCCCGCTGTAGATATGTCGAATTCACTGGCGGGTCGTTTACCTGGCCTTGTAGTCATTCAAACAAGTGGTGAGCCTGGCTATGATGGCGCCACTATTTCTATCCGCGGTACCAACACATTAGGGAACAACAGCCCACTCATTGTTATTGATGGTGTCCCTGATAGGGATGGCGGCCTGGGCAGGTTAAACCCAAGGGATGTTGAATCAATTTCTGTGCTAAAAGATGCCTCTGCTGCCATTTATGGTGCAAGGGCTGCCAATGGTGCAATTATAGTAACAACAAAGAAAGGGAACTCTGGTAAACCTAAGATTACTTATGATTTTAACTATGGTGCCAGTCAGCCTACATTGGTTCCCGAACTGTCCAATGCATCTCAATATGCCAGTATTATGAATGAATTAGGTATCTATAATGGTTTAAGAAATAATCCTGAAGAGTGGTCAGCTGCATCTGCTGCAATAAAGACCACAGGAAAATATGTACCAGTAGCATCTGGAGTAAGTACTATTAATGCCCAATTCAGCCCTGATGATGTGAAAAAATTTGCAGATGGTAGTGATCCATGGGGTCATCCCAATACCAATTGGTTTAAAGATGCATTTAATACATGGTCACCCCAAAGCCGCCATAACCTGCAGATAAGCGGTGGCAACGAAAATGTAAGATTCTTTTCTTCTCTCGGCTATGTGACCCAGGACGCTTATTACAAGAATACAGCTACAAAATATAATCAGTATAATTTCAGAACAAACCTTACTGCCAAAGTGAATAATTATATCAGCACCACACTTGGCATCATGGTAAGGAGAGAAGACAGGAATTTTCCAACGGAAAGTGCTGGATCTATTTTTCGCATGCTGATGAGAGGTCGTCCCAATGAGCCTGAAGTTTGGCCAAACGGAAAGCCAGGCCCGGATATTGAAAACGGGCAAAACCCTTATGTAATCACTACCAATGCTACCGGTTATAATAATAATCCAACAGATTTTATACAGGCAAATGGCTCAATAGATATTACCAACCCATGGGTGAGCGGGCTGAAACTTACTTTATCTGGTGCCATTGATAAAAATAGCCAGACTTCAAAAGTATGGCAAACACCATGGACATTGTATTACTGGGATAAAGTTACGTACGAAGCGGATGGTATAACTCCAAAATTGGTAGGTGCCATCAGGTCTAATTTTACAGACCCCAGGTTATCGCAGTCATACAAATCTGTATTAAATACCAACTTAACAGCCATATTAAGCTATGACAAAAAAATTGGTGAACATACCTTTGGTTTAATGGCTGGTGTAACTAAAGAAGAATTTAAAGGTGAAGGATTTCTTGCCTTTCGCAGGAATTATATATCTACTGCTATTGACCAATTATTTTTTGGTGGACAAACAGCACAAAATACAGATGGCAATGCTTATAACAGAGCACGCCTTGGTTACTACGGCAGGGCGCAATACAATTACAAAGAAAAATACCTGGCTGAATTTATCTGGCGCTATGATGGTTCTTATATATTTCCTCCAGATCACCGCTTTGGATTTTTTCCAGGGTTATTATTGGGATGGAATATCACCAAAGAAGATTTCTTCAAAGTATCGTGGGTAAACAACCTGAAATTAAGGGCATCTTATGGCCAAATGGGTAATGATCAGGTATACTATAATGGTCAATTACAAGAATATGCTTACCTTTCTAATTATAGTGGTGGACAATACCCGATAAATGGTGCTGTAGTTACTACTTTGGGCGAACACGTTTTAGCTAACCCTAATTTTACATGGGAAAGAGCAAATAATTACAATGTGGGTATGGATGCTACCATTTTTAATAATCATCTTGATATTACACTAGAGTATTTTATGAACAAACGCGACCAGATACTCATTCAAAAAACTGGTTCAACCCCTGAATCTGCTGGAATTTCGCCTTTATTACCTCCTGTAAATGGTGGAAGGGTTGACAACCATGGATATGAATTCAGTTTTGCCTATAACGGTAAATTTAGCAAGGACCTGCTATTTAGAGCCGGTATAAATGGTGGCTATGCACATAACAAGGTGGTGTACATGGATGAAAACCCTGGAGTACCGAGTTACCAGAGACAGGAAGGCAACCCAATCGGTGCTTACCTGGTTTATCAATCAGACGGCGCGTTCAAAGACCAGGCTGAAATTGACAAAAATACTATTGACTACAGTGGTGTAACAAAAAAATTGCTTCCTGGTGATATGAAAATTATGGATTATAATCATGATGGTAAGATTACAGCTGACGACCAAGTACGATTGGATAAAAACACTGTGCCAACTTTGAATTACGGCATCACATTTGAACTTCGTTATAAATCTTTTGACCTGAGTATGTTATTCCAGGGTGCATCAGGAGCTGCCATCCATATTCAAACAGAATCCGGGGATATTGGAAACTATCTGAAGTATTCTTATGATCACAGGTGGACGATTGATAACCCAAGCAGCACAGATCCAAGGCTCGCCAGCAGAGGTGATACCTACTATACAGGAGGGAATTTTGGGAACAACACTTATTATTTATATGATAAAAATTACCTTCGGTTAAAGAATTTCGAGCTGGGATACACACTTCCAGCCAACGTACTGGCAAAAATGAAAATTAGCAGCCTTCGATTTTTCATCAACGGTCTTAATTTAGTTACTTTTAATAAATACAAGATTTACGATCCGGAAAGTACTAATCAAAGTGGACAGTACTATCCACAAGCCAGAACAATTAATGGAGGCTTAAGTTTAACATTCTAAACGATAAAATATGAAAAAGATGAAATTTATTTTTGGATGCCTGTCAGTTGTGCTGGTATTCACCGTTTCCTGTAATAAGGATTTTTTGAATACAAAGCCGCTGAGTTCAGTTTCCAGTGAAGCTACCTGGGCTGACGGCCCGCTTTCACAGGCGTTTATTTACGGTGTTTATGCACACCTTGGGTATGGAGGTTTTGAAGAACAGGCAATGGCTGCTTATACGGATGAAGCCATGTTTACTCATGCCGGGAGAAATATCAATACCTTTACACAAGGAACAGAAACACCATCTAACCTTGCATGGATGAGCGATACCTACAGGTGGGGACCAATGTTCTCCGCTATCCGTTCTGCAAATGTTGCCATTACTAACCTGCCCACTTCTACTTTTAGTGATAAGGTACTTAGAGACCGTCTTTTAGGGGAAGCTTATTTCCTAAGGGCCTATTATTACCAGCAGTTACTCAGGATATACGGCGGTGTACCCCTTATTGACAAGCCATATGGTCTTAATGACGATTATACAATTGCAAGGAATACTTATGCCGAGTGCGTACAATTTATTGTAAAAGACCTGGACATGGCAGCTACCCTACTGTATGGCAAAAGCACCCAGGATGGCAGGGCTTCAAAATTAGCCGCCTTAGCACTAAAAGCCCGTGTGCTGTTATATGCAGCAAGCGACCTGCATGATGGGCCAACCGTAAAAGCAAATTCAAGTGTTTTGGGCGGTTACGCACACCTTGAACTGCTAGCTTATCCCGCTGGTGACAGAACTGCAAGATGGCAAGCTGCTAAAGACGCCGCTAAAGCTGTTTTGGATTCTGCAACAGGGTACAAGTTAAACCTTTCAGCACCAGTTTCTGCCGTAGAAGGGAGTGCCAATTACCAGTCTATTGCCATGGGAGGTAAAAGTGCTATTGGTGATGCTTCTGCAGCAGTAGAATTGATTTTTCAGCGTAGTTCTTCCGCACTGTATACTCAGGAAGATAACTGGCCGCTGGGTGGAAACCATTATGGTATCAATAACGGGCCGAATGGCTATCATAACTGGTCAGGAAATACTCCAATACAACAATTGGTTGATGACTATCAAATGATGGATGGCAGTAAATTTGACTGGAGCAATCCTGCACAAAAGGCGGCTCCTTATACCAATCGTGATCCTCGTTTTTACGCCTCTATTCTTTATGATGGCGCAAACTGGAAACCGAGACCTGCAGATGTAGCCGGTAAAGATCCAGCGAATCAAATACAAAGCGGCTATTATGATGACGGCGCAGGAGGTACCATTAATGGTATCGATACACGCGAATCTGTTGTGGAAAACTGGAATGGCAGCCGTACGCATTATTGGGCAAAGAAGTTCATTGATCCTAATCCTGCCCTTGCTGATAACCAGTCAAACGCACAGATCATTCCATGGCCATTTATACGCTATACTGAAGTAGCGCTGAATTATGCGGAAGCCTGTATTGAATTAGGCCAGGATGCGGAAGCGAGAACCTGGTTGAACAAAATAAGATTCCGTGCCGGTATGCCTGCTATTACAGCTTCAGGATCAGCTTTAAAAGACCAGTACCGTAATGAAAGGAGAATTGAACTGGTTTATGAAGAACACCGCTATTATGATGCCCGCAGGTGGATGATTCCCGCTACTACAGTTGGGCGTGGCATTAAGGTTATTAAAGTAACCGCGAAACTAAAGCCAGGCAAGAGTCCATTGGTACCTTACCGTAATGATACTTCAGTGTATGATTATACCTACACAGTGGTTGATAACACAGAAAATGAAACAAGGGTATGGGATGATAAAATGTACTACCGTGCTATTAGCAGGGACGAAGTGAATACGAATAATAAACTGGTAAATAATCCTGGTTTTTAAACAAGAATTAATAACCTTAACATCAAGTAAAAAATCTATTCCTTTCAGGAATAGATTTTTTACTTTTGACCAATCTCAAATGAACATAAACAGGATATTTTTTAACGCAATACTGTCGGGCAGTTTTTTATTTTATGGCTGTCATGAACAGGAACAAAATACAGAACAGAAAGTAGAAACTGGTAACCACCTGTTTACTTTACTAGCTCCGGAGCAGACCAATATTAATTTCCAGAACACCCTTACCGAAGGTTTGAATACCAATATATTGATGTATGAGTATTTTTATAACGGTGGAGGTGTAGCTTCCGGCGATTTTAATAACGATGGAAAGATTGATCTTTATTTTACTTCCAATATGGGTGACAATAAACTATACCTCAATAAAGGTAATATGCAATTCCAGGATATTACAGCAATTTCCGGTGCAGGCGGAAGGCCGGGTCCCTGGAAAACGGGGGTTAATGCAGTTGATATAAATGCCGATGGTAAATTGGATATTTACTTGTGCTATTCCGGTGCATTACCGCCAGAAAAAAGAGCCAATCAACTTTTTATAAATACCGGAAATGATAGCCAGGGGAATCCAATATTTGAAGAAAGGGCTGCGGCGTATGGATTAGCCAGCACCGGCTTCAGTAATCAGTCTTACTTCTTTGACTACGATAAAGATGGCGACCTTGATATGTTGCTGCTTAATCACAACCCTAAAAATTTACCTTTATTGAATGAGGCAGGTACTGCACAATTGTTTAAACAGGACAATCCTGATAAAGGGCTTCGTTTGTACAAACAAACCAATGGCAAATTTGAAGATGTAACTATCGCTTCAGGTATCAATGGTTCTGAATTAAGTTATGGCTTGGGGCTTGGCATTGCTGATTTTAATGGAGATGGGTGGCCAGATTTTTATGTATCGAATGATTATTCAGTTCCCGATTGTTTTTACATCAATAATAAAAACGGAACCTTTACAAATCAATTAAAAACCAGCATTGGACATACCAGCCAATTTTCTATGGGTAATGATGTAGCTGATATTAATAATGATGGCCTTCCTGATATTTTTACCCTTGATATGTTGCCGGAAGATAACCACCGGCAAAAGCTTTTACTAACTCCCGACAACTACGATAAGTTTAATGAGAATGTACGCAGTGGATTTTATTATCAATACATGCGCAACATGCTGCAGTTAAATAACGGCAATGGTACTTTCAGCGAGATCGGACAGATAGAAGGTATATCTAACACCGACTGGAGTTGGAGTGCATTGTTTGCAGATTATGATAATGATGGCTGGAAAGATTTATATATTACCAATGGATATAAAAGTGATTATACCAACCTGGACTTCATTAATTATATGAATGATTATGTAAAAGAAAAAGGAAGATTGCAGCGTGAGGATGTTATGCAAATTATAAAAGAAATGCCATCATCAAATGTCACAAATTATATCTTTCAAAATAAACATGGCAAATCGTTTCAAAACAATAATATAGATTGGGGTATCAACCGGCCTTCCAATAGCAACGGTGCCATCTACGCAGACCTGGACAATGATGGAGATCTGGATCTTGTTGTAAATAACATAAATCAACCGGCATTTATTTATCAAAATGAATCACAAAAACTAAACACCAATCATTTTCTTCAGGTACACCTTATTGGCGAAGGTGGAAATACGCAGGGCCTGGGTGCAAAGCTGAAACTTTTTAGCAATGAGCAAATACAAACACTGGAGCAAAACCCTGCTAGAGGCTATCTCTCTAATGTTTCTTTCACACTGCATTTTGGCTTAGGTAATGCAGAAAAAATAGACTCTCTTATAATTACGTGGAACAGCAGTAAAGTACAAAAGCTCTATAATATAAAAGCTAACCAACTGCTAAGCATTTCCGAAAAAGATGCTTTGGACAAAACCTCGCCTGTTAAGCAGAATGTAAAATGGTTTACTGAAACTTCAACCAATATAAAAAATAACAACCAGGATACAAGTATCAATGACTTTAACAGGCAACTGTTATTGATCAGCCAGTTCTCCTATAGTAGTCCGTGTATGACTAAATATGATTTGAACAAGGATGGCCTGGAGGATTTAATTATCGGAGGCTCTGCCGGCGAAGCCACACGTGTATTTATGCAACAAAAAAATGGAGCCCTGATATTAAAAAAAATCCCTGCATTTGACCAGGATAAAGGCTATAAAGATGCAGCAATAGCAGTGTTCGATGCTAATGGTGATGGTCATCCGGATATTTATATTGCAAGCGGCGGGTATGATAATCTTACTGCAACAGATTCGTTGCTGCAAGACCGTCTATACCTCAATGATGGTAATAATAATTTTATAAAAAGCAATGGGCTCCCAGACATAAGAGGCAGTAAATCCTGTGTAAAAATACAGGATATTAATGGAGATGGCACACCCGATATTTTTGTTGGTGGAAGAGTTGTTCCTGGTCGTTACCCCGAAACTCCCAAAAGTTATATTTTGATAAATGATGGCAAGGGAAATTTTTCAGATCAAACTGAAAAAATATGCCCAGAGCTCTCTATATTGGGAATGGTAACAGATGCAGTATGGGCCGATCTTGATCTTGATAAAAAGAATGAATTGATAATTGTAGGAGAATGGATGCCGGTAACGGTTTTTAGCCAGCAAAACGGAAAGCTGATAAATTCTACGAGCCGGTTTTTTGACAAACCATATTCAGGATGGTGGAACACAATTACTGTGGGTGATTTTAATTCAGATCAACGTCCCGATCTTATTATAGGAAATATGGGATTGAATACACAATTCAAAGCTTCCGAAAAGGAGCCGCTTGAAATGTATTACAGCGACTTTGATCACAATGGTTCTGTTGATCCATTATTTAGTTTCTATATCCAAAATATAAGGTATCCATACATTACAAAGGATGAGCTGGTAGCTCAGCTACCGTTTATGCGTAAACGCTTTTTTACTTTTAAAAGTTATGCTGATGTAACAATGGACAATCTTTTTCAGCAAAACGAATTGAAAGATGCCGGTCATCTTTCAGCCGGTCAAATGAGTACTACTTGTTTTATTAATAGCCCATCAGGAAAATTTAAGATGGGTGAATTACCCATTGAGGCACAGTACTCCCCGGTTTATACCATTAATCAAATTGATTTTAATAATGATGGAAAAACAGATTTGCTCCTTTGTGGTAATAACAGTCATTCAAAAATAAGGCTGGGGAAATTTGATGCCAATTATGGAGTATTGCTGGAAGGAGATGGAAAAGGAAATTTTAAATACATCAAACAAAACGAATCGGGTTTTAATATTTGGGGTGATGTACGAAGTTGTGTTCAAATAAATAAGCAAATTTATTTTGGTATCAATGGTAAAAATGTAATTGCCTATACTTTATCTAATCAAAAAAAATGATACAGGAAAAATTTTGGAAGAAATTTTTTATAATCAGCCTTACAATTGTATGTATAGTTTCGTCGTGTAAGCAGCCGAATAAAAGATTGCCGGAAGATTATGAAGTGGCAACTGGCTGGGCAGACATGACAAATTATATTACCAAAAACACACCTGCCAATACCCCTACTTTTGCTTCCCGCTGTTTTGGCTATATAGGACTCACCATGTATGAATCTGTAGTAAATGGTCTTCCGGAATATCAATCTGTGGCTCCGCAGTTAAATGGATTAGGTAGTTTGCCATTACCCGAAAAAGGGGTTACGTATAATTGGCTGTTGGTTTTAAATGCAGGACAGGCAGAGATTTTACGAAATATTTACATCCAGACTTCTGATACAAACAAAAATAAAATTGACTCTCTTGAACAGGATTTTGAAACTGTTCTAAAAACAAAAACACCCGATGAAGCGGTTGTAAACAGGTCTGTTTTATATGGTAAAAAAATTGCGCAACTGATTTTTGAATGGTCAAAAACAGACGGCGGTCACCGTGGATATCTTAACAACTTCGATAAAAAATTAATTTTCCCCAACAGGCCGGGTGGCTGGAAACCTGCGTTGTATGCACAATCTTTTAGTCATTACCCACTTCAACCGCATTGGGGAAAAAATCGTACTTTTTTAGCAGCTGATTCGATTGTTGTTGCCCCGGCGTTTATACCATTTGATACTGTTTCAGGGTCTGCTTACTACAATCAATTTAAACTGGTGTATGATAAAAGAAAAACATTAAGTCAGGAGGAGAAAGAAATTGCTATCTGGTGGAGTGATGACCCGGACGTAACTTTCACCCCACCGGGCCATTCTTATTATTTTGCTATTACAGCTATCCGACAAACTAAACCTGGTTTAATAAAGTGCGCCGAAACCTTTGCCCGTGTAGGGATGGCTGTATCAGATGCATATGTAGATTGCTGGAAATGGAAATACCAGTTTTTTTCGGAACGGGCAAATACTTATGTTACTGAACATATGGATCAACAATGGGAATCTTTTTGGCCAGATCCGCCTTTTCCTGCGTTTCCTTCCGGGCATGCCATACAAGCAGCGGCCGCAGCTATTGTACTGGCAGATTTATATGGAGATAATTTTTCTTTTTCTGATAGTGCGCATGTGGGCCGCCCAAGGGATGAAATTAGAAATGCAGATTTTAAAGCCCGTCATTATAACTCTTTTTGGCAAGCAGCAGAAGAAACCGCTAACTCACGTTTTTACGGAGGCATCCATATTCCACAAGACAATCAAAGAGGATTGGAAAAAGGAAAAGAAATTGCCAATAATATTGACCGGTTACACTGGAAAAAATAACACCATAAACATATTAATAAAATGCTCTACCGCTCGCCAATCCTATTAGTTTTTATCATTCTGTTCACCGTTAAAAGCCTGTGTCAAACCCGCTTTACCGATGTAACTGCTCAGTCAGGAATCAAACATGTATTCAAAGTGTACGAAGGAATGTTTGGCGGGGGCGCCTGTGTGATTGATTTTAATAAAGACGGCTACGAAGATGTATATATTACCGGGGGAATGAATGACGATGTGTTGTACAAAAATAATGGCGATGGAACATTCACCAATGTTTTTGAAAAGTCGGGCCTGACAATAACTAAAAATTTTGTAACCCAGGGTGTAACAGGAGCTGATGTAAACCGCGATGGATTTGTTGATTTGTTTATTACTACAATTACACGCAGAGATAAGAAAGAAGTGATCCCAAGAGCAATCAACTTATTATTTCTTAACAATGGAAATGGCACTTTTCGTGATGCCACCAAAGAGTATGGCCTTGATCAGCTTTTTACGTTCAGTACTTCCGCAAGTTTTGGAGATTTCAATGCCGATGGATGGCCTGATTTGTATGTTGGAAATTATTTCAATGAGTATAAAGGAAAGCTCAGCGTTATCAACGACAATACTGTTGTTGAAGCTAACCAGATAGCAAAAGGAAATTTATTACTCAATGAGCATGGGAAAAAATTTCGCGACGTTTATGATGATTATGGACTGGATTTCCGTGGCTTTGGCTTTGGCGGAATTTTTACAGATTATGATAATGATGGAGACCAGGACTTATTTATAAACCATGATTTTGGTTATAAACGCACCCCTGATATGTTGTTAGAAAATAATTACCCAAGAGAAAGTTTTACAAATGTTGCGAAAGAAAAAGGGATGGACCTAAAGATTAACTCGATGGGAACAGCGGTAGGTGATTATAATAATGATGGGTTGATGGACTATTACATGACCAATATAAAATTCAATTTTTTTATGGTAAACCAGGGACCCGGTAAGCCATTTGTAAATAAAGCACAGGAATTGGGAATGCAATTTTTTGCCATTAGCTGGGGTGCCAATTTTGCCGATTTTGATAACGATGGAGACGTAGATTTATTTGTTGCCAATGGTGATCTAAACCCAAATTGTGTTCCAATGGCTAATTTTTATTTTGAGAATCTTGGCGGCAGATTTGAAGAACATGCCCGTGCTGTTGGCCTCGCTGATTATGGGATAGGCCGTGGTTCTGTAGTGTTTGATTTTGACAATGATGGCGACCTTGATTTATTGGTGGTAAACCAGGAACCTGTTCTGCCAGATTATCCTGTACCATCCGTTACCAAACTTTTCCGGAACGATTCAACCTCTGGTAATTGGATAAAAATTGCACTAAAAGGTATCAATGCGGAAAGTCATGGTATAGGCTCAAAAATTGAAGTTGAAGCAGGAGGAAAAAAAATGATTCGTGAAATTGATGGAGGAGCTTCCAGCCATCTTTCGCAAAGTTCTGTAATAGCTCATTTTGGGTTAGCCAATGCTACCAAAATAGATAAGATTACTATTTACTGGACAGGAGGAAACAAGCAAACAATCAATAATGTTGCAATCAACCAATTAATAACAATAACAGAAATTCCTCAAAAAAAATCCAGTCATTTATTTATTTACCTGCTGATTGGACTTGTTGCTGTAATGGGTATTTTTATTTTTGCTGTTTTTTTAAATAAGAAAAATAAATAATTTTTCTGCTGAATGAATGTTTTTAAAATTGGCTTAGTGCCTCATCTAAATATTGTATCAGCTCATCAGCATTTTGTTTGTTGAAAGGCATTGGTGGTTTTATTTTTAAAACATTGTGCAATGGCCCATCGGTACTAAGCAAATAACCTTTCTCTTTTATCATCTCTACCAATAAATCAATTTCAGCAACTGCGGGTTCCTGGGTTGTTCTGTCTTTTACCATTTCAGCACCAATAAATAAACCATGTCCACGAACATCGCTGATGATGGGATGCTTTTCCATTAACTGTTTTAAGCCCTTCATTAAATAATTGCCTACTTCTAATGCATGTTGCTGCATTTCCTCTTGTTGTATTACATCCAGCACTGCTAATCCTGTTGCCATCGAAACAGGGTTGCCTCCAAAAGTGTTGAAGTATTCCATACCATTATTAAAAGCATCTGCAATTTCATTGGTAACCACAACTGCCGCTAGTGGATGCCCGTTGCCAATCGGCTTTCCTATTACAACAATATCTGGCACCACCTCCTGTAATTCAAAGCCCCAAAAGCTGTCTCCTACCCTTCCAAAACCAACCTGCACTTCATCTGCAATGCAAACGCCGCCTGCTGCCCTTACATGCTGATACACTTCTTTTAAATAATTTGGCGGCAAAGGAATTTGCCCACCTACACCAAGCAACGTTTCGCAAATAAATACTGCCGGACTCTTTCCTTCAACTCTTAAATCCTGTATAATGCGTTGCACATCGGCTGCATATTTTTTACCGGCATCTGCATCGCCATACTTATATGGGCCACGATACATATCGGGGTTAATGGCTTTATGTATCCAGGGCATTTTACCAATACCACCTTTGCCATCAAATTTATAAGGGCTCATTTCCATGGCAACGGTAGAAGTGCCATGGTATGCATGGTCGAGTATTATGATATCTTTTTGCTTAGTAAAATGGCGGCTCATACGAATTGCTAAATCATTGGCTTCGCTTCCTGAATTAGTAAAATAACAAACACTTAAAGATGCAGGTAATGTAGCAGTGAGCCTTTTTGCATATTCATTGATATTGTCATTTAAATACCTTGTATTGGTATTGAGCATTGCAATTTGTTTTTGCATACGCTTTACAACTACAGGATGGCAATGCCCAACATGGCTTGGGTTGTTAACACAGTCAACAAATGTTTTGCCTTTATCATCATAGAGATACTGCAATGCCCCTTTAACAATTTTTAATTTTTTATTATAGCTGATACTAAGGTTACGCCCTATGTGTTCTTTCCGCTGCTGTAATAAATCAGTATAATCCGTTTCATCAATCACCCCTTTAAAACCACAAGCAATTCTAAAACTGTGCTGCGCCTTAACAGGATTGATCCGTATAAGCTGATATAATAAATCCCATGCAGGCTTTTCTGTAATAAAATGATGCGCATTATTACTTGCTAATGAAGCATTGTAAGCCGACTGCGTTACACTGATGCAAAGCCTTGCTGCAACCAGGTAATACAACAAATCAAGTTCCTGTTCTATTAATGGGTATGCCTGGTGATAACCCTTTACAAAAAGTGATGCAGCTTGTAAAGGGTTATCGTTATTTAGCATAGCGTAGGTGCAGGCTACTGCAAGGTTGTTTATTAATGCAGTATAAACCATATCGCCAAAATCAATCAGACCGGATACTTTATTATGCTGCACCAATACATTGTAATCATTTGCATCATTGTGTGCATACGCATGACGAAGTGAAGAAAGAACAGGAAGTACCTCCATCTCAAACTGTAATAAAAAATAGGCCGCTATCCTTCTGCGTTCATGATTTTTTATGCAAGCCATTTTTGCATTGGCATCAGTTGCTGTGCTGATATCCCAGGTATAATGCCGGTGCATGGCAGGGTGAGAAAAATTCTCCAATACTTTATCCATGCTGCCAACAAAATTACCTAAATCAATATACAAGGCATCCAATTTTTCTTTTGCATCTACCCAAAAACTGCCTTCTAAAAAACTAAGTATGCGCAGGTAATAATTTTTGCCTTCTATAATAATAGTTGTTAATTCCTCACCGTCTGTATTTACAATATACTTCTGAAACTTAGACCCAACGGCGCTTTTACCAAGATGGTTTACAATTTTAATCTGAGCATCTAAAAAATGAAGTCCATGTTCATCAGTGGCTATTTTTAAAATATATTTCTTTCCTGACTTGTCTGAAAGCAGGCAATTAAGCTCATCATAACCATTCAGCATTGCTGCATCAGCATCCAATTGGTAATACTTTTTTGCAAAAGCTTCAATATCCTTTTCACTAAAATTCATATATTTTAAATGGTGCCGTCTTTCTATTACAAATAAACAAGGAATTATAAAAGCAACCATATTTCCTCTTCGGAGGTTAGTTCTTATGCAAATATCCCTACACCCTGTTATAATCTCCCTTCCAATTTTGAATGGATGTTTTTATATCTTTTGCACTCATACTTTCATTGGCTGCCTTTTTTACTAAAGCAACAAATTCAGCATCACCGGCAAAACGCAAAGCAATTATTTGCGGCATGGTTAAGCGGTTATCCAGTTGCTGGCCGGTAGCAATATAATGCCTGAAATTTTCTTCTGCCCTGATGGCCCTGTCCTGTGCTTTTAGCGCAAAGGATCTTGCAAAAAAAGTTACTAAAATTGTAGCAAAAGTTAATACTACCAGCAAAGAAGCAGAGTAAAGGTTTTCCTTTGCTGAATTACATAAATTTATAATGGAACCAATTAAAACAAGTAACAATAACGCGTAAGTTACATAGTGATATAATGGAACAAACCGGCTATGATTTTTTAAGTTTTGATTTTGCATATTATTTATTTTTATGCGAAATACAGTTATTACTGTCAATAAAAAAAATAAACATCCCAATTGCCGTCTATTCGATTTTGCAGTGACAGCGGGCTCTTTTATAAAAGCGTTACTTTAATAAATCCAGTAATTTCCATATTTTTTCTCTTGCCAAAGAAGGGCTGCCATCAAAATTATTTACAATAAAACAAAAAGTATAACTGGCCCCGCTTTTACTTTGTACATAACCGGCGTAACTTCTTACACCATTGATATATCCATCCTTCATGGTAATATTATTTATAACAGGTAAGGCATTGTAAAATACAGGGTACCAGCTTTGTTTTTGCGCATATTGCAACACAGTAACCAATGCACTGGCCGTTACCCTGTTGGCAGGTGATAAACCACTGCCATCAATAATATTGAGTGCCTGTTTATTGATACCTCTTTTACTCCAAAATTCTTTTATAATGTTGATGCCACTATCCGTTGATCCACTTGCATATTTTTTATATGCAATCGTTTTTACCAATGCTTCTCCAAAAAGATTCACACTTTTTTTAAGGAACCAGTAGTTAACCGAATCAAAAGAAGGTGATACCAATGAGTCTATTATTTTTATATTGGGCATTATTGCCTTTTCATGGTTTAACAATTTTTCTGTGTAACTCCATCCATTTGGTGAAACCATTACTCCATTATTTTTTAAATAATCATAAACAGTTTGTAAAAACAATTTGGGAGGATCGGGTGTTGAACCAGAAATAGTAAATCCTTCTGCAGATATAGGAACAGTTCCTTTAGCAATAATATTTTTTGTAAAAGGAGCAGCATAAAGAAAGCCATTGTCTCCTGATCCTTTGGCACCGCTTGTTATAAAATTTACAAATGAATATTCTTTTAAAATACCATCGGGTTTTGTAGCAACAATGGTGGTACTGTCATTTTCTGCATTTCCGGTTTTAAATGTTACATCGTATTGGTTTTCCCGCCAGTTTAAGCCCCAAACACCTGCACCATAATAATTCCCAATATCTTCCCAAATCCATCCTTTTGGTAAAGGATCAAATGCAAAACAACGGTCATCAGCAACCAATTCGCCGGCAATAGAATGTATATTATTTTTTTGCAGGCTGTTGTTTATTTTTTTAAGAACGGCCTCCTCTGAAGTTGAAGCCCAGCGCCAGCTTCCCAGGGTTGGGTCCCCATCGCCTATAAAATAAAGGTTACCTTCTAAAGCACTGTTTTTTATATCCTTGCTATAAGCTATCAATGTTTTAAACCTGTATGATTGCCCTAATAATTCAAATGTACTTGCGCTGGTAATTAATTTTTGGCAACTGGCCGGTGCCAGCCCCGTGGATGCATTTTTTTCAAATATAAGTTTACCGGTTTTGCTATCTACCACATAAAAGCTGATGATGGAATTTTTAAACTGTTCATCATTTTCTAATTTTTTTATATTCATTGCTAAACTTGTGGTTATATCCTGACTAAAACCAACTATCGGTATTAACAAATAAATAAATAAGCAAACTGTTTTCATACATCAATTATCTTGCAGTAAAATTAATCTATTCAACAATAGCATGACACAGGCAAGCATTATTACAATAGGTGATGAATTATTAATAGGACAAGTGGTAGATACCAACAGTACCTGGATGGCCCAGCAATTAAACAAAGCGGGCATACTGGTAATAAGGCGCATAGCCGTAGGTGATGTATGGGAAGATATATGGAAAGCACTTGATGAAGAAAATAAACATGCGGATATTATTTTAATTACCGGTGGCCTTGGCCCCACAGCTGATGATATTACCAAACCTTTACTGAATAAATATTTTGGTGGAAAATTAGTTGTAGATGAAGGCGCTTTGCAAAATGTAAAATATTTTTTTGAAAAAGTACTCAACCGGCCAATGATTAAACGAAACCTGCAACAGGCTGAAGTACCTGATGTCTGTCAAGTCATACAAAATAAAAGAGGCACCGCCCCCGGCATGTGGTTTGAAAAAGATGGAAAAGTATTTGTGAGCATGCCTGGTGTACCCTTTGAAATGAAGGGCATGATGGACGACTATGTAATCCCGGAATTAAGTACTCATTTTATATTTCCGCATATTATACATCGTACCCTGTTAACCGCTGGTGTTGGTGAATCTTTTTTAGCAGAGCAAATAAAAGATTTTGAAAATGCTTTACCTACTCATGTAAAACTGGCTTATTTACCCAACTACGGCATGGTACGTTTGCGTTTATCATCTGTCGGTTTCGACAGGATTGCCATTGAAAAAGAAGTAAACAATTTATTTGAAAAGCTGCAGCAACTGGTAAAAGAAAACCTGGTGACCAACGAGGATGAGTCTATGGAAAAAGTAATAGGCAATCTATTAATTGCCCGAAACAAAACCATGTGTACTGCCGAAAGTTGCACGGGTGGTTATATTGCACATTTATTAACTTCTATCCCCGGTTCATCAGCATTTTATGATGGCAGTGTGGTAAGTTATTCTTACAAGGCAAAAGAAGATCTATTAAATGTTTCTAAAGAGCTGTTGCAAACGAAAGGGGCAGTTAGCGAAGAAGTAGTTATTGAAATGGCTAAAGGAGCGTTGGCAGCTATACAATCCAATTATGTAATTGCCGTATCGGGCATCATGGGGCCAGATGGTGGCATGCCAGATAAACCCGTCGGGACGGTTTGGATAGCTGTAGGCAATAGCAATAAAATAGAAACCCAAAAATTATATTTCCGTTTTGACAGGGAACGAAATACACAGCTAACGGCTACAAATGCCCTTAATATACTTAGAAAATTCATATTGGCCGATACTGCCAATCCTTAAACTTGAGATAGCGTGATGCCCCGGGGCAACAGCTTAATTACAGGGAAATAATTATCTTTGTTCATTAAAAGAATGATTGCTGTATTTTTATAGTGTTTCCGGTAACAAGTATTGTTCAAGCTGTTGTTTTTCAATTTAACATTGCTGTGTTATGTTAATCCCGAATAGCGGGACTCACTTTTACCGCATACCAATAGCATCACTCATTTAACCAAAATCTTTAATATAAATAGTATGGCACTTGTAGATTTAATAATGCCTAAATTAGGCGAAAGCATTATGGAAGCAACCATTTTAAAATGGCATAAAAAACCAGGTGACGTTATTAAAGAAGATGAAACAGTGTTGGATATTGCTACAGATAAAGTAGATAGCGAAGTGCCTGCAATTACAGGCGGGGTACTGGAAGAAATTTTGTTTAATGAAAATGATGTCGTGCCCATTGGTACCGTTATTGCAAAAATTAGGGCTGGCGCCAGTTCGGCTATTACTCAAAATCAGCCTGCAACACCTGCTCCACCACCACAGTATGAAGAAGCAAAAGTAATGGAGGAAGTTCCCTATCAGCCCACCCAGTTTGTTGCCCAGCCTTCAACAAGCAATAATAAAAATGTTATAAAATTTTACTCCCCGCTTGTTTTAAATATTTCTCAACAGGAAGGTATCGGCATGGCCGAACTGGAAAATATTGAAGGTACCGGGCAGGATGGAAGGGTTAGCAAAAAAGATATTTTAGCGTATGTATCTTCTAAAGCAAGTGGCAACCACCAGCCGCAGGTTATAAGCAAAGCTATTGCCGAACCTGCAACTGAAAATGAAAACAATAACCAGGTTGCTGTAACCGGCAGCAATACAGCAATGGCCGGGGGTTATTCCGGAAATGTAGAAATAATTGAAATGGACCGTATGCGTAAAATGATTGCCAAACATATGGTAGACAGCAAAAATACCAGTGCGCATGTAACCAGTTTTGCTGAATGTGATGTTACCAATGTTGTTTTGTGGAGAGAAAAAATAAAGAAAGATTTTGAAAAAAGAGAAGGCGAAAAAATAACCTATACACCATTATTTATTGAAGCCATTGTAAAGAGCATAAAAAAATACCCTTTGTTAAGTAGCTCAATTGATGGAGACAAAATAATTATAAAAAAAGATTTGAACATTGGGATGGCAACGGCTTTACCCAATGGTAACCTGATTGTACCTGTTATTAAAAATGCAGATCAGTTAAACCTAGTTGGCTTGACCAAACAGGTGAACGGCCTTGCAAACGCTGCAAGAACCGGAAAACTAAAGCCAGATGATACAACTGGCGGTACCTTCACCCTTACCAATGTAGGTACTTTTGGAAGTATCATGGGCACGCCCATCATCAACCAGCCACAGGTAGCCATCATGGCGGTTGGTGCTATTAAAAAAAGACCCATGGTAATTGAAACACCACAGGGCGACAGCATTGCTATCCGCCACATGATGTACATTTCATTGAGTTACGATCACCGTATTATTGATGGTGCATTAGGATCTACTTTTTTAAATGCCGTATCAAAAGAATTAGAAAACTTTGATGGCAGCAGGAGTTTTTAAAATTAGACATTTCCACAAAGCCTTAGTTTTACTATAAACTCTTTATTTTTAACCCTACTGTAACACGAGTAAATTTTAAAAAATAAAATGACCAGTAGAGGAAAAGCCCGCCGGGAATTTATAAAGAACATTTCTATCGCTTCATCACTGGTATCACTGCCGCAATTATTACATGTACCTCTGCAGCAGGGCGCTGCCGATAAAAAGAAAATTGTTATTGTTGGGGGCCATCCAGATGATCCCGAATGTGGCTGCGGTGGAACCATTCCTAAGCTTATAGAGGCGGGGCATACAGTAAGCTTATTATATTTTACAAATGGAGATGAAGGTATAGAAGGCAAAACGCATGAAAAAGCTGCAGCTATAAGAAAGAAGGAATGCCTGGAAGCCTGCAAAGTGCTTGGAACCAAACCAATTTTTATAAACCAGGTTGATGGAGAATCTGTAGCAGGCAATCCACAAATGGAAGACTTTGAAAAAAAATTATTTGCAGAAAATCCGGATGTTGTTTTTGCCCACTGGCCAATTGATTCTCATAAAGATCACCAGTTATCAAGTGTACTTACCATACAGGCATGGATGGAAACACCAGTGCCCTTTACTTTATACTATTATGAAGTATGCACCGGCAATCAGTCTTTTCTTTTTCACCCGACAGATTATGTTGACATCACCTCTTCTCACGCACTTAAATTAAGGGCTTTGGCCTGTCACAAAAGTCAGCACATTATTACAGACGATGGAAAGTATACAGCAGACATGTATAGTTGCGGTCATCCTTCAATAGAAGATTTTCGTGGCAGGGAATTAGGTGTAGCGAGAGCAGAAGCTTTTATCAGAATGACCGGAAAAGGCTTTGGCAAATTAATTTTATAAAAAGCAGTTGACTTATCAGGTTAAGAAAGTTGGCCTAACTTTTACCATCGGCTATTATTGTAGCTTTTATGGAATTTAACTAAGTTTACATCTTATGTGTATACCTAACTACATTGAAGCCAGACAAATACAACCATATAGACGATAACGAATTGCTGAGGCAGTTTTATGAATATAAAGACAATAAATGGCTGGGCATTTTATTACAGCGCTACACATTGTTGTTATTGGGTGTTTGCATGAAATACTTAAAAAATGAGGAAGAAGCAAAAGACAGCGTACAGCAGGTTTTTTTGAAATCGATTACAGAATTACATAAATACAAAGTTGATTATTTTAAAAGCTGGCTATACATGGTTGCAAAAAACCATTGCCTGATGAAATTAAGGGATAAGGGAAAACAACCGGTAGAAATAAATGAATATATACAGGCAAGCGCAGATGAAAGGGAAGAAAAAATAAATTATGCAGAAAAAGATATTGCCTTAACACAAATGGAAACCGCTTTGCACCAATTAAATGCAGAGCAGCAACAATGCGTAACTTTGTTTTACCTGCACAAAAAAAGCTATCACCAAATTACAGAACAAACCGGTTATACTTTATTACAGGTAAAAAGTAACATTCAAAACGGGAAACGAAATTTAAAAATAATGCTGCAGCGTTTGCAACAACATGAACAATAATTTAAAAGACATATTATCCGAAAGCAATAAAGATATTGATAACCAGCAATTGATGGATTATCTTAGTAACCATCTATCCCAGGCTGATACCAATGATATTGAAAAAACTATGGCAAACGATGTTTTTATAAATGATGCAGTTGAGGGATTGCAACAGTTTAAATTATCCGGCAACCTGCAGTTGTATGCAGAACAATTGAACAACGATTTGCAAAAACAAATTGAAAAAAATAAAAAAAGGAAAGATAAGCGAAGGTTTAAAGAGGGGCCTTATACCTATTTTGCCATCATCATTATTTTGCTTTTGCTGGTTATTTGTTTTTTGGTATTGAGAAGAAACAGCCATATTGCTGCGCCGATAAATAAACCAATAACTGGTTTACAAATAGAAAAAGGCCTTACAAAGAATACCTGATTGCTATACACAATTCTAAAAATAAAAATCCCCCGAAAATTTCGGGGGATTTTTACAAAATATTTAAGTGTAATTATTTCTTAACTTCCTTTTTCATTTTATCAGCAGATTTATCTACCATTTTATCAGCAGATTTCATTTTATCAGCAGCTTTATCTACCATTTTAGTAGCACTATCAGCAACTTTGTTAACCATTTTGTTTGCACTATCAGTAGCAGCACTAACCATTTTGCTGGCACTATCAGTAGCAGCACTAACCATTTTGCTGGCAGTGTCAGCAGTAGCAGCAGCAGAAGAAGCAGCAGAATCAACAGTAGTAGCCTTTTCAGTAGAACCGTTGTTACAAGCAGTCATAGACACTGTAACAGCAAGAATAGCGATTAATTTTTTCATCGTATTGTTTTTTGTTTTTAAAATTTAAGTGCAAATATAGGCACTTTTTTGTGTTAGCCAAATATTTCTTAATATTTATTAATGGCTGCAATGGCCTGTTATTTTTAATTATGTAAATAAAGAGTTCATATAAATATTACTTTTTCCTGAAAAATATCCTTACCGGAACCCCTGTAAGTTTAAAATTTAACCGCAACTGGTTCTCCAGATAATTTTTATAAGGTGTTTTAACATCATCAGGATAATTGCAGAAAAAAGCAAAAGATGGCACCACAACTGGAAGCTGGGTTACATATTTAATTTTTACCTGGTTACCCCTTACAACCGGTGGGTGATAGGCTTCAACCGCCTTCAGCATTTTATCATTTAATTTTGATGTAGCTATTTTTTGCTTACGGTTATCATACACTTCAAGCGCAAGTTCCATTGCTTTAAATATCCTGGTTTTTTCCAATGCAGATATAAAGATGATCGGCAAATCATTAAAGGGTGCAAAACGTTTTTTCAATTCCACTTCATAATCACGGGCCGTGTTTGTTTCCTTGGGCATTACATCCCATTTGTTTACCAGCACCACTATACCCTTTCCCTTTTTTACTGCCATCGCAAATATAGAAAGATCCTGTGCTGCAATTCCTTTTTCTGCATCTAACAATAATAAACATACATCGGCTTCATCAACAGCTTTAATGGCCCTTATTACTGAGTAAAACTCAAGGTCTTCATTTACCTTGGCCTTACGCCTTATGCCCGCAGTATCTATTAAAACAAATTCTTTATTGAATAAATTATAATGGGTATGAATGGTGTCTCTTGTAGTACCGGCAATTTCACTAACAATGGTACGCTCCTGCCCCGTTAGCGCATTTAACAAAGATGACTTACCTACATTTGGCTGGCCGATAATGGCAAACTTTGGCAAGGTTTTTTCTTCTTCAACTTCTGTATCTTCTATAATTAATGCGGTTACTTCGTCTAATAAATCACCTGTTCCTGTTCCACTTATGGAAGAAAGAAAATGTATCCTGTCAAAACCAAGACTGTAAAATTCAGATGCTTCCAATAACCTGTCGTGGTTATCAACTTTATTAACCACTAAAAAAACCGGCTTGGAAGTTTTGCGCAACATTTGTGTCATTGCTTCATCAAGGTCAGTTATGCCGGTAGCCACATCTACCATAAAAATTATTGCTTCTGCCTCTTCAACTGCTATCAATACCTGCTTGCGTATTTCTCTCTCAAAAATATCCTGGCTTTTTGGAACAAACCCACCTGTATCAATTACATTAAATGATTTACCATTCCAGTCTGCTATACCATACTGCCTGTCTCTTGTAACACCACTAACATCGTCTACAATGGCCTTACGCTCTTCTAACATCCTGTTAAAGAAGGTGCTTTTTCCTACGTTGGGCCTGCCAACTATTGCTACTGTGAAACTCATATTTTTTAATTGATAATTTTTTAATTAATAATTGATAATGATTAGAAAATCAAAACATCTTTTATATTTGATACTTGAAACAAATAAAAACTTCTGAAATAGAAAAATTATCCATTAACAAATTATCAATTATCCATTTTATTAATATCCGTATTCTTTTAACTGCATTTCATTGTCTCTCCACTTAGGCCTTACTTTTACAAACAGCTCTAAAAATACTTTACTACCTAAAAATTCTTCAATATCTTTTCTTGCCAATGTACCTAATTGCTTTATCATTTTTCCGCCTTCGCCCAATATAATTCCCTTTTGGGTTTCTCTTTGTACAATAATGTCTGCGCCTACTTTTATCAATGTTGTCTTCTCCTTAAACTCCTGTACCAATACAGTGGCATGGTAGGGGATTTCTTCTCCATACAGCAAAAATATTTTTTCCCTTATTAATTCGCTTACAAAAAATTTGGTGGGCAAATCACTTATGTCGTCTCCTTCATAAAAAGGGGCGCCTTCGGGCAACATATTAATAATTACTTCTAATAATTTTTCAATGCCCTTTTTCTTAAGTGCAGATATAACAATTACTTCTTTACAATAAGACTGCTCTTTAAAAAAGGCGGTAGCTTTATTAATATCTTCTTTACTTACAGCATCTACTTTATTAAGAATCACTAATGCCGGAACCTTTAATTTTAAAGACGAAAAGATTAAATGGCTTTCTTCCGGATCTTCCCTGGCATCTGTAATTAATAAAGCAATGTCCGCATCTTCCAGGCTTCCTTTAACCGCTTGCATCATTTTTTCGTGCAGCTTATACTTGGGTTCGATAATACCCGGCGTATCGCTAAAAATAATTTGATGACCGGGGCCGGTTAATATGGCTTTTATACGATGCCGCGTAGTTTGTACCTTGTGCGAAACAATAGCCAGCTTTTCGCCAATTAAAGCATTTAGCAATGTACTTTTGCCTGCATTAGGCTTACCAAAAATATTTACAAACCCGGATTTCATGTATGTGACCTTTAGATAGCAAGTCTCAAAAAGAGGTTGATTACCGCATACAAACAGACAGACTGGAGGAGGTGATCAAATTCATTAGCAACTTGCCAAGAATAAAAAAGGCTCTCACGAGCCCATGTGTTTTAGTTGCGAAGAGAGGGATCGAACCTCTGACCTTCGGGTTATGAGCCCGACGAGCTACCGCTGCTCTACTTCGCGGTGCAAAAGTAATGGTTTACGTTATTGCCGCCAAATAATATACATTCGTAGTTCAAAATAATTCATGAAAAAATTTTTAACATTTTCATTATCGTCAATACTGGTATGCGTTTTACTTATCGGCTGCCATAAAAAAATAAAACAGCAGGAAGATGAAATATATAGCCGCCACCTGCAGGAACACATTAAATTAACAATTATCAGTACGCCGATGCCGGATGATAAAAGAGATATGAACCTGCTTTTATTAAATGACGGACAGGACGTAGATAAGCTAAGGGTAAGACAAATAACGGATAGTTTATATAAAAATAAATTAATTGAGCCACTGTTAATTGTGGCTATACATGCGGGCAACAGAATGCAGGATTATGGTGTTGGAGGTTTTGTGGATTTTCAAAACAATGGTAGCAAGGCTGATAAATATGAAGCATTTATTATTAATGAATTATATGATTTTGCAAAGAAAAATGCCGGTGTAAGAAAATTTAAATCAATCGTAATAGCCGGCTCTTCACTGGGTGGTTTATCAGCTTTTGATATTGCTTGGAACAATGCAGATAAGATTGATAAAGTGGGTGTTTTTTCTGGCTCTTTTTGGTGGAGAGATAAGGATGCATCTTCAGCAGATTATTCAGATGATAAAAACCGCATCATGCTAAATAAAATAAAGTCTTCCAGAAAAAGGCCCAAATTAAAATATTGGTTTTATGCAGGTGGTAAAGAAGAAGATGGGGACAGGGATAAGGACGGGATAATAGATGTGATTGATGATACCAAAGACCTGGTAACAATAATAAAAAATAAAAATGTTTGTCCTGAACCTGATATTGTTTATGTGGAATCGCCGGACGGCAAGCATGACTATAGCGATTGGAGTAAAGCCTTCCCTGGTTTTTTAACCTGGGCCTTTGGTAAATAAAAAAATTTCACACAAAGTGCGCAAAGGATACAAAGTTCACAAAGAATATCGTTGATGGTGTTTTGATTTGTAATCTTTGTTCTCGTTGCTACCGTTGTGTGAAATAAATTTAATTATCCTTTTTTACTGATGCTGCTTGAGCCACTGCTATGCTGATCTTTTATAACACCCGTGCCTTTATAAGAAATATCGCTGGCACCACTTGCATTGGCGCTTAATTCCCTGTTAACAGTAATATTAATATCTGATGCGCCGGATGCTTTGGCATTGCAAACTTCTGTTTCAAGATTATATCCTTTTACATCACTGGCACCTGACGATTCAATAGTAACAGTTTTTGCAGTTCCGCTGATGGTTGCATCTGAAGCACCACTTAGCTCAAGAGAAAGATCGTTTACCTGTACAGTTCCTTTAAAATCGCTTGCCCCGCTCATGTCAATAACCAATGAAGAGGAAGTTATTGCTCCTGCAACCTGAACATCGCTTGCACCAGAGGCCTGAAGCTTTTGTAATGTTTTGAATGAAACATATGCTTTCAGTTTTTTATTGCCACTGCTCCACATTTTGTCTCCATCGTAATAAATTTTTAATGTATTATTTTCTACTACTGTTTTAATATTATTTCTATATTTTTCTTCAGAAGCACTTACAGCAATGGATTCTGTTTCATACTGGGAAAGGTACAAATCGATACCGCCAGATATTTTGATAGCAGTAAAACTTCCATTTAATGTTCTTTGTTCTGCATTAGGATCATTTACCAGCGCCTTTTGTGCTATTGTAAAATAAGAACAGCCCAACACTAAAATTGATAATAGAATCTTTTTCATACTTATATTTTTTTAAATTAAATTTTATGATTTTTTAACCTGTCCGCCACCGCTAACGTCTAAATCTTTTATAACGCCTTCGCCTTTGTAACGAATGCCGCCACCACTATTTGCTGTTGCATTCAGCTCTTTAATTACATTTATACGTACGCCTCCCCCACTGGTTGCTTTGGCTGTACAATAATCAACTGCAAGTTCGTAGCCTTTAAACATGGCACCGCTGCTTACGTCAACATCTAACTTTTCGGTTGCACCAGACATTTCAACAGATGCTCCGCTGTTTTGCGACATTTCAAGTTCCTTAACATTTATCTGTCCTTCAAAACGTGCCCCGCTCGAAAATTTGCAATTTAAATTATCTGCAGTAAGCGTACTTTTCATAATAACACTGGCGCCGGAAGAACCGTGTAGTTTTTCCAATGTTTTAAATGAAACGTAGGCTTTTAATTTTCTTTTATCACCACCTACCCAACTTAAGCCATTGTGATCAAAGTAAATTTTTAAAGTACCGTCTTCCACTTCTGTTTTGAAGTGTTCCATATACTTTTGTTCAGAGGCACTTACCGCAATAGATTCTTCATTACCCTGAGTAAGAAAAAGCTCTATTCCATCAGATACTTTTATAGCAGTAAACCCGGCAGATAAGGTTCTTTTTTCTGCATTGTTATCATTTACCACAGTTTTATCCTGGGCAAAAGCATTAAAACTAAGCAAAGCAATAAGCGAAATAAATATTTGTTTCATGGTTATTTTTCTATTGGTACGCATGGCAGAAACAATTTGTTACACAATTTTGTAAAATAATTAAAAACTATCCTACATTTGCATTTCAAAACTGTTCTTACTCATCGTCTGAATTTCCGGGGTGCTTCATGTTGAGGCTGAGATTATACCCGTTAACCTGCTCAGGATAATGCCTGCGAAGGGAGCAAACACTTACATCGGATACTAATCCGGATGTTCAGCACAAATTTTATTGGAATGAAAAAACTACTGTTATGTGGTATGCTTTGTGCTATGGCAATAAAAACATTTGCGCAGGAAACTAAAAAATTTAATGACACTTCTTTTATGAAGCCGGTGGAAGTTAATGCCATCCGAGCCAATGACAAGGCCCCGTTTGCAAAAACAAATCTTACAAAAAAGGATATTGAAAAAAATAATCTCGGGCAGGATCTTCCTTACCTGTTGAATCAAACACCCTCTGTTGTCATTAATTCGGATGCAGGCAACGGTGTTGGTTACACAGGCATCCGCATTCGCGGTACAGACGCCAGCCGCATTAATGTTACGCTCAATGGGATACCTTATAATGATGCAGAAAGCCAGGGAACTTATTTTGTAGACCTGCCGGATATTGCATCTTCTGCCAACAGCATTCAAATACAGCGTGGCGTGGGTACAAGCAGCAATGGAGCAGGTTCGTTTGGTGGCAATATCAACATATCTACCAACGAAATAAATGAGAAACAGTACACTGAATTTAACAATAGTTACGGCAGTTACAATACCTGGAAAAATACTTTGAAGTTTGGTAGTGGTATCATAGGAAAACATTTTACTATCGACGGAAGATTGAGTCATATCAGCAGCAATGGCTACATCGACCGTGCAGCAACAAACCTCAAATCTTTTTATTTTAGTACGGCTTATGTTGATGAAAAAAATTCACTGCGGTTAAATGTTTTTTCCGGTAAAGAAAAAACATACCAGGCATGGAACGGAGTGCCGGAAAGTTATTTAAAAACAGACCGTACCTATAATATTTCAGGGCAAGAACAGCCCGGAACACCTTATCCAAATGAAACTGATAACTACACCCAAACCCACTACCAGTTATTTTACAATCATCAGTTTAATAAATACTGGAAAGCAAATGCAGCCATTTTTTTAACCAAAGGAAAAGGTTACTACGAAGAATACAGGGCCGACCAGGCATTAGCCAATTATGGTTTAAAAGATTATATTGATGGTACTGATACGATTACACATACCAACCTTGTGCGGCGGAAATGGTTAGATAATAATTTTTACGGAGCTATTTTTTCTTTACAGTATTTAAAAAATAAAACCCAATTTACTTTTGGTGGAGGATGGAACCAATATGATGGAAAGCGTTATGGTGAGATCATCTCCGCTACGGTACAGCCTGCCGTTCCACTAAATTATAAATGGTATGGTGATTTGCCGGCACATAAAAAAGACCTCTTCCTTTATACAAAATTAACACAACAGTTAAGTGATCATTTACAATTATTTGCCGACATGCAACTAAGAAATGTTGATTACGCAATCAATGGTTTTAGCGATAACCCTTTACTGGTTATTAAAAACAATTATACTTTTTTAAATCCTAAAATTGGTTTTACTTATTTCAACAAAAACTGGCAGGTATATGCCTCATACGCTATTGCAGGCAAAGAACCCAACAGGGATGATTTTGAAGCGGGCAAAACGCAGCAACCTAAACCGGAAACCTTAAATGATTGGGAATTAGGGGTTGAAAGAAAAAATAAAAGCTTTTCATACGGCGCCAATTTGTTTTACATGAAATACCATAATCAATTGGTATTGATTGGCAATATTAATGATGTAGGTTCTTACACCCGAACCAATATCGATAACAGTTATCGGCTTGGGATTGAGTTACAGGGAAGTATAGCCATCACAGGTTATCTAAACATTATTGTTAACTTAACCTTTAGCCAAAATAAAATTAAAAACTTTACGGAGTTGATAGACGATTATGATAATGGAGGAACAATAACCAACCAATATAACAAAACGGATATCTCTTTTTCACCAGCGGCTGTTGGCGCAGGCAGTATCAATATTATTCCTGTTAAAAATGCCGAGATCAGTTTACTTAGTAAATATGTCAGCCGCCAGTATTTGGATAATACTTCTCAAACAAGCAGGAGCCTGAATGCCTATTATTTGCAGGATATCCGGCTGAGCTATACCTTCTTTTCTACAAGAATTTTAAAAGCGGCTAATATTATTGTTCAGTTCAATAATATATTTAATAAGCAATACGAAGCTAATGGATATACATTTAGTTATTACTATGGAGGGCTGACTACAGAAAATTATTACTTCCCGATGGCACCATTTAATGCTATGGTTGGATTGAATTTGCGGTTTTAAAAATGGAAATGCAGATGTCTGATTTTTGGATTTCTGATGTCTGATTTCTTTTGAGATATAATAGTATTTTTATTTTGAGAGTTTGAAATTTATAATAATGTTTTGCTCCCGCCGGTTAAAACCGGTATCAATATTTGAAATGCGCCTAACTAAACCCGCATTCTAAACTTGCATAAACCCTTATTGGCAAAACTTTTTTACTGCTTCGGCTTTTGGTCGTACCTGCTTAATTCTAAAAATTTAATTGGGTCTGTCATTTCAATTATATCAACTATCGCCTGTTTTTTGTCGCTGGAGTTTTTATAATATTCTTGTGCAATTTTATAACCAACATAATACCCCAGGTCCGCAGGTTTGTCCTTTACCGTTGAATAGTTATAAAGCCAATTTCCAGTATTTTGGTTGCAGAGTTCATTTTTTAAATCTGTCCAGATTTGCTTTTCGTTTTTATCTCCATATTCGTGATTGCCTCCAGATTTGTTACCTGTTATTAATTCACCGATGAAATCACAAAAGCCTTCCCTCATTACCCTGTAAAGTAATTCACACTTTATGAAACCTGTGTCAGCTGGTCTTTTTTGTTGTGTATGTACACATTCATGGGCTATGATACCTTTTATTTTCTGAACAATGTCGTCTTTTCCTGCTAAATTTTTACTAAACTCATTCCCATCAAATTCAGATAAATCTACATCAATTGTTGAAGTAGTTATTTCTGTACCAATCAGCACAAAATTGTTAGAAATGGTTCCGCCTCACTAGCATCCCAACGATGCAAAATTTAGTTCTTTGAAAGTATTGTCAGATCAGGGTTTTATTGATATTTATGGGTCAAACGATTTGAGCAAAAAATGATTCTTCTAAAAAATGCCAGGCTGTCATAGCTTGTTAGATGA
>JANYGZ010000028.1 GCA_025362235.1 Ferruginibacter sp. | reverse complement strand
ATGTAGTTTTTTGTTAGCAATTGTTTCGCAACAACTAAATAACTTAACTATATCCTTTATTTTAACCCGTGTGGGTAACATTCAACCTTTTTCGAAATAATAAAACTTATCCACACTCACATTCATGCAACAAAGCCATTTGAAATTATAACTTCAATAATTTATGAAGAAGATTATTCTGAGGAATTAAAATTAAAAATAATTGATTCAATTTCTTAGGCTAAAAACTTAACACTTTTGTCATATGAATAAATTAGGTAATTATATTACCGGTAACTGGATAACAGGCGATGGGGATGGGCAGCAATTATACAATGCAGTAACAGGAGACGCTATCGCCACAGCCACAACAAAGGGATTGGATTTTGCCTCCATTACCAATTATGCAAGAACAGTGGGCAACCCGGCTTTACGCAAAATGACTTTTCACGAAAGGGGAAATATGCTGAAAGCATTGGCGATGCATTTAAGAAACCATCTTGAAAAATTTTACCAAATAAGTTACCAGACAGGAGCCACCAAAGCTGATAGCTGGGTAGATATAGAAGGAGGAATCGGCAACCTTTTCGCAAATGCCTCTTTACGCAGGAAATTGCCGGATGAAACATTTTGTATTGATGGAGAAAGCCATAACCTGAGCCTGCAAAATACTTTTATGGGTACCCATATCCTTGTACCCAAAGAGGGTGTAGCAATTCATATAAATGCATTTAACTTTCCGGTTTGGGGAATGCTGGAAAAAATTGCGGTGAATTTATTGGCAGGAATGCCTGCCATTGTAAAACCGGCTACAGTCACCAGTTACTTAGCAGAAGCTTTTGTAAAAGAAATTATCGCTTCCAAAATATTACCTGAAGGAGCGTTGCAATTGATATGCGGTAGTGCAGGTGATTTACTGGACCACGTTACCAGCCAGGATGTGGTAACTTTTACGGGCTCGGCATCTACGGGGCTTATGCTAAAATCCAATCCGCATATTTTACAAGAGTCTGTTCCCTTTACCATGGAGGCAGATAGTTTAAACTGTATTGTATTGGGAGAGGATGTAACACCGGACAAACCGGAGTGGAATATTTTTGTAAAAGAAGTACGCAAAGAAATGACATTAAAAGCCGGGCAAAGATGTACCGGCATACGCCGCATATTTGTACCCGAAAATAAAATGGAAGATTTGTGGAAGGCCATTGCCGTATCATTGGCCCAAACGGTTATAGGCAATCCTTTAAATGAAAAAGTGCGCATGGGTTCATTAGCGGGGCAGGCACAACGCAATGAAGTGAAGGAACAGGTACAAAAATTATTAGCATCTTCACAAATTGTTTATGGCTCGCTGGATAGTGTGGAGCTGGTAGATGCAGATGCAGTTAATGGGGCTTTCCTCTCTCCTGTATTATTGATGAATGACAAACCATTTGCATCGCAGGAAGTACATAGTGTGGAGGCATTTGGACCAGTGAGCACCATTATGCCGTATAAAAATTTAGAGGAGGCTATTGAATTAAGTAAAATGGGAAAAGGCAGTTTGTGCTCTTCCATTGTAACTGCTGATAATGCTGTTGCGAAGAAATATGTAATCAGTGCTGCAACACACCATGGCCGTATTTTGGTGTTGAATAATGAATGCGCCAAAGAAAGTACCGGCCACGGATCGCCCCTGCCTTTATTGGTACATGGCGGTCCGGGCCGTGCAGGTGGAGGCGAAGAAATGGGCGGCCTGCGTGGTGTAAAACATTATCTGCAGCGCACAGCCATTCAGGGCTCTCCCTCAACCATTACAGCCATTACCAATATTTACCAACCACATGCAAAAGGCAATAACCCAGGCAAGCACCCCTTTAAAAAATATTTTGAAGAATTGCAGATTGGGGATCAGATTACTACAGCAGCAAGAACAATTACCAGTGAAGACATTGATGCATTTGCCAACTTAAGCGGCGATCATTTTTATGCTCACAATACTAACACCAATTTTGAAGGCACCATGTTTGAGCAACAGGTAGCCCATGGTTATTTTATTATGAGCATTGGCGCAGGTTTGTTTGTAGATGGCTCTCACAAAAATCCAGTATTGTTAAATTATGGCATTGACGAATTACGGTTTACAAAACCTGTTTATCCGGGCAGTGAGATACATATTCGGTTTACCTGTAAAGAAAAATTACCTAACGATAAAAGGATTGTAGAGAAACCAGAAGACAAAAAAAGAGGTGACGATATTGATAAGGGAATTGTGAAATGGTATGTGGAAATGATAGATGAAACAAACGAAATTGTGGGTGCGGCAACTATACTGACCATGGTAGCTAAAAAATTGGTTTAGCAATAAAAAAAAATAGTATAATTCTGTACACTTTTTTACCGGGATGCCGCATAAAAGCCAACAGTAAAAGCGGTTAATTTTGTATATTTGGGTATGGAAAATTCTCCTGAATTAAAAGCGCTAATCCGGAAAAACGCACACTTATTCTGGTATTCGAAAGACAGTGAAAAGGAGAACCTGCCCTTGCCTATAGTGGTGGAATTTTTTTTGAATTATGCTGAGGAGGATAGTATAAAAGAGTTATTTAGGATTGTCGGAATAAAAGAAGTTAGCACTGTTTTTCAAAATCAAATAAATACCTCTGAAAGAGTTGCTAATAATTACACAAGCTTAGCAAAAAATTATTTTAAACTATATTTTGCTAAATATGCATGATGAAATCTTAAGTGATAAACAGGTTGAATTGCTTCCATTTATTAAGAAGTATAAAAAAAAATATTTTTTGGTTGGAGGAACGGCTATTGCTTTTCATATTGGCCACAGAAACTCAATTGATTTTGATTTATTCACTTTTGAAAAAATTAATAGCATAGGCATTAAAAAGCAAGTGTCGCAATCTGGGTTTAAATCAACAATAATTATCTCGTTGCCAGACCAAATCCATTTTATACTTAATGAAGTAAAAATTACTTTTTTTGAATTTCCTTTTGAAATAGTTTCAGATACCGGGTACAAGGATTATTTTACGATGCCTGATTTACTAACTCTTGCAGCAATGAAAGCCTTTGCATTAGGAGGACGTGGTAAATGGAAAGATTATGTTGATCTGTATTTCATAATAAAAAATAATTATTCGGTTAGAGAGATAAGTAAAAAAGCAAAAGCTTTATTTAGTGATGTGTTTAATCCTGTACTTTTTAAAAAGCAGCTAAGTTATTTTGATGATATAAATTATACGGAACAGGTGGAGTACATGCCAGGATTTGAAGTGCCAGATGATGAAATTAAAGCTTTTTTAATTGATGCAGCATTAGCAAGCTTTTAATCCTTCTTTTTTTGATACCAATTGTTTCAGTATAAAAATTATCTTGCAACAATGTATCTCAGAACTAAACAAAAACATTTGTGTAAATTTTAAAAAATATTTATGGACGAAGCGTATGTAAAATCAGAAACCCACAAAGGCATTACTACTATTGAATTTTTTCATCCAAAAAGCAATTGCCTGCCAGGCACGCTTTTAGAAGACTTAGAAAAAAAAATTCACCGGGCGGGTAACCATGTAGAAACAAGAGTAATAATATTAAAAAGCGCAGGCGAAACCACATTTTGTGGAGGTGCAAGTTTTGATGAATTGGCAGCGATAAAAAAGGAATCTGAAGGATTGGCATTTTTTAGCCGTTTTGCAAACCTGATAAATACAATGCGCAAATGCCCCAAACTTATTATTGGCAGAATACAAGGGAAAAGTGTTGGCGGTGGTGTCGGCCTGGTAGCCGCAACCGATTATGCCATTGCTTTGCAAACTGCCGAAATAAAATTAAGTGAACTTTCCATAGCCATTGGCCCTTTTGTGATAGGCCCGGTAATGGAGCGAAAGATTGGCGTAGCTGCATTTAGTGCACTTACAATAGATTCCACGATGTGGCGTAATAGTGAATGGGGCAAAAGGAAAAATTTATTTGCAGAGGTACACGAAACAGTTGAGAATATGGACGAATCAATTTTTCGGTTGGCCAACCATTTAGCTCAGAGCAACCCGGCTGCAATGTCTGCAATTAAAAACATGTTATGGCAGGGAACAGAACATTGGGATGAACTTTTAAAGAAGCAGGCTGTTATTAGCGGCAATTTGGTTTTAAGCGATTTTACAAAAAATGCTATTGAACAAATTAAAATAAAAGCGTTAATAAGTCCGAAAATTTTATAGTGAAGCATGCCGGCCATCCAGAGGTTTACCGATAAAAAGTTTATATCTATTTGCGATGAGTTAGCAATAAAAGATCCGGCCTTACAATCAATTATTTCTAAATATGGTTATCCGCCATTGTGGAAACGTGCAGCCGGTTTTGAGACATTGATTCATATTATTTTAGAACAGCAGGTTTCGCTGGCATCTGCATTGGCGGCGTTTAATAAGCTGAAAAAAAAAATTATTGCAATATCTCCGCAAAATTTATTGGCACTATCAAACGAAGAATTGAAGGCCTGTTATTTCAGCAGGCAGAAAATTATTTACACAAAACATTTGGCGGAGGAATTAATAAGCGGCCGGCTTAATCTGCAGGAATTACATACAATGGGTAATGATGCAGTAAGGACTAGACTTACAAAAATAAAGGGTATTGGTAACTGGAGTGTAGATGTATATTTAATGATGGTATTGCAGCGTTGTAATGTTTTTCCTCTGGGTGATATTGCATTGCTTACAAGTGTAAAAGAAACCATGGGCTTACCAAAGGAAACTTCAAAAGAGGCGATTGGGCTAATTGCTGAAAAATGGAAACCTTATCAAACAATTTCAGCTTATATTTTATGGCATGGCTATCTTAGTAAAAGAAAACGATAAAAATAATTGTTGACTATTATGAAAATTATCCTAGACACATTAGCAATTTTACTTTTCACCATCATAAGTAGTTTTGGACAAATTAAGAAAGTTCCGAAAAATTTGAAGCAAGCAATTGCGTTTCTAAATTCTGATTGCCCTGACAGTTTAAAAACAATTATTAAAATAACTGATGATAAAGATATCAAGCGATTAAGTTATCCTTGGGACGGTGAATACAAAACTATTTTTGAATGGACAAGTGACGAAAACGATAATTCTGCAATTGTTAAATATTTAAAATCAAGAGGAATTTCTTCACACCAAACAGAAGTCATTTTAATAGCGTTTAAAAGATTTTTATTAGGTAAGCAATTTGACGAAGATTTAGTCTATCAGCCTTTTCAGGAAATTGAAAAAAAATGGACTGCGGAAGATAAAATTAAATTTACTACAGATAGTTTAAGAGGGATTTATATACCCCAAAATCTTGAAGACTGTTTTAATCAAATAAATTCTTTTTGGGATGACAGCATAAAACTAAAAGTGAAAAATTTGACAGAAGATGATTTTTCCAGTAAAGTTCATCTTGGGTTTGGAATGTGGATGAGAAACAATTGGCAGCTTTGGGGTGGTTCGAGACTTTCAAAATTTTTCAACGATAAAGGAATTTATAACCCAGAAGATATGTCTGGAATTATTTTAGATAGCTACCATAGGTATTTGAACAGTAAAGCTATTAAACTTGACGAACAAATTCAGTACTATAAAGACTATTGGGAAAAATCTAAAAAGTAAGAACTAGAAAGGAAACAAAAGGAATTTGCAGAATATGAAATAGGCGACACAATTATTTATAAATACGAATTAGGGTATTCAACAAAAGAACAAGAAGAAAAATTTGACAAAGACATTTGTTTAGCCAAAGGAAAAATAATAGAAAGAAACGAGGAGAAATTGTTTATTAAAATACTATTACTAGAAAGTTGCGACAAAAAAGGAATTATTTATTATGACAACAAAAATTATAAAATTTATAACCCGAAAACAAAAACTTGGGAAAAACCCGATAAGCGAGTAATTAAATTTATGAAAAATAAAGAAGAGAAATGGTTTAATTACAACGACTGGGAGCCAAATAATTAAACAAACTTTACTTTACTAAAACAATTGGATTGCCGCTGTTCTAATGCGCAACGTAATTTATTCTTATCGCTTTTGTAATTTATAAATTATGATATTCGTACAACGGATCAATCTCTGAGTTGGCCTTCATTTCATAAACAGGATTTATTAAACCATCTTTTAAACCATATACCCATCCATGCAAATCGGGTGCGTTTCTTTCTTTCCATGCTTTTTGAATTATGGATGTTTTGGCAAGCCGCTGTACCTGTTCTATCACACTTAATTCTGTAAGCCGGTCTGTACGCAGGTTCTCATCAGTTATATTATTCAGTTCCTGCCTGTTATGGCGGTAAACATCTTTAATATTCCTGAGCCACATGTTTAATACCTGGTTATAACTTGTATTGCTCATGGCAGCTTTAACACCACCACAACCATAATGGCCGCAAACAATTACATGCTTTACTTTTAAATGTACCACTGCATAATCTAAAACACTCAGCAGGTTTACATCGGTATGTATTACAAGATTGGCAATATTACGGTGTACAAAAATTTCGCCGGGCTGGGTGCCGGTTATTTCGTTGGCAGGTACACGACTGTCGCTACAGCCGATCCATAAAAAATCGGGCGCTTGTAAATGAGATAACCGTTCAAAAAATTCAGGATCATCTTCGATGCGCTTCTGTGCCCATGCTTTATTTTCGAGTAATAATTTTTCGTATGTCTGCATAATAATAAGTTTAATGTTGCGTAGTTAAAGAATGAATGTGCAGGTTTATAGTTGCTTTTATTTACTGCTGCTTTTTATTTTTTTGATATAATTATAGTGAATAAAATTTACTGGCTGGAAAAGGATTGGGTATATCTTCTTCTTTTAATAATTGCTTTATATTAATTTCAATATTGGTTGCAATGGTCGTCATTGCGGTATCAGTTGGCTTATTTTCAAATGGGTCTTGTAAAAGTGTCGCTGTTTTTTCTAACACGAAAAATGACGAAGATATTATTAATAAAAGCGGGGTTTCAAACATAGGATTAACATCGCCTAATGAAATAGAAAGAGTAATAACAAATATGTAGATCATAAAATGAAGAAAAACACGGTACGTTACAGGAAAAACAGTGCTCTTTATTCTTTCAGCCATTCCCATTGAATTTGAAAAATTCGCCAAAGTTTTATTAAGTTGAATTTGGCTAAAAATATCCATTTTACCATCGTTTTTTAGTGCTGCTATTTGCAATGTGTTTAACTGCAAAAGAGCCAAAGGTTTATTGTTATGGGTACTAATATTTTTTATCTCATCTTCTGAAATATAGTTTTCTAAATTTTTTAGTGGGTCTAATTCTCTTAAAGATTGTCCTAAACTAAAACACCAGGCAATATGCCTAAACGCTATTTGCCTTATGTCATTGTCGTTACCTTTAGCAACTAAAGATTGTAATTGCATTGTAAAACTTCTGCTTTCGTTTACGATGCTTCCCCATATTTTTCGTGCCTCCCACCACCTGTCATAAGACTGGCTGAGTTTGAAAGATAAAAGAACAGAAATTGCTGTTCCTAAAAATGCAGGAACAGAAATGGGCATTTCTGGAATGGCTGAAGAAAACGTAAAGGTCAAAAAAGAAACTGATAATGCAACTACAAGTGTAGAAAAGAATTCAATTTCTATTTTTTGAAGAATATAAAAAATACTTTGTCGTTTATGTAATAACATTTTTGTCTATTTTTATTTCAATGCCCGTCATTGTTATGGTTGGCTAAAAGATAAATATACAAAAGCAAGAAGTGTTTATTTATCCTGACTAAATATATGTATTATTAAGAGATTAGTTATATCTCAGAAGAAAAAATTGTTAAGTTTCTTTAACATTTTTAATCTAAAATGTTTTGAACATATATTTGCATCAGTTAAAAAATGAAGAAATTAAAAATCATAGCATTGTTTTTAGCATTGTTGATGACTTTGCAAATGCTGCCTATTACTCAAATAGGCCAAATGCTTAGCACCAATCAATGGGTAGAAGAATTGCCTCATAATGCAGGTGATTGTGGTAAAGTTGAAAATAGCTTAGAACCACATTTTCTTCCTCCGTCCATTTCCTCTTGCATAGCAATTTCTGCAGAAAGCAAAACTCTTGCTTACCTGCATTCTTCAGATCAAATACCATCTAATCATTCCACAGATGTAGTATCTCCCCCTCCAGATGTAAGGGCCTAAAACATTTAAAAAGGGATCTAATTTCATTTAATTATTGTAAGGGCATTGTTGCAATGTTCATTTCCATTTTAATAATTCTGTGGGCTACACACAGCATTCTGTGTGCTTTGTATTTAGCAGAATAAGTGCACCTTACTGTAACACCGTTTAAAAAATTTGTTTGAGTATGTCAAGTTTAAAACAGTCTATATTTAAAAATCTAAAAAATGATTTGCCATCGGGCCTTGTGGTTTTTTTGGTTGCATTACCGCTTTGTTTAGGAATTTCTTTGGCATCCGGGGCACCATTTTTTAGTGGATTGATATCGGGTATCATTGGAGGTATTGTAATTGGTTCTTTAAGCGGTTCAAAACTCAGCGTAAGCGGGCCAGCGGCAGGTTTGGCAGCATTGGTATTAGCCGCAATAACCAATATCGGGGCATTTGATCTTTTTCTTTGTGCGGTTTTAATAGCAGGAATTTTACAAATATTGATGAGTGTAGCAAGGTTAGGCGGCATTGCCAACTATTTCCCCTCAAGTGTTATTAAGGGCATGCTCACCAGTATTGGAATATTGATTATAGCCAAGCAAATTCCACATGCGGTCGGCTACGAAAAAGAAGAAAAGGGCAACCTGACTGAATTGGTTTCTTTTGGAACTGAAGACTGGCACAAATTGCTGGAGCCATTGCAACATATAGAAGTTGGGGTATTATTTATATGTATCGTATCTATTTTGATAATGATTGTTTGGGATAAACCCTTTATAAAAAATAAAGTGAAATTTGTACCAGGCGCATTGGTAGCAGTTATTGCAGCTGTTTTAATTAATGAAATATTTAAAGCAACGCAAAGCCCGTTGGAAGTGGCAGATAATCACCTGGTACAAATTAAAGCAGCTAAAAGTGCCGGGGAGTTTTTCAGCTTTTTTACCCTGCCGGATTTTAGTGGTTTTTTAAACAGTAAAGTAATTGTTACCGGAATTATGATTGCGATTATTGCTACACTGGAGACCTTACTAAGTATTGAAGCTATTGACAACCTGGACCCGGAAAGAAAAGTTACCAATACTAACAGGGAGTTATTTGCGCAGGGTATCGGAAATGCTGTTTCTGGTTTAATCGGGGGTTTACCAATTACCAGTGTAATAGTAAGAAGCAGCGCCAATGTAAATGCAGGAGCCAAATCTAAATTAGCTGCTATTTTTCATGGAATTTTATTATTGGTTTGTGTGGTTACCATTCCTGGCCTGCTAAATTATATTCCATTATCTGCTTTAGCAGCTATATTATTTTTAACAGGGTACAAACTTTGTAAAATATCTGTGTTTAAGAATATAATAAAAAATGGCAAGTATCAATACATACCTTTTTTTATTACTGTTGGCGTAATTATAAGCATAGATTTATTTGGCTTGTATCCACCTTTAAAAGGAGAAGGATTATTGGTAGGTGTTGTTGCAGGTTTAATTGCTGCATTTGGTGCAATCCTCCACGGCAATCTTAAAAATTCTTACTTTTTTCATAAAGATAAACATCAGCAAAATGATGTTATTAGTATCCGTCTTTCCGAAGAAGTTTCTTTTTTAAATAAAGCAGCGATCAGGCAAACCCTTGATCATATTCCTGCTAATACCAATGTTACAATTGATGCTTCTAATACAGACTATATAGATTTTGATGTATTGGAGTTGATAAAAGAATTCAGGGATATAAAAGCACCGCTCAAAAATATTACCTGTGAACTAACAGGGTTCCAGGAAAAATACCGAATCGAAAATTTATTAAATGTGCAATCTGTGCACTAACCTAAAAAAATATTATTATGAATAAGTCATATCAAAAATTAATCAGGGGAAACCAAATATATTCTGAAACAAAAGTTTTCCAGGATCCTGAGTATTTTAAAAATTTAGCAAAGGGGCAAAAGCCTGATTATTTGTGGATAGGTTGCAGCGATAGCCGCGTACCTGCCAATGAAATTACCAACACTCAAAGTGGTGAAATTTTTGTACACCGCAATATCGCCAACCTGGTAGTACATACCGATACCAATTTATTGAGCGTTCTGGAGTATGCGGTAAAATATTTAGAAGTAAAGCATATTATAGTTTGTGGCCACTACGGCTGCGGAGGTGTGCTGGCATCTATGACAAATACCTATCATGGTTTTGTGGATAACTGGTTACGCAATATTAAAGATGTATACTATAAAAATGAGGAAGAGCTGATGGCAATACATAATAAAAATGAAAGAGCAAACCGGCTTACAGAATTAAATGTATTGGAACAGGTTCGCAATTTGGCAAAGACTACAATTGTACAGGAAGCCTGGAGCCACAGGGAATTACATTTGCATGGCTGGGTATATGGCTTACAGGACGGTTTAGTAAAGGATTTAAGTGTCATACATAACGGGCAACAGGATATTGACAGTATTTACAGATTTAGTTTTAACGGAGAAAAAGTCAAAATACCGGTAAAGAAATCTTCAGTTCCTGTAACAAAGTTGCCTTTAAAAAAAACTCAGTAAAACCTAAGCCCAAACAATTAAAATCAAAGGGTTGATTTTATTCAATTAACGGTTTTGCAAAAATCATTAATGAAGAAGATATAATACAACAGGGCTGATAATTATTGGCCCTCAATAGAAATCACTAAAAATGAAACGGTTGTCTTATTTTAGAGACAACCGTTTTCTATAATATTATTTATACTAAATATTCAATCCACCACAGGCGCTAATAACTTGCCCGGTAATATAACTGCCCAGCTCGGATGCAAGAAATAAAGTAACGTTTGCAATGTCTTCTGTAGTAGCAAAACGTCCCAGAGGAATGCCAGCTTTGTATTTATCAGCAGCGGCGCCATCCTGTAAATAACTGGTCATATCTGTTTCCACAAAACCTGGAGCTATTGCATTGCAACGGATATTACGACTGCCCAATTCTTTAGCGATGCTTTTTGTAAAACCTATCACACCAGCTTTACTGGCGGCATAGCTACTCTGGCCTGCATTACCCATTTCGCCAATAACACTGCTCATATTGATAATGCTGCCACTCTTGGCTTTCATCATCGGGCGTATCACCTGTTTGGTCATATTAAAAACGCTTTTCAAATTGGTTTGCATTACATCGTCCCATTGCTCAGGGGTCATGCGGAGCAGTAAATTATCTTTTGAGATACCTGCGTTGTTAACGCAGATATCTATCTGGCCAAATTCTTTTAAAACATCATTGACAAAACTTTCGCAAGCCGCATAATCACCGGCGTTAGTTTGATAAGCCTTGGCCTTTACCCCTAATGCAATCAATTTAACTTCCAGCTCTTTTGCTTTTTCAGTACTACTGTCACTAACATATGTAAATGCTATGGCAGCACCCTGTTCTGCAAATTTCAATGCAATTCCTTCGCCAATACCACGTGCTGCACCGGTTACAATGGCTGTTTTTCCTGCTAATAATTTCATATGTATTTTTTATAGCTAACAAAAGTAAATAAATCCTTACAACCTTATGCAAAATGAAATTGTACTGTTGTACTTATTGTATGCCGTTTTAATTTTATTGGAATACCGCTACTTGTAAAGTAACATATTGAAATGCGAGGAGGCTTAACCCCATAGGAGTTATCGCTTTGTAATAAGACTACGCTCACTGTATTTGCGTGCTGTAGGTACGCCCCCCAACTTGAATTATTCAACAGTAAGCGACCGCTCCGCTGGAGCCTACAAGGATAGGATTGTTTTACTTTAAGCATATTGACAAAGTCAGGAAAATACCCAAAAGAGACGGCCTTTAAAATGGGCATTGCAATTTGACGATTCGGAAAATGATGAAAATAAAAAAAGCCTTTCTGCCAAACTAAAATATTTTTACAAAATAATAAACATCGCATCAGCAGCATGAATAGTAAAAACAGAGCTACCATTATTTTAATTCTCGGCTTTTTATCTGCAATCGGGCCGTTTTCAATTGATATGTATTTACCGGGGTTTCCGGCCATAGCCAAAGACCTGCATACTTCTATAGAAACAGTGGCGTATTCTTTATCCAGCTTTTTTATTGGCGTTTGTATCGGGCAGGTTTTATGTGGCCCTTTGCTTGACAGGTATGGAAGAAAAATGCCTTTGTATGCAGGATTGTTATTGTACATACTGGCAACAATCGGGTGTGTATTTACAAGCTCGGTACAGGTATTAATTGTACTGCGTTTTTTTCAGGCAATTGGTGGCTGTGTTGGTATGGTTGCACCCAGGGCCATTATCAGGGATATGTTTCCTGTAGAAGAAAGTGCAAAAATATTTTCGTACATGATTTTAATTTTAGGGGTGTCGCCCATTATTGCACCCACTGCCGGAAGTTATATCATTACCCATTTTGGATGGCACGCCATCTTTATAATATTGACTGTGCTTGCAGTACTGTTACTGGTGGCCGTTATTATTTGGCTGCCCGAAAGTAAACAGCCCGACCCCAACTATTCCCTACAACCCAAACCTATTCTTAGTAGTTTTTGGATAGTTTTACGGCAGCCACAATTTTTTATTTATGCTGTTACCGGTGCCATATCTTCTGCAGGTTTATTTGCATACCTCGCCGGCTCGCCCTATGTTTTTATGGAATTATTTGGCACTACCGAACAGCAGTATGGCGGCATTTTTGCATTAATTGCAGCAGGCTTAATAACCAGCAGCCAGCAAATTGTAAAGGCAACATTAACCATACAAACCATTGCGGGCCTGGTACTTTTTGCCGCAACCGCCCTTGGATGGCTAAACCTATACAGCACCATCGCCTTAATATTTGTGTACCTGAGTTGCCAGGGTTTTAACTTCCCCAATTCTTCTGCTTTATCTATGGCACCATTTACAAAACATGCAGGCAGCGCCTCTGCATTAATGGGTGCAATACAAATGGGCGTCGGCGCATTGGCATCGGCCGTGGTAGGGTTATTTATTCCGCACAACGCCCTGCCCATGACGGGTGTAATGGCAGCATGCATTTTGCTGGCATGGCTCCTGTTATTTTTTAGTACCCGCAAAACAACATTCAACGCAAGGGCCGGAGATGTGGAAGAACAGGCGTTTGATTTGATTGAAAAATATTAGACATAAAAATTATTGTCCGGGCAAAGAAGCAACTCTGTGGAACATTTTGGGCGTCGCACACTTTTACAAAAAAGCTATGAGGAACGTTTTAACTATTTTATCTACCTGTAATTTAAACGGCTATTTCTTTTTTAACCGCAGCAAATAACCACCACCGGGTGCCATTGCAATTTGAATATGATCACCTTTTTTTAGGGAGGAAGTTTTTATAATATAGTCGGATGGATACCGCTCAGCATTGATGCCATCAACACATACAGTAGCTTCATAATTTTCGGCAGTTAAAAAATCCAAATCAATATCAAATGTTCTTGCTGTCCAGTCTGTCATGCCGCCAATAAACCAGTCATCGCCCTTTTTGCGGGCGGTAATAATATAGTCGGAAACCTTTGCCTTAAGTATAATGGTAGTATCCCATGTAGAAGGAATGCTGCCAAACAACTCCATAAATTCAGGTTCCAAAAATCCCTGTGAAGGATTGCCGGAAAAAACCTGCAAAGGGTTATCGTATACCACAAACATAGACAGCTGATGGCACCTTGTTCCCTGGCTCATCACCTTGCCCCATATAGGTTTAAACTGTGCTTTGGTAGCATTGTCTAAAATGCCGGGTTCATAATCAAATGGGCCCGCAAGCATACGTGTAAAAGGTAAGGTTACATCATGCTCAGGAGAAGGTTTATCGCTCCATGCATTGTATTCTGAACCCAGTACACCTTCCCTGGTAACGTTGTTTGGATAAGTGCGGTTAAAACCTTTTGCCGGGTAAGCGCCATGAAACATAATCATCATTTTATGCTGGGCACATGCCTCGGCAATACGTTTAAAAAAATTCACCGTTTTCTGATCATCACGGTCAATAAAATCAGTCATTATAAAATCAACACCCCATTTATTAAACTGGTTTAAAGCGCTGTCTAATTGACGGTTTAATGTTAAGGCACAGGTCCACATACTTATTTTAATACCCTTTTCCTTTGCATAAGCGGTAAGGGTATCCATATTGATATTAGGGTTTATTTTAAACAGGTCTCTGGTGTCGCTCCATCCTGCATCCATCATAATTCTGTCGAAGCCAAAGCGTTTGGCAAAATCGATATAATATTTGTACGATGCAGTGTTTATACCTGTTTTAAAAGCAACATTGAAAAGGTTTACATCAATGATCCATTCATCGGTACACTTGCCTGGATGTATCCATGAAACATCTTTTATTGTGGAGGGTGCCGCAAGCCGGTAAACCAAATCATTGGCAGGAATTTGTTTGTCTTCTCTTGCAATCATTAATACACGCCAGGGAAAATTTCTTGTACCGTTTGTTCTGGCAATATAGTTGGCCCGTTTTGTTACAATGGTTTCCGGGTAATCGGCATCGGTATTTTTTTCTTCCAGCGGATAGCCTGCAAATTCACCCTGCAACAAAAATTGGCTGCTGCCTTTAAGAAACATACCCGGATAATCTTCCAGGTCAGATTCGGTAAGGGCAATGGTTACATTTTCTTCTTCAACAAGCACCGGCGAAAACATTAAATCGTTTTCATTTAAGCTGTCAAGTGGTTTATTGGTATATAATTCTTCAAAACTGGTATGGTATTTATCTTCATTTTCTCTTTTCTGCATTAACGGTGTTATAATACGGCTACCGTTTGTAAACTTAAACAAAGCCGTTTCATTTTTAACGGTAATACTGTCTTTAAACTGGGTTGTAATGCGATAGGCAGCACCATCGTTGTAAACCCTGAAACACAGGTCGAATGGCTGTTTAAATAAAATGCTGAGTTCATTATATTTATCCGGAATATTTATTCTTTTATCCGGAACCGGCGAAACAATTGTTTCATTAACGGAAGTTATTTTTTTTGATTTAACCGTAAGTAAATTAGCTAATTTTTTGCCATCTGCCAGCTCCATATTAATTATGCAAGGACCGGCAACCAGTTTGCCATCAACATATATTTTGTAAGTAAGCCCGGCTTCTGTTGAAATACTTACACAGATTGTTTTATCGGGCGATAAAATAAATAACGAATCTGCAGCACGAAGATTATTGATGAACAGCAGGCAGCACAAAACAATTAGTATTTTTTTCATAATAGCAGCAATATATTTAACTTATAATTGTAGCAGTATCTACCGCCTGGAAAAAATGGGTCACCTTTCCATTTTTTACTGTCCATGTATGGGTGGCATTGGCTTTAAATGCATTTCCGGTTGCCTTATTTGTTCCCTGGTAATAACCAACCATTACCACTTTATCATCTGCTCCAAATATTTCATTTACTGCAATGTTAAATCCATCAAATGAAACAGGCAAAGGCATAAATACATTTGTTACTATTGCATCGGCCCCAGTAAAAATGCCATCGCCTTTCACAAAAGGCATACCCTTGCATTCGTGCCATTCAATGGCAGGGTCAAATAAAGCTAATACTGCAGGTACATTACCCGAAGCAAAATGGGCATATGCCTCTTTTACTAAATCTACATTTGTCATGTAAAATTTATTTAATGGTGAAAATATTTTACAGTGAAAGTAACGATAAAAAACAGTTGTATCGAAATTTGTACCCATCTTATCAAACATCAACAAAATAATCCTTTTTATGATGGCGTAGCAGGGACTCAGTTTAAATATTTAATGAGAAGTGTAATCTGTCCCAGGTGATAGGCATCATGCTGTAGTATTCCATGAATATGTTCATAATAATTCATCTGGTTATTGGGGTAAACTTTTGAAAAGCTGTCAACTTTAAAGCTGTCCAAAAACTGCCGCCACTGCTTTTGGGAATCGTCTAATTTTTGTAGCGTTTTTTTCCAGGCAGTATCAGAATTATCAATAACATTTTCAAAGTAGTTATTGTCAGGTGTCTTAATAAGTTTACCCTGCATACGCTTTAAAACATTCAGCCGCCAGCTGATTAAATGATTAACAATTTCCCAAATAGAATTATACTTGTCAAACACCCTTGTTGAGGCTTGTTTCGCTGTTATATTTGATAATGCTCCGCTTAAATTAACATCAATCCATGGGCTTCCTTCATATAACTTTTCAAACAGGCTGATGATACGTTTGGTTTCTTTCATGGCTAAAAATAAATGTTATTAAATTAAAAGCTATAATGCCGATAAAATAATATTTAGGATCAGGAATATGGATGCAATTGGCCTATACCTCATATCCTGCCCCGGCTTGCTAAAATGTGGTATGAGGCTTTTGTACAGCATGCAGTATCCGCTTTTTGATGGCCGCCAATGGCAAGGGTAGCAGCAGTTTGGGGGGGTCTGTATTTTCATCGATATCATCAAAATAAGTAACCGCTTTTAAGGCAATCAAAGGGTTTGTATAGCTGTATTTTTTTGAAAAGAAATTTATTATCTGCTCCATGCTAAACTGCTGCAATAAAAAATAAATATCTATAAAATCCTTCAGCCTTTTGCCACTTTGTATAATGGCATGTATTTTCATGGCAGCGATATCTTCTTTGCTTAAATAAGTAATACCTTCTTGCGTAACAGGTGCATTGATCAACGGGTAATCATGTTTTATGAAATCGGGTTTTATGTTATCAACTAATGCAATGATTGTATTTTTTCTTCTGAATATTTCTTCTGTTTTATACTTGTTTTGCAGCAATTTTATTATTTTATTTTCATCAAAATCTGTTTGGGTAAATAAATCAATATCAATAGAATTTCTATGACCCAATTGCAGAGCCAGCGAAGTTCCGCCCACTAAATAAAAATTATTTAGGTCAGGTAAACTTTGCAATTGCTTAATTAATTGAAAAGTCTGTGGAGAAATGATTGATGGGTTTTTATGCAGCATTTAAAAATTCGGAGGTTAAAAAGAATTTAGAAAACACTTTATCCCGTTCATCTAACTGGGCACTCCATTCTATGGTGTCTAATATTTGCTGTGTAGAGTAAAAGCTTACCATATTTCTCCATTCTTGTAAATTACCTAATTGCAGTACCCTTTCAATTACAATTTTGTACGATTTTTCGTAATTGAATGTAGTTAAATCGTACTCCCAAAGCAGGGCTGGGTTAATAATATCGGGCTGCTGTTTTTGCATTTTTTTATACACTAAAGTTACGGATTATTTGCCAAAAATGGTTGGTGTTTAAGCGATAAATTCATCTGACAAAACGTAGAATAAATGTATAGTTCTGAAAATAGATACATTTTTATTTAAATAAACCTTTTGAATAACCTCCTTACGACAGTATCTTTAAGAAGATTAATTTTAAGTAAAATCCCACAGCCGGCAGCTAAATTTTTTACTTTTAAAATAAATCACCATGAGCAACAAATTGGCTTTACTGTTTGTACTGGCGCTTTTATTGACGGCCTGTATTTTTCAAATCGGAAAAAGCATAACATATGAACAGTGTATAAAAATTTCACCAAACGATAGCCTGTTGACGATTCCGCAGTCTGTAAAAAATCAATTGTATAATTTTATAGACCAACAAAATCAAGCCAGCAATAATACTGTTGCCCACCATTTATTACTCACGGGTACCGATAAAAAGGTAATAGAAAATACCAGCCGATGGCTTGCGGCCAAAATGCAAAAAGATCTATACAGGATAGATTTATCAGCCGTGGCCAGTAAATATATAGACGAAACAGAAAAGAATCTCAACAAGGTTTTCAGCAATGCGGAAGACAAAAACTGGATATTATTTTTTGATGAAGACGATGCATTGTTTGGTAAACGAACCAATGTAAAAGATGCATATGATAAATATGCCAACCAGGAAGTTTCTTACTTGTTGCAGCGTATAGAAAACTTCAACGGAATCATAATATTGGCCACCAATTTGAAAGACAGCATACGAAGAGAAGATCAAATAAAGTTCGTAGATATTGCCGCTGAATAACGCAACAATTTCAAATGAAGGAAGTTCTCCCGCAATAAAAGTACAAATGTGCAACACATACTCGCCTGCCGATAGAAAAACGCCTTAACGCCTTAACGGCAAAATATTATCTTCTAACAACGGCTCGTTCGTATACGCTTTGATGATTATCTTTAAGCAGAATAAAAATAAATGGAGCAACAACCCCTTACAGAAAATGCAGAATCGTCAACAGGATTAAAAAGAACACTTGGGCCTTTAATGCTTTGGGGGCTGGGCGTAGGTTATGTAATATCAGGAATGTATTTTGGCTGGAACCTTGGCCTGCCCGCCGGTGGTACACTTGGGCTTGCCATTGCAACCTTCTTTATCATTATTCTCTATATTACTTTTACTTTTTCTTATACCGAACTTGCGTGTGCTATCCCCAAAGCGGGCGGTGTTTTTGATTATGCCACAAGGGCCATGGGAAAAGATATTGGTTTTATTGCGGGCATGGCACAGATTATTGAATTTGTTTTTGCACCACCGGCTATTGCTGCCGCCATCGGGGCTTATTTTCATATTTTCTTTCCGCAATTTTCTGTTATGACAATTGCCATTACTGCTTATATATTATTTACCGCATTAAATATGTATGGCATAAAAGCAGCGGCAACGTTTGAATTAATCATTACAGCTTTTGCGGTATTTGAACTATTACTATTTAGCGGTATTACACTGCCGCACTTTCATTGGGCCAACCTTACCCAAAATTCATTTCCACATGGTTGGACGGGTGTTTGGGCAGCAATACCATTTGCCATCTGGTTTTTTTTGGGATTGGAAGGCGTGGCCAATGTAGCGGAAGAAACGGTTAACCCACAAAAAAATGTACTAAAAGGTTTTGGCTCTGCATTGCTTACACTGATTATTTTGTGCGTCCTGGTATTTGTATCTTCTGTTGGTGTAGGTGGATGGGAAAAAGTAGTATATCCAACAGCAGGTGCAGATGCTTCAGATTCACCCTTGCCGATGGCATTATCGCAAATAACGGGTAGCGTAGGATGGTTGTACCACCTGCTGATAACCATTGGCCTGATGGGGCTGGTAGCATCGTTTCATGGGTTGATATTAGCGGCGAGCCGTGCAACCTACGAGTTTGGTAAAACAGGTTGTATACCTACTCTGTTTGGCAAAATACACCCCCAATTTAAAACACCCGCCAATGCCCTGTTGCTGAATATGGTAATAGGGATCATTGCATTGTTCACGGGTAAAACGGGCGATATCATTACCATTGCCTGCTTTGGCGCCATCCTGTTATATATTTTTGCCATGATTGCGGTACTGGTTTTAAGAAAAAAATCACCCGATCTTCCTAGACCTTTTCGTGTACCAATGTATCCACTCTTCCCCATAACTGCATTGGTAATTGCTATTGTTTCTATGATTGCAATGATCACACTCAATATTAAATTATCGCTCATCTTTTTTGCTATACTTTCACTTGCTTATATTTGGTTTTATTTTATTGTAAAAACAAAATAAAAATGGTCAAACAACAATTTCCCCACGATAGAATACTCAGGCAACTGGCAGAACAAAATACTGAAAAAGTAAAACTGGCAATTACTGATATTGATGGTATACTGCGTGGCAAAATGATCAGTTTTGAAAAGTTTGTTTCTATACTGGAAAAGGGTTTTGGTTTTTGCAATGTGGTATTTGGGTGGGATGCTGCTGATATTGCTTACGACAATACCCAATACACCGGCTGGCACACCGGTTACCCCGATGCTACGGCGGTAATTGACCTTGGCACTTTTCGCCAGGTTCCATGGGAAAACGATATACCTTTTTTCCTGGCCGATTTTAGGGATGCCAAAGGAAACGACCTGCCTGTTTGCCCGCGGAGCCTGTTAAAACAAATAATTAAGCAGGCTGCCGATAACGGGTATACGCCGTATTTTTCCCAGGAGTTTGAATGGTTTAACCTGGTGGATAATGGCAATAAATTATATGAAGAAAAATTCCGCGATACACAACCCATTACCCAGGGCATGTTTGGTTACTCTATGTTGCGGGCAGCACAGCAAAGCGATTATTTTAACGACCTGTTCGACCTGCTTAAAAAGTTTGGTGTACCCATTGAAGGGTTACATACAGAAACCGGGCCCGGCGTGTATGAAGCAGCCATCAGTTATTCAGAAATCCTGGAAGCTGCTGACAGGGCGGTACTTTTTAAGAGTGGTGTAAAACAGATTGCCCACAACCATGGTGTGCTGGCTACTTTTATGGCTAAGTTCAATGAAAGTTTACCCGGCTGTAGCGGGCATGTTCACCAGAGCCTGTGGAATAAAGCAAAAAAACAAAACCTGTTTTACGATAAAAAGCAGCCATCGGGTATCAGCACTTTAATGGAAAGTTATATGGCGGGTCAGTTAGCCTGCCTGCCATTTATATTGCCCATGTTTGCACCTACAGTTAACAGTTATAAGCGCCTGGTAGAAGGAGCATGGGCGCCAACAACCTTAACATGGGGTATCGATAACCGCACCACTGCCTTACGTGCTTTGCCTGGAAGTGCCAGTTCTACAAGGTTAGAAACAAGAGTGGTTGGCTCGGACAGCAATCCTTACCTGGCAATGGCAGCCTGCCTGGCAGCAGGTTTATACGGCATCAATAATAAATTAAAATTAAAAACAGCCGCAACGCAGGGTAACGGCTATGCCGACACGAAAAACGGAACCTTACCCAAAAATTTATGGGAAGCCACCCAGGCTATGAAAGGGTCTTCCGTTGCAAAAGAATTATTCGGACCGGCATTTGTGGATCATTTTACCGCAACAAGGGAATGGGAGTGGAAACAATTTTCAAAAGTGGTAACAGATTGGGAACTGAAAAGGTATTTAGAAATAATTTAAAAAGATTTTGCCGTTAAGGCGTTAAGACGTTTTTTTTGCCGACAAATGAATCTATGTTTTCTCATAGAAAAATAAAATTATTTGCATGACTAATTTTAATGTAATAAGACAATTTAATTTTCCAACCATTATTCGCTTTGGTGCCGGTGCTGTAAAAGAATTGCCCGATCATTTACTGGCAAATGGTTTAAACAAGCCATTGTTGGTTACCGACCCAATGGTAAGTGGATTGGATTTTTTTAAGGCAATAAAGGAAAGTTTAGCAGCAAAAAACATAGCTGTTGAAGTATTTTCAGACATACATAAAAACCCTGTAAAGAGTGATGTGTTGAAAGGCGGGGATGCCTACAAATTAACCAACAGGGATTGCATTATTGGTATTGGCGGTGGCGCTGCAATGGATGTGGCCCGTGCAATTGTATTGCGCATTAACCATCACCGCGACCTTTTTGATTATGATGACCTTACCGGTGGCGATCAATATGTAACAGAAGAGGTACCCTATTTTATTACGGTACCAACTACCAGTGGCACAGGCAGCGAAGTAGGAAGAAGCGCCATTATTTCTGAAGATGACACACACCGGAAAAGAATTTTATTTGCACCCAAGCTGATGGCAAGGATTGTTTTTGCAGACCCTTTACTTACTATGGAACTGCCAGCTTTTGTAACCGCAGCAACAGGGATGGATGCGCTGACACATAATATGGAAGCCTATATTTCAAAAAACTTTCACCCACTGGCAGCAGGTATTGGTTTGGAAGGAATTTTTTTAATCAATCAATCTATTGCCGATGCGGTAAACAAACCAGGCCTGGCATCAAGAAGCAGGATGATGATTGCTTCGCTGATGGGGGCTGTAGCATTTCAAAAGGGCCTGGGTGTGGTACATTCGCTGGCACATCCATTATCTTCTTTGCTGGATACACACCATGGTTTAGCAAATGCGGTAAATCTTCCCTATGGCATGCGGTTTAATGCAACCGGATTGGAAAATGAATTTAAAAGAATGGCACTTGCGATGGAGCTGACCACTACAACCGGAGAAGCAGTGGTCAATCATTTGTTTGCATTAAACCAGCAAATAGGGTTACCACTAAAGCTCAGCGATATTGGTGTTAAAGAAGAACATATAGAAACATTGTCGGACCTGGCATTGGCTGATTTTTGTCATCCTAACAATCCGAAACCGGTTACCCGAAATGATTTTAAAAAATTATACTTAGAAGCATTGTAAGCATGAAGCAGGAAATTAAAATTGGAGTTACTTATACAGGCACAGATGAAAAGCACAGCAATTATGTACAATGGCTAAAGGGTAATGAGCAGATTGAAATAATTACCTTATCACCGCTTCATACCGAAATGGATAGCATACAAAATTTTGATGGTATTGTTTTATCAGGCGGTATTGATACACACCCGAAATTTTATAACAGTAGTATTACAGACTATCCCAATGCACCCCAGCACTTTAATGAAAAAAGAGATGAATTTGAAATAGCCGTATTTGAAATAAGCCAACAAAATAGTATTCCTTTACTGGCCATTTGCCGTGGAATGCAATTGGTGAATTGTATTCTGGGTGGAAACTTAAAACAGGATATTGGAACTATATCAAATGCCATACACCGTTTTGAGCAACACGATAAAGCGCATGGAATAAATATTGTACCTGGTAGTTTATTGCATGAAATAACCGCTATTGAAAGAACGGTTATCAATAGTGCGCATCACCAGGCTATAGATATTGTAGGGAAAGGCTTAGTAATTAATTGCACTGCTGATGACGGCACTGTGGAAGGTATTGAGTGGCAGGATAAAGACAATAAATCATTTTTCCTTGGAGTACAATGGCACCCGGAAAGGATGTATAAATTTCATCTTAACGACTCACCTGCAACAAAAAGCATTAGGAACATATTTATCAATGCCATTAAAAATAAGATAGCTACTCATTAAAAAATGTATGAGGATGAATGAATAATCCCTTTACTAAAAAATTAGCACACATGAAAATTATCAACCCGGCAACAGAGGCAATCATCAGGGATATAGAGGAAGATATGGATGAAACAATCAATGAAAAATTTGAATTGCTTACACAAGGCCAGCGTACATGGGCAAAGGTTAGTGTGGATGAAAGAATTGCTGTAATTCAAAAATTTTACGATTTGCTGGAAGAAAATAAAGACGAACTGGCTAACACACTCACCAGCGAAATGGGTAAACCATTGCAGCAGTCGTATAATGAAATCAATGGGGCACGTGGGCGGATTAAATTTTTTATTGACCATTCAAAAAAGTATTTATCGGAAGAATGGATCACTACAGAAGGGGCCACCAAAGAAAAAATTGTGTATGAACCATTAGGCGTAATTGCAAATATTTCTGCCTGGAACTACCCTTTCCTGGTGGGGGTAAATGTTTTTATTCCTGCATTGATAGGCGGCAATGCTGTTTTTTATAAACCTTCTGAATACGCCACTTTGACCGGTTTGCATATCAGGGACCTTTTATGCAAGGCTGGGATCCCTTTCAATTGTTTTAAAATAGTTATTGGCAGGGGAAATGTGGGCGAACAATTATTACAGCTTCCATTGAATGGATATTTTTTTACCGGCAGCTATCGTACAGGAAAATATATTGCTGAAAAAATTGCCGGTAAAATGGTGCCTTTTCAATTGGAGCTGGGTGGTAAGGATCCTTTATATGTGATGGATGATATAGAGGATATTGATAAGGCCGCAGCAGATGCTTTGGAAGGGGTGATATATAATAGCGGTCAGAGTTGCTGCGCAGTAGAAAGAATTTATGTACATGAAAATATTTATGATGCATTTGTAGACAGTTACACAGTGCAATGCAAAAAATTAAAAATGGGTGACCCGCTTGATAAAAATACAGATATCGGACCGCTGAGCAGGAAAGAACAACAGGCATTTTTATCAAGCCAGGTGGATGATGCCATTATTTTAGGGGCAACCATTAAGTGTGGTGGAAAAATTCCGCAAGGTAAGGGGTATTTTTTTGAACCTACCGTTTTAGTTAATGTAAATCATTCCATGAAACTGATGAAGGAAGAGTCTTTTGGCCCGGTGGTAGGCATCCAAAAAGTAAAGGATGATGCGGAAGCCATACAATTAATGGGAGACACTAATTACGGCCTTACCGCAGCAGTATATTCAAAAAGTTTTGAGCGGGCAGAAAAAGTAATGCAACAGATGAATACTGGTACAGTGTACTGGAATTGTTGCGATAGGGTAAGTGCTTCTTTACCATGGAGCGGACGAAAACAATCCGGCTTAGGTGCCACTTTATCTTACCAGGGCATCCGGGCTTTTGTACAGCCAAAAGCTTATCATATTAGGGGATGAACAACAAATAAAAAACTACCTGATTTTACAACCGATGGTTTTTAATAGTTTGTAAAATGTTACTGATATTACTCAGCCTCATTCATAATCATTTTTTTTCTGCTGATTTTTCTGCTGGCTTTTTTACTTTCCAGGTAAGGGGTATGATATTCTTGGTAAAATTGCTTACGGCTATCGCGGTAACTGGTTACAGCGCCAAGGATATACATCAATTTTACATAGCACCATGCAAGATCTAACTGGTAAGGTAAAAAACCAGACCTGGCACTTTTAGGGTACAGGTGATGATTATTATGCCATTCTCCCGCAACATAACCCGGCCATATCTGGTTAATAGACATATCGTTTTTGTTATGGTCAGTTCCTTCCTGGCGTTTATCCGAACCTTTTCCGTGCCCCTCATAATTAAAAGTGCGCACACCAACGGCCCAAATAAATGCACCGCCAAATAAGGCACAAACAAGCGCCATACCACCTATTAAATAAAAAGCGGCTATCCAAAAACTCCAGTTCAATATCCAGTTTACAATGCTTGGAAGCGGCCTGGCAAAAGAACCCCATTCCTGGTAATTTGCATAGGTGTTACCCCTTAAGCCAGTGTGTTTCATTAAATGTAATACCTGGGCATAATTTTTTTCTGAAAGATCTTTTGCAATCGGCTGATGGTTTACATCAGCTAAAAAACAATATAAAAATCCACCTTCTGCAAAATATGGGTCGCCGGGCTCATCACTTTTTGCATGATGCACATGATGCGATACAACATAAATTTCTTCGGGAATAACACTAAGCGTAAGATTTTTTGTAAAAAATTTCCACCAGCTATTCCGAAAGGTGAAAGCACCATGGGTGCAATAGCGGTGATACCAGATTGTGCCGTGTGTACCCATCAGTACCATGCTATATAGAGCACCGGCAACCAATAACCATACACTAAAATATTTTGTAACAAAAAATACAAAAAAAGGGAAAAGTAAAAGCACTTTTAACCAGCTAAAAAAAGGCAACCAGTTTTTTTTATCTTTAAAAACATTCAGCCGGTTAAAAAATTCTTTGACAATTATTTTAGAAGAGGGTTTACTAAAATAACCGGAAGCATTTTTCCATCCATAAGAAGGGGGTTGAAGCACATCGTCTAAAAAAGCCATTATAGAAAATTGGATATAATAATGAAGAATATTCTCCATTATTATAAAATTACAATATATTAAGATGGTCACCTAAAAAACTTTGAAATTTAACAGTTGCAATTAGTAAAAGAATGGTCAAAAATTTGGTATCAGTTTTGCAAACAAAAAAAATACCCGGCCTTGAATAACTTTTTGGACTTTTAAAAAAGAAAATATTTAATGCTTTTTATTTGCTGCTTTTTTCGGAAAATACGATTTTGTTTTTGCGCAAAACCAATCTTGACAGGCAGTTACGGAATTTTTAATTTTGCATATAAATCAAATATGTATGAAAACCAACACAACCGTTAAGCCGGTTTTATTGCGTTTATTAAAGGCATGTTCTACAGCTTTTCATTCTTTATTGAACACCCGTTCTAAGAAAGAATTTAAAAGGTTAAAAAATTTTATTAATTCCTGATCTTTGGAAGAGTTCAATTATTGGAGTATTTACTATCGTTTTTTGTTTACCACTTCTTTTATCAAATCAGTTTCAAATCCTTTTTGCAGCAAATAATCCTGAAGCTTTTTATGTTTGATAAATTGGTTCTTTTCATTTCTCAAAATTTTTAATTTTTGTTCGGCAAGCCGGGTCAAGGTCTTTACATATTCCTCCACATTTATTGAAGCAAGGGCTTTTTTTATACAATAGTCGCTCACCATTTTTTTCTTTAACTGGTATTTTATTTTTACCCTGCCCCAGTCTTTTGTTCTAAAATGGCCACCGGTATACAGTATGGCAAACCGTTCCTCGTTTAAATAATTTTCTTCAATAAGTGTACTGATGATTTGATCTGCTTCGGAAGTATTTAAGCCAAATCCATATAATTTATCTTTTACTTCACTATGGCAACGCTCCTGATAGGCACAATAGTGTTTGGCCTTGGGTAATGCCTGTCGGGGAGTTAATTGTTGTTGCATTAAAACGGTTATAAAACCAAAAATAAAGGTTTTGTTTTTTGCTTAATCCAGATACTTTACAAACATGCCCCAAAGCTCAACAGTTTTAAGGGCCGTTTTGTTATTACCTGTAGCCCAAAAAGGTTAAAAACCAGATTATTAATATTATCTTGGTTGCATTAGCATCATTATTTTATCTTTGGTTTTTAATAAAACTATATTATGAAGTTTATTGTTTCTTCTTCTGCCTTACTTAAACAACTGCAACAGATAAGCGGTGTTATAAATGCCAATACAGTCCTGCCTATTTTAGAGGATTTTTTGTTTGAAATTGAAAAAAACAAACTTACTGTTGTAGCCACCGACCTGGAAACAGTAATGAAAGTGCATCTGGATATTGAAGCCAAAGACAGCGGAAAGGTGTGCATACCTGCAAAAATTTTGCTGGATACATTAAAAAATATTGCAGAGCAACCACTCACGTTTACCATTGATAAAAACTTTGGCATTGAAATTACCAGCGATAATGGTAAGTATAAAGTAATGGGCGAAAACCCGGATAATTTTCCTAAAGAGCCCATCGCCGACGATGCTAATTCTTTTACCATGCCTTCTTCTGCATTGGTTACTGCCATTAATAAAAGCCTGTTTGCTGTAAGCAATGATGACCTTCGCCCGGCAATGACAGGCGTATTTTTTGAACTGGATAAAGGAGGCCTTACCTGTGTAGCAACAGATGCACACCGTCTTGTGAAGTATAAAAGGAATGATGTAAGCTGTCCTAAAACAGATACGTTTATTGTACCAAAAAAACCATTGAATCTTTTAAAAACGGCCTTACCTGATAATGCAGATGAGCTAACCTTATCGTATAACAGCAATCATCTTTTTGTAAAACATGGCGGTACAGAATTGGTTTGCCGGCTGATAGATGCCCGTTTTCCTGACTACAAAGTGGTGATACCGATTGACAACCCTTATAAACTAACAGTTAATAAAAACGATTTTCAAAGCGCCCTGCGCAGGGTCAGCGTATTTAGTAATAAAAGTACCAACCAGGTGGCATTAAGTATTAGTGGCAGCGAGCTGCAATTGGCAGCACAGGATGTGGATTTTAGTTTTGAAGGAAACGAACGCATGGCTTGCCAATATGATGGCGAAGACCTGCAAATTGCCTTTAATGCTAAATTTTTAATTGAAATGCTGAATGCAGCAGAAACTGCTGAAATAATTATTGAACTAAGTACCCCAACAAAAGCGGGTATTATTAAACCAACTGAAGTAGATACAAATGAAGAGTTACTGATGCTGGTTATGCCATTGATGTTGAATAATTAAAGAAGCCCTCTAAATCCCCCAGGGGGACTTTTGAAGAGCCTGATAATTACAAAAGACTTATTTTTATCGACAGGATTTGCGCAAAATGCAAGTCCTGTTTTGTTTGTTGAAGTTGTGTCTGTATATATTTCCTGGAATGAATAAACCTCCCATTATTATACTCTCCAAAAGTCCCCCTTGGGGGATTTAGGGGGCGGATATTGTTTTTTTAATGAACTTGCACCTTAAATATTTTATCATGGTATTAATCATATTGGGATTTATAATTTTTATTGCTATCAATGCAGTAATAAAAAACAACCCGGTTGCTGCAAAGTTTGCAGGCGCCGCACGCATACTGGCACTCGTATTTATTTTGCTGGGCATTTTTACTTCCTGTATCAAACAGATAGATGCTGGTGAAATTGGGGTAAAAAGTTTATTCGGCAGTATACAAAATGATGTGATGGGAAGCGGGCTACATTTTATAAATCCTTTGATGGATGTAAAAAAACTGGATGTGAAAACACAAAATTACACTATGAGTGGTGTAAATGACGAAGGCAATAAAGCAGGTGATGATGCTATAAGGGTGTTAACCAGCGATGGTTTGGAAGTAACCATCGACCTTACTGTTTTATACAGGGTGGTTGGGGCAGATGCACCCCGGTTGTTAAGGGAAACTGGGGATGATTACAGGGATAAAATTGTGAGACCAATTACCCGTACCAAGATACGTGACAATGCGGTGTATTACCAGGCCGTAGATTTGTTTGGTTCAAAAAGGGATGAATTTCAGCAACGCATTTATAAAAGCATTGAAGATGATTTCAAAAAAAGAGGGCTGATGCTGGAACAGTTACTGGTAAGGAATATAACCTTGCCCAACTCGGTAAAAGCATCTATTGAATCAAAAATAAATGCAGAACAGGATGCCAAAAAAATGGAGTTTGTATTGCAGAAAGAAAAGCAGGAAGCAGAAAGAAAAAGAGTGGAAGCACAAGGTATAGCAGACTACCAGAAAATCATCAACACGGGCCTTACCGACCAGCAATTGCAATACGAACAAATAAAAGCGATGAAGGAATTGGCCTTAAGCGCTAATGCAAAAGTGATTGTAGTGGGTAAAGGAAATACGCCGCTGATTATTGATGGTAAGCAGTAAGAGCCGCTCCTGCACTACGGTTTAACCTGCCTCAATTAATGACTCCTGAAGTTAACGGGCAATTGAACAAGCTGTAATAAACGAGCGTTTTATGAATGCCTGAAATAGCAGTTGGTAGAAAACCCCTACCTTTGCCCCCTGCACCACTTTTATAATACGGCAAGTTGTAAGCCGATGTGGTAAATAAATTTGCTTCGCTGATTCAGAAAATGCAACGTCTTTCCAGCCCCATAAAAATTAAACCATTCAATGGCTTTTAAAAAATTAGAATTAATTGAACCCATCCTTAAGGCATTGGCAGATGAAGGATACACTACACCTACACCCATTCAGCAACAATCCATTCCTTTGATATTAGAAAGGCGCGACCTGCTTGGCTGTGCACAAACAGGTACCGGAAAAACGGCGGCATTCGCCATTCCTATTTTACAAATTTTGCACGAAGAAAAAACACAGGAACGTGGTGTAAAACATATCAGGGCGCTTATATTGACCCCAACAAGAGAGCTGGCCATACAAATTGATGAAAGTTTTGCGGCCTACGGAAAATATACCAGCTTAAAACATGCGGTAATTTTTGGTGGTGTATCGCAATTACATCAAACCAATCAATTGCAAAGAGGGGTAGATATTTTAATAGCTACACCAGGCAGGTTACTCGATTTAATGAGCCAGGGTTATATTGGCCTGCAGCATTTAAAAATATTTGTATTGGATGAAGCCGACAGGATGCTGGACATGGGTTTTATACATGATGTAAAAAGAGTAATAATAAAACTGCCTGCAAAAAGACAAACCCTTTTCTTTTCTGCCACCATGCCACCAGAAATTCAAACACTGGCAAATGTATTATTAACCAATCCTTCAAAAGTAGAAGTAACACCGGCTTCCTCTACTGTTGATGCCATTGACCAGAGTTTATACCTGGTTGATAAAAACAATAAGCCAGGCCTGTTATTGTATCTTTTAAAAAATAAAGAAATAGTTACTGCACTGGTTTTTACACGTACCAAACATGGAGCAGATAAGGTGGTAAAAATGTTGCATAAAGAAAATATTACAGCAGCAGCTATACATGGCAACAAATCGCAAAATGCAAGGCAAAATGCATTAAGCGATTTTAAAAATGGCCGCCTGCGGGTGCTGGTAGCTACCGATATTGCTGCAAGGGGAATTGATATTGACGACCTGACACATGTTATTAATTTTGAACTTCCCAATGTTCCTGAAACGTATGTACATCGTATAGGCCGTACCGGTAGAGCGGGCAATACAGGCATAGCCATTTCATTTTGCGATCATGAAGAAAAAACGGAACTAAAGGATATTCAAAAACTGATTACTAAAAATATCCCTGTGGTAGATAGTCACCCTTATCCATTAAGTGCAGGCTCATTTATACCGCAGGTAGCGGGGCCTAAAATAAAGACTTTTAACCGCAGCCGCCGTCCGCAGCAATCAGGTGGCCGGGGAGGAAGAAGTAGCCACGGATCTCACCGTACGGGCAACGGATAAAATTTTTGCAAATAATAAAAACGCTGTTTAGAAATAAGCAGCGTTTTTTATTTCGGCAGTTACTGCCAGAATACGATCAATAAATAGTTTACATGCCTCTCTTTATTTGAAGCCCAGGTACGATGGGGTCAGCCGCAACAAGTTCAAGTGACTTAACCATTTCCTTTGTACCATTTTTGTACTTTATAAAATGAGGCGTTTGCACATGTGCTTTGTACGCAAGGGTATCAGCATAAATTTCCAAAATAGTGATATGGGTTGGATGATCTTTTTCAGACACAGCATATAAAGTAATTACCCTTGGCTCAATGCGCAGAGACGTTTCAATTTCCTCCTTAAGGAACGCTTTATAACTTTCCAGCTGAGCTGAATCGATTACGAGTTTTGCCAGTCGAACCATTTGGCTTTTTTCCTGGGCAAAAACGTTTCCACAATAAAATAGTGTGAGCATACATACAGTAAGCACTTGAAATAATTTGGGGCGGGTGGTTGACCTTTTTATATTCATTTTATCCGTATTTGTTTGTTTATAAATGTCAATAAAAATAGTAATACTTAATGGATTTTTCAACCCGGGAACTTTGATAATAATGTCAAAAATGTCGAGTAAATAAACTGGCATGAAACTAAGTAAATTTTTGATGTTACAGCCCTGTTGATTTCTCCATTGCTTCGGTATAACGTGTACCAACTATTTGTATTTGCGAATAAGCCGTTTCAATTTCACTCAAATCAGCTGCTGTTAATTCAATGTATGCTGCACCATTATTCTCTGTTAAGCGATGTAGTTTGGTAGTGCCTGGTATCGGAACTATCCATGGCTTACGCGACAATACCCAGGCCAAAGCAATTTGCGCAGAGGTAGCATTCTTTTTTGCCCCGATGGTATTCAGTAAATCAACTAATACCTGGTTGGCTTCACGGGCATCTTGTGTAAAACGGGGAAGGATTTTGCGGATATCACCTTCTCCAAAACTTGCATTGCTATCCATTTTGCCAGCAAGAAAACCTTTGCCCAACGGACTAAAAGCAACAAAGCCAATACCCAGTTCTTCCAGCGTTGGCAATACATCTTCTTCATACTTTCGGGTCCAGATAGAGTATTCACTTTGAACAGCAGCTATCCGCTGCACGGCATGTGCCTTACGGATTGTATTGGCACCGGCTTCACTCAAACCAAAATGTTTCACTTTTCCTTCTGCAATCAAATCTTTTACTGCACCGGCCACATCTTCAATCGGCACATTGGGATCAACACGATGCTGGTAAAACAGATCGATTACATCTGTATTCAGTCTTTTGAGGGATGCTTCAGCCACCTTTTTTATATTGTCGGGGCGGCTGTTAATTCCGGCCATTTTTCCATCCACGATATTGAAACCAAATTTAGTAGCAATCACTACCTCCTTGCGAAAAGGAGCTAATGCTTCTCCCACCAGTTCTTCATTATTATACGGGCCATATACTTCAGCCGTATCAAAAAAGTTTACACCTTGTTCTATTGCTTTTCGCATCAGTACAATCATGTCTTTCTTTTCCGGGAAGGGTGTGTAAGAAAAAGTCATACCCATGCAACCGAGCCCGATGGCAGATACTTCAAGGTTGCCTAATTTACGTGTTGGCATTTTTGTATTCATGATAAATTGTTTTAAAATTATAATACAAAGATATAGCTGTACCGAGGCCAGGAATAACAAAAAGGAAATATGTAATTACGAAATTCAAACATTTATTTTTCTCCTGTTATTTTATCAACAGCGGCAGGGATCTCGACTTGTGTCTCCTTGTTACTTTTTGAGGATGAGTAATTTTCCGGTCAATTACAATGAAGCAAAGAAAAAATTAAAGACAGGATAAATGCAGATTCTGCTCAGGTAGGAAAATGAAAACGTTTTCCATTTACGTTAATCAAAACACCTGCGCCGCTGGGCCATAAAGGTTTGATCGTATTATTTTTTTCCCACTGACGCAAGGCTTCATTCAATTCTTTTAATTTATAGGGCCTGCTTGAAGAGAGATCGTGTTTCTCATCACGGTCTTGGGCAATATTAAACAGGTAGGTCACTTTGTTTTTTTCATTCACATATAATTTCCAATCGCCAATCCTGATTGCTTTTGAATAACCATTTCTCCAATAGAAACTTTTGTGCGGCAACAGGGTATCGGAAGAAAGATAGGGCAGGATATTCACTCCGTCATAGGCCCTGTCTGCAGAAAGCGTAGCGCCGCTGATTGCTGCTATGGTTGAAAATATATCGAGTGATGATACTGCATAGTTATATACCTGCGAAGGTTTTATTGCTGCCGGGTACCTGATAAAAAAAGGAACCAAAAGGCCGCCATCAAAATGGGTGCATTTACCGCCACGTAAAGGCGCATTGTCTGTAGCTCTTGTATAGGTTGCCCCACCATTATCACTAATAAAAAATACAATGGTATTTTCTAACAAGCCTTCTTTTGTTAACTTATTCATTACGCTGCCAACAGCATCGTCTAACGCTTCAATCATGCCATAATAAACACGTTTTGTTGAATCTGGTACTCCTTTTATACGGTCAAAATAATTTTTGGGAACCTGGAAAGGATCGTGTGGTGCATTAAAAGTAAGGGTAAGAAAAAATGGATGATCCTTATTTTTTTCAATAAAGTCAATGCTTTTATTGGCAAACGAAAAGGTTAGGTAACCTGTATCCTTCACAACTTTTCTTCCTTCTATGATAGCCGTAGATCCATACCGTGGAGCCCAGGCCGCAAATTCAGAAAAAGCCCAGGGCAAATGCCAGTTGATATATTTGCTTGTATCTACGGGATCATCTACATACTTGGTAAGCGCTCCGTCAAAATAATATGCGTAATCGTATCCACGCTGATCCGGAAATTTACCGGGAGAGGTATTAAGATTCCATTTACCTACCAATGCTGTTGCGTAGCCCTGCTTTTTTAATAATTCAGCCATTGTGATTTCTGTAGCAGGCAAATCAGTGATATACGCTGACCGGTTAAGAAGAAGATTGGGCTTTAGCGAGGTAATGTCTCCCGCTTTTTTATGCAGTGAGAAAATACCTTTTTCAATATTTTTTCTAACGGATGGATGCAGCCTGTCGTAAGGCATAAACTCACAACCAAACCTCTGCTGGTACCTGCCGGTAAAAATACTCATTCGTGACGGTGAACAAATGGGCGCAGTTACATATGCCTGCGTAAACCTCACCCCCTCCTTACCTAATGCATCAATGTTGGGTGTATGAATAGCTGTATTACCGTAGGAGGAAAGATCACTGTAACCGAGATCGTCAGCAACAACTAATATGATATTGGGCAACTGTTTTTGTTGCCCAAAAATGCAACAATTTAAAAAAAGCAATACAAAAGGGAATGATAGAAAAGGTTTCATTTTGTAGTTATTTGCAATGATACAATCATCTGCCAGGATGATTACTCAAGGCAGCTGTTTAAGGAGTATTAAACCAGAATAATGGAACAACAATTTACAACTAAAAGCCATGTAAACGATTGTCTTAAACGCAGACTTTGGAGCACTAAATAATCAGCAAATAAAAAAGGCTTGCACTGCAGGCTTTTTTTTATTATAAGTTTGAAAAGTTTTATACCAGTTTCATATTTACCGGGTCCCAATTAATAATTTTCTTTTTAAAATAACTTTCATTGCAGGATAAAGCAGGTGCCGCTGCCCTGAAGCCAAACATAGCATCTTCTACAACCGGTTTGCCTGTTCTGATGGAATCAAAGAAATTGGTAAAATGATCAAGGTGTTCATCATAATTCTGTGGAGCTTTGAAGGTGACATCCGCTTTGCTTGGTCTTTTTCTCTGCGCAGCTGTCCATTTTGCATCATAGTCTTTTTGCATCTCATCCTTCATGCTCTTGGAGAAAGTAAACAATGAATCGTAGCCGCCAAATCCCGGAGCTTCCGGCATAAGGCTATGACGAATAGTGATATCATTTCCTTTTACATCCATCACCCCTTCAGAACCTACCAGCCTGATTACTTCCTGGCCCCCGGTTCCACTGATAAAATTAACCTGCAGGGTTAATTGAAAAACAGGGTGTTCGGGTGTTTCGCCGTATTGCATTACGCCGGCCATTACATCCGGCATGTTTCGCCCATCTTTCCAATAACTGATCTGGCCAGAACTATAAATAGTTTGGGGCCCTTTGGAGTTGGTAATAAAATGAGTACCACTCAATAAGTGAATGAACAAATCTCCGGCTACACCAGTACCTACTTCTTTATACGCCCGCCACCAGAAAAATTTCTTTGCATCAAAAGCCATTTTTTCTGTGGCTTCAATAAATACATCCCAGTCTACTGTTTCGGGGCTTGCATCTTTAGGTATGGTGTATTCCCATGCACCTATTGATCCCTGCCTGTCGTATACAGCATTTACCATGTTTAATTTTCCAATTTCGCCGGCAGCTAATAATTCTTTGGCTTTAGCCAACCCAATACTACTTACACGCTGGCTGCCTACCTGTAACACTTTTCCGTATTTCTTTTGCGCATCAATTACGCCATGGCCCTGGTCAATTTTATATACCATTGGCTTTTCACAATAAACATGTTTTCCTTTGGCTAAAGCATCGATGGTTATGCGGGAGTGCCAGCAATCTGTTGTGGCAATAATAACGGCATCAATATCAGTTTTGCTTAATAACTCTTTATAGTTCCTGGTGGTGTACAAATCTTTACCATACATTTCTTTTGCATTGTCTAATCTGCCGATATACAGATCGCAAATACCAGCAAGTTCTATACCGGGAACTTTTAAAGCCGTTTCTAAATCGAAGTGGCCTTGCACGCCAAAGCCAATTACACCCAGCCGGATTTTATCACCAGCGGATATTTTTCTTTCATAAAATAAAATTCTTTCTTCTGCCTTTTGCCGGGCAGCAAGCGATTGTAAAGGCGAAGCAGCTGTTATTAATGTGGCAGCGCCAATTTGTTGTAGAAATTTTCTACGGGATTCTTGATTTGACATAGCAGTCGTTTTGATTATTTAATTATTGAACTGAATAGTTTACAAAAGCAACCTGTTTACTAAATAAATGGCTTTGCTTTTCGTATGTAATATAAGAAATAAAAACAATCCACTTATTATCAGAAGAAGGATTTGCAATCCAATTTGAACAATCATTAAAACTAGTTAATTCACATACTCCTAAACTTCAACTGACTTATTTGCACATGCTTTTAAAGAAGATGTTGAATTTACGTTTGTAGAATTCTTCTATGGTCTGTTGTTACAATTGGTTTGAACAGTAAACAAAACATTTATATATCACACAAATGAGTGTAAAAATTAAATTTGGATTAGTTGAGGATTGCAGATATTTTAGTATTGACAGGAATAACTTTTTTGCAAAATATCAAAAAACGTCTAAAAATATTTAATATGGAATTTCCTTATAGTGAATACCAATCATCAAAAGAATGGAGCATTCTTGAAAAGGCAATCAATGAACTTATTGAAAACGAGGATATTAAACTAACAACTTCTCCGGAGTATGTTATGGGATATATAGCAAAACAGCTTTTCCAAAGTAAGTCCATCTCACATCCTCTTTATAAAATACTTCAAGATCTGGATGCCGCAAAAATTCATTATAGATTAGAAAAGTATAGAGAGGATACAATAATGATTTGTTTAACTGTTGTCGGTGCAAGAATAGAAATCGAAGTATTTAATAACGGAAATATTGAAACAAGCATATTTAAAGGCAATGAAGATATCGTTTCGGGAATAGAACCTGTAAATAAAATAATTGCTGAAAATCGAGAGTGAGTATTACTTCGCAAAATGTTCGTCCTGATTTATAGGTTCACCACAAATCAATCCCAAATGAATATTAAGCAACATTCATTACTGACCATTCATTATCTGTTATGCCTTAACAACTAATTTTAGTAACATTGCAGTATGTTTTACAGACGGAAAATCATATTAGCTTTAATGCAGGCCTTTGACGGGAATCTACCTAAAATATCCTTGCAAAAACTGCTTTTCTTATTTGCAATTAAGCAAACAAAACCAGGCTACGACTTTGTTCCCTACCATTATGGTTGCTATTCATTTTCAGCAAATGCTGACTTAAGAGCTATGGTAGGACACGGCTTGTTATCAGAGGACAATATTAGCTTTACAAAACTTGATAAGATTAATTATGTTACAACCCTAACCGAAACTGATAAGAAAATACTTACTGATATAAAAAACACATATGGTAAGTTAAGCTCAAATTCTTTAATGAAATTGACTTATTTAAATTATCAATACTTTGCAATTAATAGTATTAAAGCCAAGGAAATTTTAACTGCCGAACAATATTTAAAGGTTTTAAAAGCAAAACCTAAAAGCAATAAAACAATTTTATTTACCATTGGTTACGAAGGAATTTCACTTGAAGAATACCTAAACCGGTTAATTAAAAATGACGTCAAAGTTTTAGTCGATGTTCGGAATAATCCTTTAAGCATGAAATTTGGTTTTTCCAGGACCCAGTTAAAAAACTTCTGTTCAAGTCTTGATATTGAATATTTACACATACCAGAAGTCGGTATCCAATCAGGCCAAAGACAAGAATTAAATTCGCAATCAGACTACGACAAACTTTTTGAGATATACAAGAAAACAAATTTAAAGACAACAACAAGTTACCAAGACCAAATTTTTAATTTACTTAAGCAAAAAAAACGAATTGCTTTAACTTGTTTTGAAGCAAATATTTGCCAATGCCACAGAAAGTATTTAGCAGAAGCCATTACAAATCTTCCTGAATGGAATTATGAATTAAAACATATTTGATATGGCTTTGACTAAAATCCTTATTGCAGTAAAAACCTACCCTACTCTTTCAAACAAATACGATGAACTTGTTTGTACTGCAGGGTTTAAACAGGATGGTAGCTGGGTAAGAATTTATCCAATTCCCTTTCGCAAACTTGATTACGATAAACAATACAGTAAATATGATTGGGTTGAAGTTGACCTTGAAAGGAACACGTCGGATTTTCGTTTAGAAAGTTTTAAACCAAAGTCAATCGAAACAGCATTTAAAATTTTTTCTCATTTAGATACGGAGGATAGTTGGCGATTAAGAAAAGAAATTGTTCTGCAAAATGTTCATACAAATATGACAGCACTTATTGCAGAAGCAAAGCATGAAAAGAAATATACTTCACTGGCAGTATTCAAACCAAAAGAAGTTATAGACTTCATAATAGAAAAGGCTGAACGAGAGTGGGATAAGAAAAAACTAGATAAACTTAAAGCGAATGCTCAGCAGTTAAACCTTTTCAAAAACTCTGATAATCCATTCGAGGTTGTACAAAAACTTCCGTATAAATTTTCTTTCAAATTTAGTAGTGATGATGGAATTGTAAGAACCCTTATGATTGAAGATTGGGAAATTGGCGCTTTGTATTGGAATAGCTTGAAACGACATGAAGGAGATGAAACCAAAGCTTGCGCAGATGTAAAAGCAAAATATTTTGATGATTTTGCAAAAACGAAAGACCTCTATTTATTTTTAGGGACTACTCGCGAGTTTCATTTAATTGCACCAAACCCATTTGTAATAATTGGGACATTTCATCCCAAAAAAATAGTTCAAACATCATTATTCTAAGTCAAATTATAAACATTACATCAGGCAAGCATATACTGTTCGTTCCGATTTAGGTTAACCACAATCAATCCAAATAGATGTCTAGCAACATTATATTTCAAATCACCTAATCATTTTTAATTTATTGTAAATTTGTGTATAAATAATTATTTATGTCGTCCCTTACGCTTACAATAATACAAACAGACCTTCGGTGGGAAGATAAAGCGGCTAACCTTCAGCGGCTAAAGGAAAAGATTGATGCTATTGAAGAAAGAACAGAAATAGTGGTGCTGCCAGAAATGTTTACCACCGGCTTTAGCATGGAGCCGGAATTGTTTGCAGAAACAATGGAAGGCGAAACCGTGCAATGGATGAAGGATATTGCTGCCAACAATAAAATAATCATAACTGGAAGTGTTATGATCAAAGAGAATGACGACTATTTTAACCGGCTTATATGGATGCTGCCCAACGGACAATATGGCTACTATGATAAGCGTCATTTATTTGCCTATGGCGAAGAAGATAAACATTTTACAGCAGGCAATAAAAGACTGATAGCCTCAGTAAAAGGCTGGAAAATAAACCTGCTGATTTGTTATGATTTAAGGTTCCCGGTTTGGGGCAGGCAGCAATCTACCGAAACTGAAACCGAATTTGATATGTTGATTTATGTTGCCAACTGGCCCGAAAGAAGGAGCCATGCATGGAAAACACTTTTATGTGCCAGGGCTATAGAAAACCAGTGTTATGTGGCGGGTGTAAACCGTATAGGAAAAGATAATAAAAACAACTACAGCGGCAACAGTTTAGTGATTGACCCGATGGGGCAGGTACTTTACCACATGGCAGATGAGGAAGATGTGTTTACCATTACCCTGCAAAAAGAAGAAGTAAATAAAGTAAGGCTGCAGTTTCCATTCTGGAAAGACGCGGATGATTTTACTATCAATTTATAAGATTAATTAGTACCGTTATTTTCTTTTATTAATCCCTTTACAGTTTTCATTTTTATATCAACATTGTAGCGCACGTCTTCTACGGTTGGCCTTATATAAATATCAGGTGCTACACCCAATCCCTTTTTGTCTGCATGGTTAAACTGCACTATTTTAAAAAAAGGTAAACGCACCCTTAATTTTGTTTCGGGCAAAGTAATATCCGGAATCAGCAAACCACTGTTTCCATACCAGCCACCACCAGCTTCTTCACCGGCAAGGGTTATATTGCTTTGACCCTTTACTGCATTGCAAAAAATGGTAGAGGCAGAAAAACTAAGTCCGCCAATTAGTATATACACTTTGCCATCAAAATGATTATCGGTTTTTGGATAAAACCAATGCCGCTCCCAATAGCCAAAATGATAATTGCCATCTTCTTTCTTTTTGGTTACAAAGGCTAAACCAATATTACTCCAAAAACCCTTATTGATATATTTTGTATACGGGTTAAATGATTTTGCAACAGCATAAGCGCTGTCTGCAACTTTAAAACGGGTGTTGCGTAAATACTTTGTAAGCAATACACTCATATTAATATCGCCGCCACCATTATTGCGCAGATCAATTATTACATTTTGTATTTGCTGCTGTTTTATTTTTTTAAA